>JBDRED010000001.1:0-2539 GCA_043820025.1 Elusimicrobiota bacterium
TGGGCACTTGGGAATGATGTTGGAGGGCGGCGACGGAGCAGGGGGCGTAGAGCAGAGGTGGGATATAAGAGTAAATAAGGTTAATGATAATTTAGAATTTGTAGATAATTCTTATTCCAACTTAGTATGTATGACAATTAGTAATATTTCAGGTTGTGTGGGAATAGGGACAACTATTCCAAGGGGTTTACTCCAGGTTGGATCTTTGACAGTGCCAAGCGATGGGAATGTAGGCATAGGCACAACAGAACCGGGAGCAAAATTAGATATATCACATATCGGAGAGAGTATTAGATTATCAGGATCAACTGCGCAATCCTATATGACATTTTATACAACTACTACTCGGCAGGGCTATATTGGCACAGGCGGATCCGGTAATGATGTTGTATTTAGTTCGGATTTTAATCTACAATTACAAGCAGGCGCATCAAGCAGTAAAAATTTAATTCTTAAATCTGATGGCAGTGTAGGTATAGGCACAAATAATCCGAGTCATTTATTAGATATTGTAGGTCCAAATGCTAATATAGGGCTTCACGCAACTTCAGGCGGTAATGATTGGTACATATTTTCACGAGCAAGTGGAGACTCAAATCCGGGTGGTTTGGATTTCGGAAAAAGTGGAAGCAATCCTTATTTGGCTATAAACAGCAGCGGCTGGGTCGGTATAGGCACAAATATTCCAGTATCTCCGCTGACTGTAGCTGGATATACTAATTATAGTGCTTGGTATGGTGATTATCTTATGCAAGATGGTATACATAATATAACCCCGCAAAGCTGGAGTACTAATATATCAATCAGATGCGCTGCAGGAGTATTTGCTGAAGGGTTTTATACGAATTCTGATAGACGCATAAAAAATCTTTTAGGAACATCAAAGAATGATTTGGAGTTAATAAATAGGCTAAAGGTTGTAGATTATAAGTACATAGATGAGGTAGGTAAAGGGAATAAACCTAAGAAAGGTTTTATAGCGCAGGAAGTAGAAGAAGTATTTCCGCAGGCAGTATCAACTTCAGTAGATTATGTGCCGAATATATACGCAGGATCGGAAGAGATAAAATATAACAAGAAGAAAAAAGAATTAACGGTAAAATTAAACAAGGAACATGATTTTAAAGAAGGAGATGAGGTAAGAATAATAACAAAGAGTGGATTAAAAGAAGAGGCAGTAGTAAAGATTAAAGATGATGTTACATTTGTGGTAGGGAATTTTACAGAAGAAGATTTAGAAGGAGATGATAAAGTATTTGTTTATGGCAGGAAGGCGGATGATTTTAAAATATTAGATTACGATGAGATATACGCCGTAGGTATAGGCGCAATACAAGAATTATCAAAGGGGCTTGACGAGAAAAGTAAAGAGATAATGGAGCTAAAAGAAGAAAAAAACAAAGAGATAAAATATTTAATAACAGAAAATCAAGAGTTAAAGAAAAGAATAGTTATCTTAGAGGAGAAAATTAAATAGTCTAGAATCCATGAATAAAAAGAGATTATATGCGGGAGATATGTTGTGAAAAAAAGACTTATTCTCAGCTTATTTTGTGTTTTATTAATAACCAATCTTTTTGCCGCCGCAGATGTAACCGTTAAGCTTGAAACGAGTGATGGGTCAAGCGCAGTATATTTTAATGACTCAAGCGATGTTACAGTGTCTAGTATAACCTCAGACGGGAATGCTTTTTATATGGGCAAGATGGGAATAAACACATCTGTCGGCGCGTCAACACTAACAGTAAACGGAATAATTGAATCTATTAGCGGCGGTATTAAACTGCCTGACGCAAGCGTGATTGACGGAGCTGAGGATCTTGGTAAATGGACAGAAGGCGCAGGCAATGTAATTTATTATAACACAGCAAATGTTGGAATAGGCACAACAAATCCTTTGCAAAAATTAGAGGTAACAGGAAATATTTTAGGCCTAAATGTAACAGGCGCGAACGGATTAAACACAACTTACGGAGTAAGCGCGGGAACAGGAGTGTTTAGCGGAGCAGTATCAGCGCAAAGTTTATTAACAACAAACAATATATCGGGTTTAAATGTAACAGGAACAAACGGGTTAAATACAACTTACGGAGTAAGCGCAGGAACAGGAGTGTTTACAAGCACTGTTACTGTTTCAGTATTAGACACAGGACAAGGAGCAAATGAATTGTATGACATGGACCAGAATGTTCTGACAACAAGTTCTCCGTCATTTTCTGAGGTAATAACAAGTTCAATATCTGCGAAAGATGATAATGGATTATGGCTGCTTGATAATGCAAACAATGGGATTTTTGTGCAGGATGGCGGGAATATAGGAATATCAACAATAGAACCTGCGGCCAGGTTAGATATAATACAAAATGGAACTGCGCCGGCATTACGGATAAGCGGCGGAACAAATCCGTATATTAGAGTAACGAATGGGATTGTAGTAAATAAAATGCAGGTCAATAATTCGGATAATACAGGCGTGATTGGAACAGAAGGCGGGCATACCTTAAATATAATTACAGGCAACAGCGCAAAAATTACGGTT
>JBDRED010000002.1:0-28595 GCA_043820025.1 Elusimicrobiota bacterium
TGGGCACTTGGGAATGATGTTGGAGGGCGGCGACGGAGCAGGGGGCGTAGAGCAGAGGTGGGATATAAGAGTAAATAAGGTTAATGATAATTTAGAATTTGTAGATAATTCTTATTCCAACTTAGTATGTATGACAATTAGAAATATTTCAGGTTATGTGGGAATAGGGACAACTATTCCAAAGGGTTTACTCCAGGTCGGGTCATTGACAGTGCCAAGCGATGGGAATGTAGGCATAGGCACAACAGAACCCGGAGCAAAATTAGATGTTAGAGGAAATATATCTCTCAATAATAATTGGCTGTCAGGGGATGGAGGCAGTGAGGGAGTTTTCGTTAAATCAGACGGCAATGTAGGAATAGGCACAACAAACCCATTAGGCCAAATGCATGTATACAAGGCAAGCGGAGAGGCTCTCGCTAAAGTTGAAAGTGGAGCCGACGGAAATGCAGGCCTTGTTTTAAGCGCTCCTTCCGCAAGTTATCAAACCAGCCTGATGTTTGGCATTGGAGCTAATAATTACTGGCAGATCAGGCACCGCACGAATGGTTCATTTGCAGTTTATAGTTATGCTCTTGCTACTGATATTATGACATTTACAAGCGCTGTAGGTAATGTGGGTATTGGCACAACATTGCCTATAAGAAAGCTTGATGTTGTAGGCGGCGATATTCGAGTTAATAATATGAGCAGCGGCGATGGCCCTGCGCTCGTTTGGAAAGATGGTACGCATGAAATTGCGTGGTATAGCTCTTCGCTGCGTTATAAAGACAATGTAAGGCCGTTGGAGGATGATTTTTACAAGATTCTTACAGTAGATCCCAAAGTATATAATCGTAAAGATACTCCTGAAGCAGAAGAGATAGGATATATTGCAGAAGAAATGGATGCTGCAGGATTAAACAGGCTCGTTTTTTATGATGATCAGGGCAGGCCTGACGCAATAAATAATAAAATGATTGTGCTATATACAAACGAAATTGTTAAGGATAATGTTAAAAAAATAGAAGGACAACAAAAAATGATTAAAAGTTTAGAGGCGCGTATCAAGGAGTTAGAAAAGCTTATGAAAAAATAGGAGAAAGGAAATGGGCGCCGGTATTCGAAAATTATCATTAATTTTATGTTTTCTTCTTCTTAATGCTTCAATTCTACTTGGCGCAGATACAGCAGTGCGTCCGGGAGACATAACTGACCTAAAGTCTGAAGAAACCTCGCAGATTGCGCTTACTTGGACAGCGCCGGGAGCAGACTGGTACAGCGGAGATAATGTTACAGGCGGCGTATGGCATATAAAAGGAACAGCTGATCCGGCGAAAAATCCTGACACTGCAGAATATACACTGAATATTTCTACAAACTGGGTTTATAATACAAAACAAACAGCAATTGCTACAGGCCTTACGCTAGGCGTTACATATTATTTCTGGATAAAAGCAGAGGACAGCTTTGGGACACTTGCATCCAATTGGTCAAACAAATCAACGGCTACGCCGACACAGTTCTCAGTCGTGGTAGATACCAATACATTTACCTCAAAAGCATTCGAAGGCGCAGTTAGCTGGGGCGACTATGACAATGACAATGATCTGGACGTTGCGGTCTGTGGTTATGACGGAGTTTCACAGCCGATAACAAAGATTTATCGTAATAACGGCGGCGGCAGTTTTATAGACATAGGATCATCTATTTCAGGCGCGGGAACGTATGACAGTAAGGGCTCATTGAGCTGGGGCGACTATGACAATGACGGAGACCTGGATTTATTAATAGCAGGTAATAATGGAAGCAGTCCTGTCACAAAAATTTATAAGAATAATAACGGGAGCTTTGCTGACTCAGGAGAGAGCATTACCGGATTTGAAAAGTGCGCGGTTGCATGGGGAGACTATAATAATGACGGTTATTTAGATTTTGCAGTAAACGGTAATAATGGGTTTGTGGACCTATTAGCAGTGTATAGTAATGACGGTGACGGGACATTTACAAACAACGTAGTTGGGTCAGGCATGAGTAATTCTTCTCTAAGCTGGGGCGACTATGATAATGACGGAGACTTAGATATTGTAACATCCGGTATTAATGGGACAACAAGAGCAACAAAAATTTTAAGAAATGACGGCAGTAATACATTTACAGATATTACGGCAGGACTTACAGGCGTTGATTATGGTTCAACCATCTGGGGCGATTATGATAATGACGGAGACCTCGATCTTTTGGTAACAGGCAGTTTAGGAAGTTTTGCGTCTTATTCATCAAAGATATACCGTAATGATGGCAGTGATACATTTACCGATATAAGCGCAAGCCTTACGGATGTGGGTAAATCTGCGGCAGCGTGGGGCGATTATGATAATGACGGAGATTTGGATGCGTTTATAGCAGGCTGGAATGATGCGGATTTCTTTACATTTAATTTATACAAAAATAACGGCAGTGATACATTTGCTAAAGTAAGCTCAAATTTTAATGGAATAGAAAGGCCCGGCATCTCGCTGGCTGATTTTGATAATGACGGAGATTTGGACGTTCTTGTAACAGGCCAGGAAGAGAACGGCGCTGTTGTTAAGATTTATGAAAATCATCAGGCAGATTATAACAGCGCCAACACAGCGCCAACAGCTCCGTCTACAGGATTTAGCGCGTTATACAGCACTACCACTATCCGCGCAGAGCTAAGATGGGATAGGGCAAGCGACGCTGAAACAACAAATAATAAAGGTTTATATTATGATGTAAGGGTTGCTACAAAAACGATCGCGTCAAATCCAAGTTCGTGGATAATTTCTCCTTCAAAAGGAGCAGGGGTTGGTATTGGACAGGTTCAGACTTTTGGTAATTATCCGCATGGTTTTGTGACGAGCGCATATCAACCCGGAGTAGATTTCACAACAAATATTGAAGGCGCTACATATTACTGGCAGGTAAGAACGCTGGATACTGCAGGCGCTAAGAGCGCTTGGGCTGACGGCCCTGTATTTTATGTGGCTGACAAAAATCCGAGCGTTCCTGTTCTAAACTCTCCGATTGACGCATTTACAACAAATTATGCAACTGTTACATTTGATTGGCAGGATACAAGCGATGACCTGTACGGCATAGCAAATTATGAATTGCAGGTAACTGATGATATAACATTTAATACTATTGATTATTCTTCAGCTCCTGTGATTTCGCAGGCAGTAATATCAAGTATGGCAGAGAACAAGACATACTACTGGCGCGTACGCGCAAAGAATAATGGAAACTACTTTAGTGACTGGTCAGGCGCAAGGTCATTTATATTAGACACAACAGCGCCTGATGTCCCGTCGTCTCTAAGCCCGTCTAACGGCGCGGTCACGAAACAGACGAGCATTACATTTGACTGGGGAAATGTGATAGATGGTTTGTCAGGCTTAGATTATTATGAATTACAGGTATCAACATATAATGGATTTGATGTTCTTTACACGAGCTCAGCGGCAACAGCGTCGCAGTCAATAAAGACGCTGGCCGAAAACCCATATTATTGGCGCGTAAGGTCATTTGATAATGCAGGGAATTACAGCGGATGGACATCTATATTATCCTTAATAGTTGACACATCAAATCCGGCTTTGCCGGTATTAAGTTTACCAATTGATAGTTTTACAACCAGCCAGGCCTTAATAAGTTTTGACTGGAATGACTCGGACAGTTCAATAGCGGGATTAAAATATTACGAGCTTCAGGTTTCAGCTGTAAGTAATTTTAGCAGTATTGCCTTTAGTTCAAATCCTGTATCATCCGAGGCTTATAACACCTTCTCAGAAGGAACGTATTATTGGAGAGTCTTAACGCGCGATAATGCGGATAATACGAGCGCATACACTGCGAGCCGCAGTTTTACTATAGACACCAGCGCTCCGTCTGCGCCTTCATTATTAACGCCTGCAGACAATGCGGAAAGTAATCAAACACTCGTAAACTTCGACTGGGGAGATGTAACGGATGATTCAGGTATAGATTATTATGAGCTGGAGTTGTCAACGCAATCTAACTTTGCGTCAATATATTTCAGTTCAAATCCAACTACTTCTCAGGCATACGATACATTGGTAGAAAATATTTATTACTGGCGCGTAAGGGCTGTAAATGGCGTAAGCGCTCAAGGCTCATGGTCAACAACAAGATCATTTACCATAGACACGTCGTCTCCGTCTGCTCCGTCGCTTTTAACTCCAGTTGATAATACTTCGCAGAGCGATGCGTCAGTAACATTTGACTGGAGCGATGTTACAGGCGATATTTCAGGAATAAGTAATTATGTGATTGAAGTTTCGACAGACATAGGGTTTGGCGCTATATACTATACAGCAAGTCCGTCAGCGTCTCAGCAGCAGCGCAATCTTGGCAATGATTCATATTACTGGAGAGTAAAGGCTGTGGATGATGTTGGATACCAGTCAGTATGGTCAAGCGTTTGGCGTATAAATATAGTCGCGCCTGCGAGCGCTCCGACGGGATTTAATGGACAGGCATTATCTACGAGTATTATAAAGTGGACATGGGTTGATACTGCTAATAATGAAGACGGATATAGAGTAAAGACATCTACTAACGGGCTTGTAGCAAGCTTAGCCGCTGATACAACATATTACACTGAAACAGGTTTATCAAACAATACATCGTATACGCGCTATGTTGAGGCGTATAATGGCGTAGGCAGTTCACAGTCATCAAATGTGACAAAATATACATTAACCAATCCGCCGACAGCGCTTACGGTTGTAGGAAAAACCGCCTATACGGCCGATCTGTCATGGACCGGCAGCGGCGGAACGCAGTTCAAAGTTGAATATTCAACCAATGGCGTAAATTATAATCTTGCAGCGGATAATAGGACGCAGACTACATATACAGTAACATCATTAACCCCTGACACAACTTACACATTTAGCGTGCGCGGATATAATGGCGACCATATAATCACAGTGAGCAGTACTACTGTGATAGATTATACTAATAAGATTCCGCCTACAGCTCCAACAGGATTTGACGGAACCGCGCAGTCTGTAAGTTCTATACGGTGGTCATGGACAGACAATGCAAACAATGAGGATGGTTATAGGGTAAAGACTTCGACAGGAGGGATACTGGGGACTGTGTCTGCGAACGTAACTATATTTAATGAATCCGGCCTTAGCGCGAACACAGCATATACACGTTACGCGGAGGGATACAATAACGCAGGCGCAACGCAGTCCTCGACCCGAACAAGATACACATTGGCAAACAGCCCGACAGGCGTTAGCGTAAGCGCAAAAGGAATAACAAATGTAACTCTTACATGGACAGGCAATGGAGGGACAAAGTTTAAGGTGGAAAGGTCATTGGATGGCGTTTCATGGACACAGGTTATAGATAACCTAATTCCAACGGTATATAATGTCACAGGCCTTCAGCCGGGCACAACATATCAATTCAGCGTACGAGGCTATAACGGCGATTCAATATTAACAACGAGCTCTACCACCGTTCAAGAGGTGACGGATCCATACAAGGTGCCAATAATGCCCACTGATTTTGCCGGAACTGCGCTATCGCCCGCATCTATACGCTGGACGTGGAAAGATAATTCAAATAATGAAGATAAATTTTATCTCAGGGATGGGGCTAATGTTATTATAGCTACTATTACAGCAAATACTGAGTTGTATAATGAGACCGGGCTGAGCCCAAATACGCAATACACAAGATGTATTGAAGCATATCATAACATAGAGGGCGGATCAAAGACAGCGACTGTTTCATTGTATACATTAACAAATAATCCGACAGCGCTTGCTGTTAGCGCTAAAACTCTGCACACAGTAAATTTAACATGGAATGGAAATGGATGTTCATATTATAAGCTTGATAGGACAGAAGATGCGGGCGCTTCATGGGAAACATGTCAGACAAATATTGCAGGGCAGAGCCTGGTGGTTTCAGAACTTCTCCCTGAAACCACATATACGTTCAGAGTCTGGGGCTATAATGGGGATGATGTAATAAGTTTATCAACAGCCTCAGTCAATGTTGTTACCCCGGACCTGAACTTCCAAACGATTGATCGAAACGCGGATAATGTTTTAATAATTCAGATTGTAGTAAATGGAAAGTTAATCACTACAAAGCTTTTAATTCCAAAAGGCGCTGTTGATGAAATTGCGTACATTAAGCCGACAGGCGATCCGATTAACAGCCCGATAGAGATTGATTCAAAAAAAATAACAGACGCTGATAATAATATAGCTCAAGACAGTAATATATATCTTACAGGAAGAATAATTGAGTATACAATGTATTCAATGAGAGGAATAAGAAAAACAAATTTCTTAAAAACAATACAGATAGTTATTCCTTATGATGATATAAATAATGACGGCTTCTTAGACGGCAGCGCTCCGCCTATACGAGAAACCTCATTAAAGATGTATGTTCTTGATGAAGTATCATCGAGATGGACTGCTTTGCCAAGCAGTATTGATGAATTAAGTAATTTGATAACAGCTGATGTAACGCATTTTTCAGTCTTTACGCAGATAGGCGGAATACCATTTAAAGACGATTTAAGTAATGTTGTAGTTTATCCAAATCCATATAAACCCGGTTCAGGCACAAAGTTTGACAGGAGAAGCGAAGGCGGCATAGTGTTCAGCAACTTGACCAAGAGCGCGAAAATCAGGATATATACTCTTATGGGCGAACCTGTGTTTATCGGGTATGAAGACAATGAAGACGGCGAATATGAGTGGCCTGCGGTTAATGATGCAGGTAATCCGGCAGCCAGCGGAGTTTATGTGTATATTATAACAAATACCGAGGACACGAGCGATAAAGCAAAAGGGAGGCTCGCGATTATTAGATAAGGATAAGGAATAAGGGAAAAATGCCGGAGCATTTTTCTTGGGGGATTGTATGAGAAGATTTAGTGCGATAATATTACTTTTAATATTTTTGAATACCGCTCTTCTTCATGCTGATTTCACAAGGAATGATATTGGCACGCGCGGAGCCGAGTTTTTGAAGATGGGAGCAGGAAGCCGCGCCGCTGCTATGGGCAATGCGCAGGTCGGTTTGACCGATGATGTAAATGCAATATACTGGAATCCGGCAGGCCTTAATCATATAAATCAGAAAGAGTTTGCATTTATGCACTGTATGTGGTTTGAAGAGATAAGTTATCAGTATCTCGCGTATGCTCAACCCCTGGGAAAGGCAAGGCTTGCAGGATCAGTTTATTATTTAAGTATGTCTCCTATGGATAAATACGATAAGTCAGGCGTGTATTTAAACGAATCATTCGCTCCGGCTGATATGGCAATAGCTCTCGCGTATGCGAATAAAATAAAAAAATTATTGTACGGGTTTAGTGTTAAATATATTTCGAGTAAGATTGAAGACGAGAGCGCTGCAGCTTATGCAGGGGATATAGGCATTCAATATCCTTTGGTTAAAGATAAAATTAACGCGGGATTGGTATTGCAGAATATAGGAAACAACTTAAAATATATACAAGAATCTACATTACTGCCGTTTAATATTAAGCTGGGGATTGCGTATATGCTGGACATAAAAAAAGACAGGCTAATTTTTCTTGCAGATATTAATGCGCCTATTGACGATGAATTAGCGATAAATCTTGGAGCCGAGTATTCGCGCAGATTCGCTAATGGATATAGATTAAGCCCAAGAATCGGAGTAAGAACTAAATTAAATTCGAATATTAACAGTTTATTTAATATGAGCCCAAAGGTCGGGAGTAATAATACCGACGGAGAACTTGACGGTTTAAAGGATGTTACAGCCGGGCTGGGTTTTGCGTACAGAGGATCGAATATTGATTACGCGTGGGCGCCTTTTGGCGAGCTTGGATCTACTCACAAATTTTCAATAATGTTTAAATTTGGGGAATATCATGATGTTATTGTTCCGGTTGATAAGTATTTTTATAAAGACTATTCCAGAGAAGTCGAATTCTATAAGGGGACTGTCCCCGAATGGGGACTGTCCCCTAAAGAAAGAGAACAAATAAGGGCGAAATTAAGAATAAAGTCCGAAAATAGAATGGAAAAACTAAGAATAAAAAGGGATAAAATATTAGCTGATTTTAGAAGAAAAGCTGAGAGAATAAGAGCTAAATTAGCTAAACAGTTAGGCGCAGGGACTGTCCCTGAACAGGAGCTGTCCCCTCTGGAAGACGAAAAAGCAGATATGGGGACTGTCCCTGAAGAGGGACTGTCCCATCTGGAAGACGAAAAAGCAGATATGGGGACTGTCCCTGAACAGGGACTGTCCCCTCTGAGAAAAGGAGCAAAGCAATGAAAAGATATCTTACAATGCTGATTATATTATTCACAATCGTAAGTTTATCGCGCGCAAAAGAAAAAAATATTATTGCTGTGAACCTCTTAGGCTTTGCTATTGACATGCAGAATTTCGAGTACGAATCAGCAGTGGGTGATAAGACAGGTATAGCGCTTTATTTTGCGCGCAGCGGATATGCAAACAGCGAGGTTGATAGTATCCAAAAAAATATTGCTGAACAAAAAATAACTATAAGGCATTATATAGGCGAGGAATGTTTAAAAGGAGCTTGGTTTGGATTTAGTGTTGGGTATATTTCCGGCGATGTGTGGAACGTCAAAACGCCAAGCGCTGACTATATTAATAATCTAAGCATGCTTATACCCGGGGTTGAAGCAGGATATAGATTTATGATGAAAAAGTTTAATGCTGCGCTTTTCATTACTACAAGATATGCAGTAGCAGATAATCTTATAGGCACAAAAGAATCAAAAGGAACCGTCGAAGATTTAAAACCCTCCGCAGGCATGGGCATTACCATAGGCTGGCACTGGTAAATAGAAGAAGCCAGAAGTCAGAAAGCGTATCATTGGGGTCAGGTCTGTAATATCAGTTTTATTCCTATAAGTAGCGGCGATTCATGAATCGCCCCAAAATAATCAAACGAAAAACCACAATAATCCTTTCTCCGAACTAGCTTTGTAACCCTGTCCGTATGTTCATTTCTACTATTCTTCGCAATAATTTCACATTTTTCACTGCAAATTCGCTTGTTTAAAGATAGGATTATGCTTTAATTATAATAGTAGGGATAGATTTATTATGCGCTGTCTTTTCGTAAGGAGTATGTATGAAAAAGATACTGTTGGCAATAATAGTATTCATAATACTGCCGGCCTTTTTATACTGCGCGCCTGACGTAACAATCAAGCTGGAGACAAACAACGGCTCAAGCACACTCAATGTAACTGACTCAGATAATATCACTGTCTCAAGTATAACTTCAAACGGTAAAATATATTCCGTCGATATAATAGAATCCGGGTCAGGATTTAAACTTCCTGACGGTAGTCTGGTACAAGGCTCAGGTGATTTAGGTAAATGGACAGAAGGCGCAGGTAATATAATTTACTACAACACTGCGAATGTAGGAATAGGCACAACAAATCCTGCGGCCAAGTTAGATGTTAATGGAAGTATAGAAACAAATTATGGTGTTATGGCTGTAACAGGAGTATTCAGCGGAGCAGTAACAGCAGACAGAATAAATGTAGCTACAGTAGCAGCAACAACAAATCAGGGTTTAAGACTTGTAGACGATGGTGGAAACTTAGGATTAAAGGTTCTTGATGGAGGAAATATAAGATTAGGAGCAGGAAGAGCTTTCACATTAGGAGATTCGGCAGATAGCAGGCTTTTTAGTATGTATTATTCAGCTGCGCCGGAAATGATATTTAAAAATGAATCAGGCAGTAAATGGACAAGATTTATAGAAGCATCAAGTAAAAATGTTTTAGGTATATGGGGAAGCGGAGATTCAAGCGGAGTTATTGTAAGTACTTATGTAGCAAGTCCCCCTGTTAAAGGATTATGGGTCCAAGGCAATGTAGGAATAGGAGCAGGAAATTACGGAGCAACAACATCAGAGCTGGAAGTCGCAGGACGAATAGAAGCATCGTCTTCAATGAAAGCTCCGCAAATAAACGCGTTAGACGCAAACGGATTAAAATTATACGACGACGCTGCGAATGGAATATTTATTAAAGATGGCGGCAATGTAGGAATAGGCACTGAAGTTCCTACTGGGAAATTTGATGTATATGGAGGCGGAATTAAATGCAGGGTTGGAACAGGGGTGAGCGATGGTATAATAGTGCAGAGCACAACAACTCTCTCAAGGCGTATAGGAATGATTCCAGGTGATGATAATGTAGGGCTAATATTTAGAAATGATGGGACAGGGCATAGAGGAATAAGGTCAGACGGATCAAAGTTTGAATTTATGAATGCAGGAGTATCTGCTGTAAATCCTGATTTATGGACAACTATTTATATGACTCTTGACAGCAATGGAAATCTTGGGATAGGTACAACAGCGCCAACAGCTAAATTAGATATTATACAATCAGGGTCAGTTGCAGGATTAAAGGTTAGCGGTGGAACAAATTCTTATATGTTAACAACAAATGGAACTGTTATAAATAAACTTCAAGTTATAGATGCAATCAATGTGGGAACAATTGGGAACCAAACAGGGCATAGACTTGATGTAATCACTAACAATACAGCGAGAATATCAATTGAGGGTGGCGGCAATGTGGGAATAGGTATAACAAATCCTGTAGGATTGTTTCAAGTCGGAATAGGAACAATGACAGTATTAAGTAATGGCAATGTAGGAATAGGAACAACAAATCCGACTGAGAAATTGTATGTAAACGGCAACATAAGAATTATAGGCACAGGCACAGCTCTGCCTTCGGCCTCAGTAAATTACAGAGGGACATTGTATTTATTGCAGGGCGGTACGGGAGTTACTGATAAATTGTATTTATGCATGAAAACAGACACTGATACTTATGTTTGGGTCTTGGTTTCTCTTGGCAATTAGTGTGGGGCGTATGGAGGGGTAATTGTGTTAAAATTAAGCAAACTACCTGTATTGTTTTTTTTTACATTTAATATTTTAAGCGCAAATATTTCTGCTTACGCAAATTCGGCAGTCGCATACGCTAATACAAACACAATAAATTATATTTTGGAAAATTTTAAAGTTCCGGAAGTAGCAGAAAAAATCAATAACACAAGTAAAATAGAATTTGAACAAACAAACCAAATAATTAAACTAAAAAAATCTTTATCATACTCGTCAAATAATCAAAAGAATTTAAAATCAGCAGAGATAAAAGCGTTAGAATTAATAGAAGCGCGTTCATGTGAACTAGATTTTCCGGAATTTGTATTTTCAAAAAACATTATTGACGGATATACAGTAAAAACTAAAAATAATGAAATAAAGATAAAACATGTTTTAGCAAAAAATGTTAAGAGCGTTGCAGGCAACGGAATAATAATTTATAAAAATGCGTACAAAGCATCAGATGTTTTATATGCGTTTGGAAACAGCTCGTGCGAAGAAATGATTCTTTTGAAAAACAATAAAGCTCCGACAAGATTTGAATATGATTTTGGGAAAAGCAGTGTCAGCGTAAATGTAAAAGGCGAGCTTGTAGTAGACGGACTAATTTTCACAAGACCAATAATAATTGATTCAGAAGGAAAAAAGATAAATGGAATGTATGAAGTAAAAAACAAGAGAGCGATTTTAGGTTTTTCAAATAAAGATTTAAAATATCCATTACTTGTAGATCCGACTTGGGTGGCTACTAATTCTATGGCAAACGCAACAAATTATAGAACATTAACATTACTGCCAAGCGGCAAGGTGTTAGTAGCAGGCGGTTATAATGGCACTTCTGCCTTGTCCGCATGCGAGCTCTATAATCCGTTATACGGAACATTTTCTAGTACAGGTTCAATGGCAACTGCAAGGCAGCTGCATACAGCGACATTACTTCCAACAGGTAAGGTGCTCATCACAGGCGGAGGTTCTGCAACCTGCGAGCTTTATGATCCTGATTCAGGAACATTTTCAAATACTGCTGCTTTGCCGTCTGACAGGAGCTATCATAGCGCAACATTGTTATTAAACGGCAAGGTCCTTGTAACAGGAAATAATAGTTGTGTATTATATAATCCAACTACAGGAACTTTTTCTAGCACAGGTTCTATGAAGGTTACTGCAAGGTCGAGGCATACAGCAACATTACTGCCAAATGGCAAGGTATTAATGGCTGCAGGTTATAGCGGCAGCGCAATAAATACAGCTGAATTATATGATCCTGATTCAGGCGCATTCGATTATACAGGTTCTCTTGGGACAGCAAGAGAGAGGCACACTGCCACATTATTGCCGAACGGTAAGGTATTTATTGCGGGTGGTCAGTCGATTACACAGTGCGAGCTGTATAATCCGGATACAGGGACATTTTCAAATACTGCTGTGCTATCATGGGGATGTCGTAATGCAACAGCAACATTACTGCCAAATGGCAAGGTTCTAATAGCAGGCGGTTTTAACGGAAATATTTTTACGAGCGTGTGTGAAGTTTATGATCCCGCATCAGGAACACGTACAAGGGTTGATAATATGATTAATTATAGATGTTATCATTCCGCAATTTTATTGGACAATGGCAAGGTTTTAATAACAGGCGGACAAGGGAGTGGTGGATATCAAAATAGCTGTGAGCTTTATAACCCATCACTTGGAACATTTTCTTCTGCAAGTAATGATATGGGAACAGTAAGAAATTTTCCTACAGCAACATTACTGCCAAATGGCAAGGTGTTAATAGCAGGCGGTTATAGTGGTTCTACAAATCTTACAAGTTGTTTAATTTTTGATCCTGCAGGCAGTGGAACATTCTCATCTACCGGTAATTTAATAACAGGCAGATATCAACATACAGCAACATTACTGCCAAATGGCAAGGTGTTAATAGCAGGCGGTTATGGCAGTGGAACAACAATACTAAGCAGCTGCGAGCTTTATGATCCGTCTGAAGGAACATTTTCAAGCATTGGTTCTCTTAATACTGAGCGGCGGTATCATACAGCGACATTACTGCCAAATGGTAAGGTTCTAATGGCCGGAGGCACTACAACTACAGACGGATATACGGATACATGCGAACTTTATAGTCCATCGATAGGGACATTTGCATATACAAGTAATAATATGCCTACAGGAAGAAGTTATCATGCAGCAGTATTGTTAACAAACGGCAAAGTTTTAATAGCAGGCGGTTATGATGGAGGGGATTTAGCTACTTGTTTGCTTTATGATCCGACAGCAGATACATTTACAAGCACAGGTTCTCTTTCAGAAACGAGAAGTCATTATGCAGCAACTTTATTACAGAATGGGAGAGTGTTGTTATCAGGAGGCTTCAGAGCTGCTGGCGGCGTATATATAAATACTTGGGATCTTTATGACCCGACATCAGGCGCAAATGGCCAAGTTATCGCAACCGGAAATATGACTAGCGAAAGGCGCGCGCATAGAGCAATATTATTGCCAAATGGGAAAGTGTTACTAGCCGGAGGATCAACATCCATTGGGCCAACGGTTCTTAGTAGTACTGAACTTTATGACCCCGGATTAGGTTCTAATGGGACATGTATAGCTTCAAGTAATATGACATCAGCGAGAGATTATCATACAATGACATTATTACCAAACGGCAGGGTATTAATAGCAGCCGGAGGATATACAAATACAGCTGAAACAGCAAGATACACGGAATATGATTATACAACTTATTCATCAGTTATGCAGCCTCTAATCTCTACTCTTGAGGGCTCGTCAAGTTTTCCTATTAAACTTACAAGGAATAGGCCTTTCACAATAGGGGGATCTAGATTCAAGGGCTGTGGAGAAGCTTCTAGCAGTTTTAATCATTCGAATTCTGCTACAAATTATCCGAGGATTTATCTAAGAAAGATAGGAGATTATGCTGATGCAAGAATAATAGATTTAACAGCTTTGCAATATCCAATGAATGACTGGAGCGCGACTGACACAGCTGTTACCTTTAATATGCCTGGAGATATGGAAGAGGGTCATTATTTATTGTCTGTTAATGCAAGCGCAGTTCCGTCTGATTCACAGATTGTGTATTTTAGAGAAATTCCAACCAGTTCATCATATACAACCATGTCAGGTAGTGCTGAAAATTGGGAATGGAATACAGCTGGCACAGGTGATACTGTAAGGTCCGGATCGCCGCAAGCATGGACATGGCGGACTTGGGATCCGGAATCCGGCAGAAAGGTTCCGCAGGGAAATGCGCAAGACTGGTCGTGGGAATATGAATAGGGACCAGCCATTCTTAAAAATCTTCACAAAAAATTCATGTTTTTTACAATACTTTCGCTTGTTTAAAGATAGGATTATGCTTCAATTATAATAGTAGGGATAGATTTATTATGCGCTGTCTTTTAGTAAGGAGTATGTATGAAAAAGATACTGTTGGCAATAATAGTATTCATAATACTGCCGGCCTTTTTATACTGCGCGCCTGACGTAACAATCAAGCTGGAGACAAACAACGGCTCAAGCACACTCAATGTAACAAATTCAGACGACATCTCAGTATCAAGTATCACATCAAGCGGCAATGCATATTACAAAGGAGATATAAATACGACTTATGGGGTAAGAGCAGCCACAGGAGTATTTACCGGAGCAGTAACAGCAGACAGTTTAACAATAGCAAACAATATATCAGGTTTAAATGTTACTGGAACAAATGGATTAGTAACGACATACGGTGTTAGCGCAGGAACAGGAGTATTCAGCGGAGCAGTAACAGCAGACAGAATAAATGTAGCTACAGTAGCAGCAACAACAAGTCAGGGATTAAGGCTTGTAGATGATGCGGGGAATTTAGGGTTTAAAATTGCTGATGGTGGTCAACCAGAAATAGGTCAAGGTAAAACATTGTCAATTCCAAATATTTATGGAGGCGCTCTTAAATTTACATATTCTGCATATCCAGAAGCTCTTATACAAAACACATCAAACGGTAAGTGGACAAGATTTACAGAGTCAGCAGGAACAAATGTTATGGGTATTTGGAATGCTATTAATAATGCCAGTGGTGTTGTAATAAGCACATATACAGTTGGAGTAACTCCCCCGGTTAAAGGATTATGGGTCCAAGGCAATGTAGGAATAGGAGCAGGAAATTACGGAGCAACAACATCAGAGCTGGAAGTCGCAGGACGAATAGAAGCATCGTCTTCAATGAGAGCTCCGCAAATAAACGCGTTAGACGCAAACGGATTAAAATTATACGACGACGCAACAAATGGAATATTTATAAAAGACGGCGGGAATATAGGAATAGGAACAACAGATCCGGTTTTTAAATTAGATATGGTAACAGGAGATTTTGCATTACAAATGAGAAGAAGTAACTGGACAAATTCATTTTTTTGGTTAACTAGCGGATTAGCCGGTTCGGAATCTTTGTCACATAGGTGGTATACTATCCCTATTTTAACTGAGTACAGTAACGGAACATCAATATTTAACCAGAGATTAGGTGTTAATGTATCATCTGCTACATTAACAGGTTTAGATAGATTTGTCGTTGGAGGAAATATTTTAGCAACAAATATTACAGGAACAAACGGATTAAATACGACTTATGGAGTAAGCGCAGGAACAGGAGTATTTACAAGCACAGTCACTGTTTTTGCACTTGACACAGGACAGGGAGCAAATGAATTGTATGATATGGATCAGAATATGAAAACAACAGATAATGTGCAGTTTAATGTATTAACATCAAGCGCAGTAAAAGCTGCAAGTTCAAATGGATTATATTTAATTGACGATGCAAATAACGGAATGATAGTTCGTGACGGAGGCAATGTAGGAATAGGAATAACAAATCCAGGATCAAAACTTGAAATTAGGAATGATAGCACAGATTTTATATCACACAAATTTCAAACTAGTGGTAGCGGAGAATTGCAAATGCTTGGTTGGGCTTCAGGATGGAATATTAATGCGCTAACTACTGGAAAGAATTTGTATATTAATCGTGATGCAAGTTCAACCTCGGATCTTTATCTAGGGCGTAATACTTACGAATTATTTATTGATGGCGCAACTGGCAATGTAGGAATAGGCACAACAAATCCAAGTGCTTTGCTGGATCTATATAAATCAACTTCCGGGGAGTATCTCAGATTATCAGGCGGAGCTGCTCAAACATATATGACATTTTTTAATGGAGCTACCAGGCAGGGCTATATTGGCACAGGCGGATCCGGCAATGACACAATATTAAATTCGGATTTTAACCTTACTTTGCAAGCTGGAGGAGTAAGTAATAATGGAATTACAATAAAAAGTGACGGGAATGTAGGAATAGGAACGACAGATCCGGATGGGAAATTAAGAGTTAATAGTTCTGTTAGAAGTAATGAAGCGTTCATTATAGATGGTCCTACCGCAAAAATGAGAATGACAACAGGAAGCAATGCTACATATATACAATCAGGCACAACTGAAACAGGTGGATCAACAGCGGATCTGCATTTTACAGGTTGGTTTGCTTCAGGTTATCATATGACAATAAAAGGGTCAAATGGGTGGGTAGGAATAGGCACAGTATCTCCGGGAGCTCCACTTCATATAGATAATGGTACAAGCTACAGCTCTACGTATGATGATTATCTTATACAAGATGGTGTGCATAATATAACTGCGCAAAGTTGGTCGGCTAATATATCAGTTAGGGCTGCTTATGGTTATTTCGGTTCAGGATTTTATACATCTTCTGACAAGCGCATAAAAAATATTACAGGAATATCTAACATAAAGAATGATTTGGACTTAATAAATAAATTAAATGTTGTAGATTATAAATATATAGATTTTAGGGAACAAGGAAATACGCCAAAGAAAGGTTTTATAGCGCAAGATGTGGAAAAAGTATTTCCACAAGCAGTATCTACAACTGTTGGGTTTGTGCCGAATGTATATGAGTCTTCAAAAAAAATACAATTTAATGAAAAGACAGGAGAATTAACAGTAAAAGCGTTAAAAAAACATGATTTTAAAGAAGGTGATAAAGTAAGAATAATAACAAGGAATGGGGCAAAAGAAGAGAAGGTAGTAAAAATAAATGATGATACGACATTTGTGGTCGGGAATTTTACAAAAAAAGATTTAGGTAAAGATGATAACGTTTTTGTATTTGGGAAACATGTGAATGATTTCAAAACAATAAATTATGATGAGATATATGCGGCAGGCATAAGCGCGATACAGGAATTGAGCAAAAAGATGGACGAGAAAGATAAAGAGATACAAGAATTGAAAAACGAGAATAATAATTTGAAATTAGAAAATACTGCTATTAAACAAGAAAATAAAGAGTTCTCAATAAGACTTAGCGCGCTGGAAGAAAAGATAAAATGATATTTATACACTTCTTTTAAGCCGCGCCAATCTAAATAAACCGGAATATTCTTTGGGTGAAAATCCACATTTCACTGCAACTTCGCTTATTTTCGCCTTATAATTCTTTAATTATAATGGATGCGGAATAAACTCCGGCCGGAATCTTAGCAGCTTGCATTGTTTTTAAGCATAAATTATAATACTGCATGAAACAAATATTTACAGGCGCCTTTGGCTGTGGTAAAACCAAAAGCCTCATTAATATATATTTAGGCCTTATTGAATCCGGAAAGGGATCTCCGGATGAGATATTATTTCTAAGCTTAAATGAAAATAATATTAAGGATCGGGCCATGCCTATATTAAAAAATGTATTAAAGAACGGATGCGGCGAGCTATGGGTAGATTCTTACTCCTCATTTGCGAGAAAGATATTAAAAAAACATTCGCTTGAAGCCGGAGTTCCTCCTAACTTCGAGGTGCTGTCCGGGCTTGAGGAAAGGCTTTTATTGGAAAATGTAATTGAGCATGGCGTAAAGCTAAAACATTTTGAAGATGTAAAAAAGTATCCCGGGTTTATAAATTCAGTCGTGGACACAATAGACCTTATAAAGTTAAACGAGCAGAAATTTAAGGAGAGTAAGATTAAGGACGATAAAACCCTCTCCGAAAAATTCGATGATTTACTGCTTCTATATAACGCATACCAAAATGAGATCAAGAAAAAACAGCTGGTTGATTATAAAGGCCTTGCGCTCCTTACATTAAATCTTTGGCAGTCTCATCCTGAGCTTTTGAAACTATATACAAATAAATTTAAATACCTAATAGTTGATGACATAGAGGAAATAACATATGTTGACCAACAGCTTGTAGAAAGCCTTGCAGATAATATTCCAAACCTTTTATTCGCGGGAAATATTAACGGAAGTGTATTTAGATTTAGAGGAGCTCAGGCTGAAAAATCATTGCCAAAGCTTATAGAAAAATACAGCCTCGAAAATATAAAATTAGAAAAAAACGAATCTGCGTTTAAGTATTCTTATAAGGTGTGCGAGTCAGAGACAGCTGAGGCAGAGTATGCCGCAAGGCAGGTAAGAGGTCTTGTGAAGAGCGGACAGTATAATTTCGAGGATATAGCGGTACTGCATAGAGATTTTAGCGGTAATGCCGCAATATTCAGGGATGTGTTTAATAGGTATATGATTCCATTTAACTTTGGAGGAAGCGAGGTTTTTTCTAACCCTCAAATCATACTTCTTATTTCAATATTAAAAATACTATATCTTAAAAAGCGCGGCAGAATTTATGACTGCAGCGACGAATGGTTTATATCTATATGGAAGGCATTGCATATAGAAGAAGGCGCAGGAGATGATGCTTACAGGTTAAAGGAATATTGCGGTAATACTAAAGAAAACATATTCGTTCTGGCGCAAGAGATTGTCCTGGAGAAAAATGCAGAGAAATACAAAACCTTTCTTAATATTTTATCTGAAGGCTTTAAGGATAAGGCTGATAGATTTAACGAGTTTATTTTGAAATATGAAAATGATATAGAGAGGAGCGCAATATCCGATGTAATTAATAATTTAATATATGAGCTGGGTTTATGGGAATATGCGCTGGATAACCCTTGGCAGATAGATATTCTTCGAAGCTTTTATGATGTTGTGAAGGATTTTGACGCAATAGAAAGACGGTTTAACAATACAGAGTTAGAGCTTGAGAGATTTATTTATCTCCTGGATAAGATGCTTTCCGCATATTCGCTGGAGACAAACGCTGATAATAATAATCAAAACAGTATTGATATTATTACTCCTCAGAAAGCTAAAGGAAAATATTATAAGGTAATATTCTTAACAGGCCTTGCAGAGGGTATAATGCCCAGGCAGTACAGAGAGAATGCGCTTCTAACAAACCATGAGATGTCGGTTTTAAATATTGCAACAATACATAATATAGATGAGTTTTTAGTACAGGAAGAGACAATGTTTAATGTTAGTATCACGCGGTATACGGAAAAATTATTTCTATCATATCCGAAATCAAGCGGCTTGCAGAAAGATTTAAGCGCATCGTCATTTTTACAATCTAAGATAAATGCCGGCGATCTTTGCTCCGCAGAAGAGGATATATACTGCAAAGATGATATTGTCTCCAGCGATATAAATATTAATGATGTTCAGACAAATGCAGAGCTTGAGTTGTTTAAGATAAAGAATGGTATTATAGAATTTAAAGAAAATAGCATAATCCGCGCCAAACAATCTGACATCTTGAATGATTTTGCATTTTCAGCATCTTCATTAAAGTTATTTAACGAATGTCCCGCTAAATTTATGTTCGATAAGATTCTTAAAATAAAACAGCCTGAAAACGCGAGTCTTATTTTTGGCACAATTGTCCATTCTATTCTCGAAGAGTTTCATAGAATGTATAACGAGTCGGTTAAAACCGGCGATCTAAAGACAAAAGAATATGCAAAGGAATTAATTGAGAAACATTTCAATCTAAACAGAGCAAAGTTTGTAAGTAAGGGCGATTTTGACTGGTATAAAAAGAGAGCGGAGAATATAATGGCGGATTACGCGGAAGATCTAGAGGAGTACGGCGATTGGAAGATTACTGCGCTCGAGAAATCATTCGATGTAAATTTCGAGGGGCATAAAATAAAAGGCAGGGTAGACAGAATAGATGAAAATAATTCAGGCGAACTTAGGATAATAGATTACAAAACCAATAAGAGTAATGTTCCAATGGAGACTGCTTTAAAGACTGCCGTAAAAAAAGGCGATGATTATCAGCCGGTGATTTATTATTATGCGATGCGCGAGCTGTATGGGGATAAGGTAAAGAGTATGATTTATCATTGGCTTCAAAAGAAAACCGGCAAGAAGCTGGCAAAGCTTAGTTTTGACGAGGAAGAGATGGAAGATGTTTTAAGGCAGGGGTTGGAGCATTTACGAAGTATATTGAATGAGATTAATAAGAGTAAGTTTTTATCAAAGCCAAAGAATCATTATAACTGCGGTAAATGTTATTATAACTTACTCTGCGAAACGAGTTTATTAGAATAAACGCGTAGGGGCGCGGCGAAAGGAACTTATTGGATTAAAGTATGGTTATCCTGAGTAATCTTTCGTCATCCTGAGCGAAGCGAAGGATTTTCGTTAGAGAAACCATTATCGGAGATTCTTCCGGCAGGGGGACTGTCCCTTCTGAAGCCAAAGGGATGTGTTAAAGCTTATGAACAAAACACTAACAGATCAGCAAAAAGAAGCAATAAATGCGCTTAACGGAATCGTATGCTTATCCGCAGGCCCCGGATGCGGCAAAACATTCGTCCTTGTAGAGCGGTATTTTGCTATTATACAAAAACTTTTAGATGACGGTATAGGTCTGCCTGACGCGCTTAACTCGATTCTGGCTGTAACTTTCACAAATAAGGCAAGCCGCGAGATGCAGGAGCGTGTCCGGCTGAGATTATCTTCATTTGATGATACATTAACAGCGTCCGAGATAGAAAGCCTTATGCAAAATACGCGTATATCTACAATCGACTCATGGGCTTTGAGATTGTTGAAAGACAAATCATTAAGTATTGGAATAGATCCGTCGTTTAAGATAGTTGACCCTGCTATGATGCGCAGCCGCTTTATTAAGGAATCAAGGCCATATTTAGATAATATAAGTTTTGAACAGCTTAATTTAGATAAAAATATCGATGGCTTTTTGCATGATGTATTCAAGTTTATATCGCGTTTAAAGTGCCTTTTGCTCATTCCGTCAGATTTTAAAAAAATTATAAAGGATAATAATAATCTAAATGCTGATGATTTAAAGATAGCTGAGCTAATAGCGGATCTTTATAGAATGTATGAAGAGAGCTTAGCAAAAAATAATCAGATCGATTTTGGAAATCTATTGTTCATGATTAACCATGCGCTAAAGAAATATCCTGATATAGTATTATCTTCGGAAAAGAATATCAAATATATGCTTATTGACGAATACCAGGATATTAATGACGGCCAGGATATGATATTGAGAAGAATTTCAAAGTCTGTGCGCGGAGATGAAGACGAAAATTATTTTATTGTAGGAGATATAGGCCAGTCAATATACGGCTTTAGGAATGCAAACTATAAAAATATGCTTTCATACAAGACAGATAAGGCTGATACAGCGCTTAATCTATCTATAAATTTCAGATCAACCAAGAATATCATAAATCTTATTAATAAATTCTTCAATTCATTTGACACTATTTCCCCCTCTCTATCAAGAGAGGGGGGTGTTTCTTCCGGAATGAGTGGAAACGAAATCTTTCAAAAATTAGATACCTTAGACTCAGTAGAAGACGGAGAAAAGATTGAAATAATCTGCGAAGATTCAATGCAGAATGAAGCGCTAACCATAGCAAAACGCGTTCGAGAACTCGTAAACGACGGCTATAATCCAAAAGATATTAAGATACTATTCAGAGGATTAGGAGAGGCAGTCTGGGTCTATGCTGAAGCATTAGATAGATATAATGTTCCTTTTACTGTTATCGGGCCTGCAGGCTTTGATAAGAGAAGCGAGATACGCGATTTCCGGGCAATGTTTAAGGTGTTAATAAATCCATTAGACGATATTGCAGCGGTACGAGTATTAAAATCAAGTGTTTTTGGGCTTACAAACTATGATCTAATGGCGCTCTGTCAAAAATATAAATCAAATAAGAATGAACATATTTACGATACTATAAAAAGCGCTCTATCAAAGGACGATCTTGGCGAAGGCCTTAAAGTGTCCTTAAGTAAATATATAAAATATTTGAAAGATATGGATAAGATCTTAAATATAGGATCTTTAAGCAGGGTATTCGACGAGATTATAAGCTCGACAGGTTATGGCCTTTATATAAGAACGCTTCCCGGGACGGATTATTTAAGATGTTTGGATAGCATAGATACCATGCGTTCTATAATATTAAGTTACAATAAGGATGAGGTATTTGGAACGCTCGAGGGATTTCTTGCATATTACGATGAAATAGCAAAAGGAGGGTTTACGGGATTCAATGAGATAGACCTGCAGGCTGTAGAGAATGTCGCGCTTATGACTGTTCATCAGTCAAAGGGCCTGGAATTTCCTGTTGTAATAACAGCAGGCGTAGCGCAACGCAGATTCCCGTCGCCAAATAAGCATGGCGACTATCATTTGAATAATGAAAAAGGATTCATAATAAAAAATGAAGACAAGGAATCATTATATGATAAGTTTCTCAAGGACGAGCTGGATAGAGAACATATGATGGAAGAAGAAAGAATATTTTATGTTGCATTATCGCGCGCTAAAAAGAAGTTGATCGTATCAGGCTATAAGGATAAGAAGGGGAAATTAAGCGGGTTTATGGCCGGATTAATTAAGGATGATGACGGCAAATATATTCCAAACAGCGAGCTTAAGGATATTGTTTATATGTATGATAAAACAAAAACGCAGATTGAAAATAGACCAACAGAATATGCAGAAGATAAAATGTGCGCGATTGACGAGGAACTTAGTAAAATTTCCTTTAATCTTTATGATAAAGTTAAGATAGATTACGAAAGAAATAAACAGGATACATTCTCCGTCAGTAGTTTAGAATTGTATAATGAATGCCCGTATAAATATTATTTAAGATATGTATTGCGTATTCCGGAACATTCCCCCTGTCATCCTGAACTTGTTTCAGGATCTACGCAGGTTTTTATAAATCTTGATCCGATCACTTTCGGAAACATAGTCCATAAATTCTACGAATATTGTTCTACTGTTGAAAAATATCCGGGACAGTCCCCGGATGCGGGACTGTCCCCTCTGAAGACAGGGATGTCTGTAATTTCCGGCCGCTTGTCTAAAGATTCCAAGATACTTTTTAAATCTATCGCCCAAGACTTTGGCGTAAAATGGACAGATGAACTAGAGAAAAAATTCGATAAAATTTATGAATACATTAAAAATGATAAATCAAAGATCACGGCTGTTGAAAAGAATTTTGTTTGGAATGTTGGCAGAGCTTTTGTTAGAGGCACAATAGATAGAATCGATCAAAATGATAATGGAACTGTAAATATTGTTGATTATAAGACCGGAGCTAACCCAAATAAGGAAAAATATGCGCTTTCAATGAATATTTACGCAGAAGCGCTTGAAAAGATTTGGAATTATAGGGTTGATAGGTTGCAGTTAGTTTACCCTTTGTCGGAAAAATCAAAGATACTGCAGGTTGATAAGATAGAAAATATAGAAGAACCGGTAAGTAATATTATAGAAAAGATAAGAGATGGGAAGTTTGATAAGAATGAATCAAAATTATGCGAAATCTGCGAATACAAAAGCATATGTATTAAATAGAGCAGTGGCAATTCAAATTTCCACGGGGATATTCCTTAAGGTAGGATTTATCACAACCACTCTGCTTGCATTGTTTTAATGCATAAATTATAATAACTCGATGAAACTTATTAAACCATTTTTAATCATCATTATGACAATAATAATCTGTAATAGCTTATCCTACGCCTTTATCGTTTATAAATACGAAACGTCAAATTCCGGTATAGAATGCGAGATTGACCCTTATTATTCTTACTCTGAATTCTACCGCGCATTTGGGGCAGAGATACCAATCTATGATACTAGTAATGAGATATATATTTACAAAGATCTTTTTAAAAAATCATTCATACCGAAATTAATATTATTCGAAATAAGCGTCTATCCTGCGCCGTATATAGGAACATATATTAAGCGCGCGCATCGAGACATATATGATACATTCCAAATAAATGATTCGTTGAATCTTATCCAAGCTATAACCATAGGTTTTGAAGAGCCTTATGCTTTTTCTGTGTTTTTTGGGAATATAGCGCGTTTTAAAGATACCGCAAAAAAAGACAAGGCGCAAGGAAAGGCTTATATGGGATATCTTATAAGCGCAGGCGGGTATCACATAAAAAGTAACGAACTTATAGAGACAAAATGGACAGAGTTTGAATGGAAGGTTAAGGGCGAGCATAAGAGCGAGATCAAAAAGATGTCTTGGAGTTTTCGAATAGGCGCTAAGATATTTCAAAGCAGAGATATAAATGATACGCTCTATATTTCTCTGAAACGAAATCGTGTAGATTATAATGATACAGTAATTTCGATGTTCAAAAACAGCAGTTTCGAATGGATATACAGGTTTGAGAGCCGCACATATAATCCTGAAAGTATTACGATACTTTTTGGCAAGTCTTTTCCGTTTAAACGATCAAAGAAATCATTAAATCTGAGCATTGGAGCTGTATGGGAGATTGGCAGTAGATATAAAGGTTCGCTTGGCTGGCTGAATGATGAGGATAAGAGCGATTTCCAGATAATAATCCGCCCCGGATTTCAGTTTTAATTCTATTTCTTGCAAACAAGCATAATGTTATATTATAATAATCTGGAATTCAGATGGTATAGGATTAGAAGATATTTCTTGTTTTTGTCATCCCGGACTTGATCCGGGATCTTCGAGAAACTAATATCTCTCGATGTAGCGAAGGGTCTTTAGACTCTTCAAACAGAGAAATAAACCAAGGTTAGTATATTTAACTCAATTGGAGGGAAAACAATGAAAAAACTTTTTATAATTCTTGGAATAATCGCGGCGCTTCTGATGTTATGGCTTGGCAGTCAGGGCGTTTTTAGAAATGTTGAGATAGAAGAAGGATATAAAGGCCCGTTCACACTTGTTTATGAAGTCCATATCGGAGATTATAAGGAAGTTGGAAATATACAAAATAGATTATATAAGTCGCTTATGGAAGATAATATTGATTGTACGCAGGGATTTGGAATTTATTATGATAATCCGGCGAAGGTAAAGCCTGAGGAATTAAGGGCTATTACAGGCTGTATTGTGCCTGCGATTTTTAAGGTGCGTCTCGAAAAATTGGGAAATGTGTATAAAGTTAAGAATATTCCTCAGACTAAATGCGTTGGTTCAACATTTCCGTTTAAGAATATGGCGTCAATAATAATTGGAATAATGAAGGTTTATCCAAAACTTCAAATTTATATCGAGAGGAATAATTTGCAGACAGGCCCGGCTATGGAAATATATGATGTTCCAAACAAAAAAATCGAATATTTATTTCCTATAGAAAATCTTGATAGCTTTGCGGAAAATTTTTAGTTTTAAACAAAAGGGAGAATATTAATATGGCAGAACAAAGAAGGCTTATAAAGAAAAATACAAAACCTAATACAAAACGGCAGGGAGCAGACAAGGAATTATTAGGCGCTCTCACCAAGATAAGCGAAGCTATAACATCTGACTTGTATGTTGAAGATATTTTAAAGCTTTTGGTCACTATTACAGCAGAGGTTATGGGTTCGAAAATCTGCTCGCTTATGCTGCTGGATCCTAAAAAAAATGAATTAGAGGTGCGCGCGACTCAGTCAGTAAGCGAGGAATATAATAAAAAGCCGAATATTAAACTTGGGCAGGGTATTGCGGGAATAGTTGCTGAAACAGGCCGGCCTATTGCAGTTTACGACTTAAAGAAAGATCCCAGGTATTTGAATGTAGGTATTGCGGCTAAGGAAAAATTAATTTCTTTGCTTTCAGTGCCTTTGATAGTTAAGAAGAAAATAATAGGTGTTTTAAATTGTTATACTGAAAAGCCTCATAAGTTCAGCGATAATGAAATCACAATTTTAAAATCTGTGGCAAACCAGGCGGCTATTGTTATTGAAAACTTCAGGCTGGTTGTGGAATCAAGGGTTATAAAGGAAGAGCTTGAATCGCGAAAGATGATAGAACGCGCAAAAGGCATACTTATGAAACAGCGTAAGTTTACCGAAGAAGAGGCGTATAATCATATTCGAAAATTTAGTATGGATAATAGAAAAACAATGCGTGAGATAGCTGAGGCAATAGTCTTAAACGCGGATATGAATGACGCCTTAAAATAACGCTCTTTCATTTTTGCTCCCGGGACTGTCACTGAATAGGGACTGTCCTCTGCGAGAAGTCGAAAAAATCAGGTAAGGGGACTGTCCCCTCCGAGATCATAGGTAAATGTTTAATGACCAAAAAATCTAAAATACTCAGAATAGCCTGCGCTCAGATAGACGTTACTGTTGGCGATCTTCAAGAGAATTCTAAAAAAATAATCAGCGCGATTCAAAAAGCTAAAAACGAAAAAGCAGATCTCATTGTTTTTCCTGAATGTATTATATCCGGCTATCCGCCGGAAGATCTAATGCATAAAGGGCATTTTGTAAGAGATGTGAAAAATGCGGCAGACAAAATCACAAAAGAAACACAAGGTATTACAGCTGTAATAGGATGCGTATATCCTGATCATGATGGAAAGGCGTATAATTCCGCGGTTATTTATAATAATGGCAGATTAATAGACGTGTATAATAAACACGAGCTTCCAAATTATGGAGTTTTCGACGAGAACAGATACTTTACTGAAGGCGGTAAAAAGATTGTTTTTGAAAAGGATGGTTTTTGTTTTGGAGTCACTATATGCGAAGATATTTGGGTAAAAAATGGGCCGTATATTGATTTAGCAAAAGCAGGCGCTGATTTAATTTTAAATATTTCAGCCTCGCCTTATTACGCCGGCAAGATGAATATTCGTTATGATATTGCGAAAGAATGCGCTAAGACAGCAAAGACATATTTATGTTATTGTAATATGATTGGCGGCCAGGACGAACTCGTTTTTGACGGTGGAAGCTTTGTGATGAATCCTCAAGGAATTGTAATATCAAGCGCTAAGGAATTTGAAGAGGATTTATTGATTACCGATATTCCTTTAATGAGAAAAAAACCTAAAAAATACGGCAAGGTGGTTATTAAACATTTATTAGGAACTGTTTTAGAAAAAAAACCTGTGAAACCCAAAAAATTTAAGAGATCTTCAGAGGTTGAAGAAATATATAAGGCATTAGTTTTAGGCGCGCGCGATTATGCGCGGAAGAACGGTTTTCAAAAAGCTGTAATGGGCCTAAGCGGCGGCATTGACAGCGCGCTTGTCGCAAAGATTGCTGTTGACGCGCTTAGCAGTGAAAATGTTATTTGTGTGTCTATGCCCTCTAAATATTCGTCAAAAGGAACACAATCTGACGCAAGAAAACTGGCAAAAAACCTGGATGTAAATTTTTTTGAAATACCTATTGAAAAAACATTTACAGCTTATATGGAAATGCTGGATAAAATGTTTAAATGCGCGAAACCAAATATAGCTGAGGAGAATCTTCAGGCAAGGATAAGAGGCAATACTCTAATGGCTCTTTCTAATAAATTCGGATGGCTGGTGCTTAGCACGGGCAATAAGAGCGAAACAGCTGTTGGTTATACAACGCTTTACGGCGATATGGCTGGCGGTTTTGCTGTGATAAAAGATGTTAAAAAAACATTAGTTTATAAATTAGCCGAGTATGTTAATACAAAATCAAAAGCAATGTGCATTCCGTTGAGTGTTATAAAAAGAGCTCCGAGCGCTGAATTAAGGTTTAATCAGAAGGACCAGGATTCGCTCCCTGCTTACGATATCTTAGATAGTATTTTATCAGCTTATGTTGAGCGTGATATGAGAAGATATGATATAAGGGTGAAAGGCGCTTCTTCAGAAGAAATTAGTAATGTTGTTAATTTGGTTGATAAGAATGAATACAAAAGAAGGCAGGCTCCGCCCGGGATAAAGATAACTCCAAAGGCATTTGGCAGGGACAGAAGAATGCCCATAACAAACGGGTACAAAGATTAAAAAAAATTCTTGTAAAATATTGAAATATATATATAATAATAAACAAGTACACGCATAATGAAGTGCGCGTATCTTTCAAACAAGGATGTTTTAAGAAGATATTTTCTTAAAACATCCTTTTTTTTATGCAAAAACACCTTGATAATAAAGACGTTTTCAAGGGTGAAAGATAAAAGCCGTTATACGGCTTGAAAACAGGACAAAGGCGTTCTATATATTATAGTAGATATATAGGGCGCTTTTTTTATAGGGACTGTCCCCTCAGAGAAGTCGAAAAAACTAGTCACGGGGACTGTCACTGAATAGGGACTGTCCCCTCAGAGAAGTCGAAAAAACTAGTCACGGGGACTGTCACTGAATAGGGACTGTCCCCTCAGAGAAGTCGAAAAAACTAGTCACGGGGACTGTCACTGAATAGGGACTGTCCCCTCAGAGAA
>JBDRED010000003.1:0-6771 GCA_043820025.1 Elusimicrobiota bacterium
GTGCTAAGCTGCATATACCTGCCTGCTGCAAAAGAAAAATCACCATTTGCTTTATTATTATTACCCCCTGGAATAGAGGCATAATCTCCAGCTATTTCATTACTCCATCCTCCAGCTATAGCGCTATATTCACCACTTACACTATTACCACTACCTGAGCCAATAAAGCCTCCTTGTGATGAAACAGTATTATTAACGCCTCCACCAATGGTTGCATAAAGATTTGAAGATGTATTTGTTTCTCCTCCCAAGATTGTTGAAAATGACTGTGATGCGCTATTTCCTGATCCGCCTGCTATAACTGACCCCTTACCTGCCGCAGTATTAGCGCTGCCGCCTGAAACAACAGCTGATGAAGATGAAGCTTTATTATATGCTCCTCCGCCTACAGCCGCATAAATATCTGAAGCGGTGTTTTTATATCCGCCGCTGACAGTTCCCATATTTGCTGAGACGCTGTTTGTATCTCCTCCAGAAATTACTGCGCTATAACCATAAGCATTATTTCCTACTCCGCCGCTAATTGTTGAATAATCATAATATACTGTATTTTGATAACCGCCGCCTAAAGAACAATACTGCCAGTTCTGCCCATTTTCTCCTGTAATACTATTAACTCCTAAATTAACATGAGTAAACGCATTTGTTCCATACGTTGTATTACCCTGTCTTAATACTGCTCCATTAAATGTTATTGTAGAAACTCTTACTCCACCTACAACATGCAGTTTTTCTTGAGGAGGATTGATCCCTATTCCAACATTACCCGTATTATAATAGATAGCGCTTGCCGCGCCGTCGCTCCACTGTGATGATCCGCTTATGCCTGTAAGACCTGTTCCGTCACCGACAAATGCTGTAGCTTTTACTGTGCCTGACACCTCTAATACTTCAGTCGGATTTGTTGTCCCTATACCAACATTGCCTTTTAGGATTGCTGAAATACTTGGGTCTGCCGGATCAATATAATATGTAAAGTCAGACGTATCTTGTAATCTTGCTCCTGCTATATCTCCCTCTACTCTTAATGCTGAATTAGGGTCTGCAACGCCTATTCCGACATTACCTGTGTTATAATAAATTTTCCCGCCGCTGCCATCAGACCATTGTGATGAAGAGCCTATTCCTGTCAGGCCTGTTCCGTCTCCGACAAATGCTATTGCCTTAACTGTGCCTGACACCTCTAAAACCTCAGTCGGGTTGATAGTCCCTATACCTACATTCCCATCAGCTGCGATTCTCATTTGCTCTGCGTTGCTTGTTTCAAATATCATGGGCGCTATGCCTGTTCTTATATACATATTGTTATCAAAATTCTGTCCTACTATAGTTTGATCAGAGCTGTCTCTTTGGATTAAATTCCCTATTGCAGCAGCAGTATTTTTTGCGTAAATCCCTTGGTCATTCTCAAGAAGGATATTTCCGTTTACAGAAAGTTTTTTTAAAGGAGTTGCTGTTCCTATGCCTACATTGCCTGAGTTATAATATATTGCTCCGCCTGTTCCGTCTGTCCATTTACCCAAACCCGTAACTCCGGTTAATGCTGACCCATCGCCCATAAACGCAACTGCCTTTACTGTTCCTGTGCTTTCAATATCTCCCTCTACCTTTAACCCTGTTGCCTGGCCTAAAACTGCTACAGTACTTCCGCCTATCTTAAATCCAATATCAGTTCCTGCGGACACAGACACATTCTCAGCTGTCTTTGAATGCAGAGCATACACCTTTGAATTTACAGGCTGCCTGGGGCTTAACACTGTGCTCCCTACTCTAAGCTCTATCCAATAATCCTTATTTGCTGACCAGTCAACACCTGTTGGCTCAAGCGTACATGTAAATATTCCTGAACTTACCTCAACGCTATTATATGTGTTTGTCCATATTGAACCGCCGCCCGTTTGTACGTCAAAGATCGATACCGTAATATCCCTCGTAACTCCTGTTATTGCTTTTCCATACTCATGCAGCATACCCTGATAAATAATTTTATTTGGAACCTTACTATATACAAGAGAACCAATTAATACTAAAATGATAATTATATAACTTCTTTTCATCGAATGCCCCCAGAATATTTATTATTTATATTTAATTACAAATACTACTTTTTATATTTGTCATTACTGTTTTCTCTCTGTCATTCCCGCGAAGGCGGGAATCCATATCAATAATAATATATCAAACCAATGCAAGCTCCTGGATCTCCACCTACGCGGAGATGACAACTGCTCTTATTTAATTATAAGCATATAAAATGTTTCGGTTCGTCCTTCCTTTTCAACTCTGCAAATATATGATCCATTATATAATGTCCTTCCTCTGTCATCCCTACCATTATATATATACTCATTAGCTCCGGCTATTGCGCTGTATTCTGTCTCAAATATCGGGTCTCCATATTCTGAGAATATTTTTATCACAACTACCTGGGAATGATCAGCGCTAAATACTATGCTTGTTGTTCCCTTGTTCGGGTTAAATGGATTTGGATAATTAAATGCCCGCTCTACCCTTGGAATAGTAGTAAAGGTATATACAGGACTTGCGCCAACCGCGCCATATTCATTAATAGCCTCTATCTTCCAATAATACTTAGTGTTATATTTAAGGCTTGTAAGTTCGTAGGATGTCTCATATCCTTCGTATATTTTTTTAAAATTAATATTGTCCTCGCTCAGGTAAAGCTTATAATAAAGCCTGCCTGCGTATGAGTTATGAACAAAGTCCTCTAGGCCGGAGAGAAGAACCTGCCATTTCAGGACAAGCCTTGCGTTAGAAACAATATCTCCGTCGATAATACCAAGATTATTAAAACTCGACGGAGCGCCTGTTACAATAAACGAGCTAACACTAAGTTCATACTCGCTAGTATGGTAGGTATTCTTTGCTAAATATCTGCACTCATATATCCCTGGATTAATCTTTACCTCTTTTTCATAAATAATATTTGCCCCGCTTGCGCTTGTCTGCGCCATAACCTGACTGGAAACAGCGGAAGGATCCGCTATGTTCCAATACCTTGCTTTTGGATACCCAGCATCAGGTAAAACGTCATACTGGTCATAATATGTTACCTTAAAAGGTGTTTTGTTAGGATATACAACTATAAAATACTGATTATACTCGTCAAGAAGTAATGGCTGAGAAGAAGATGAAAAATATTCTGCGCCAAAAATACTTGTCAGTGAAGTTATGTCTCCATTATGTGATGCTACGCCGTTTGAATCAATGGTAGAGCCTGCTTTAAAATACCAGGATGTCTGGTTAAGAAGGGTTGTGTTTTCAAAAATTAAAACACTAGTATCCCCGCCTATAAAAATATTTTCCGCAGCAAAAGATATACAAGGAAGAACAATTAAAAATATAATAACCAGTTTTAATTTTAGCATTAAGTAATCCATAATAATTTATTTTAATATAAAGAAGAAGTCGCCCTCTCCCCCGTCTCTTAATCTTCCCATCTGCGGCACCTGCTTATGCTCTGTTTCAATACTAACCATCTTTCTTACATAATTATGTAATTCGTGAATTGATAACACACCGTCTTTATCCGCGTCAGCGCGGCCTTTTAATCCATCTATAAAATAATGCGTATAAATACTCTGCTCATACTTACTGGAAATCTGCGAATACTGCATAGACTGTCCTGCAGTCATTGCCTGTCTGGATTCCTGAGAGAATGATTGTATTAATTCTTTAACACCTTTATTTTGTTCATCGCCTTTATTTCGCATAAGCACTATTCCGCTGTTACATGTATCCACAACAAAGAGAACCTGCTTTGCAGGCAGTGATTCTGAGAACTGCTGTATTAGGTCCATTGAGATACATGTTGATACAGGCTTATCCTTTTCTCCGTCAATAGGAACTAAAAAGCCCTGCTTTGTGCTATCCTTTCTTGTTTCGCGCATTAAGCCATGGCCTGAATAAAATATTAAAACCCTATCGTTTTCTGCGACCTTACCAGGAAGCTTATCTCCTAAAAATTCTTCAATATTACTCTTTGTTGGCTCGCCCATATAATTTGGATTATTGGTTGATACAATGCCCGAGGTTCCAAACACAAAGATGGTCTCCTCAGTAAATTCCTTAGTATCATTTATTAGGCTCTTTTTTATAGCTGTTAAATCATTAGCTACATACCCAAGAGGAGGGAACCCGCTCTTTTCCGGGTAATCATCTACGCCTATTAACACACCCCAACTCTTTCCCTTCCCTGAGACAAAATTCACAAAATCATCCATAGACAAGCCTTTAGTTAATGTCGGCTTATATATTAATACAATATCATCGTAAACTGCTTTACCGTTTTTCGAGTCAACTGCTTCAATTCTAATATTATTTATTCCTTCTGTTAAACTAAGCGCTGTATTTATATCATATGTTTGGTCGTTAATATTATATTTAGTAAATAATATCTCTCCATTTCTTTTGATAGTACACTCTAATAACAGCGTATTTGCGTCGCTTAATATCGTACCCGCAAGATTTATTTCTTTCATATAGACGGTATGATTACCCGGAGGCATAGTCTTTTCTCCCTGTTTTAAATACTTTACTATAATTGCAGGCGGAGATGTTTCTCCTGCATAAACAGCCTCTTTCTTTTTAACGCCAAAAACAAAAGACAAACCAAAGGAGTGCGTGTCCATATCGCTTATTCCTTCCGGAGACAAGGTATATGCATAATTTAACATTACAGATGTTCGCTTTGTGCCAATCCCAATAGAGGGCGCAATTTGATTGAAATGCGGATATATTCTGCACCCGCCGCGCAACATTAATGAATCAAGAACAGAAAGCTCACAGCCTAGGCGAGCTCCGCCGGCGTACGGGTCATCAAATACATGCTCATACGCGCCTAGTAATAAAAGTGATTTATCTCTATTCGCATACCAAGACATTCCAAGGCGCATAAGAGCCGGCTGGGATTCCATAGGCCCATTGTCTTGAAATTGTAATTTCTGGCCAAGATGCGAAACTGCCAGACCTATTGTTGTTCTATTGTTATTGTACAGAGCGCCAACATTAGCATGAATCCCTTTTGCATCTAAATCTTTAGCTAAAACACTCCCCTTATATGTCATCCTTGTTTCTCCAATACTAAGTCCCAGCGCAAAGGTTTGATGCAGCTTTACTGCAAAGGATAGATTATAGTTTGTTTTATTATCACCTATAGATTCATCGTGTTTTATACCGTCTCTATCATAATATTCAATACTTGTTGTGTTTAATAGAAAGTCTAGTCCAAGCGCAATATTACGAAATGGATAAATAAAGCCGGCGAAATTACTAGAAATACCGGCAGGTAATTGCGCTGAGTAAAAACCCAGTGTAGGATATTTTACAAAGCATAATCCTGCAGGATTCCAATACGCTGCGCTATAATCAAAGGCGTTTGCCGCAACAGATCGTCCTAATGCTTCAGCGCGCGCTCCCTGACCAATAAGAAGAAATTGCGCAGTAGACCTTGCCGCATATACCGCAGACTGAATATAGACCAATAAAAAAATAATATAACTAAGCCTTTTCATAAATTCTCCATCCTGAACTATCTTACAACCAAGACCTTCATTACCTTAGTATTATTATTCATATCCTTAGCATGCACTATATATGTTCCTGTGCCTAATTTTTCTCCATCATCTGCTGTGCCATCCCAGCCTTGGATATTACCCTGGGCATCAGCATCTAATATTTTTATTATATGTCCTGCAGGAGAAAGGATTGTTATCTTTGTTTGCGCCGGAAAGTTCTTGAACTTGAGCTTGTCCCCTGTAGATAAATATAGCGCTGTAGGATAACAGTAAGAATCATTTAGATTCGTTCCTCCTGACGCAATAAGCGCTGAGCCTTCTACGCTTGCTAAATAATTATCCTCGCCTGTTATGCCGCCAAAGATATAAATATCATTACCTGCCACACTTAACGCAAAACTTCTTCTCGCATTATTAACTGCTTGTCTTGTCTGCCAAACATCTACGCTAGGATCATATTCCAAAACACTAGAAAGGTCTCCACTTGCGTCTTTACCGCCAATAACATATATTTTATTACTAATAGAGTCAGCGCTATGATACGCTCTTGGAGAAGGCATATCTAGAAGCGCAGTCCATGTATCTAACTGCGGATCATACACCTCAACTCCTGCAACAATATTAGCGCTATTAAAACTATTTACTGCTCCGTTATAACCGCCAAATACATATATTTTGTTATTCACAACAGCGCTTGCAAAGCCCCATCTTTTTTTTGACATAGCGCTTTTTATTGACCAGCTGTCTAATAATGGATTATATTCCTCTACTAAATTTAATGCGCCTTGCGCTGAATTATAACCGCCTATTACATACATCTTACCATTAATAAAATGCGCGTTCGCGCCAAACCTTTTAACTGACATTGTTGCTGTTTTAACTACATATGAATCATCGGAAGGATCATAGACAAGCAGTTTTTCAGAATCTACATACCCGTCTGTACCGCCTGCTATATAGATTTTACTATTATATGTACTAGCAGCCGGATCTATTTTATCTGGCAATGTTACTGATTTCTTTTGCCACCTATCTGCGCTAGGCAAATATAGATCTACTGAATTATTCGCGCCATAGAGCGCAGACCCACCGCCAATAAGATAAATTTCATCATTAACAGTAACTGCGCATGCGTCGGCTCTCTCTATTAATAAGTTTTCCTTGTTTTCCCATACAAAATCATCAGCGCAAAGATATGCTGTCAGATTAGCCAAAAGTGAAAGGATAATAAATA
>JBDRED010000004.1:0-5379 GCA_043820025.1 Elusimicrobiota bacterium
TTTAATGAAAGCGCTGCTCGCAAAGATCGGTATTGGCGGAGCAGCTGCAGGCGGAACAGCGGCAATGATTGCAACCACATTTGTGCTTGGGCTTCCTGTGGCTGTTTTATTTATGGCGCTATTATCATGGTCAAACAGAAACAAGCAGAAGAAATTAAGGAAGATAAAGGATAGAAGAGAAACAATAGTAATACAGGATATTAAAGAGCTTGATGAGCTGGGCTTAATGTTTGATGAGGAAGGCGAATTTGCTCTGACAGAAAATCTTGATGACCTTGAGAATATTTCTGAAGATGATATAAAAAATCAGACAGAAAGGCTTGAGAGGTTAAGACAGTTCCTCAACATTTTAATCAGCCCTGATGTAACGATAGATTCCCTGTCATTGCGAGAAGCCGAAGGCGACGAAGCAATCTCCGTAAAATATTCTAACGGAAAAAATAGAGAAAATATTACGGTAGGAGTATTCTTGGATAATGCCAAAAAAGTTGTAAAAGATTGGAGAAAGGCGCGTAGTGAATACGTATCTGAAAATGCGTACTCAAAACTTAAAATAAGCGCAAGAAATAACTTTAGATATCAGGCAGAAGAAGTAGTAGTACCAGCAGAAGAAGCCGGAGAAGTAGCCGGAGAAGAAGCCGGAGTGGAAGACAGAGACTCAGACTCAAGCTCAAGTAGTGAATTAGATAGTAGTCTGGAAATAGATGCTGAAGGAAAAATGGTTTTTGATTATTTAAGCGACGAATCCGAAGAGCCGCAGGTGCAGGCAAGTCTGCCACAAGCGGCGCAAGACGGGTGGTACAATGTTCTAGAAAATGAAAGGCCTGTTGTTATGAATTTTATTAGGTTCTGCCCTGCAATGGCAAAGAGTCTATTGCCAGCCGCCAATGTTAGGGAGTTACAATTTTTTGAGCCATTAAATAAGGGCAGGGGCCAAAGGCTTTTGGATATGCTGGTTAGCGCAAATAATGATTTTAATGAGAGAATGGAAACTAATCCTGTGCCTGCCGGCGAAAGCGACGCGTTATTACGTCATATGTTATACCACGCAATATGGAATTATTTTGGCAGTAATAGAGATGAGAGTGCATTAAATACATCCAAAGCAGATAAATTTTTAAATATTCTTGCAGTAGATATTTTTAGAAAGGTCAGCCCTGCAAACCTGGAAAGGCTCATTGATCCTGACACAGGCGAGATAAAAGAAGGCTATGCGCAAGCTGTCGCAGGCCTAATGGTTAGAATTTATGAAAATGAAAATAACAGTAACTTTGGAGATGGACTCACAGGCTATGTCAATAATAAGCGCATAAAAGGCCATTATGACCAAGTTTTAACAGATCTTTTAACAAACAAAAACAAAGAACGTGGCGAAGATGCGCTAGATGTTGTTGGTATCCTATATGACGCGGTTCTTGAAGGACATGCTGACGATACATTTGGAGTTGCCCGCGATAAGAGGGCTGATGTTCTAAGGGTCACAAAAGAAGAAATACGATCATACATGGTTCATGGCATGGCTGTGGAATATGACAATGAAACAAGAATAGTAAAATCAGCGCTCGATGACTTAAGCGAAAATGGCGTTTTACATAAAATAGTAGATCAAGAAACGCTTGCAGGCAAGCTGGATGCAGTCCGCGCAAAGAGCTTTGAGCTTGCGAAACAGGCAAAGCCTGAGGAAAAATTTAGATGGACGATTATAGGAGGACGAATAGCAAATCTTTGGAAAAAGGGAAAAGCCTCAAAAATTTTAGCTGTAATATTATTTATTATTTATGGCATTACGTTCATTGGCCCGGTAATTGATATCGTATTCCCGGGAATATTAAGAGGCTTAGTAAAGTGGTCTTATTTTAAGATGGAAAAGAGGCTGGGACAACCGCCTGCTCATGCGGAAGTATATACAAACGAAAGTAGTCCGCAGATTGCGCACTCAGTAGACGCTATGATAGACGGGGCTTATAAAAATACATTATATTTAAAGTATAAAAACTGGCTCGCTAAAAAGAAGGAAACATGGGACGGCAAGTGGCTGGGTATAGGCACATATCTAAGATACTTAATGATGATATTTTTGCCAATACTTGCTGTATGGAACTTCCGCGCGCTCTTGGCCCGCGATATTATGAAGGATAAATACAAAGAAACAGGCAAGGCGTTTGACCGAATAAACGAGGAGCTTTCAACATTTGTAGCTGTAACGCAGGATGATATTAATAACGCGGAAGAAAGGCCGCTCTACCTCATACAGGCTGATAAGGCCGGCGCTCAGCCTGAGATAGTATCAATGCTGTGGGTAATGCAGAACGCTATGCTTGATAAGGAATTCTTGTTTTCAAGAACAGGCAAGGCATACTCAACAGGCCTTGATGTATCATGGCACAGAAAACAATACTTAATGAACCGGCTCGCAATGATGAGAAAGGAAGAAACCTTAGAATATAAAAATGATGCAGGCAAAGTAGTTAATGGTCGTAATATTCCTGATGATCTTCCGTCTACGCGTATGGAGCGTATGCGTAAAGAGCTTATGGTTATGTCAGTTCTCCAGCGCAGTGGTAATAATCAGAATTTAGGAAATAATAAGATGGGGTATTTTGCTGTGCGCGGAATGCAGGGAATGGCAGATCCGTTATTTTATGGCACAGAGGATCCATACTTTCTTCCTATGTGGGAATATGCTGTCCGCGAAGGCATTCAAAACCTGCCCGGACAGTTAGATATAAAGGTAACAGGCGCTGACCTTGCGGTAATTATGGGTATGGACCAAGAACTTGCATTTCGAGCGCTTAATGTTTGGTACAGCGATTTTGATGGCGCATATTATAAGGTAACTCTTGATAGATTTGCGCCGTTTATTGATAATATTGCCGCAAATAACGACAGGCAAAACGCGCTTATCGCGGCAATGCAGAGAACAGTGGACCCGCAGATGGATGAGCATATTAAGAGCGGCAAGGTAAAAGCTCCTGCGCATGTAAAGACAAACTGGGCAGGCGTTGTTATAGGGTTTGCTGTTGTTATGGCATTGGTGATAGGTATAATAGCGTTAGAAGCTGCGCTATTCTCAACAGGAATGGTGTATGTTCCAATACCAATGTTAGCGTATGTATTTACAGCGCTCATAGGGTTTGCAGGCGCGATCCGTTTTGCTCGGTTCCTGGGCATTAATAAGCCGAGGAGCGACTATAGGTATAAATCAGGCGAGAAAGGAACATTAAGGCATTTTGTGATATCGCGTATGAAACAATATGGAGACCCGATTCCGCTTATGGGTTCATCAAGCGGTATACTTTCATTGTATATGAAGCATATAGGCTGGCTCATAAATCCAAGGTTCTGGGGATATAGAAATTACTTGAACATGTTTAGAAAGATTGTGACGCCTCTTAATATAGCCAGGGCAGGCCTGTTTATTGGTATGCTGGCCGGAGTTGCGGCTGTTATTGTATTTAGTCCGTATATTACCGCATTCTTTGCAGGCCTTTTAGCTGCAGCGCCGTTCTATTTTGTTCCCGGCGGATTCCTAAGCGCATTTGGAGTAGCTCTCATTACGATCATAGTCCCTGCAATAATAGGTTTTGCGGCAAAGACTTTACATCGCGCTGTTGAGCTTGGCGGGCCAAGAGCATTCTTTAAACATGAAATAACATTTGACGCGCTTGCAAAGACAGCAATGAAAATAGTTCTAGGCGCTATTTTATTAGTTGTATTAGCGCTTGCTATGTCTGTATCAGCGCTAGCGCCTGCGCTGTCATTTATCAGCCCTGCAATATTTGTTGTTGTTTCAGCAATTGCAATGTATCAGGTAATGAGCGTTACAAGCAAGTCGCTATGGACTGACAGAAAACTGACAGAATCTGAGCGCGAGCAAAAGCTCTTTAAAGAAGAACAGGCGAATTATTGGAAGCGCGTATTTGGCGCGGCATTAGCGTATAATGTTATATTAGCCGTAGTTTTAGGTTCGCACGCTATAATGTTCATTGGCGCAAACCCGATAGTGCTTGGCATTATGATAATATTATTCCTTTTAAACGCTTTTCTCTCAATATTCAGCTTCCAGTCAATATTTACATACTTAAACATGAAACAAAAGATGGCTACGCAGTTTGACCTGGGCAATCTGCCTGCAAAAGCAAACCCGATTAAAAGGTTTATACATTTTATAAATCCATTGATAAAACAAATCTTTAAGATTTATCGCGCAATATTCTGGCTGGGCGTTGTTCCATGGGCGTTCTTATCATTTGCTACTTCGAGCCTGTTCCTCATTCCTTGGACTGTCCCTGCTCTGGTAATTCCTGTAATAGGCACAATAAGCGCGTTCTGGCCTGTGCTTGCTATTGTAGGCGCTGTAATGATTGCATACCTGGTAAACGGGTTCTTAATGAGAAAGATGTATGCATGGCTGGTCCGAAAGGCCGCGGGAAATGATATGGCGGCTGAGAGCCTTATGAGGGATAAGGAGAGCCCTGTAAAGACGCTTGCTGATGTAGAGAAAGCGTTTAGAGAAAAAGGCATGGAGATATATGCTGAAAGCGGCCATATTATAAGGGTCTTAACATTAATAAGAAACGAAGGGTATATTACAGATGAGGAGTTTGATGATTTTAAAGATATTTTAGAAAATCCTGTTGAGCGGGCCGGTGAGTTTAAAAGATATGATACAAACAGAAAATCATACACACGTCTTTTTGGCAGGGAAGCATTATCTACGCAAAAAGGGCTAATGTTCCTGGAAACAGCTGTTTTCAATAAGTACTATCTATCTGTTGAGGAGTATTTTAACAGCATTATTCAGGGAGGCCATCTGCATCTGGTAACAACTGAAATGGTGCAAAAGAGTTTTGAGGAGTTTTTCTGGTTTGACGATACGGAAATACATGATTTCACAATGGAATTACACATATACCCCACAGGTTCTGTAGCAAGACCTGTTTTTTTTAACTGGTGAAACAAAAAAAAGCTCAATGCTATTTGTCTAAACCATAAAAAAAGACCCTTCATCGCATCTTTTATGGTTAAGAACTCTTCCAGTATAAAAAGCCTCTCGCCATTGGTTGCAAACTTGCATGCCAGGCTTACGGCATCTTTAAAATTATAACCATCTAAGGGTACGGGCATAAGTAGCCAGGTAATCGGAACTTTTGTCTCTTCCAGCTTGTCTTGAAGAGACAGGGCATATTTATTTCGAAATACGCCGTTCCTGGCAGCCTCTTTATCGACGGCAGGGAAATAACTAACGAAGAGACGTGTATTTGAAGATGGTTTCCTCGCTGTCAGGCTTGGAAGGCCTCTTCGAGCTATATAACAGGATGAAATCGTACGAAACCAAGCGTTAACACCGCGTAAAAGACTCCCGAACCAGCCCAATCG
>JBDRED010000005.1:0-91194 GCA_043820025.1 Elusimicrobiota bacterium
AAGAACAGTTTATTAATATTTCAGAAGAGAGCATTTATAAAGATTTGCGTGAACGAATAAAACCTATCTGTCAAAGAACATTACGCAGACAAGTTAAAGAATATATATCGTATACTAATCGACTAGCGCTGGTTCAAGAATTTGTACCAGGAGAAGAAGAACAAAGATTATATGAATATGTATCTGATTATTTACATAGAGATACATTATATGGTCTTCCTACCAGCCAAAGACAACTTATTACACTTATTTTAAGAAAACTTTTATCTTCGTCTCCATATGCTATTTCGAAAACACTAAAATCTCTAGCAGAAAGATTAGAACGTACAATTATAAAGAATGAAAAAATGAAAAAATCTTTAAAAGAAGAAATATCTGAGGATTATGAAGAATTGTCAGAAGTAGAAGATGAATGGGATGATGATGAGAATAAAGAAAAAGGATTACTAGGTAAATATGAAATTGAAGCTGTTGAAAAGGAAATTAAAGACTTAAAAGAATTTGTAAAACTTGCAGAAACTATTACACATGATGCTAAAGGTAAAGTTCTTGTTCAAGCGCTTGCAAAAGGATTTGAAAAAGCTCAAGAATTAGGAGCGCAAAGAAAAGCTTTGATTTTTACTGAATCAAGAAGAACACAAGAATATTTATACAGGCTTTTGTCAGAGACGGAGTATGTAGGTAAAATTGTTTTATTTAATGGGACAAATAATGATGACCAGTCAAAGATGATCTATAAAGAGTGGGTTGTCAAATATAATGGCACAGATAAAATTTCAGGATCAACTAGTTCAGATAAAAGATCATCATTAGTAGATTTCTTTAAAGATAAAGCAGAAATTATGATTGCTACTGAATCTGCGGCAGAAGGTGTAAATCTACAATTTTGTTCTTTGGTTGTTAATTATGATTTGCCATGGAATCCTCAACGAATAGAACAACGTATAGGAAGATGTCACAGATATGGGCAAAAATATGATGTTGTAGTTGTAAATTTCTTGAATAAAAAAAATGCGGCAGATCAAAGGGTATACGAACTTCTAGACGAGAAATTTAAATTATTTAGCGGTGTTTTTGGAGCCAGTGATGATGTGTTAGGGGCTATAGAGTCAGGTGTTGATTTTGAAAAAAGAATAATAGATATTTATCAGAAATGTAGACGACAAGAAGAAATTGAAAAAGAGTTTGATATTCTTAGATCAGAACTAGAAGAAAAAATAGATGAACGTATGAGGATTACTAAGCAAAAGGTCTTTGAGAATCTGGATGAAGAAGTGCATGAAAAATTGCGTATAAGTAGAGATGAAGGTGCTGAGTATCTCAGCAAATATGAGAAATGGTTATGGGATATTACAAAATATGCGCTCGCAGATTGCGCGGAATTTCAAAATGATGAACATTCTTTTTATTTACAACAAAATCCTTTTAATAATTTAGGAACTCTTCCAACAGGCCCTTATCGCATAGGTCGTAATATTGATACATCAAAAGAACATATTTACCGTCTAGGACATCCAATTGCTCAAGAGATTATCAGAAGAGTTAAAAATGAAACTTTGGAATCCGCAGAAATCATTTTTGATTATTCAAATTGTGGTAAACAAATTTCAATTATCAAAGATATTGTTGGTTCTTCAGGATTTTTATTTGTTTACGAAATGAGTGTTGAGTCTCTGGAAACGGAGAATTATATTATTTTTTTGGGTTATAAAGATTCTGGAGAAAGTTTATCCGAAGATCAATGTTTTCGTTTATTTTTTGTGCCAGGTGATATTAGAGAAAAAGTTATTGATATAAATATTAAAGAAGAATGGAAGAATGAGCTTGAAACAAAGAAAAATAAAATTTATCAGAAAATAGAAGATCGTAATAGTTCTTTTTTTGATGATGAAATTACAAAACTTGATAAATGGGCAGAAGATTTAAAAAAAGGTTTGGAAACAGAAATAAAAAATCTTGATAAAGAGATTAATCAACTTAAAAGAGATGCAAAAAAAATCCCAATATTGAATGATAAACTAGAAGCTCAAAGATATATTAAGGATTTAGAGAAAAAAAGAAAAGAAAAACGAGCGCGTCTTTTTGAAGAGCAGGATATTATTGAAGAACGCAAAGAAACATTGATTGGAGATATTGAAAAAAAATTAAAACAAAAAATATCTGCTACAGAATTATTCAGAATTAAATGGAGAGTTATATGAGCCAGACTGATTTGGACGATAAAATATTTAATGAGTTTATCAAAGCAGTTATTAGTAAGAATATATTATCCGAAAATTCAGTCATTGAACTTAAGAAGTTTATTACGAAACAAAATTTATCAGAAGAAGATTGGGGATTAATGATAGATAAAGATTGTTTCCCTTTGACAAAGGATACACTTTATGGCAAATAAAATAAAACAAATGAAATTAAAAAAATTTAGAGGGGCAACGGATGAAACAGTCATAGATTTTGATTGTCAAAAGCATATGGTTGTAATCTTTGGAGAGAACGGTACCGGAAAAACAACTATTTTGGATGCGATTGATTTTGCATGCAATCAATGTTCGGATGTTTCTCTTAAGAATAAGAGCATTGGTAAAAATAAACATAAATTTATTCACTCAATTTTATCAAAAATAAGTGATCTAAAAGTTGAAGTGACTATGGCAAACGATAATAATTGTTCAGCCACATTAGGTAGTAACGGAGATGTATCTGTTTCTAGAATTTTACCTCGTGCTGAAATTTTAAGGAGGGATTCTATATTAAAAATTGTTGCGGGTCAGCCTAAAGAAAGGTTTGAAGAGATTAGAAATATGGTGGCTTATCCAAAAATAAAGAATATAGAAGACGCTCTTAGAGCTGCTTATAAAAATAGTAAACAAAATTATGATGATAGCATCAAGGCTTATCACCAGGCTGAAACGGATATGCAAAATGCCTGGGATGAGGCAGGGGATCATAAGACAGATTATCTGAAATGGGCCGAAGGGAGAGCTTCGGTTAGTGCTGATGATTTAGAAAAGGAAAAAAATGACTGGGAATCAAAATGGAAGAAAATGCAGAAATTGAAAGATCAAATGGAATACCTGGATAAGTTAAAAGAGGCTTATGCAAATATTCAGGTATTATTTAAGGCAAAGCAAGATGAGTTGCAAAATAAACTGAAGAACGAAGCTGAGAAACAAGAGCTTGTTCCCTTACTAGAGAAAGCAAAGAGTTATATTGAAGGTCAGGACAGCCTTTCTGCATGTCCGGTTTGCTCATCAGGAGTTGAAAAAAATGAGCTTTTAAAAAATATTGATGACCGTATTGATCAAATGAAAGACTTGAAAAAAATTCAGGATGAGATTTTTGATTTTAAAAAGAAAAACGAGACCCAAATAGCTCAAATAAAAGACGCAGAAACCACTGTTAATAATATTAAACAAGAGATTCATGAACTGTTTGATACTAAGGAACACGACAATGTAAAAGATTCCAAAGCAATAATAGACCAAATAGCTGTCCTCGAGAAAAATACTCTTGAAAAGCAAAAAGAATTTAATCAGCTTGCGCTTATTCAGCGTACTTATAAAACGTATATCGAGAAAAAAGAGGATGCTGAAAAAGGTGACAAGAAAACAGAAAAGATAAAGCAATTACTTGAAGAATTAGAACTGGTTAGAAAAAATAATGTTGATGCTGTTCTGAAAACAGTTTCCAAATCTGTTGAAAGAATGTATTTAAAAGTACATCCAAATGAAGGTATCGGAGAAGTGAAGTTTTATTTAGATCCCAACAAAGCAGAATCTCTTGAGTTTGATGGGGAGTTTCAGGGAAATTCAGTTCCTCCACAGGCTTATTACAGCGAATCGCATTTAGATACTCTTGGTGTTTGTGTATTTTTAGCATTGGCGCAAAATAAATGCAGCGATGGTATTTTACTTATGGATGATGTGTTTACTTCTATTGATCAGCAACATATGTCACGTTTTATAGATATGCTAGAAGATGAAGCGAAGAACTTTGGACAAATAATAATCTCGACGCATTATAGGTTGTGGAGAGATAGATATAAAATGCCAATTCAACAGGCTCACGATATAGAGCTAATAGAACTTTTGCCGTGGACTTCAGACGCTGGAGTGCGACATACAAGAACAAAGTTTTATGTTGAAGAGATACAGACAGTATTAAATAAAACCAATTTTGAAAGGCAACAAGTGGCGTCAAAGGCAGGAATTTTATTAGAGCACATATTGGATGAATTGGCACTGAAATATTCCTTAGATCTTCCCCGAAAATCCGAACATAAATATACATTAGGACAGTTATTTATTGCTAATGCAAAGATGAGAGATAAATTAAAAGTGGAGAAAAATGGATCAACTTATGATTTAAAGCAGATTGTGAATGATTTACATAATTCGGCTTTTGTCCGAAATGAAGTGGGTTGCCATTATAGTGAAACTGGTGCTTTGTTGTCAGATGATGACGTTCGGGACTTTGGTTCAAAGGCAATTGATTTTGCAAATCTTATTTTGTGTGATAATTGCGGTGCTTTTCCAAATAAAAAAAGATCAGGATCATACTGGGAATGTCAGTGTGGAGAATTAAAGTTGTATCCATTGTGTAAACCTTGATTCTTAGACAGTAGAGGTATAAATGTATAAAAAACAAAAACTTGAATTAACATGGATAGGAAAAGACGAAGAGCCAAAGCTTGAGCCGCGTATTTTGATTGAAGATCCAAATAAATCGTACGGTGATAGAAATACAAAAAATATGCTTATACATGGAGATAATTTACTCGCGTTGAAAGCTCTGGAACAGGATTTTACTGGAAAAATTAAATGTATTTATATTGATCCACCTTACAATACGGGTAATGCTTTTGCAAATTATGATGATGGGTTGGAGCATTCAATTTGGCTTTCTTTAATGAAACCTCGCTTGAAGTTATTTAAGAATTTAATTTCAAATGATGGTAGTATTTGGATTTCAATAGACGATGATGAGAGCCATTATTTAAAAGTTCTATGTGATGAGATTTTTGGTAGAAATAATTTTATTGCTAATATTATATGGCACAAAAAGCATACACGAGCTAATGATGCGCGGTGGTTTAGTGATAATCACGATCATATATTAGTATTTGCGAAAAATAAAGATACTTGGCAGAGGAATTTATTACCGAGAAACGAAGGAGAGGAAAAGGGTTATAGTAATTTAGATAATGATCTAAGAGGTGTATGGGCATCGGGACCTTGTCATGCAAAGACACCAAATCCTAAGGATATTTATGAAATAATAACACCGTCGGGGAGAAAGATCATGCCTCCAGCAGGAACTAGTTGGCGTTTTAACAAGAAAAGGTTTCATGAATTAATTGCTGATAATCGAATTTATTTTGGTAGAAATGGCACAAATGTTCCAAGATTTAAAAGATTTTTATCTGATGTTCAAGATGGCCTAGTTCCTCTAACTTTATGGATGCGTGACGAGGTTGGAGATAATCAAGAAGCAAAAACGGAAGTGAAACAATTTAATCCAGAGAATGTTTTTACAACGCCTAAACCTGAACGATTGATTAAACGCATTCTTACTATTGCAACAAATAAGAATGATGTCATTCTCGATTCTTTCCTAGGTTCTGGCACAACAGCTGCTGTTTCTCAGAAAATGGGACGGCGCTGGATAGGTATAGAGCTTGGTGAGCATTGCATTACCCATTGTTTGCCGCGTTTAAAAAAAGTTTGCGATGGTACAGATCAGGGTGGAATTTCAAAAGCAGTTAATTGGAAGGGTGGAGGTGGATTTAAATTTTATGAACTTGCGCCAAGCCTGCTTAAAAAAGATAAGTATGACAATTGGGTGATTGATGAACGTTACAATGCAAATATGTTAGCCGTAGCTATGGCAAAAAATGAAGGATTCAAATATGCTCCAAGCAATGAGCTTTATTGGAAGCAGGGTCAATCTACAGAAAAAGATTTTATATTTACTACGACGCAAATGGTTACAACAGCTTTGCTTGATCATATATCTGAAGAAATGAAACCAGATGAGAGTTTGCTTATCTGCTGTAAGGCGTACCAAAAAGCATGTGAAAACAAATATCCTAATATAACAATAAAAAAAATTCCAAATATGCTTTTAGGAAGATGTGAGTTTGGTAAAGATGACTATAGTTTGAATATTGTTGATATGCCTCAAGATGAAAATGATCAGGACTTTATTCCGATTGGTCCAGAAGATAAAAAAAGTAATAAAAAAAAGAAAGAAACAGATGATGAGCCATCATTATTCTAAGAGGGGTTTTCATGGATAAAATTGCGCAAATGGTATCAAACCGTTTAAGTCTTAGAGCTCCACAAAAAAGAAGTTTGGAAATTTTGTATGATTTAATTGAAAAACTAGATTTAAGTAAAGATCTTGATATTGTAAAATCATTGTTTATTGTCAAAGAGAAATATCCTACCTGTTCTGATTTTGAAAGAGATTTTGTATCTATTTGCTTTGCTCTTGCTACTGGTGTAGGAAAAACTCGACTAATGGGAGCGTTTATATCATATCTTTATTTGGCAAAAGACATAAAGAATTTTTTTGTTCTTGCTCCAAATCTTACAATTTATAACAAGCTTATAGAAGATTTTTCTAATCCGTCCAATCCAAAGTATGTTTTTAAAGGTATTGGGGAGTTTGTTCAAAATTCACCTCGTATTATTACAGGGGACAATTATCTGCAAGCTTCACAGATGATGTTATTTCACTCAGAGGTTAAAATTAATGTTTTTAATATATCAAAAATAAATGCTGAAGCGCGTGCAGGTGCGGAGCCTAAAATTAAAAGACTTTCAGAATATCTTGGAGAGTCATATTTTAATTATTTATCCAATCTTAAAGATCTTGTTTTGCTAATGGATGAATCTCATCATTATCGAGCGGATAGGGGGATGCAAGTAATTAATGAATTAAAACCTATATTTGGACTTGAATTAACTGCGACTCCACAAGTTGAACGTGGAGGAAAAACTGTTAAATTTAAGAACGTTGTTTTTGAATATTCTTTAGCCTATGCAATAGAAGACGGCTTTGTAAAAGAGCCTGCTGTGGCAACTAGGAAAAATTTTGATCCGTCGAACTTGTCTTCTGAGGAAGTGGATTTAATAAAGATAGAAGATGGTATTCGTATTCATGAAGATACAAAAATAGGATTGGACATTTATGCTCGTGATAATAAGTGCGAAATGGTTAAACCTTTTGTGCTTATTGTGGCAAAAGATACTACTCATGCAAGTAAGATCAAAGCATTAATTCAGTCAAATTCTTTTTTTCAGGGACGTTACGCTGATAAGGTTATGGAAATTCATTCTAATCAAAGAGGAGATGAAAAAGAAGAGAATATTCAGCAATTGTTGTCTCTTGAAGATGTTAAGAATAAAATAGAGATTGTTATTCATGTTAATATGTTAAAAGAGGGTTGGGATGTTACAAATCTATACACCATAATCCCTCTTAGAACAGCTGCTTCTACAACACTTAGAGAACAGACAATTGGACGAGGATTACGTTTGCCTTATGGTAAGCGAACTGGAAATAAGAAGGTCGATACACTTACTATTGTTGCTCATGATAGATTCCAGGAAATTATAGATGAGGCCAATAAACCAGATTCTATTATTAAACAAAAAAATATTATTGAAATTAATGAAAAGGATTTAGAAGGAGAAAAGGAAGTAGTTACAGCTGTTACCACATTAACGCAAGAGTTTATTAGAAGAGAGGAACAGATAAAAGAAATCAAAGATCCCAAAGAAAGACAGAAAGCGTATGATACTCTTCAAGTTGAACAAGATGTGGCTGACTTTTTACCAACGATGAATACAAACTTTAATAGTGTTAAAGATTTGAATAGTCAAGAAGCTAAAAAAATATTCCTGAACAATTATAAAGAAAAACTTTATAATTTACCTCAGAAAGAATTTTTTGTTGAACAACGAATTGCTGAAGCTGAAGCTGCATTTGAGAGAGTGGTTAATAAATTTATTCAGCATATTATTGAAATTCCACGTATGGTTGTTCATCAATCAGATGAGCTTAAATCAGGATTTAATGATTTTATGCTAGATGTTAGTAAACTGAAATATAACCCTGTTTCAGAGGAAATTTTGATTCAACGATTAAGAGAACAAGAAGATGGAATAAGCTATATACATGGCAAGGGAAGGATTATTCCCGATCGTCTTGAAAGTATTATTGTTAATGAGTTGATTAATTTGCCTGAGATTAATTATGATGAACAAGCTGATTTGCTTTTTAAGCTGGCAATGCAAACAATAAAACATTTTAGGACATATTTGAAAAATGAAGACGAAGTTATTAATGTCGTTCAATATAATAAACGAGAAGTTGCTCGTTTCATATATGCTCAAATGATGGAAAATTTTTATTGTGAAGCACCCGAATATGAAGATTTAAAAGTTTTGCCATTCGTTGCTTTAAAGGAGCATAATTTTTCAAAATATACTTTGGATGATGTTTATCCTTACACTGATACAATTGAACCAACTTCTTCTATTCCTAGTAAAGTATTTGTTGGATTTCAGAAAGCTTGTCATAATAAATATAAGTTTGATTCAAAGACAGAAAAAGATTTTGCGATTATTTTAGAAAAGGATAAAGATGTATTAAAATGGCTGAGACCTGCTGAAGGGCAATTCGAGATATTGTGGGCGCATAACACAAAAAGATATAATCCTGATTTTATCGTTGAAACAAGTGATAGAATTTTTATGATTGAAACAAAAATGCAAAAAGAAATGGATTCAAATGAGGTTAAAGAGAAATCTCGTGCGGCATTGCATTATTGTGAGTATGCTAATCGATTTGCAAAAGATAATGGAAAGAAGCAGTGGGGATATGTTTTAATTCCTCATGAAGCTGTGAAGTTTAATATGAGTTTTAAAAACTTAGTAAGTCAATATGTTGTGAAATTAATTGATTGAAAAAATTAAATTTTGAATAAAGTTAATCAGTTTAAATTCGAGAAAAATGTATATATCCTTTTATGTTGTAATTTGATTATGAGAAAAAGTATTTCTTATTAGTATTGAAAAGGAAAAATCTTAGAAATGTCCGACTACTACACCTCCAAACGCACAAGAAATCTATATACACCTAACAGCACTTCTCCGTTCAAGCTTAGCCGTTCAAAAATAGATCTTTTTATTCAATGCCCGAGATGTTTTTATTTGGATAGACGATTAGGCGTAGGAAGACCTCCGGGATTTCCTTTTGCGTTAAACAGCGCAGTAGACGCATTATTGAAAAAAGAATTTGATCTTCTGAGAAACAATGGCAAAACACATCCTTTGATAGAAAAATATGGCGTAGACGCTATTCCTGCGAATCACGAAAAGCTTAATTATTGGAGAGAAAATTTTAAGGGTGTAGAATTTTTACATGAGCCGACGAATTTATTAATAACTGGAGCCATAGACGATTTATGGATAAATTCAAAACAAGAATATATAGTCGTTGATTACAAGTCCACAAGCAAGAACGAAGAAATAACAGAATTAAACAAATCTTGGCAGGATGGTTATAAAAGACAGATGGAAATATATCAATGGCTGTTAAGAAAAAATAATTTAAAAGTTTCAGACACTGGTTACTTTGTTTATTGTAACGGGAAAACAGATTTAGAAAAGTTTGACGGGAAACTTGAGTTTGACACAACATTGATTGTTTATAAAGGAAACGACAATTGGGTAGAAAATACTATTAAGGCTATTCACAAATGTTTAAATTCCGAAAATATTCCTAAAGCAAACAAAGACTGCGATTATTGCGCGTATGTAGACGCTGTTAACGAAGTTTGCGCAGGGAATCTATATGATGAAAAATCTTGATTTGTCTGCATAGTTATTATAAAATTATATTTACTTATTAGAAGAACTTAGTGCATTTCTATACTTTTGAAAGAGTAAAGACTGGATGATGAATCAATTTCAACATGACAGAAAAAAAAGCAAGGCTAAACCAGTCATTCGACTGGTCTAAAGAGCCTTGCCCTACAATGATGTATTCACGATTCAGAAAAAGACTGGATTCCGGATCAAGTCCGGAATGACACACACGCGTAAAAACACATATCACCCCATCTCAATTTAAATAAAATTCATAAAAATAAAAACTTCTCACTTGACAACACTGTATAAATCATATACATTTATTAATAAGTGCATATGATTTATACGGAGACAATATGAATAAAAAGCAAAAGAAACTTATAAATTATTTTGAGGTTAAAGGCGGGATACGCAGATTTTCAAAAGTTTTAAGAGAAGGATTTCATCCTGATTCGCTTAATGCTCTTGTGCAAGATAATAAAATAGAGAAGATTTCAAGAGGGCTTTACAAGCTAAGAAGTTATAAAATAGGAGAATATCCTGATCTTGTTATGGCGTCGCTCGAAGCTCCCAGAGGAGTTATATGTCTTATATCCGCTCTTTATTTTCATGAAGCAACAAATGAAATACCAAAATATATAGATATGGCTATTCCTCGAGGAACGCATGTTTATGTAATGAAATATCCGCCCGCAAGATTTTATCGTTTTAATTCTAAATCGTGGGAATCCGGGATTGAAGAACATATAATAAAAGGCCACAAAATCAAAGTTTATAATCTTGCCAAAACTATAGCTGATTGTTTCAAGTTTCGTAATAAGATTGGAATTAATATTGCGAGAGATGCTCTAAAAACCGCTATCGCAGAAAAAAACATTAAACCAAAAGAAATTATGCATTATGCAAAGATTTGCCGGGTTGAAAATGTTATAAAACCAATATTGGAGACATTGATTTGAAAAAAAATATTAGAAGCACGTTAAATTTTAGAAATTATTATAAAAATAAATTTAGACACTCAAACACATTTCACAAATTCTTAAACAAAAGGCAGGTGATGAAAAATATTGCAAAGTAAAAATTTAGAAAATAGAGAATAGAAAATAGGGAAATAACTATTTTTATATAATCTATTTTTGCCTTTTGTGTCTTCAAACACACACATTATTATTAATCAAAATTATTTCATGAGTAAATCAAAACATGTTCGCTATAGGTTTATTTTAGCATGATTATGTTTAGAGTTTTGAGGTGAGGTTTTCGACTTCAAACGGAACAGTTAAAAAAAAGAAATGTAATTATATCTCAATATTATAATAGGAGAAAAAAATGAAAAAAGAAAATAAAAATAAACAAAGTTACAAAGGAAAAACAAGCAATAAAAACATGGACGTAAAAGAAAAAGTTTATGAACGTATTCGTAAAATTATTGAGCAGGCTAGAAATAATATTGCAAGGGTGGTTAATACTGAAATAGTTTTAGCATATTGGCATATTGGTAAAGAAATAGTTGAGGAAGAACAGAACGGCGAGAAGCGCGCTGGATATGGAGAAAAGCTTTTAGGAAGTCTTTCACGAAGACTTTCTGAGGAATTTGGGAGGGGTTTTGATGAGTCAAATTTGCGAAATATTCGAATGTTTTATTTAATGTATCCAATTTGTGACGCACTGCGTCACGAATTGAGCTGGACCCATTATAGGATCTTAATGCGTGTTGATAATTTTGAAGCAAGATCATTTTATGAAGCTGAATGTTTAGCAAATAATTGGTCAGGGCGAGAACTCGAACGTCAGAAAGGCTCTCTTCTATATGAGCGTCTAGCTTTAAGTAAAAATAAAAAAGGTGTTATGAAATTAGCTCTAAAGGGACAGGAATTAACGACATATCAGGATATGATAAAAGATCCTTATGTGTTAGAATTTACAGGGTTGTCGCCTAATTCAAAACTTTATGAAAGCAAGTTAGAGGAAGCGCTTATAGACAATTTATCAAAATTTTTACTTGAACTTGGTAAAGGGTTCACTTTCGTTGGACGGCAAAAACGTATTTCTCTTGATGGAGACCACTTTTATATTGATCTTGTTTTTTATAATACAATTTTAAAATGTTTTGTTCTTATTGACTTAAAAATTGGAAAACTCACGCATCAAGATATCGGACAAATGCAGATGTATGTAAATTATTTTGATCGTGTTGTGAAACAAAAAGATGATAATTTGACAGTTGGTTTAGTTCTTTGTGAAAATAAAAAAAATGCGGTTGTAAAATATACACTGCCAGAAAATAACAAACAAATATTTGCTTCAAAATACAAATTATATTTGCCTACAAAAAGTGAATTGATCAATGAATTGAGACGAGAACGATTTCGAGGGAAAACTTTAAATAATAAAAAGGGTATAAAAGACTAAAGTGAAAAAAAGACAATGAGTTTTATTCTAATATTTGAATTATCCAACAAACTATTGGACAAAACTTGCACAGCTTGCGCGAGAAATAATATTGTGACATATTAAATGTATTATTTAACATGTCTAATTCTCTACGCAGTGCGTAGAGAATCAAGATGACATACGGTTTATTACTAAGAAAAGAAACGGTGACAAATTGTCACCAACTGAAAATGCAGGCAAGTGATAGGGAATTTAAACGAGTAAAGACTGGATTCCGGATCAAGTCCGGAATGACAGAGAGTAAGGCAGATCCTTCGGCGGAGTTTACCCTCGAGCGAAGCGAAGGGCCTCAGGATGACATATGCACGCGCAAAAACACATTTCACAAATTCTTAAACAAAAGGCAGGTGATGTCCTCATTTTTATCCTACAAAAAAAGATTAGAATATTATTCTAAATAATAATCTTTTCAAAACATTTAATCGTAATTCAAAAAAAACAAATTTATTCAAATTTAAATTACAGACCTGCGGAATTATTAAGAAAACACGCGGTATGGAGGTAATATGGCTAGAAAAAAAGTAATTGATAATGAATTTAATTTTTTTCAAGATGTGAGAAATATTTTAAATAAGGCTAGAGAAAAGACATATGTCGTTATTAATTCTGTAATGGTGGAAACTTATTGGCAAGTAGGCAAAAGAATAGTAGAACAGGAACAGAGTGGGGAAAAGAAGGCGAGTTATGGGGAAGGTGTTTTAAAAAACTTATCTATAGCGCTCACGGCTGAATTTGGGAAGGGGTTTTCCTATGCAAATCTTCGCAATTTTAGACAATTCTATCTTACCTATCCTGATGAGAATTGCTACGCACTGCGTAGCAATTTGAGTTGGACACACCATAGGTTAATTATGCGTGTTGAAAAAGAGGAGATAAGAGAATATTATATCAAAGAGTGTATAGAACAAAACTGGAGCTCAAGAGCTTTAGAGCGCAATATCAATTCCTGTTATTTTCAGAGATTACTTTCAACACAAAAAAAGCCTGAAATGGTCAAAAAACTATTTGATATAAATAGTAAAGATAATTTCATTAAAGATCCTTATGTATTAGAATTTCTTGGGCTATCTGAAAACTCTGAGTATCATGAATCAGTATTTGAGAGCGCAATTATTAACAACTTACAAAAATTTCTTTTAGAATTAGGAAAAGGATTTTCTTTTATTGGGCGGCAGTTCAGAATAAGCACGTAAACAACGCATTTTTATCTGGATCTTGTTTTTTATAATTATATTTTAAAATGCTTTGTAATTATCGACTTAAAAACAACTAAGCTAACTCATCAGGACATTGGACAGATGGATATGTATGTTCGAATGTTTGATGAATTAAAACGAGGGAAAGACAATAATCCTACTATTGGAATAATACTTTGCGCGGACAAAGACGAGACAATAGTTAAATATTCCGTTTTAAAAGAAAGTGAGCAAATATTTGCTTCTAAGTACAAGACAGTACTTCCTACTGAACCGGAATTGATAAAAGAAATTGAGAAAGAACAGCGATTTTTTGAAAACAGAAATTTGGAAAGGAGAAATAAGTGATTTATTGACTAGATTCCGGTTTAAACAATTCTTCAAACAAAGGCAGGTGATGTCCTCATTTTTATCCTACAAAAAAAGATTAGAATATTATTCTAAATAATAATCTTTTCAAAACATTTAATCGTAATTCTAAAAAATCAAATTACTAAATTTTCCGGGTGGAGTTATTACTGACGCATTTCGTATATAACTGCATATAAAATTGTTTTATATCAATTTTTTAACCAGGCAATTTCAAAAATCTGCATTTCTATTTAAGGAGTATTAATAATGAAAAAAAAGATAAATATTTCATCAGATAAACGAATACATTTTGGGCGGAAAAAAGATAAAGTCATTTTTCCTGTGGCGCCAATAAAAACAAAAATGCCATCTACCTATATTTCCTTGCTTTCTAATTTGAAAGAACGAATTCGTCATGAACGATTGCGTGTAGTTTTGGCTAGCAATAGCGCGCTAGTAATGTTGTATTGGGATATTGGTCAATGTATATTAAAAAAACAAAAAGAAGAAGGTTGGGGCGCAAAAGTTATTGATAGGCTTTCTACTGATTTAACAAGAGAATTTCCTGATATGAAAGGTTTTTCTCCCAGAAATTTGAAATATATGCGTTCCTTTGCTGCCGCATGGGAGAATAGAACATTTGTGCAGCAGCTTGCTGCACAAATACCGTGGTTTCATAATTGTATTTTAATTGATCGTATATCAAGCAGAAAAGAAAGGGAGTGGTATATTGGTCAGGTACTTGCAAATGGATGGAGTCGCAATATTTTATCTACACAAATTAATAATAATGCATATGCTCGTTATGGTAAGGCTATTTCTAATTTTAAGACTGTATTACCTCAAGTAGATTCTGATCTTGCTTGTCAAATATTTAAAGATCCCTACATTTTTGATTTTTTAGGTACAGCAGATTTGCGTAAAGAACGGGAATCTATCAAAGACTCTTGAGTCGTATGTTGCTCCAAATATAAACCTGTCAGACTACAGCGGATTTAAGATAGAAAATAATCTAAGATGGGAAGGCTTTTCTACAACTAGTCAAATATACGAGCCAAAGACATTTACAAATGTAACTGTATCAAACAATAACATCACAGGTTTTAATATGGCCTTGTCCAATATGAATTGGAATGTGCAGTATAAAGCTAGTGACATACAATATAATAATAATCTTCCGAGCAGTATGAGGCTTGATACTATAGATATTGCAGGCAATACATTTACGCAAAGCATAAGTAATATATCCTACATTCAAAGTCAAGACACAGCAAGATATCAAGGCCTGGTAAAAACCTGGGAAAGAAACGCAAATGATTCAAGTAAATATATGTATAGGCAAAGCCTTGACGCTGTAAAGAGCGGAATAGACCCGCCAAAGTTTCTTCCTAAATCATTTACAATAGAAACAACAGGCCCGCAGGGAACAAAGAACACAATAAACTTTCTAAATGTTAAATGGAATAATGATAGAATTGTTTCTTTTGACGCTGTTGTGTCTTCTGTAGAAAGAGGCCTCTCACAAAATCCCTTCTCCCCTGAGGGGAGAGGGCAGGGTGAGGGGGTAACACTCTTCAAAGTCTCTTCCATTTTTCAGGATAATAATAAATTTCTTGGAGTAAATATTGATATTACAAGAAACAATGAAACAATAACTCATACTTGGAAAACAGACGATGATATTTCATTAGATAAATTCGTAGAACAAATAGGCCTTGGAGTAAATCCCGTCTTAATAATGGGATCAAACACATTACAACTAGGCGAAGCAAAGATAGCGGCTCTAAGCGTTAATTATGACGATAGAGGATATTTAAATAATGCGGTAAATGTCTATGATGAAACTAAAAACAATACCTTTACCGAAAACAAAAGAGATGATAATATAAATATCGTAAGCCTTGCAGTTAAAGCGCAGGATATGGTAATTGAAAACCCGAGATTATTTATGTTTCCGTCAATATGGGCGGGCTTGGGGTTAAAAAAGGGAACAATAGACTATTTTAAGGTAGATGACTCGAGCCTTATGTTTCCGCAGACAGAGGGAGCATCGCATAATCTAAAAGATTACAAAGCGTATGTGATACTTGGAATAAATACAGGCAACAATGAAGCTCAGCTAAGAGCAAATCAAAAGGGAATAGTAGTAAGGTCAAACCCTACGTCAGGAGAATATGCAGATCTCGTTGAATGCGGATTAGGAAAAACAGTAGGCGAGGTATTTCCCGGAGCAGGGAGGCTGGCGCATTTAGCTGCCGAGGATATGAAACAATTGGCATCTGAAAAAAGAGACTATGTATTTCACAGCCAGGGCACAATAATAGCGAAGAATGCGCTAAAGATACTAGCGGATCAGGGAATAAAATTTAGTGAAGGAAGTCAGTTTGTATTTCTGGGTCCTGCAGTAAAGAAAAAAGATATATTAAAGATTGCATTTAATTTAGGGATAGAAGAAAGAAAAGTAATTTTTAATGCAAATCCCAAAGATATAGTAGCAAATTTATTTTCTGATCATGGTAAAAATTCTATATGGGATAGTAATTTGAAAGACCATTGTTTAGATAGTTACAAATGGTGGAAGGAGTGGAATCCAAATGAAAAACATAATTAAAAAAGCAGTATTAGTAATCTTAGTAATTGTGGGTGTAATTTTAGTGTTAAGAGTATTTTTTTGGTTTTATAATATTCAAAGAGAATCAAAGTCTGAAGTGTTGGATAAATATATAGAATCAATGTCTAATAAAGATGGTTGGGTCGTTGTAAGTAGAGGTGACTGGGAAATGGGTCGAAGTGGTAAGTACTTGGTAAGAGAGAGAAAAAGAAAAAATGTAAAAACAGGTATCATTGAAGATACTTATGAAGGATTAGATGCGTATAAATCATATAATAGAGATAATAAATGGAAGAATAGGCCGGTAGTTTATATTGGTGAATGGAAGTATGATTCGCAATTAAAAAAAGATATAAGGTTGATCAAACGACAATTTTTAACAGATGGAGATGTAGATGAGATGTTTGAAACCAAAGATGATATAAATAAAGATATACCACCCAAACCATTAGAACTTATAAGAGAAAACAACACGCCATTAAGAGGCCGCGGAATAACCAAAGCAGAGAATGATAAAATAGTAGAAGCTCTGCGCGCCCAAGGCTACATAGTCGAAGAATAAATCAAAGAGGATTATTTCATGGAAGATAAAGCATTAGTTATTTTTGAGAATTTTAAGATTCGCAGGCATTATGATGAAAAGAAGGAAAAGTGGTATTTTTCAGTGGTTGATATTGTGCAGGCATTAATTGAGCAGGCAGACTTTCAGAGAGCTAGAAAATATTGGAATAAGTTAAAAGAGCGTTTAAAAATGGAAGGGAATCAATCGGTGACAAATTGTCACCAGTTGAAGATGATTGCAGAAGATGGAAAAATGAGAAATACGGATGTTGCAGATGTAGAAACATTATTAAGGCTTGTGCAGTCTGTTCCCAGCCCAAAGAATAGATATGTAGGGGTTAGATTTATCAAACCCTGCCCGGCATGGAAGTTAAAATTTAATTTAAGAGGTGTAATTATGAAAAAAATTTATTTTATGTTAACATTTTCACTCTTACCCGGTGTCCTTTTTGCTTCGCCTCTGAGCTTGGATATTGAGACAGGCCTGGCGGTAAGCGGGTATAATGATGTCAGGATTCCCGGAGATACTGGCACAAAAATTTCTTTATCTAAAGATTTTAAATCTGAAAATGTTATGTTTTATAGAACTCGTATAAATTATTCTTTTAATGAAAGAAAAACATTATCATTGCTTATAGCGCCATTGATCATAAACGCGTCAGGAAAAGTAGATAAAGCAATTGTATTTAATGAAGCTAATTTCCCAGCCAATACAGAGATAGATGCTGTTTATAAATTCAATTCATATAGACTAACCTATAGATACGAAATAGATATAGTTGAGCCATTTCAATTTGGCTTGGGAATAACTGGCAAAATAAGAGACGCTAAGATTAGCTTAAAGAGCTCAACAGAAGAATCTACAAAAAAAGATTTGGGCTTTGTGCCATTGATTAATTTTAGATGTTTTTATTCAGTGAATAGTAAGCTTGGGTTATTATTCACTGGAGATGCTTTGGCAGCTCCTCAAGGCAGGGCAGAGGATGTTTTAACTTGTGTGACATATAATGTTTCAGACGATCTGAGGTTTAAGATGGGGTATCGTTTTTTGGAAGGTGGTGCTGACAATGATAAGGTCTACACATTTGCATTAATACACTATTTTGTTGTTGGTTGTACAATAGCGTTTGATTAGTTTTATTTGTTACGAAAAATCTATTGCCGGAGTGGGTTTGCAGCTCGGCCCGGATGATCATGTAAATAGGAACTGAAAATATAGACAGGGTTGCAAACCCCGCCCGGCATGGCGTCCAAGGCTGCATAGTCGAAGAATAAGCTGCTTAAGCGCTATCCCTGAAGCTATTAAAAAAACTGTCTTACATCCCATTGACTTTTTCCAAAAGTATGCTTAAATTAAAAGACTTATTATCCGAAATTATCAAAAAAAGCTTATAATATAAGAGAAATTTTAGTATATTTATAAATAGCAGATCTAATTATAGAGTTTTACAAAATAGTTATTTATTGGAATTAAGAGAATCTTATTAAAGGCTGCAATTGTATTTTGGAGTAGGTTTTAAATAATAGTAATATTATGAAAAGGAGGGTTGCTGATGTCTGGAGTAACAAAAATTCCAAAAACTAAAAAGAAAGTTTTCATCGAGCGAAGAAAGCGAGATGGTTCTGAGTTAAAATCAGAAGATAATAATAGAAATAACGATAGAAGGAATGTGAAAGACGATAGACGAATAAATGAAGTTTTATTTTACGATAATGACAGGAGAAAGAATGAGAGAAGAGAGGTAGAGTTCCTAAATTATACTGAAAAGAATGTTAAGGAAAGGCGGGAGTGGATTGAGGAACAAACTAAAACTAAATTTAAACACGTATCGCAATATTCATTTAATCCGCAGGAAATCAGAGGGAATACAGAAAATTTTATAGGTATAGCTCAGGTTCCTATAGGAGTAATCGGGCCTTTGAAGATTAACGGGGACTATGCGAAAGGAATGTTTTATGTTCCTTTCGCTACTACAGAGGGAGCGCTGATAGAGACTTATCAAAGAGGAGTGTTGGCAATTAGTAAATCAGACGGGGTAAATGTTTTTGTGAAAAAGGACGAGAATCATTTAGATCCCATTTTTTTATTTAAAAATAATAGAGAAGCAAGAAATTTTATTGATTGGATAAATACAAATTTTAAAAAAATTAAAGCAGTTGCTGATACTACAACCGGATTTGGAAAACTATTAAGAATAGATTCTCATTTGATGGGAAGAAGAGTAATATTAGATTGCGTTTATTATACAAGCGATGCAATGGGAGCAAATATGATTGGCATTGCGACAGAAGCTTTGTGTGAATTTATTGAGCGGGAGACAGTAAATGAAGGATATTTCCTGCGTTCTAATTTTTCTTCAGAAAAAAAAGCTTCAGGGGTAAATGTCATTCATGGTTATGGAAAGGAAGTTTCTGTAGAAGTAGTATTGCCAAAAGAAGTAGTTGAGAAATTCTTATTTACTACGCCTAAAGCAATATTTAATTTATGGTATTCCTGCGCATTAAGCAGTTTTGCGGCCGGGATGTTGGGAGTGAATGCGCAGTTTGCCAATGGTTTATCCGCAATTTTTATTGCCTGCGGGCAAGATCCCGCTCATGTTACAAACGCGAGTGTCGGAATAACATGTTATGAACTCACCGGCGAGGGAGATTTATATGTTTCTTTAAAACTTCCAAATATTATTGTTGGCACAATCGGCGGCGGAACAGCGCTGTCTTCACAGAAAGAATGTTTAGAGATGATCGGTTGTTATGGTGAGAATAAAGCGAAAAAATTTGCAGAAATAATAGGCGCATCGCTTTTGGCAGGCGAAATTGGGATTTTTGCCGGTGTAACAAGTAAGCATTTTCTTGATCCTCACAAACGCGCAAGGATTCATACGAGAGCGAAAGCATTTGATCGAATAATAAAAGGAGATAATTAGTATGAATCCGTTTGCTTTATCAGGGTTACTACTTCTTCTTACTTCATTAATATTAGCAATACTTTCCTGGACTAAGGGTAAAAAATTTTATAACAAAATATGGGCCGGGTTTAATTTTGCTGCTGCTATATGGGGATTGGGAGCATTTAAGTTTTCTACAACTTTAGATCCGGCTATTGCCTTTTTTTGGCTGCGTTTTACACACATTGGAGTTATATGTATTCCGATTTTCTTTCTTCATTTTGTTTTTGAATTCTTAGAGATAAAAAAAAGGAAAATTGTATATGCTGTTTATGTTTTAGGCTCAATATTTCTTGTTTTAAATATAATGGATTGGTTAGGAATAACAAGATTATTTATTATTAATGTTAGATATGTTTTCAATTCTTTTTATGTTGATTCTCCCCCGGGATTAATCTATATAATTTTTGTTGGTTTTTTCTTCTTATTAGTAATTCTTTCATTTTATTATTGCATTAAACACCTATTGAAATCAACCGGACTAAAACGATTACAAATTAAATATTTTATTATTGGTATGGCCGTAGGGTTTGGAGGAGGAGGGACAGCTTTTTTAATGGTGTTTCAGATAGATATATATCCGTGGCCTCATTTGTTGGTTTTTCTCTATCCTATAATTTTAACTTATGCGATTATGAAATATCGACTTATGGATATTGACCTTATATGGAGATATGCGCTAAGCAATATTCTATACGCAATAATTTTTTCGCTAATAGTTATTTCCTTTGCATATCCTTTCCGGGAAAAATACATTGTAATCAGCGCAATAGTTTTTCTGGGGTTTTTACTTGCTTCATATTCGCATAAAAGCGTAACGGAATATTTACAGCGTATTATTTTTGGCAAGATCAAAACAATATGGGATGAATTAGAACGAGCCGCTGCTGAAGATAAGGTCTTTCATTCAACTAATGAAGTAATAAGAAATACTTTAAGCAGTATTAATAAAGCAATGAATCTTGATACGATTTCATATTTTGCATTTTTAAATGAGAGAAATACTCTCCTTCTTGCGAGTCGGATGGGAAACGCGAAGTTTCCAAAGAATTATGAAATTGCTCTGCAGAAATCTATAATTTCCAGACTAAATGATTTCCCTCCCCCGATATTTATAGACTCATTAGAACAAGACGTTAATATTACAGATACAGATAGAACCATACTTAATATGTTAAATATGGTTGAAGCGGAACTTGTTTTTCCCATAAATGTTGTGGGAATATTTACAGGCGTTTTATTTTTAGGTAAGAAAAAAAATGAAAAATTAATCCATAAACAAGATGTAAATAAGTTAAAAAATATTGTAAAAGCGATGGAACGCAGACTGGCTTATGTAATGTTTATCGAATCAAAACTAGAAGATAGCGAGGATAAGTTAAGAGAGCGGATTGAACAGGCGCATTACAAGTATCAAAAACATTTAGTTGATGCGTCAAAAAGAATGGTTGATATTAAAAATCTTGATGAGCTTTCAAAAGAGGTTGTGCATATAATGCTGAGAAGCGCTAACACTATGTATGCGGCAGTTTATCTATATGACGCAGAAAATGAGGTGTATCGCAAAATCTATGAAAAAGGTTCTTTGGAAGGAATAAGTATAATTGATGAAATAAAAGAAGATGAGTATTTACTTAAACTTCTCAGAGACAGAGACAAGGAGTTATACTTTAAAGATTTATCACGATCAGCAAGCGAACTTGGTTTAAAAGATTTGAAAATGGCGGAAGATCTGGCAAAAAAGATGGGCGCTTCAATAATAATGCCAATATTTCTTGAGAGGCTCTTAGGTTTCATTGTGGTAGGAGAGAATAGGTCAAAGAAGGATTTTGGAACAAATGATATGAATACTCTGCATATGGTTAGTAATAACGCCGGAATGGTAATACAAAATATATATGTCTCAAAAAATGTTGTAAGAGACGCTTTAACAGGATTATACAATAGAGGCTATTGCGAAAAATCAATAAGAGATAATATAGAGAAAGCAATAACAGATAACGAGCATGCATCGTTATTAATAATTGATATTGATTTCTTTAAAAAATATAATGATACATATGGACACCAGCAGGGAGATGATATACTTAAATTATTTGGACAATATCTAAAAGATACAGGAAGGCCTACAGATATTCCGTGCAGGTATGGCGGAGAGGAGTTTGCGATAATACTGCCTGATACAAATATGGAGGGAGCAAAGATTTTTGCAGAGAGGCTAAGTACAGGATTAAAGGAACATAAGGTGCTGAAAACAATAACATTGAGTATTGGCGTTGGAACATTTATCGGAGATATTGGAAAAGAAGATAGAGAAAGTTTAGAGTATAATGTTGAAAAGGTTCGAGATATCCTATTAAAAAGAGCGGATGACGCGTTGTATAAAGCAAAGGATACAGGAAGAGATAAGGTATGCATTAGCGAAGATATGACGCTAAGCTCAATAATTGGGAAAGGCATAGATATTCAAAGAGTGCTTTTAATAGAAGATGATGAGATTTTAGCTGAAACAGTAAAGAATTTTATGCAGTTTAAGGGATATGAGATAGAGATAAAAAAGACAGGCCGGGAAAGTTTAGATATTGCAAAAGCATTTAGGCCTGACGTGATTCTTTTAGACTTAGGACTTCCGGATATTGACGGATCTATAGTATTAGAGAGACTGCTTGATATGGGAGTAACATCGCATATAGCTATATTCAGCGCTTATGGAGACAGAAAGGAAGAGATAATGAAGAAAGGCGCAAAGAAATTCTTCTTAAAACCAACAGATTTGGCAGAGATCGAGGCCTGGATGAAACAACTTTCGTAAAATACCCAAACTCCCATTTTCTAACCCTTTTTTATTCCTTTACATTCTTCTATAATTATTCTATACTACTGTTTCTAATTTAGGGAGGATATTATGAGTATTACAAAAGAAAAAAAGACAGAATTAATTAAAAAATTTAAAGAACATGAGAAAGATACAGGTTCATCAACTGTCCAGGTAGCTGTTCTCACAGAACGGATTAATAATTTAACTGAACATTTTAAGATTCATGCAAAGGACCAGGGCTCTAGAAGAGGGCTTCTTCAGATGGTTGGACAGCGTAGAAAGCTGTTGAGTTATATCAAAAAGCAGGATCTAAAGAAGTATAATGATCTTATAGCAAGTCTAAATCTAAGGAAGTAAATAAATGAAAGAAAAAATAATAAGTATAGACATTGGCGGCAAGCCGCTGATTTTAAAAACGGGTTTATTGGCAAAACAGGCTAACGCAAGTGTAACGGTTCAGTATGGTGAAACAGTAGTTTTGGTTACTTTAGTGACAAAAACCAGTGAAGAGGTTACAGATTTTGTGCCTTTAATGGTTGATTACAGAGAGCGAACATATGCCGCAGGCAGGATCCCGGGCGGTTTTTTTAAACGCGAAGGCAGGCCAAGAGAGTCTGAAATTTTAGCATCCAGGCTTATTGACAGGCCGCTTAGGCCGCTTTTCCCAAAAGGCATTAATAAAGATATTATTTTAAATGCTATTGTGCTTTCGTCTGACCAGGAAAACAATCCGGATTTACCTGCGCTTATTGGTTCATCAATGGCAGTTATTTTGTCAGGGCTTCCATTCAGCGGGCCTATTGGCGGGGTTAGAGTCGGATATGTAAAGGGAGAGTTTAAGATTAACCCTACATTTTCTGAGCTTGAAGATTCAGACCTTGATTTGATTGTTGTAGGCACTGAAAATAGTGTTGCTATGCTTGAGGGCAGTTCTAATGAGGTTTCTGAAGAAATAATTACTGAAGCAATAATGATTGCTCAGAAAGAAATAGCAAAAATAGTGGATATGCAAAAAAGCTTTGCTAATGAATGCGGCGTAAAACAAACAAAGGTAGAAAATGTTGAGGATGAGTTTGACGCGCATGTCGCAAGGCTGCTTCCTGAATATAAGGATTCAATAAAGAAGGGAATAACGATAATAGATAAACTGGAACGAGAACAGGCGTTATCAGAAATTAACGAGAAGATAAAGCAAAACTTTCCGGAAGATGAAAATGGCTCTATTGCTTTAACTGTTTATGAACGTTTGACAAATATATGTTTTAGGGAATTAGTGGTAAAGGATAAAAAACGTCCTGATGGCCGCGCGTTTGATGAAGTAAGAAAAATAACTTGCGGAGTTGGTATTCTGCCTCGTACGCATGGTTCAGCATTGTTTTCCAGAGGAGAAACGCAGGCGCTTGCAGTAGCAACACTCGGAACTCCTAGGGATAAGCAGATAATAGATGACCTCGAAGGCGAATACAAAAAGCATTTTATGCTTCACTACAATTTCCCGTCATTTGCTGTTGGAGAGGCTAGGCCTAATAGAGGGCCCGGCAGGCGTGAAATAGGGCATGGCAATCTTGCTGAAAGAGCGTTGGAGCCAATGCTTCCTCAATCTGATAATTTTCCGTATACTATTAGGATTGTATCTGATATTTTGGAATCAAACGGATCATCGTCAATGGCATCTGTATGCGGCGGGACATTGTCGCTTATGGACGCCGGTGTGCCGATTAAGAATCCTGTTGCAGGTATATCGGTAGGTTTGGTTAAAGAAAAGGAAGGCGATGTGCTTCTGGTAGATATAGCCGGGTTTGAAGATCATTACGGAGATATGGATTTTAAAGTTGCAGGCACAGTGAATGGAATAACCGCAATACAGCTTGATATTAAAATTGAAGGCCTTGATCGCGGCTTAATAGAAAATACATTAGCTCTTTCTAAAAAGTCACGATTAAAAATATTGGATATTATGAAAGAAACAATAAAAGAGCCTAGGGCAGAGATGAGTAAGCTTGCTCCAAAGATCGATACAGTTATGGTTGATCCCGGCAAGGTTCGTCTTGTGATCGGACAAGGCGGAAAGAATATTAAAAAAATTATGGAAGACTGCAAAGTTGAGATTGATGTAACAGATCTGGGAGAAGTTATTATCAGCGCTGTGGATGCCGAGGGTTTAGTAAAAGCCAAAGAAATGGTTTTGTTATACACAGCTGATGCGGAAGTTGGTAAGATTTATAAAGGAAGAGTTACTAAGATAACAACATTTGGAGCGTTCGTTGAGATTCTGCCCGGCAAAGAAGGGCTTGTTCATGTATCGCAATTGGCTGATAAACGAGTTGAAAAGGTCGAGGATTTTCTTAGCGAGGGCGACGAGATTTATGTAAAATTATTTGAAATAGATAGCATGGGAAGATTAAATCTTTCTAAAAAAATGGCTGATAAAGAACGGGGTTAATTATGGAGAAATCATTAATTATAAAAGATGTTGTCGGAAATACCGCCGGGCTTATATGGAAACAATTACATGAACAGAGCGGCGGACTAAGGACGGTTGATTTAAAAAAAGACCTGCTTGTTTCAAATAGCATGCTGTTCGCTGCGATAGGCTGGTTATTTAGAGAAAATAAAATCGAACTTGTTCCTGAAGAAACAGGGTTTATAGTTAAGCTAATTGGATAGATTTTATAAGCAGGAGATAGTTTGTGTTTCTGAATTAAATACAGCTTATCTCCTGTTTTTTAATTTCGGAGACTCCGAATAAGTTAACAGAGAGAGACAGTTCCTGACTGTTAACCTGCATATCAGTTTATAAATTTGAATTTTAATATTTAGGATTTTTTGTTCAGTATTTTGAAGAATAGCTGAATATTTGAGCAGGGAGGGCTGATTTTGTCTAAAGGAAAAGAAACATCAGAAAATAAATATAAAGAACTGTATGGTATTCTTGCCTTTATAGTCGCAGGGCTTTTGTTATACTTTGTCATATTCCCGCGCAATTCGGGAATCATCGGAGCGTTTGTATCATCTCAATGTAATTATTTATTTGGTTATGGCAGATATGTGTTACCCATAATGTTTATTGTTATGGGATGGAGTTTTTTTAAGGAAGATATAATACGCTGGATATATAAGGTTATTGGCGGCATAGTATTTATTTTTTCCGGGGCGATGTTCCTGGGCCTTTTAAGCAGCGCTGATATGACAGCGGAGTTTGGCGGCGTGGCCGGCAGGCTGTCAGCATACTTTTCTATAAAACTTTTAGGCGTAGCAGGATCGTATATAATCTCGTTTGCTTTTTTTCTTGTTTCAATAATTTTTATTACCAATGCGTCTATTAGAAATTTTCTGGACTGGTCTAATAATAGAATTAAAGAATTTATTACAGCGCTTATTTCTAAGGCGCGTGAAACCGCAGAACAAAATATAGTCAAAAAAAACAAGAAAAAAAAACCAATAATTAATAAAACCAAAGATGAAGAAATTCGTCAGGCGCCTGCGATTGTGAGGCCGACTCTTCTTGAAGAACCCGGAAAACCGGTTAAAATAAAGCCTGTAGCTGAGAAGAAGGAAAAGGCAAAGGCTGTTGCAGCGGTTATGCAGGCAGTTCCGGAAGAAGTTTCAATGAGCGATTATAAACTGCCTTCGCCTGATCTTCTGGAAAAACCCAGGCATGACAATGTGCAGATGTCAGAAGATGATTTAAAGAAAAATGCAGAGATTCTTCAGAGCACACTGCAAAACTTTGGCGTTGACGCGCATGTTTCTGAAATCCAGCCCGGTCCTGTGATAACACGTTATGAGGTACAGCTTGCGCCAGGCGTTAAGGTCAGCACAATAACTAGCCTTTCTAATGATATTTCCCTTTCCATGAAAGCGGAATCAATTCGTATTCTTGCTCCAATACCCGGGAAATCAGCTGTTGGTATAGAGATCCCAAATCTTAAATCACAGCCTGTTGTATTTAGAGAGATTATTGAATCAAAGGAATTTAAAAACTCAAAAGCAAAGCTTCCAATCGCAATAGGCAAAACCGTTTCCGGAAAGGCTATGATTGGGGATATTTCTACTATGCCTCATCTTTTAGTGGCCGGTGCGACAGGCAGCGGCAAGAGCGTATGTATTAATACGATCATAATGAGTATTCTTTATAGCGCAAGGCCTGATGAGGTTAAGTTTATACTCGTTGACCCAAAGATGGTGGAACTAAATTATTATCAGGATATGCCGCATCTTTATGCGCCGGTTATTACAAATCCAAAAGAGGCTGCGAAGACATTATACGGTTTAGTAATACTTATGGAAAAAAGATATAAGAAGTTTGCTGATAATAAGGTAAGAAATATAGAATCATATAATGAAAAAATGAAGAAAGAAGGCGAGCCCGGCGACTTTTATGTTGTGGTTATTATTGACGAGCTTGCGGATTTAATGCTTGTCGCCTCGAGAGAGGTTGAGGAATCAATAGTAAGGCTTACACAGATGGCGCGCGCAGTGGGAATTCATTTGGTGCTCGCTACACAGCGCCCGTCGGTGGATGTTATCACAGGCGTTATTAAAGCTAATCTTCCGTCTAGGATTGCGTTTCAGGTAATGTCAAAGACTGACTCAAGGGTAATACTTGACACGATCGGGGCGGAATACTTGTTGGGCAGGGGAGATATGCTTTATCTTCCTGCCGGAGCGCCAAAGCCTGTGCGGCTTCAGGGAGCTTATTTATCCGAAGAAGATGTGCAGGCTGTGCTGAGAGATATAAGATCAAAAGCAAAACCTGATTATAATAGAGTTAAGGAAGACTTAACTGCTCCAAAATCCGACGAGGAAGAGGATGACGAGCAAAAAGCGCTTTTAAGGCGCGCTCTTGAGCTTGTGGTTGAACGGAAAAAAGTTTCGTATGATTTATTGCGCGCGAATGGTTTCAGCGGGCCTAAAGCCACAAATTTAATGAGTATTATGGAAATGAAAGGATTTATTGAAAAGCCAAGAGGAACGAATAAATGGGAAATATATTTTGATAAGATTGAAGAATACGCAGGCGGTCAATAATGCTGAGGAAATATTTATTATTTGTTATTTTTTTTATGATATTCGTGATGCCTCTCAGAGCAATGTCCGGCGAAGAGTTGATCAATAAACTTCAAGTCAGGGAAGACGCTGTGAAGACAATGCAGTTTGCGTACACGCAGAGCATTAAATCTCCGGAGATTGAACAGGAAAATATGATCAAAGGCATTGTGTATTTTAAGAAACCGAATAAGTTTTTTATTAAAACTCAAAGCCCGTACGTACAGCATTTTATAAGCAATGGAGATACGCTTTGGATATATACGCCGGAGAATAAACAAGCGATAAAACGCGCGGCTGATACTCTGTTACAAGAGGAACATATTGCAAGATTTTTTGATTTTATTTTCAATATTGAGAAATGTGACGAGCAGTATAAATCGCTGCCTTTAAGACAAAATAAAAATTATTATTATCTTTCATTAGTGTCGAAACAGGACAATGCCGAAGCAATTAAGCTGTCAATAAATAAAGAGCTGATGTTTCCTCAAAAAATAGAATTATTTAGCGGGGAGATTACAATAGCGACTAGTTTGAGCGCTATAAAGTTTGATAAGATTATAAAGAATAAAGAATTCGAATTTATTGCGCCCAAAGATGTAGAAATATGGGAAATGGAGGACTAGATAATTATGTCACTCGGAATATATCTAAAAAACGCAAGACAGAAAATGAGACTTGAAATACATGATATAAGCGTTAAGACTCGCATTAACAAAAAATATCTTCAAGCATTTGAAAATGAGGAATTTGACGCGCTGCCTGAGGAAGTTTATGTTAAAGGATTCCTTAAAAATTACGCGGCTGAATTATCGCTAAATCCCGAAGAGGTTGTGGATTTATACATAAAAACCAGATATGGGGATAGTATTATGCAGGTGAAAAATGATTCTTATCCTCCTCAACCTATTTTCTTTAGACAAAAAATTGATGTAAAAAGAAATATTTTAGGCGCTGTGGCTGTTGTGAGTTCGCTAAGTCTGGCTATTTTCTTTATTGTAAAAATGACGCTGTTTTCCTACTCTTTGCCTAAGGTGTTTACTCCTGCAGTCCCAAGCGATGCCATTATAGAAAATATTATTTCGAATAGCACTGTTCTGGCGAATCCTTCTGTGACGAGCTTAATTAAAAAACCTATACCGCAAATGCCGCTCAAATTTAAAATTAATACAATCGGAAAAGTTTGGATTTGTGTAACTATTGACGGTAAAGTCGCTTTTCAGGGCGAGCTGGATAAAGGATATAATAAGAATTGGGAAGCAAAACAAGATTTTACATTAAAGATTGGGAATGTGTGGGGCATTTTGTTGAGTCTGAATGGCAAGGAAGTGGATGTAAAGAAAAACAGCGTAAGAGGCGTTAATACTATAAGCATTAACAGAAAGAATTATAAGAATTGGCTTAAATGAAAAAAATATATTTTATAACTTTAGGATGCAATAAAAATCAGGTTGATAGCGAATATATCACAGCTCGGATAGCTCCAATATTTCAATTAACCGGGAATCCTGAAGAAGCGGATATAATAATTATAAGCGGCTGTAGTTTTTTGAAGTCTGCTCGTGATGAGGCTGAGGATTATATTACAGAGTATATAAAGTACAAAGAGAATAAGTGCAGCTGCCTCATTGTTTCAGGGTGTTTTGGCGAGTACGCGGCAGATGAAATTATAAATAATTTTGCTGATGTGGATATAGTTGTAGGAATTGCGTATTTTCATATATTGCCAAATATAATAAAAAGTTTTTATAACAAGACGTTAGAAAAACGCGTTTGGATCGGCTCAAAGGATATAAGCAGTCTATATGATAAAGGGCTGCGTGTTGTGCCGTATGGCGCCAGCGCCTATGTAAAAATTTCGGATGGCTGCGATAATAGATGTTCTTATTGCCTTATACCGGCCATACGAGGATCTTTGCAGAGCAGGAGCATAAAGGATATAAAGGATGAGGTCGTAAAGCTGGCTGACAATGGAGTCAAAGAGATTAATCTTTTAGCTCAGGATATCGGCTCCTATGGTATTGACAGAAAGGATGGGGCGAATCTTTATAAACTGTTAACAGAGCTTGTTAAGATACAGGGTATTAAGTGGATACGGCTTTTGTATCTACATCCCAGGCATATTAATGAAGCTTTTGCGAAGCTGGTTTGTGACGAAGAAAAGATTTGTTCATATTTAGATATTCCGCTTCAGCATATAAATGACAAAATATTACAGGCTATGAATAGGAATATCACAAGTCAAGAGATAATAGAAAAAATTGAGATGCTTAGAAAAAATATACCTGAACTGGTGCTTAGAACAACATTTATTGTCGGGTTTCCGGGTGAAACCAATAGTGACTTTAATGAGCTGTTAGACTTTGCGGGTAAATATATTTTTGATAAAATCGGCGTATTTTGTTATTCAGAGGAACAAGGGACAAAAGCTGTCGAATATAGTAACAAGATTACGCAAGAAATAAAGGAAGAGCGTTTTAAAAAGTTAATTGAGAGACAGGAACAGATTGCGCAGGAGCATAACAAGAAATGGATTGGCAAAGAACTCGATATAATTGTCGAGAATTATATCAAAGATAAAAAAACAGGCGTTGGGCGTATGTATGGTATGGCGCCTGACGTTGACGGAGTAGTTTATTTTCAGACGTGTAAAGCTGTCAGCTCAGGGCAGTTCGTTAAGGTAAAAATTATTAAAACAGATGCATATGATATGTATGGGACACAGAGCGCGATTGCGAGGACAAAATGAATATTTCAAATAAATTAACCATAAGCAGAATTTTTATTATGCCTATATTTATTGCTGGCGTAACTTTCCCCGGAGTAGTATGGAAGCTGACAGCGCTTATATGTTTCTTTTATGTGGCGTTTTCTGACTGGTTGGACGGAGCGCTTGCCAGGAAGTATGGCTGGGTGTCGGATTTTGGGAAGTTTATGGATCCATTGGCAGACAAGATTTTTATTTGCAGCGCGTTTATATCATTTGTGGATGTCACATATTTAAATATACCTTCTTGGATGATAATAATAATAATCAGCAGAGAGTTTATGATAACAGGTTTGAGAACACTCGCGGTTTCTAAAGGCATAGTTCTTCCTGCTACAAATTCCGGTAAGTTTAAGACGACATCGCAGCTTATTGCGATATTTATTATTTTGACAATACTCATTTTAAAAGAAATGGATGTTCCTATAGATTATCATATATATTTTAAGATGACGCCTATGATAATAACCGGAGTGGTAACGCTTCTTACGGTTATTTCAGGATATCATTATTTGCTGGATAACGGAAGTTTCTTGAAAGATAATTAATAATAAATTATATGAGGATTTTATGACGATGCAAATTATAATGAGAATGTTAAGCAGTGGTTTTTTTGTCGGCTATCTGCCGTATGCTCCCGGGACCTGGGCGAGTATTGTGGCTCTGATATTTTTTTGGTTCGTTCCCATTAATTCATTTTTAGATATTTTTATACTGCTTGGCGCAACGATCATGAGCATATTTATCGCGACCAAGGCCGAAGCTTACTGGGGAGTGCATGATGATAAACGTATTGTTATTGACGAATGGATTGGCTGTGGATGGGCGATTTGCCTCATTCCTCACGAATATAAATATTATTTGGCAGCGCTTGCGCTATTTAGGGTGTTTGATATTACGAAGCCGTTTTTTATAAAAAAAGCGGAGCTTTTAAAGCGTGGATACGGAATTATGGCTGATGATGTTGTGGCCGGGATTTGCGCGGCTATTGTTTTACGCGTGTTTATAGGTTTTGGGTTATGAGCAAAGACGCGCAGGCTATTCTTAATCGCTTCCTGAATTATCTAAATATAGAAAAAAGTTTTTCTGAAAATACGCGTTTAAGTTATTCGAATGACCTGAGGCAGTTTGTGGCTTACTTAGACGAGAATAACCGGGAATTGATAAATATTGACAGGCAGGTAGGCCGCGCCTATCTTGCTGAACTGACGACAAAGGGCTATAAAAAAACATCGTTAGCGCGTAAGATTGCTGTGCTAAAAAGTTTTTATAAATATTTGCTTGCAGAGAATATTGTTAAAAAAAACAACTTCCTTTATATCCGCAGTCCAAAGCAGGATATAAAAGTGCCTACGTTTTTAGATAAAGACGAGGTTATAGATTTAATCGAAGCTCCATCCGATAATTCGCTTTTCTCATCAAGAGATAAGTCAATATTTGAAGTGTTTTACGCTACAGGCGTGAGAATAAGCGAGCTTGTAAATATTAGATATAAGGATATTGATTTTTTGGGAGAATCAATTAAAGTTTTGGGTAAAGGTAATAAGGAGCGGCTTATACCTATTGGGCGAAATAGTCTGGGTATTGTGAAAACTTATTATGATCGGCTTAGGCAGAACATGAAGGGCTTATCGCATGATTACATTTTTGTTAATCGTAAGGGCGGCGTTTTAACAGCTCGAAGCGTTAGAAGAATAGTTGAGAAGTATATTAAAAAATTAAGTATTAAAAAAAAGGTGTCGCCTCATACACTAAGGCATACATTTGCTACGCATCTTATTAATGCCGGATGCGACCTGAGGTCTGTTCAAGAAATGCTTGGGCATGTAAATCTCGCGACAACCCAGATATATACGCACATTGATATTGAGAGGCTTAAAAAGGATTACAAAAAGGCGCACCCGCATTCAGGAAAATAGGAAACAGCGTTTTTATTAATACCATTAATGTGATTATAGAGTCTCGACTCATTTTGAGGTTTTATGGAAACTAATATTAGAAGCTTAATAGAGCAGATTGGCTGTGAAGAGAGCGAGGCAAGGCTTGCTTTGGAGTTATGCGACTATGACGCTGAAAAAGCGCTTGGCCAGTTTAATAATCTTGTGCAGGATCTCACAATAATTAAGGCTAGGATTAAATCGCCGTCCGCAGGGATATTCGCCCTTTTTATGATAATACTTAATCCTAAAGAGAAAAGAGTTATCCGGCTTAGCGCAGTGGTTTGTAATAATCCTGCGATATGCGAGACAAATCTTGATGGCAATTGGTTTGTGTTTGATCGTAAAATATACACAATACGTTTAGGCGAAGGCTCATTACAATCCTCAACGCAGGAGTTGGAAAGCCATTTATTCCAAAATTTGCAGTATGAAAAATCGAAAAATTTATATGAACTCCTTCGTCATCGCAAAGATGCGGCAGTTTCTGAATTTATTGAAAAGCTTGTTTCACAGATTCGGTTCTTTTCAGATTCTTTAGAACTTAATTTATTAATAGATTACATAGGACAAAAGACAAAAAAACGACAACAAATGTCGCTTTCAAAAGAAAGCGCCGCTATGTCTCTAAGGCAAGAGAAAACAAATATTGACCTTGCGATAACTCTTGTAAAAGGGAAAGTACAGAATTCTGTGCCGGCTAAATTTTTATTAAATGGCGATATGGTAATGACTGAGGTTGTGGATGAAAGGGATGTCGCGAGCTATATTTGCAGGCTTTTTGGAGGAGTGAAACAGGAAAAAGATGTTCCGCTTCACGCAGTTGTTGAGGATATAGTTGCCGGAAAGAATTATTTAACCGTAAAGGTAAGGTTTAGCCCCGGGATTACCGGGTTTGCTTATGTTTTGCCTGAAGATGATATTATTGTTATTGAAAACAGGAGCGTTATGCCGGCTCGCAGACTGCGTAAGTTTTTTGTTGATATTAAAAAGAAATTCGACTATAATATATGATTAATTCACACACTTCTCTTGAAGCGTTTTTTAACGTTTCATAAGTCTGGCAGTGTTGTCTTTTGCCGTTTATTTACGGTATTAGATCTGCCGGCAATGGAGGGGTGGAGGAAAAAACACTAGGAGGATAAAATGGCAAACATCACTATGAAAAGCCTGCTTGAAGCAGGGGTGCACTTTGGGCATCAAAAGCGTCGCTGGAATCCAAAAATGGCGCGGTTCATCTTTGGCGAGAGAAATAATATTCATATTATTGACCTGCAAAAGACAGTTAAGGAACTTAGGGCCGCGTACAAATATATAAAGGATGCTGTAGCAGAAGGCAAAACCGTGCTTTTTTGCGGCACAAAGAGGCAGGCGCAGGAATCAATTGCCGAAGAAGCGAAGCGTACAGGCATGTTTTATGTAAATCATAGATGGCTTGGAGGCATGCTTACCAATTTCACTACAATTAAAACCCGCGTTGAAAGGCTCAAATATTTACAAGCATTAAAAGCCAGCCCGAATTGGACAAAACTTAGCAAGAAAGAGATAGCCAGGCTCGACAAAGAATTGACTAAAATGGATAGAGCTTTAAGCGGCATAAAGGATATGAATAAACTGCCCGGGATACTTTTAGTTATTGATCCATCACAAGAGACTACGGCAATACTTGAAGCGCGTAAACTTAAAATTCCAATTGTGGCTGTTGTGGATACAAATTGCGATCCTGATGTTGTTGATATTCCGGTTCCGGGCAATGATGACGCGATACGCGCAATAAAACTATTTTTAACTATATTCGGGGATGCGATTTTAGAAGGAAAAGAGATAGCCGGAAAGGTTAATATTGAGGATAAAGAAGAAAAGAAAGAAGATGTAAATGAAGAAAAATCTAGTCAAATTGAAGTGAACGATAAGAATGTTTCGGAAGATGCAGGTTTAGTTGAAGGCGGGCCTGAAGCATAAAACACTTACGTTCGTATTTTGCTGCAGCGGTGAAAATTTTAATGACTCGCGGTACGCGCAATGCGCAACGAATAAAGGAGAATATATATGGAGATTAAAGCACAGGATGTTCAAAAATTAAGAGAAAGAACCGGCGTTGGAATGATGGAGTGCAGAAATGCGCTTAAAGACGCCAATGGAAATATTGATAAAGCTATAGATTTGCTTAGAGAGAGAGGAATCGCAAAAGCTGCTAAAAGGGCTGATCGCACAGCAAGAGAAGGACGCATTATCAGCTATATACATCCGGGCGATAAGCTGGGCGCTATTGTGGAAATAAATTGCGAAACGGATTTTGTCGCGCGCACCGCAGAATTTGGCGATCTTGGAAGAGAAATTGCTATGCAGGTAGCGGCTGCTCAGCCTATTTATGTAACATCTGAGGATGTTCCGCAGGAAGAGATAGAAAAAGAAAAAAAGATTTTAATGAAACAGGTTGAGGATAGCGGAAAGCCGGCTCAGGTTGTTGAAAAAATAGTCAGCGGAAAAATTAATAAATATTTTGAAGAAGTATGTTTAATGGACCAGGTTTATATCAAGGATTCAGGAAAAAAAATTAAAGATCTGGTAAATGAATATCGCGCAAAGATTGGAGAAAATGTTCAAATAAGAAGGTTTGCATGTTTTAAATTAGGGGAGAAATAATATATGGGCACTGCTTCAAACTTGTCGCGTTATAAGAGAATATTAATTAAACTCAGCGGTGAGTCTTTGGCAGTTAATGGACAAAGCGGCCTTAGCGCTGACGTTGTTGATAAATTAGCTCATCAGCTTAAAAAGGTGCAGGCATTGCCTACGCAGATTTCAATTGTAATAGGCGGTGGTAATATTTGGCGTGGTGTTTTTGGCGAGAATATGGACAGGGTTACGTCTGATTACATGGGGATGCTCGCAACCATGATTAATGCGCTTGCCTTGCAAAACGCTTTAGAGAGTATAGGTGTGCCGACCAGAGTTCAGAGCGCGATAAATATGCAAAAACTTGCAGAACCTTTTATTCGCAGAAGAGCTATCCGCCATCTTGAAAAGGGAAGGATAGTGATTTTTGCATGCGGCACAGGAAATCCTTTTTTTACAACCGATACTGCGGCTGTTTTAAGAGCTTCTGAGGTTGAAGCAGAAGTTATTTTAAAGGCAACAAAGGTAGATGGGGTTTATTCTGACGATCCTGTTAAAAATAAAGACGCTAAGCGGTATACCGATCTAAGTTTTCAGGAAGCGCTTGTTGAAAATCTGCGAATAATGGACGCTACGGCGTTTTCTTTATGCAGAGAAAAGAATATCCCGGTTATTGTATTTGATATGACTAAAAATAATAATATTGTAGACGTTGTTTGCGGTAAGAACGTTGGAACTTTGATACATAATTAAAATTTCGTTTATCGTTCTAAAGACCATTTTTCAGGAGGGTATTATGGATACTATTAGAAACGTTTCTCATATGGCAGAGGCGAATATGAAGAAGAGTATTGAGAAATTAAAAGAAGAACTTCTTCAGGTTAGAACCGGAAGAGCTAATCCTGGAATTTTTGATAATATTAAAATTGAAAGTTATGGAACTCAAGTGCCGCTTAACCAAATTGCTTCTATTCTTGTTCCTGAACCCAGAGTTTTAGAGATTAAGCCTTGGGATGTAAATACATTACGCGATATTGAAAAAGCAATTTCAAATTCATCATTAGGGCTTACTCCTAATAATGACGGTAAATTGATAAGGCTTATACTGCCAAAACTTACAGAAGAAACACGCAAAGATCTTGTAAAATATATTAAAAAAGTTGAAGAACAGCAAAAGATAGCTATCAGAAATCAAAGGCGGGAAGCTATAGAAGAACTTAAAAACGCTGAAAAAGGGAAGGTTATTACAGAAGATCTGCTTAATTTAGGCGAAACTGAGATTCAAAAATTAACTGATAAATATATTCATCTTGTGGAGGACATGATTAAACATAAAGAGCAGGAAATTATGGAAGTCTAGGGGGGAATTATGGCTCATCAAATAAAGGATGAATGTGTTGGCTGTGGATCGTGCACAAAGATTTGCACTCAACGCGCAATTGTATCTAATGGAGATAAATATAAAATTGACGCAGAAAAATGCGTAGATTGCGGTGATTGTGTTGCTATCTGCCCGGTAGAAGCGATAAAAGAATAGTTACTAGTATCAAGGGGTTAATCTTGTGTGAAAAAATATACATAGGATTATCCCCTTTTTATTTAAGTGTGTATAATTGTCATTCTGAACTTGCCTGCCCGGCCATAGGCGGAGCAGTCGCCGTCGGGGCAGGAATGACAGAGAGAAATGGATCCCCGCCTTCGCGGGTATGACGCAGCAGCGTTACTTTCTATTTTCTAAAAAGTGAGGGTATATATGTCAGTACCGGCGCATGTCGCTATTATTATGGATGGGAACGGCAGATGGGCAAAGTCTAAGGGTTTCCCGCGTATTATTGGGCATAGGTATGGTATGAAGAGGATAAAGGATGTGGTGAAATCTGCTGATGAGGCTGGGGTGAAAATACTTACGTTGTATGCTTTCTCGACGGAGAATTGGAAACGTCCCAAAAATGAAGTTCATGGGCTTATGAATCTTTTAGAGATTTATTTAAAAAAAGAGATCAATGAACTTGATAAAAAAAATGTCAGGTTTAGAACAATCGGCGATATAACAGCGCTGCCTAATGATATTCAACAGCTAATAAATAACTCTGTAAAAAAGACAGAAAAAAATACAGGATTAATACTGAATATTGCGCTTAATTACGGCGGTAGAAGCGAGATTGTATCAGCAGTTAATAAAATATGTAAAGATCGGAAAAAGGCTGTTACAGAGGATGAATTCGCAGATTATTTGGATACCAAGGGGCAGGCTGATCCTGACCTCTTAATCCGCACAGGCGGCGATATGAGAGTCAGTAACTTTTTATTATGGCAGATCGCGTATTCAGAAATTGTTTTTATTAATAAATTTTGGCCTGATTTTAAAAAGCAGGACTTTAATTCCGCTTTAAAAGAGTATAGTTCGCGTGAGAGGAGGTTTGGCAGTGCAAAAGAGTAATTTGGTTTTACGATTTATTATTGCGGTATTTGGAATTTGGTTTATTATATTTATTACGCATTGGGGATTTATTCCGTTCTTTTTGCTTATAACCGTGATTGTGGTTATAGGCGTTTTAGAATGGTTTTCATTAATGGCTGTAATGGGATACAAGCCTTTGCGTATTTTAGGAATGTGTTTCACTCTTTTGATAATGCTTTCTTTTTTCGCGAATGGGATAGGCATTAATATAAAACATCCTATGTTAATTGTAACATCCGCAGTAATCACAATGTTTATAATAATATTTTTTATAGCAGGCATGTTTAGAAAAAGTATTGACGCGCTTATCATCGATGTTTCAATGACATTTTTCGGGGTTTTTTATATTGCCTGGATGCTGGGACACTTCATAGGTTTAAGAGAGATGGCTTTGTTTGGAGAATATTATGTGTACTTGGCGTTCTGTTCTGTGTGGGCGCTGGACAGCGCAGCTTACTTTATTGGCATGAAATACGGCAAGCATAAATTGATTCCCGGTATCAGCCCGAATAAATCTGTGGAAGGCGCAGTGGCCGGGTTTGCGGCGAGCATTATTGTGGTGTGCCTCGCTAAGCTGATAGTGATAAAGTATATGACTTTTGGGGAATGTTTGATAATAGGAAGCGTGATTGGGATAGTCGGACAATTTGGAGATTTTGCCGAGTCTGTTATAAAGCGAAATGCCGGTGTCAAAGATTCCGGAAGAATTGTATTAGGACATGGCGGCGTACTGGATCGTTTTGACAGCTTAATATTTGTAGTGCCAACTGTGTATTATATTTTAAAATTTTTATCAAGATAGAAGTCAGAATACAGAATTCAGAAACTACTTTCTAATTTCTATTTTCTAAAAATTTCTGCAAAGAAATTTTTCCGGAGGAGAGATGAAAACGATTGCTGTGCTTGGGTCTACCGGTTCTATTGGAACAATGACACTTGATGTTATAACAAAACTCAAGAACTATAAGGTGATAGCTTTATCTGCCTACAAAAATATTCCGCTATTAAAAAAACAAATACAGAGGTTCCGGCCAAAAGAGATAGTGATTTTTGATTCAGAAGCAAAAGATAAATTCATTAAAAATGAAAAGGCTTTGATAAAGAAATTTAATCTTAGAGTGCATACAGGCGTGGATGGATTAAACAGGATAGCGTCATTAAAAGGATTGGATATTGTTCTTGTGGCAGTTGTCGGCGCTATAGGCCTGGAACCAATATTTAGCGCGATTCGTAATAAAATTACAGTGGCTTTGGCGAATAAAGAACCGCTGGTAATTGCCGGAAGTTTAATAATGAAGGAAGCTGAAAAATATCAAACAAGAATACTGCCTGTAGACAGCGAACATAGCGCTATATTCCAATGCCTTCTCGGAGAAAATCCAAATAATATAAAAAGAATTCTTCTTACAGCTTCCGGCGGGCCGTTCTATAAGTTTACTGAGAAACAGCTAAAATCAATTAATGTAAAAGATTCATTGAAACATCCGAGATGGAAGATGGGGCCTAAGATTACTATTGATTCGGCAACATTAATGAATAAAGGTTTAGAGGTTATTGAGGCGCATCATTTGTTTGGCGTTCCTCTGAATAAAATTTCAGTTGTTATACATCCGCAGTCAATTATACATTCTATGGTGGAGTTTATAGACGATTCAATAAAAGCGCAGATGAGCGCAACGGATATGCGCGGCCCTATTCAAAATGCTTTGACATTTCCAAATAGGGAGAAATCATCTATTCCTTCTCTTGATTTAACTAAGATAGGCTGTTTTACATTTGATAAGCCTGACACAAAAATGTTTCCATGTTTAGCGCTGGCTATTAATGCTCAAAAAATCGGCGGAACCATGCCGGCTGTTCTAAATGCGGCGAATGAAATAGCGGTTGCTAAATTTTTAAAAGGTGAAATTGGTTTTTTAGATATTCCGAAAATTATAAAAAAAACAATGAGTAAGCATATTCCCAAGAAACTGCGCGCTATTAAAGATGTTTTAATAGCGGATGAATGGGCGAGAAAAACAGCTTTAGGGGTGTTAAAATGATTACAATACTGCTCGTAGCCGCAGCCCTGGGCATAGTTATTATTATCCATGAATTGGGCCATTTTATGTTCGCAAAACTATTTGGCGTTAAGGTTGAGGTTTTTTCTCTGGGATTTGGGCCGGAATGGTTTGGTTTTACTAAGAATGGAACCAGATACAAAGTAAGCCTGATCCCTCTTGGCGGTTATGTTAAAATGGCCGGAGAAATTCCGGGTGATAAAAAGGAATATGTAAAGGGGGATTTTCTCTGGCTTGCATGGTGGAAGAGAATACTCGTGGCTTTCGTAGGCCCGCTGATGAATGTATTGGGCGCGGTTGTTATAATATTTGTAATTGTTTTTAAATCAGGATTGGCAGTTCCTTTGAACGATCCTGTGATAGGAGCGCTGGTCGAGGGAATGCCTGCGCAGATTGCCGGGATTAAATCAGGCGACGTAATAGAAGAAATAAATGGCGTGAAAATAAGTTCTTGGGAAGATTTAACAAAAAATATTAATGACAAAAAAAATGATCCGATACATTTGAAGTTAATAAGGCAGGGGGAAGCGAAGGATCTGGAACTAACGCCAATCTATAATGATAAGTATAAGGTATACATGATTGGCATAGGCCCTAAAATTGAGATAAAAAATGTCTCAATATTTAAGAGCATAGTTTATAGTTTTCAAACCGTTGGGTATCTCGTTATTCTTTTTTTTAAAACAATTTTCTTGGCTCTGGCAGGAAAGCTCGAGGCGCAGGTTATGGGGCCCATAGGCGTAGCCCATACATTGACTATGGCTGCAAGATCAAATATTTTAGAGTTTTTAAATTTACTTGCTATGGTCAGCATAAACTTGGGACTTATAAATATACTGCCATTGCCTTTACTGGACGGAGGCCATATTGTATTATACTTATGGGAAGGAATAAGAGGTAAAGCTGTTTCGGAAAAGGTAATGCAATACATACAATTGATCGGATTGTTTTTGCTTATTGGATTAATTGTGTTTGCCACAAAACAGGATATAGTCAGGATATTTTTTACAAATAATTTAGGAAGTTAGCGCAGATTGAGTATCCGAACTTTGGGGTCTGTCCCTCATTTCGGATACTTATCCGAAATGAGGGACAGACCCCAAAGTTCGGATACTTTTAGAATGAGAAAAATAGGCGGGGCAGAAGATGAAATACACGCGAAACAAAACAAGAAAGGTTAATGTCGGAAAAGTAACTATCGGCGGAGCTGATAATATTATCGTGCAGTCTATGACAAATACTAATACAGCCGATGTTTCAGCAACTGTTAAACAGATTCATGTGCTGGAAAAAGCAGGGTGCGAGATTGTCAGGGTTAGTGTGCCGGATGAAACTTCAGCCGCGGCTTTATCTAAGATAAAAAAGAAAATAAATATTCCATTGGTTGCGGATATTCATTTTGATTATAAATTAGCGCTTTTGGCAATCGCTAATGGCGCGGACAAGGTCAGAATTAATCCGGGTAATATGCGAAAGGATAAATTAAAGGATATTTTAAATATGGCCAAGGATCGCAATACAGCTATCCGTATTGGCGTAAATAGCGGGTCATTAAAAAAACTGCATGGCAGTTCCATTAAATTGTCGTCTGAAAAACGGGCCGGTATTTTGGTTGATGCTGTGAGCGAATATCTAAATACATTTGAAAGAGAATCTTTTTATAACACAGTAGTAGCGCTTAAAGCGTCAGATGTTGGAACTACAATAAAGGCATGCGAGATTTTTAGTAATAATTTTAAATACCCGGCGCATATAGGCATTACTGAGTCAGGGTCATTGTTCCAAGGGTCTATAAAATCAACTGCAGGACTCGCGCAGATTATTTCCGGGGGTTTAGGCGATACAATGCGAATTTCATTAAGCGCTGATCCTGTTTGGGAAGTTCGCGCCGCGTATATTCTTTTGCAGTCTTTAGGCATAAGGCAAAAAATGCCAAATATAATTTCCTGTCCTACTTGCGCCAGAACAACTGTGGATGTTATAAAATTGGTTGCGGAAATAGAAAAAGTATTATATTCTTTTGACTGGTCGGGCGATAGGGCCTGTCTTAAAACAATAGCTGTAATGGGGTGTGTTGTTAACGGCCCGGGGGAAGCGAAGGAAGCGGATTTGGGAATTACCGGTGCAGGGAATAAGATTTGTTTATTCAAAAAAGGCAGGATAATAGCGACATTAAAAAAAGAACAGTTCAGATCGGTTTTTTGAGCGAATTAAAAAAATTGATAGCTTAAAAATTTAAAAATAATTAATGGAAGGTTATGATATGAGATTTTCAAAAACACTTATACCTACGCTAAAAGAGGTGCCTAAAGACGCGGAGATTGTAAGTCATAAGCTAATGTACCGCGCAGGCATGATCCGCAAATTATCAGCAGGTATATACGAATGGCTGCCTATTGGGTTTCGCGTTCTAAAAAAAGTAGAAAATATTATTAGAGAAGAAATGGATAATGCGGGCGCACTTGAAGTATTCCTTCCTGCGCTTCAGCCAAAGGATTTATGGATGAAGAGCGGCAGGTGGGACGTGTACGGCAAAGAGCTAATGCGCCTCAAAGATCGTCATGAACGTGAATTTTGCCTGGGCCCGACGCATGAAGAGGTAATTACAAATCGTGTTGGGGCAGAGGTTAAGTCTTATAGGAATCTGCCAATTACTTTATATCAATTCCAAACCAAGTTTCGAGACGAAATACGTCCAAGGTTTGGGATTATGCGGAGCCGCGAGTTTTATATGAAAGACGCTTATAGTTTTGATACTACTGACGAGAATGCGCAGAAGTCATATGAGATTATGGTTGAAGCGTATAAAAAAATGTTTAAGAGATGCGGACTGGAATTTGGGGTTGTTGAAGCTGATTCAGGCGCTATTGGAGGAAGCTTTTCTCATGAGTTTATGGTGTTTGCCGAGTCAGGCGAGAGTAAGATTGTGTCATGCGCGTGCGGATATGCGGCTAATTTAGAGAAAGCGTCAGCTGATTTTAAAATTTATGACGATAATAATAATGAAAAGAATTATGAAAAGGTTAAAACACCGAATGTGACAAGCGTTGAGGAAGTTTCAAAATTTCTTCAAATACCTGCGCATAAATTTTTAAAGGCATTGGTGTATAAAACTAATAATGAGTATATAATGGTTTTGATAAGGGGCGACAGGCAGATAAATGAACATAAGCTTTCCGGTTATCTTAAAGTTAATGAGTTAATAAAACCGGAAGAGAAAGAGATAATTGAGAAGCTGGGGCTTGTTCCGGGTTTTCTGGGGCCATTAAAATTACAAAAAAATCTGCGTATTATCGCGGATGCGTCTGTTACGACAATTACCGGCGCTGTGGCAGGAGCGAATGAAAAAGATTACCATTGCATAAATGTGAATTTTAAACGGGATATTAATTGCGGCGAAATAGCCGATGTGATTTTGGTAAACGAAGACGATAGATGTAGTAAGTGCGGAATGCAGCTGCATTTTAGCCAGGGTATTGAGGTTGGGCATACATTTAAACTTGGCACAAAATACAGCGATGCAATGCAGGCTGAGTATCTTGATGAAAACGGCGAAACTAAGTCTATGATTATGGGATGTTATGGTATCGGAGTTTCGCGCGTTGTCGCTGCTGCTATTGAGCAGAATCATGATGCTAATGGAATTATCTGGCCGTGGGCAATAGCGCCTTATCAAATTGGAGTTGTAATAACTGACACAAGTAATAATAGCTTGATGGAGATTGGCGAAAAAATATATAATACGCTTAAGGCTGAAGGCTTTGATGCGCTTTTAGATGATAGAGATGAAAGAGCCGGCGTTAAGTTTAAAGATATGGACCTTATAGGGATTCCTTTGCGTATTATTATTGGAAAAAAATATTTAGAAAATAAAGAATTTGAGTTAAAGCCGCGCAAACAAGGCGAATCAACCGGCTGTAAAGAAGAAAAATTATTAGACGTAATTAATGAATTAAGAAAACTATTGTAAAATACAAATTATAATTCACCGGGACTATCCCCTTTAATGTTTGGAGGTTTAATGAAGGCTTTTGTAATGAGCGCCGGATTGGGAACTCGGCTTAGGCCGCTTACATTTCATGTTCCTAAACCAATGATAACGATCGCGAATAAGCCTGTATTGCAGAATACTCTCGAGCTTTTGTCTAAGCATAATGTTAAGGATGTAGCGGTTAATCTCCATTCTTTTCCGGAGATTATTAAAAAGTATTTTGGAAATGGCGAAAAATTTGATATAAATATTACTTACTCATTTGAGAAAGAACTCCTAGGCACTGCCGGCGGAGTTCGAAAGATGAAAGATATGCTTGATGAGACATTTATTGTTATGAGCGGCGATGGTTTGGTGGATTTAGACATTACAGAGGTTTTAAAATTCCATAAAGAGAAAAAGACTATTGCGACAATCGTGTTAAAATCTAAGGACAAAAAATTTGAATATGGCGTTGTGCGCGCCGGCAAAGACTGCGCGATTGAACAGTTCATTGAAAAGCCTTTGTGGGGCGATGTTTTTGAAAATCGCGTAAACACAGGAATATATATATTAGAACCTGAAATATTTGACTATATACCTGAAAATAAGTTTTATGATTTTGGTCATAATGTGTGGCCGGAACTGCTAAAAAAAAATATTCCGATATATGCTTATGAGATAGATAGTTATTGGTGCGATATTGGGAATCTTTATGAGTATAGAAAGGCGCAGATTGATGTGATGTCCGGCGCGGTAAATATTAAAATTCCCGGCAGGGAAATCTCTAATAAAATCTGGGTTGGAGATAATACTGAGATTGATTCAAATGCAGATTTAATGCCGCCCTGCATAATTGGAAACAGCTGTAAGATAAATAAAGGAGCGGCAATTAAGGGCAATACTGTTATTGGCAATAATGTAATTATAGACGACAGCGCTTCTATAGAAAATTGCGTAATATGGGATAATGTTAGAATTGGGAAGGGGAGCGTTTTAAAAGATTGTATTGTTGGTTCAGATTCAAATGTAACGAGCGGCAGTATTGTTTATGAAGGAACAATAGTAAAAAAATAAAATAAAAATCGTAATGCGTCAAATTTCAAAACGTATTGCGTATAAAAGGAGAGGGAAAATGAGTAATAAATATCCGCGTTTCGTATTTTCATCAGAGTCAGTAACCGAAGGCCATCCGGATAAGGTGTGTGATCAGATTTCTGACGCAGTACTTGATGAGGTGTTAACCAATGATCCTAACGGCCGTGTAGCGTGCGAAACATTTATTACTGTGGGCATGCTTATTATCGGAGGAGAAATAACAACAAACTCAAACGTTGAGGTTCAAGAGCTGGCGAGGTCGGTAATAAAAGATATTGGTTATACAGACGCTAAATATGGTTTTAACTATGAATCATGCGGCGTTCTAAACGCTATTGGCAAACAGTCGCCTGATATTGCGCAGGGAGTTGATGTGGGCGGAGCCGGCGACCAAGGGCTAATGATCGGATATGCGTGCAAAGAGACTGAGGAGCTTATGCCAATGCCAATAATGCTTGCGCATAAACTTGCAGCGAGGCTTGCTAAGGTAAGAAAGGAAGGCATTCTTGGTTATCTGGGGCCTGATGGTAAATCTCAAGTTAGCGTTGAATATATTGACGGCAAGCCCAGCCGTGTTGACAGCGTAGTTATTTCTACTCAGCATACAACAGAAATTTTAGACAGCACAGGCCATCAGATCACACAGGCCTCAAGAGATGAGATTATTCAGAATGTAGTACTGCCAATAATTAATAAGAACCTGCTTGATCAAAATACAAAATATTATATTAATCCTACCGGAAAGTTTGTTATTGGCGGGCCTCAGTCAGATACAGGTATGACCGGCAGAAAAATAATCGTTGATACATACGGCGGAATGGCTGCGCATGGCGGCGGCGCTTTTTCAGGAAAGGATCCAACAAAGGTTGACCGCAGCGCTTGTTATGCAGCCAGATATATAGCTAAAAATATTGTAGCAGCAGGATTAGCTGAGAAATGCACGATTCAGCTCGCGTATGCAATAGGCGTAGCTGAGCCTGTGTCAATTATGGTAGACGCAATGGGGACAAGCGAGCTTCCGTGCACAGATTTAGAAAAATTGGTTCGTGAAAATTTTAATCTTACGCCTGCCGGTATTATAAAGATGCTTGATTTGAAAAAGCCAATCTATAGAAAGACAGCGGCATACGGGCATTTTGGAAGAAATGAATTTTCATGGGAAAAGACGGATAGGGCTGAAGCATTAAAAAAATCCGCTTTAAAAATCTGTAAGATGGTAGTGTGACAAAAGTCACAAAAAAAAAACTTGCACTTTGAATATAAGTATTGTAAGCTTTTTAAGATTTAAAAAAGGAGGGTTTATATGAAAAAACTCGCATCGATCGTGCTTATTATTGTGATGTTTAGCTTAAGCGGTTGTGGCGACACAAACTTTTTTAGCTGGACTCATAAAGCAGGCAGTAAAAAGACAACGGAAGCTTTGACAGCTGACGGACAAAGCGCATTAGCAAAGAAGGATTATGATGGAGCTTATGCTTATTTCTCAGACGCTATTGCAAAAGATTCGTCTAACAGCGAAGCAAGATACGGCAGAGCTCAGGCTGCTTATGGAAAAGCAGGGATCAGCTTATCTTCGCTCCTGGCAAGCGCATTACAAAATATGGAAGATGATAATGGCATGATATCTACTTTTGATATTGTTCAACCGAGCGATTTATCTCCGGACAGCCTTATTCCTGATTCGATTGGTGACCTAAAAAATTTATATGACGCTACAGCGCAGGTTGTTGAGGATTTAAAAATAATAGCTGACGGGCATGGGAATGGAGTTATTCCTGCTGATGATCCTGATGTAAATATTAACCTTGCATTTGCTCAGCTGATTCAAGGCGTGCTCTTTGTATTAGACAGCAATGCGGATGGATATCCGGGCATCGCAGGCGATTTGGTTCAGGTTAATAAAGATTATACAGTAACTGAGCCAAAAGACTTTGAGTGGAACGCGCTTAAAGCGGACGCTGTTGCGTTAGATAAATTTAAAAAGCAGGTTCAAAAAGGCGTAATATATGTTTTAGGGACAGGCGCAAAAGGCAAAGCAGTTGAATTTTTTGGCGCATCTATTTATGCGGGATTAGATTCAGTTTACAGCAGTTTTAGAGGCTCTATAGAATATTTAGATACAGCTATTAACTCAGGCAGTCTTCCAAAGACAGGTATTTTATACGACCTAAAAACAAACTTTACCGAACTTGTAAAACAAGGCGAAGGTATAGAAGGCGATGACTTCGGGGATCTTTGGAATGAGATAAATAGCTAATTTTAGAATATTTAATAAGGAGGGGATTGTGTATAAAAAAATAATAAGTATAATTGCTCTAACATTATTTGTATCTACTGCAATGCTGTATTCTGCTGAATCGCCATTTTATAAACGCGGAGTAAGAGCGCTTGGCATGGGCGGAGCGCATGTGTGCCTTTCAGACGACCAGAACGCTTTTTTCTATAACCCGGCCGGGATTACAAAACGAGAAAAGAGAATGCTTACATTAGTTGATATGCCTATATCAATAACTGACGATATGTTAAAATTCTATGATTGGTATAAAGATAATGAAGACGCATTAAAAGATTTTGATAAACTTCCGGAAACGGATAAAACAGAGCTTCTTAATGATATTACAGATAAGATTACCTCTTACAGAACCAGATTTACATTTGGCGGCCCTATATTTCCGCTTAACTTCAACTATATCTCAGGACCTAGAGGCGCGAACAACAACATGTTCTGGGGGATTGGAGTATTTGACCAGGTTGATATAGGTTTTAATTTGAATTCAGGTATTCTTATACCAAAGCTGGATATTTGGGGACATGCGGATGTGGCAGGTATGTTTATGCTTGCGAGAAAGTTTGATAATGATGTGTCAGTCGGCGCAAATATTAAATACATAGGAAGAGCAGGGCTTGATGAAAGAGGAATAAGTATTCTTGCGCTTGAAGGCTTAGAGCCTATGATACAGCCCGGATTTGGTATGGGCGTTGACCTTGGCGTAACATGGGATTTTAAAGAAAATATGGAAGTCGGAATGAGCATTATGGACGTAGGCGGCACGCCTATTAAGTATAAAGAAGCTACAAAAGATACAACTGACGATGGCGTAACAACAACTCAGACTAAGGAAGAATATACAGGAATAATTTATTCCAGAGTTAATTTAGGTTTTGCTTACAAGCCGATCGATACATGGAATCTTCCATTAAAGCCTGATTTAACCTTAGCTGTTGATATTCATGATGTTCTTGATTCAGAGGATGACGGTAAGCTAAGCTTTTCAGAGCTATTTAAAAAGATGCATATGGGCGCTGAATTTCAATGGAACCTGGTTCAGTTTAGATGCGGCCTTAATTCAGGATATCCGACATTGGGATTAGGCGCGTCTCTGTTAGGTTTTAAGGTTGAGTATGCTTACTATACTGATGAAATGGGGCTGTTCCCGGGCGACCTTCCGGAAACAAATCACATGATTTCAGTTGCGTGGAGATTTGGAGCAGGAAGAGTAAGCGAAAAGGAGTCAATGCGTCTAAAGGAAAAAAGATTAGCTAGATATAGTAAAATATAATTAAATTTTTCCAAAATATTTAGATTCAAACAAGCCGGTGCATACAGCCCGGCTTGTTTTTGTTAGAGGGACGGTCATTTACCGATGGGGACATTCCTCAAGGCCGGAAAGAGGGGTGGGGATGAGTGTCCCCATTGTTTAAATTATATGAAACATTTACTTAAACTAATTTTATTTCTTGTTTTGCTGCTAAGCAGTTATCTTTATGCCGGTTATGCTCCTCCTCGGCCCGGCAGATTTAATACAGAATATAATAACCGTTCTACACAATCAAATATTCCTCAAATGAGGACATACGCTATACCTAAAAAGCGGTCGCAGTTTGTTTCAGGAACATTAAAACCATTAATTATCCTAATAGAATTTTCGGATGTAAAGGCGCGCGTCTCGTCTACAACTACCTATTTCGATAATATGGTTTTTTCCGCAGGCGGCGCAAGCATGAATACATATTACAAAGAAAATTCCGAAAATAAAATGAGTTTTTCCAAGATTGGAAATCCAAATCCTACTTTATGGCTTACTGCAGAAAATACACTGGCATATTATGGAGCAGATGATGATAACATTGACGAGCGTATAGACGAGTTAGCAAAAACAGCTGTAATCAAAGCGGATAATCAAGGTGTTGATTTTTCTCAATATGATGATGATGGCGACGGATATGTTGATTATGTAATCATTGTTCATGCAGGACAGGCGCAGGAGTATTCAGGCGTTTCCAATGATATATGGTCGCACCAGGGGATAATTCCGAATGGTTATTCGGTAGACGGCGTAAAGGTTAGGGCATACGCAATGGTGTCCGAGTATTCGCCTGTGGGCGTGTTTTCTCATGAGTTTGGGCATTTACTTGGACTGCCTGATTTGTATGATACTGCAACAGGAGATACTGTTGTCGCAACATGGTGCCTTATGGATTTAGGCGCCTGGCTTGGCGGAGCAAATCACGACGGAACAAATCCGAGTCATCTTTCAGTATGGTGCAAAAAATATTTAGGCTGGATAAGCGCAGAGGAGATTACTGCAGATAAAAAAAATATGTTGATATATCCAAACGCTGAGGCGGAACCTGCGGGAGAAAAGAAGTATTTAAAAATTCCTATTCTTGGATCCAATACAGAATATTTTTTAGTCGAATATCGCAGAAAGACTCCGTCTCCGTATATCTTTGAAAAAAATATCGGAGGCGAAGGCATATTAATTTGGCATATTAATGATAGTGTCAACCTATTTAGAATTGGCGCGAATAAGGTAAATGTTGATCCTGATAACCTTGGCGTTGCTCTTATAAGCGCGGATGATATTGTGAATGTTGAAACAGCGGAAGGCGATCCATGGAGAAAAGGGCAGATATTTATGAGCCCGAGAAGCGATAGCAGTGACGGCAGAAAGAGTAATATTTTGATATCGAACTTTGGAATACCCGGAAATACTTTTGATACTATGGATATTTACATTATTAAAATGACTTCTAATCTATCAATAAATCAGCATTATGCTTATCCAAGCCCTTCTCTTGGCCCGGTTAATTTTAAATTTATTTCTGATACAAATATTAATGACGGAACAGTATATATTTATAACATTGCGGGCGAAGAAATAAGAAGAATGAATGTTAATAGCGATAATATTTTAGTCAATTCATCTAAAGATTACGCTCTTGTTTATGATGTTTTATGGGATGGATATAATAATAATGGAGAGCCGTCTGCTTCAGGCCTTTATTTATATCTATTAAAAGCTGATAATGTGTATGTAAAAAATAAGTTTGCAATAGTTAAATAGCGCTGAAAAAGCATCTATTTGTGGAAGTATATTAATGGAAAATAATCCAAGAAGTATAAAATATTATGTTAATATATTTATTGGGCAAAGGGAAAGGTTGGAAAGATTATTAATAACTTTGTGTTAGATTTGTATATGCGGCTAAATACTTCGAAAAAATACTTGACAAATAACCAGTAAGTACCTAAAATGGGTACATACTGGAGGATGTATGATACAAAAGATTCTGGAAAACGCAATTTCGGGTGAATTTGACTATAATTTATTGCTATATTGCCTATCTGAATATAAAAATCCCAGGAAAGAGATCACAAAGTTATTGAAAAGGAAAGATATAATTAGAGTAAAAAAGGGTTTATATGTTTTTGGGGAAAAAGTGAAAAATGCGCCTCCATATTCACTGGAGGTATTGGCGAATCTAATATATGGGCCGTCGTATATATCATGCGAATATGCGTTAAGCTATTATGGCTTGATTCCTGAAAGAGTAAAGATTGTTTCGAGTATAACGAATAAAAGAAATAAATATTTTAGTACGCCGATAGGGGATTTCTCTTATAAATATTTGGCTTCTCAAAAATATAGAGTCGGGATCACCCAAATACAAATAGATAAGGTTAGAAATATTTTGATAGCGACAAAAGAGAAAGCGTTAATTGATTTTATTCATAATGAAAAAATATCGGATGTCGCTGAGATGAAAAGTTTTCTTTGCGAAAATTTGAGAATTGACGAAGAAATGTTATTAGATTTAGACGTAACTCAAATTCGTTCCATTAATGAAGTATTTAAATCAAATACAATTAAATTATTAGTTGATTATTTGACTATTATTAGAGGAAAATAATAATGATATTAGCGGTTGAGAAGATGCTTAGTAAATATAAATTGGATTCAGTGGCTTCGTATGAAAATGCTCTGAAAGAAATAATACAAGAGATTGCTTTGCTTGGGCTTTGGAGAGCTAAGTTTTTTGAGCATGCTGCTTTTTATGGAGGAACAGCTTTGCGAATTTTCTATGGGATGGATCGATTTTCAGAAGATTTAGATTTTTCGTTATTAAAACCAAACAAAAGCTTTAATTTATTTATCTATAATAAAGCTGTTCAAGAGGAATTATCGAGTATGGGGTTTAATGTTCAAGTAAATGAAAAAAAGAGAAACAATGAGAGTAATATTCAGGCAGCATTTATTAAGGCTGACACAAAGATGTATGATTTTGAAGTCAACTTGGATCCAAGAAAAAAGTTGAAAATTAAGTTTGAAATTGATATAAATCCGCCTCAAAAATTTGAAACGGAAACAAAATATTTGCTTAATCCTACGGAATTTTATGTAAAGGTTTACTCAAAACCCGATCTGTTTGCCGGGAAATTACATGCTGTTTTGTGCCGCAGGTGGGGGAAGAGAGTAAAAGGCAGAGACTGGTTTGATTTTATTTGGTTTGTCAAAAATAAAGTGCCTGTTAATTTGCGGCACTTGGAGGCGAGGTTAAAACAAACAGAGCATTTAGAAAAAAATGCGGTTTTCAATGCGGATGTTTTAAGAGAAATGCTCTTAAAAAGGATAGAAGAATTAGATATTGAATTGGCTAAGAAGGATGTTTTGTTATTCCTTTCAGATACTGAAAGATTGCAAACATGGTCTAAAGAATTCTTTTCTCATATAGTATCTCAACTGATGGTTTTGTAATTTGTAACATCGTAAAAAGGCGTTTATTAATGGAAAATAATCCAAGAAGTATAAAATATTATGTAAAGAGATATCTATTAAAGCATCAAGATGTTTTTAAAGATAAGAAGGTTATAGATATTCCCTGTGGCAATGGAGTAACAACAGGAATATTAAAAGAAATCGGAGCTGATCCTGTCCCTATTGATTTATTCCCTGAATATTTCAAAATTCAAGGGATGGCCTGTATAAAAGCCGATATGACAGAAGAGCTCCCGATAGAAAATGCTTCTATAGATTATATAATAAGCCAGGAAGGGCTTGAGCATATTTCTGACCAGGCAAAGGTATTTAAAGAATTTAACAGAGTATTAAAAAATAAAGGCGAGCTGTTGATTACAACTCCAAATTTCTCTAATTTGCAGTCGAGGTTATATCATTTTTTATCAGAATCGGAGAAAACGCTGTCTTTTATGCCGCCAAATGAGATTGATTCTATATGGATGACAAATGAGAATGAAAATAGAGATATTTATTTTGGGCATATTTTTCTTATCGGAGTGCAAAAGCTTCGTTTGTTGGCAAAGCTTGCAGGGTTTAAAATAAAGAGCGTAGAAAAAACAAAATTGAAAACAACATCGCTCTTATTGTTTATTATATTGTATCCATTAATATTATTAATTAATTTTATAACATATCGCAGAAACCTGAAAAAATATAAATCTTTAGATCCTAAAAAAACCTTTCATGAAATATTTAAACTATCCGTAAATCCCGGAATTCTTCTGGGATCGCATCTATTTATAATCTTCCAAAAAGAAAAAAGTGTTTCAGAAGCGGAATCCAGTCTAAAAAAAATACATAAAACCTTCGCAACAACCTAAATAGGGGTCAGGTCTCTACATTCCACATTTGTGGATAAAATGTGGAATGTAGAGACCTGACCCCAAATGCAAATACCTGGAACAAAAGTAATCCTTATCTGTCTAATACTTAAAGATTGTATTTTCAGTTGAAATAGACAAGGGGATTTATGAAAAAAATTTTATCAATTATATCTGTGATTCTTGTTATGTGTGTTTATGTTCAGGCTGCAGTGCCAAATGAAATAACATATCAAGGCAGATTAAGGGAATATGGCAAACCTGTAACAGGCGCGCGAAACATGGAGGTTGCGGTATTCGGGACAGAAACAGGGGGGAGCGCGTTGTGGACAGGCACATATACGGGAGTGCAGGTAAGCAGCGGAGTATTTACAGTATCGTTAAGCCCGGAGGGAACCGTTGATTGGCGAAAAAGTGATCTCTGGATAGAAACAAAGATAGGAAGCCAGGCTTTGAGCCCAAGGAATAAAATAACAGCGCAAGGCTATGCATTGCACGCGCGAACAGCAGAGGATATGGCAAAGAGCGCAGGCGAAACAATAAACTTTTTAATAGGAACAAGCACAAATACGAGAATAACAAGCGCAGGGTTAGAGGTAACAGGAAAGATAACCGTAGATAACGTAGAGGTTGATAATATAACAATAGGAACAACAGGGTCGAGCGGAGTATTAAGGATATATGGCGATATAGAAAGCACAGGCACAATAAAGGGAGTAAGATTCAAAGGCGATGGCAGTAAATTAACAGGCGTATATGCAAGCAGTATAACAGCAGAAGGAATAGTGAGCGGAACAATAAATGATTTGAGATTGTCGAGTAATGTAACAAAATTTGGAAATAGTATAGAAAGCGGCGAAATAACAAACGGGACAATAGTAAATGAAGATATAAATAATAGCGCGGCAATAGCATGGAGTAAGATAGATAAAACAGGCGCAGTGGCGAGCGATATCGGCGCATTAAGCGCAAGCTTGATAGCTGCGGATGATTTTACGCAACTAGAGGTAGATAATTTAAGGTCAGGCAAGCTTGATGACGGAACAATGCCCTGGACAAATGCAACAGTAATAACAAGCGGAGAGATATCGAGCACATTACTTGATGCAAATTTACAGGATTTAATAGACGGGACATTATCAGCAAGCAAGGTAGAGAATGGAACATACTTCATAGACAGCGTAGGAACGAGCGGCCAGGTATGGAAATCCGACGGATCAGGAAAAGGAATATGGGGAACTGATAATAATACGCAATTAAGCGAGGGAGATGTAGAAAGCTATATAGCGAATGATATAACGAGCGGATATGTTCCGTATAGTAATGGAACAAAACTAGTAACAAGCGCGATATTTACAAATGGAACGAATGTAGGAATAGGAACAAGCTCAGCGTCGAACAGACTGCATTTGTATACTGATACGGTAAATGCAATATTATTAAGAACAGAGAATGGAAACGGGTGGACATATACAGGAACAGATACACTGGGGGATAGTATATTAAAAGCCGGGAGCAATAAGGATGTAAAGATAAGTGATGATAGTAATAATGGAATAATAGTAAAGGACGGCGGGAATGTGGGAATAGGAACAACAGCGCCTACAGCAAAACTTTCAGTAGAAGGAGACATAAGTTTAACAGGCAATATAGACGGAATAGATTTATCGGTAAAAGCAAGCGCATGGGACACGCATGAAAGCAACACGAGCAATCCGCATACAGTAACAGCAAGCCAATTAGGGCTTGGCAACGTAACAAATACAAATATTTTAAACAGCTGGAGTCAGAATGACGGGCAGTATATCGCAACTGATGAGATAAGAGCGCGCGACAGCGGCGGTATAAGCATACGCGATGATGCGGGAAATTTAGGATTAATGATTCAAGACGGAGGCAAGGTGGGAATAGGAACAACATTGCCAAATGGAAAATTAAGTATTGACGGAAGTTTTACAAGTCAGGCATATAGTGACCATAGCAGATTAATATTTAACAACAGCAAGAATTATGGAATAGGCGCAGGCCAGATAAGCGCGAGCGCAAATGATAAGGATTTATATATTTGGAGCGAAAAAGATGCAACAAATAAGGATGCGGATATACGATTTATGAGCACAACGAATGGTAATTATGATCCGAGCAATGAAAGCTATTGGCAGAATAATATGATAATAAAAGGCGACAGCGGAAATGTTGGAATAGGGAAAATAAATCCTCAAGCATTATTAGATGTTAATGGAAAAATTAAATCTGATGAGTTGGAAGTATCAACACGTATAAAAGATAAGACAGGATTTCTTATGCCTGTTGGTGCAATTTTAGCGTACTCGTCGACTACTGCGCCGGAGGGGTTCTTATATTGTGATGGAACAGCAGTATCTAGGACCGAATATGCGGACCTGTTTTTGCTAGTGCAGGAAATTTATGGAGAGGGAGATGGGTCAACAACATTTAATCTGCCGGATTTCAGAGGAAGGTTTTTACGTGGAGTGGATGATGGCTCCGGCAGGGATCCGGATGTAAACGATAGGCCTGTTATGAATCTTGGAGGAGAAACAAACAACGCAGTAGGTTCTGTGCAGGCAGATGAGTTTAAAGGGCATGCCCATAATGTATATTATAATACTCAAGATGCATCGCCGCCGCCGGATAACTCAGGAGCAATGACCATTTACGGGTTGTCTAATTCTGTTGTTTACGAAGGAGCGCAGTCAAGAACTAATTATCAAATTGGGAAATTTAATTTAAATTCATCAGGCGGTAATGAAACCAGGCCTGAAAATGCATACGTTGCTTATATTATAAAGTACTAAATTGTGAAGGTTAAGTATTTATTAGTGTAGAATTGATGCAGTACAGGCTCTTGAGACCCTGTAGATAAAAGAGTAACCGGGGTTTAAAGACCCCGGGCTACAACGAGAGAGAATACTCTTTCGAAGATCCTCGGGTCTAGCCCGAGGATGACAAATACTGCGGAACAAATTTAGGGAATATTTGTCTAATATGTATAGCACGGAAAAATCTTGCAGTAAGGAGCTATTTTTTGCATAATAAAAATACTTCGCAATCAAACATATCTTGGAGACATGGGATGAAATCTTATTTTCTTAAACTTTTCGTATCTGCTGCCCTTGTTACAATAATTTCTACAATTTCATACGCAGAAATTTCTACAGCTGACAGCGGTAATATTGAAGTCTTTACATCTTTTGGCCCGATGCTTATGGGCCAGACATCCGCGTTTGTTACTGTTGATTCGCTAATAAGTGATACATATGGCGATGTTCAAAGCGGCGGCGGGGATCAGATCTCGTCATCATTTTTTGAGTTTATTGAATATGCCGTAATGTCCAGCCCTGCTCTTCTCACATGGAAGGATCCGGATAGTAAATACTTTGTGGTCGTTCTTCCTGATAAGGTTGATTTCCAAACAGTTTACGAGGATTTATATGGCTTAGATCCGTCTATAGGATTCCCAAAAGCTGTATATTGGAAAACCAACTCGCCTCAATCAGAGGTTGAGCTTGAGAAAAAAGCTGCATTCGCGGACGGTTATATATATGAAAAGAAGGTTGCTCTAGACCTCGGTATCTATAATTATAAATATTGCGCGACGAATGATAGTTATCCGGATATGTATGAGCTTTTAACAAGCTCATTCGTTGTGACGCGGGCGCCTAATGGGTTCACTAATAAAGGCGTTGCTGATGGTTCCATTGTTTCAAACGCGCGTGTTCCTCTAATGTGGGATCAGGGAGATCCTGTTGATGCGCCGTTTACATATGAGGTCTGGTTAAAAGAAGGCGATCTTGGCAGCTGGGTAATGATTCATAGCGGTTCTGAAAATAGCTATGAGTTAACAGCTCTAAACTATGCTACAAAATACTATTGGAAGATTAAGAGCACAAATAAAAATGGCGCTTGGGCGTGGAGCAGTGAATATTCATTTACCACGATCAATTCCGTTGACAGGCCGTTTAATTATCCAAACCCATTCAATCCAAATAAACAAAAAACGAGTATTGTTTTTAATAGCGCTTCTGCGCAGGACGTAACAATAAAGATTTATTCAGAATATGGCGACCCTGTCTTTAGCGCAACGCACAGCGCCGAGATTGGAGCAAATGAATTTATTTACGACGGAAAGGATGATAGAGGCGAGACGCTGTATAATGGTTCATATATTTGCAGAATAGAAACTAATGAAGGAGCAAAAGCATGTTATATATTAATAATAAAATAATTTATAAAATATTTTCCGGAATTTTGTTTGTAATATTAATCTCTCAAACAATATTTGCGTCTGATGGTTACAGAAGGCATTTCTTGTCCTATGGGCCAAGCGCTTCTGCTTCAGCTTTAGGAGAGTCATATACTGCGCTGGGCCACGATGGAACTGTATCATATTATAACCCTGCGCTCCTTACAACTCTAAGCGGCTATCAAACATCAGTATCTAACTGGTTTTTATATGATACAGCGAGGTATAGCTTTGCAGGCTTTTCATCATCAAACGAAAAGCAGGCGTTTTCAATAAGCGGCATACAGTTTTTGAGAGACAATATCGAGGTAAGAACAAATATTTACGACGAACCGACAAACACTAAGAATAGCCAGTTGGCAATTTTCGGAGCTTACGCGCGTTATATTGAAAAATATAAACTGCATACAGGATTGTCTCTTAAATATCTAAATTATGAAATGTATACTTATACAAGCACCGGTTTTAGTTTGGATTTAGGATTTGCAAAAGACATATACTTTCGAAAGAATGAGATAGGAAAGGAGTTTAGGATTGCGTCAGGTTTAAGGATTCAAAATATTATTCAGAAACCTATTAAAATGATAGAGGAAGAAGAGAAGATGCCGTTTGGCGTTATATTAGGACTCGGATTAAGCACGACTCTGTTTAATAGATATAGCGAGGCAAAAGACAGAATAGTGTCTGACAGAATTACATTTGTAATTGACCTGGGAATGGTTGACAGTGTTTTCGAATATTCCGGAGGATTAGAGTATTCTTATAAAGGTTTCGCTCATCTTAGAGGAGGGTGGAAGGAAGGATTAACCGGAGGCGTTGGATTTACATTTGGCGATTTAAATATTAATTATGCGCTTCTTGTAAAGGAGTTTACAAGCTTTAATAAGGTTGATGTGGCGTATAGGTTCGGGCCAAAAGGCGCGGAATCAATCAAACCAAAAAATGTGGAGATAAAACAGAATCGTGATTTAGGGCTGATGAAAGAAGCGCAGAGAATCCTCTCAGAGTCTCAAGCTGAAGAGGCTGATAGAGAAAAGAAGTTTAATATTCTTTTTAAGGAAGCGAAAGGATACCATAACGCAAAAAAATATCTTAAGGCTACAGATAAATTTAGGGAGATAATGTTATATTACCCTGAACAAACCAAGGTGCAGTCATATTATGACGAGATTAAGAAAACAATGAAAGCGCAGGCTGAAAATGAAATGACTACGGATTTTGAAAAGCTTGCTTACTCAAAGGCTTATATGAATTATATTAATCAGAATATCGGAAATGCTGTAAATGAATGGAACAAAGTTTTACAGTTTAATGAAAATCAAAAAGAAGTAAAGGAATACAAAGAATGGGGCGAAAAATACTTAGCTGATACAGCTCAGCTCGAAAGGGAAAAGGAGCTCGAAGCAAAAGTTAAAGCAGAGTATGGTAGTGGAACAGCGCAATATGATGAAAAGAAATGGATTTCTTCAATAAAAACAATGGAAGGAGTTCAATCAATGTGCAAGAAGAATCCTTTCCCAAGAGCTCTTGAGTGGAATGATAAGGCGCAGGAATATATTAATAAGGCGCTTGAAAAACTTGCTAAGAGCCGGGTCGTTAGGAATGAGCAAAAAGATGTGGTTAAAGAAGCTCAGCCAAAGATTGATAAAGAAGGAGCTGATAAAAAATACAGGGAAGGGCTTGTATCATACGCGCATGGTAAGACGAGCAGCGCAATACAATTATGGGAGATAGCAGTGCGCCTTGATCCGGGCCATGATAAGGCATGGAAAGCGATTGATAGAGCAAAAGAAGAATTAGGAGCGGCAAAATGAAATTATTTTTTAGATCGTTAACTTTAGTATTCCTTTTTGTATGCTGTATACAGATCGCCGGCGCTGTTGATACTATTGAAATATCAGTCGAGGTTACGGAAATCAATAACACAAAGGCGAAAGAATTAGGTATTAAGTGGCTGGATAGTATTGAGGTTGTGGAAGAGGGCTATACCGGATACACAGATGGAGCTGATCAAATAGTTATTAATGGGACTGAGCTGGATGTTATTAATAAAATAGGCAAGATAACGCCTTTAAGAGCGGAATTAAAATTTTTGCAAGAGAATGGCGCTGCGGAAATTTTATCTAAACCAAAATTAATTACTAAATCAGGAAGCAAGGCAAATACACTTATAGGCGGCGAGTTTCCGATAGTTGTGCCCGGCGTAGGCGGGGCTCAAGGCACAGTTGAGTGGAAGAAATATGGTATAAAGATGAATATTTCGCCGGAGGTAATATCTCGAAATAACGAAAAAATTATTGCGTTAGATTTAAATACCGAAGTCAGCAGGCTTGATTGGGCAAATTCTGTTCAGGGATTTCCTTCAGTTACTGTGAGACAGGCAGAATCATCTGTAGAGCTTAAGAGCGGACAGACAATGACTATTGCAGGACTTATTAGAACTCTAGAGAAAAAAGACAGGGCAGGACTTCCTGTGCTTGGCAGTATTCCTCTATTAAGATATTTTTTTTCTCATGAAGTAGTAACTAAGGAAAAATCTACAATATTAATTTTTGTCACACCAAAGATATTATAATGAATGACTAAACTAGTCGCTGTCTCTAATTATCCGAGGACTGCTATTATGCGTTTCATAAAAAAAATAATTAAAAACAATAAGGGGCAGGCTATTGTTGAAACTGCGCTAATCATGACAATAATACTCATGATTCTTATAGGCAGTATGCAGTTGTTCATTTATGTTTTTTCCAGCTCTTTGGGAAATCATGTAGCTTATAAAGCTAACAGAGTTTACTCGGTTTCTCCTGAGGGCTGCTTCAGGGATGTGCTGACAGTGGCCAGATATTTTATTTTTTTTAAAAATGGTTTTATGCTGCCTACGTCCACAGATGAAAGGATAGAGGATATCGAAGGCGGATATCAGATAACATCGATATATTTGACATTTAAAACAATAATCTTTGGCAGGAAAATTATTCGAGTATTTGACGGATGGTTATGGAATAGTCATAAATCGAGATCAAGAATGATTAAGTCTCCGGATTCTGAATTTCATAATAAGGCATATCCCGGAGCAAGCGAGTTTTAACATGTTTAATATTAAAATAAAATTAAAACTAAATAACAAAGGCCAGGTACTGCCATTACTATTCAGTGTGATCTTTGTAATGATTATTCTTTTTTATATGTCTCTAAATTATGGCAAGGCTGTTTATAGGGCAATGGAGGTGCAGAATGCTGCGGATAACGCGGCGCTTTCAGCAGCGGCATACAGGGCAAGGGTTTTAAATTATTTAGGATGTATGAACCGAAAGATATCTGCATGCCTTTATGGCGGTACTGTAATACCTTTGCCTACGAAGACAGATTATTTGGCTTCCTTTGCTGAGTGGGGATTATTGCACTATAATGATTTCATGTTTGTTGCTTCTCTTTTTGGAATCTGTCCCCAAGTAGGAATTCCTATATTGCCTATGCGTTTTGTAGATAGTCAGAAAAAAATTGGGCATGTAGTAGATTTTTCACACATGTTTTGTCCAGGGACCGATTGTGGTTCGGAAGATTGTAAAGTTATGATTCAAATAGATAGGTTTCTTGTTAATTCAATGATAATTCTTCAAGACATTGTTATAACTGCTTATCCAATAACAGAGAATGTAATTATATATCAGGTTGTTGAAGCTAACTGCGAGGGGGCAAGAGGCGCTCTGGTACAGGGATATAGCTTGGGTCTGGAACGTAATAAGAAAGGCGTTAAATACATGAAGACAAACTCAACCTGTATAAGCTGGCCTCCCGGACCTTTTTGGCCCGGAGGCCATATTCATTTTGCAACTGCAGAAGATTGGAAGGAAGATAAAAAATCATGGCTGTATGCAGATAAAAAAAATAATGCTTTTGATAAAAGTCATAAGATGATAGTCGGCGTAACAAAAAAATATGATGATAATCCTTTTTGGTTTTCAGATGAGCGTCTGCCTATTTGGGGTAGATATATAAGAACTGCATCAGCTTCGACATATAATCCTAATGGCTCTATGTTTGTATCGGTTGAGAATAATGAAATTTCGCCTGTTTTTAAGGCTTATAAATCTGCGGCTGATCCGGGCTGGAAGGCGCACCAAGTTCAGGATTTAATGATGGCCGGATTGATAACGAATAGCTGATTTGGGGTCAGGTCTCTACATTCCACATTTGTAGCTGATTTGGGGTCAGGTATCTACATTCAACATTTGTGTATAAAATGTGGAATGTAGAGACCTGACCCCTAGGAGATTTTAATGAAATTGGTTAATGATAAAGGCCAGGCAATAGTTGAAACCGTAATTTTTATTCCTATACTTATTATGCTGGTTTCCATGATATTTTGGGCAATAAATGTTGTTCTTACAAAGCAGCAGCTTGTATCTGCGGCAAGGTTTGGGACGGATATGATTTATTATACTGAGATGGGCGAGGAAACCATAAAGGAAGAAATTGTGAATTATCTTTGCGGCGAGCCCGGAGAATCGAATAATAATGAGGATGAAGATAGAGAAGCTGTCGGGCGTAAACTGGACACTGAAAAAATACAGGAAATTATTATAAATATCGATCGCAGCGGCGGGCTTTTAAATTTAGGCCTTTCTAAGGTTTCTATTAAATATGTGATAGATGTGCCAAAGGTATTTACAGTAATGGCAAAGGCAATTAGGGCGCAGACTGAGGATGATCCTGAAGGAATAATTATTGAAGGTAAGTCTGCAATACTAGCGGGTTTCGAAGGAAGAATGTAAATATGGAATTGAGAATCGGGAATAGTGAATTGAGGTAAGGTCAATAAATAAAAGCAATGTATTATAATTTCATGGAGGAAATATTTTATGAAAAAACAGGTATTGTATGCGGTTGTTTTAGGAGGGTTAACAGCGCTTTTTATGTTTGCTTATATAAGCAAGGTTCAGATGGATTATAGCCGGGGAGCGGAGAAGGCGACTGTATTGGTTGCAAAGCAGTATGTTGATCAGACAGTGCTTTTAGACAGTACTATGTTTATTGAGAAGAAGGTGCCTAAAGACTATATTCAGCCTAGAGCTATAGAGTCTTTAAAGGATCTGATCAATGAGGAAGGCAACTCAGTTTTTATGAGCATAGTCCCTATTGAAGAAGGAGAGCAGCTTGTTGCGACAAAGCTTTTAATGCTTGGCGTTGAAACAGGTATTGCCGCTGTTACGCCTTCGAATATGCGCGCAGTAACATTAACGAACATCAATGATTCGGTTAAGATGATTAAACCGGGAAATAGAGTGGATGTTGTTTTAACATTTGAGTATGACGATAAAGACGGAAACAGCAGTGAGGTTACAAGCACAATATTACAGAATGTACTGGTTCTGGCTGTGGGAAATCAGATAATAGGCGGTATGCAGATAAGTTTAGGAAAGGATAAAAAAAATGTAGTGAGCGCGCAAGGGCTTAATAATATAGAAACTATTTCACTCGCAGTATCTCCATCAGACGGTGAAAAATTAGCTCTTGCGTCGGAAAAGGGTGAAATTACTTTTTCACTGCGGCCGATTGGCGATGAGCAGATTTATGAATCAAAAGGGGTGCAGATGTCAGATCTTGTGGGTAATATTAACATAACTTCCGGATCAGGCGGTAATAAAGGGCACGGATCGTCGGAAAGTAATGATTATCTTAAGATGGTGCAGAAACAGCAGGCAGAAGCAATGAAATTGTTGCAAAAATATAAAAAGCAATAATTTAAGGAATAAAAAATGGCAAAGATTATATCAATACTGGGTTCTAGTAATAAAATAAATGACTCAGTAGCCGCAGTTAATTTAGCATGCGCCGTAAAAGGATTAACTAAAGGCAAAGTTCTAGTGCTTGATTTTTATCAGAGCGATATATCGCAGTGTGAACTGCTTTTAGATTATTATCCGGAGAAGAAGATAGGTAATGTGATTGAAGTTATGGATAAATTAGACGCAAATATTTTAAAGGGGTATCTGCCTGCGCATGATAAAACAGGCGTTTCATTATTGTCAGGGTATTCTGACTGCGCAATGGATTTAACAAAATCGGATATTCAAATTCTTATTAAACTTTTTTCTAGTGCTTATGACTGCCTTGTGATTAATACTAATAAGAATAATAAAGAAATTCTTGAATCGGTTTTAGATCTTTCAACTGATTTGGTATCTGTTATTGACCCGGAGGTGCTCTCATTAAGGAAGATAAAGGAATATATAGATTTTTTTAAATCAAGGCACCTCCCATTAGATCTGGCGCAGTTTGTTAGAGTGAAAACAGATGCTGAACATGCGCTAACACAAGAGCAGGTAGAGGAATATATCGGTGTTAAAGCTCCTCTATTAATTAATTTTTCAAACGATCTTGTTACAACGTCAATTAATAAAGGCGTTCCGTTCTTAATATCAAAACCGCATAGTGATATGTCCAGACAGTTTAAGGAACTTGCTAATATTCTTTTAAACAGTAAACAATCTGATAAGGCAAAAAGTCAAAATGATGAAATTATTGACGCAAAGGATCAAAGAAGAGATGATAAAAGAAATGAGGTTGATTATAAGGCGTTAAAAGAAAAAATACATAAGGATTTAATAGCAGAGCTTAGGATGAAGAATGTTGATGTAAATGCATTAGCTGACAGCAATCAGGCTGAATATATTAGAGAAACAACAAAGGAAACAATTCGAGACCTTATAGCTTATGAGGGCGGTTCTTTATCGAGAGAAGAAAGATCTAAATTTGTTAATGAGCTTATGAATGAGGTTTTGGGCTTAGGTTGTTTAGAAGAACTTTTATGTAATCCGGAAATAACGGAAATTATGGTTAATGGGCCTGATATGATTTATATAGAAAAAAAGGGAAAGCTTACTCTTAGCGGTTTAAGATTCCCGTCTACAGAACAACTTATGACAGTTATTGACAGAATAGTATCTCCTCTTGGAAGACGCGTTGACGAATCTGTGCCATTGGTGGATGCAAGGCTTGCTGACGGTTCGCGCGTTAATATTATTATACCTCCTTTGGCTCTTAATGGACCAACAATAACTATAAGAAAATTTTCTGAGAGCAAACTTCAGATTGAAGACTTAATTAACTTTGGCGCTCTTACGCCTGATATGGGCGAGATTTTAAAAATATGTGTTCAGCTTCGTAAGAATATAGTCGTATCAGGGGGAACAGGCAGTGGAAAGACAACTCTTTTAAATGTAATATCATCCTTTATTCCGTCGGATGAGCGTATTTGCACAATTGAGGACTCTGCGGAATTAAAACTGCCTCAGGATCATGTTGTGCGATTAGAATCAAAACCGGCGTCGCTTGAGGGAACCGGCGCTATTCCAATACGAAGGCTGGTTATAAATGCTCTGAGAATGAGGCCTGACAGAATCGTAGTCGGAGAATGCCGCGGCGGAGAGACGCTTGATATGTTACAAGCTATGAACACAGGCCATGACGGGTCTCTTACAACGCTTCACGCTAATAATCCCAAGGATGCGATCTCTCGTATCTCAACAATGGTAGTTATGGCAGGAACAGAGCTCCCTGAAAAAGCTATTAGAGAACAGATAGGTTCTGCTGTGCATTTAATTGTACAGCTTAATCGTCTTTCCGACGGATCAAGGAAGGTTACTGAAATAGCAGAGGTTGCCGGTATAAAGGATGATAAGCTTCAGATAAATTCATTATTTAAGTTTAATCAGCATTCAGTAAAGGATGGGAAGGTATCAGGTGCGTTTGAGCCTACAGGCAGTCTTCCGACATTTTACGAGGAGATTGAGCGCCACGGCCTTAATCTTGATAAAGGTATCTTTAATAAAAAATAGTTGAGGTATAGTAGATATGACAAAAGTTTTTGCGTTATTGGCAATATTATTTTCAGCGCTTTTTTCAGGATATATAATTTATTTACTTTATAGCGCAATACAGGCGGCTAAGTCTTCGAAAAAATTTGATTACTTAAATCTAAGAAAGCTAAAAAGACTCGACAAAAAATTATTAATAAGAAATATGATTAATAATCCATATTCAAAGGTTACAAAAAATATTAAATGGTCTGTTAGCGTATTATTCTTTATCTTTTTAATGTTTGCGCTAGGCGATTTTATTTATTCTCTTTTAGGCCTTATCGGCATATTTGTGATTATAGGCAAGGCGCTGATAAGAAAACATAAAAAACAGATAAACCTTTTTGATGCTCAGCTTATAGAAGCATTTGGAATGCTGGCTAATTCTCTAAAAGCAGGGCAGTCCTTACTGCAAGCGCTTGAGACAATGCTTGCTAATTCCAAGCCGCCGGTGTCTGTTGAATTTAGCGAGGTTTTAAGAGAGGTAAAGCTTGGCAAGTCTTTTGATAAGGCGCTTATTTCACTTGGGCAGAGAATTAAGAGCAAGGATTTGAGCATGGCAATAACATCAATTAATCTAGCGCGTGAGACAGGAGGTAACTTATCTGAGATATTGCTAAAAATTGCGTACACTATGCGTGAACGAAAAAAACTTTACGGCAAGATAGACGCAATGACAACCCAAGGAAAGTCATCAGGGGTAATATTATCATTTGCGCCATTTGGCGTTTTAGGCCTTATGTATCTTATTGAACCTGAGATGATAGGATTAATGTTTACTACAACATTTGGAAAGGTAATGCTGCTTTTGTGTATAGGAATGGTGCTTATGGGTATGCATGTTATTAATAAGATAGTTGATATAAAATTATAATAAGTGTTTTAGTGTTTAGGTGTTTAAGCTATTATAATATTTCCTCTCATTTGTGACTTGAGGGGTAGGGAGAATAATAAAATGTTATTAGTTTTTTTTCTTGTGCCTATATTAGCCGGGGTTACGATGGGGGTTATTGTCGTAATTGTTTTTTCTTTTTTTCAAAATATTCAGATAAGGCAGAGATTGTCTATTGAGGAAAAGGGCAGCAGGGAGCTTGCTCAGGGGAATCTTTCAAGAATATTCATGTCTGTAGCGTCAAGCGTTGGTCGCGCTGTAATCAAGGTTAAACTTCCGATACTGGAAAAAATTAAGGTTGAAATAGAGAGAAATTTTACTATTCTTGGGAAGCCGTATATTAATATCTCTCCTTATCTTTGGGTTGGTATTCAGATCATGGCAGGATTAGGTTTAGGCGGATTTTTATTTTTTTATGTATCAAAAAACTTATTATTTCTTCTAACCGGCCTTATTATAGGATTTTATGCTCCGATAATTGCTATCAAAAATAAGGTAAAGAGTAAATATGAAAAGATATTTAGCGAAATGCCTGATATTTTAGATCTTTTAACATTAATGGTAGAGGCCGGACTTGATTTTTCTAACGCTGTTCATAGGCTTGTGCAGACAGAAAAAGGAGAGCTTGTGAATGAACTGGCTCATGCGCAGGAGGAAGCTAAGCTTGGAAAATCGAGAATACAGGCTCTTATTGACATGTCAAAACGCGTTAATTTTCCGCCTCTTACAAATGTTATTAATTCTGTCACACTATCGCTTAAGACCGGTTCGAGCATGGCTCCGACGCTTAGGTCGCTTTCAGAACAGTTTAGGGTTGAAAGGACTCAAATGGTAGAAAAGCTGGCTGCTAAAGCTCCAACAAAACTTATGTTTCCTCTTATAATGTTTATCTTTCCGACAATATTTATTGTTATCTTCGGCCCTGTAATTTTATCATTTATTTATAATAGATAATACTAGCGCAGAAGTCAGAATCCAGAATCCAGAATCCAGAATAATTATAATCAGTTCTTTATTCTATATTCTGAAATATATAATTGTTCCGATATATTTGTTAGTATTATTAAAGACTGTTAGTAGCTCAATAGTTTTATTATCTATATTCGCAGTAATTTTAGAGTTGGGCTTAGATGACGCATCCTTAAAAGCGTCTGCCAATGGTTTTATTTGCGGTATTTCCAGAATGTGTTTATTCACGCTATCGCCTGCAATGTTTAATGCTAGGCTGAATTTAGATGACAATGCAATAAGTTTATTCTCCGAATTAAAGACAGCTATTGCTCCTTCTGTAAAATTATTTATTAAGCCTCGAATCAGTAAAGAAATATTTTTATTTATTTCGTTCGCGGATTTTTCCATAGCCTGATCTTCTCTATTATACTTTTCAATAATATCATTTAGGTGTCCGGCTAGGCCTGCTAACTCGTCCTTGGATTTTATTTCAATTTTCTCGCCTCTGCCTAATAATGAGGATCTCAGCATATTTTCAAAACTTTTAAATCTTGATGAGATCTGTATTTTCATAAATGAAATTATTAAAATGATAGCGATAATCAGCACGATCAATAATGAAAAAAACATGTTTCGTTTTATGCCTGCGAGTTTTTGCTTAATTTCAACGGTAGTAAGCCCAATACATAAGGTTAATGACTCAGTTACAGGAGAAGAGAATATTTCAATATTGGGATCATTGGTTTTTTGTATTATATTTTTTTTGGAAGCAATAGACTTTTTTGTATATTCATCTGTATATTCCTTGTCCCATTCTGATGTTTTATTGTGCATAATAACTTTACCTGCTCCGTCTACGATATACGCTGTGGTCAATTCGTCTAATTTTAAAATACTTTCTATCTGCGAAAGCAATAATAAGTCGTCTTGTAAATCAATAGCTTTGTTTATTAGAGGTTTTGAGAGGTCAGATGCGGTTTGGGCTCTGTTGTACAGGTCTGTGTACAAAGACTTTTTTTGCGCGGGTATGAGACGAAAATAATTGAAATAAATAATTATTATTGATACTAAAAGTATAGTAAAAACAATCAGCTTTGATGAAAGGGTTTTAATTCTTAACATGATAAGCTCCTTTAGACAGAATTTCTTAGATAATAAAGGGCAAAAATTAATAGTCCTAAAATTATTCTGTAATATACAAATATATTAAGACTGTGTTTTTTTACAAATGATAAGAGAAATTTAATGGCAATATAACCTGTAATAGCGGAAATACTGAACCCGATAATTAAATTGCCGAGAGTGTAAACATCAAGTCCATTGTTAATAATATCAGGGATTTTTAATAATCCGGCGCCCAAAATAATTGGCATTGATATGAGAAATGAAAACCTTGCGGATGATTCTCTGTTAAATCCGCAGATTAAAGCGGCGATTATCGTTATCGCTGAACGAGAAACACCGGGTATTAGAGCTAAGCATTGGTATAGGCCTATAATGATCGCTATGTTAACAGACATAGCGCTCAGTTCTTTATTTTTTTTAGCTGATTTATCGGTAAACCATAAATATAATGCTATTGATATTAGAAAAAAACTTATCCACAAAGGATTTCTAAATGTAGTTTCAATTATGTCGTCCATCATAAAGCCCACTATTCCCGCAGGTATTGTGGCTATTATAATCAGCCATGCCAGGCGCGCGTAAAGGTCATCCTTTATTCGTCTTAAAAATATACTGCGTAAAAAACCTAATATTAGATTATAAAAATCTTCCCAAAAATACGCGATAAGAGATAGTGTAGTGCCTAGATGCAGCATTACATCAAAAGCAAGGCCGGGGTCTTTAAACTTTAAAAGCCATGGAATTAAAACAAGATGGCCGGATGAGCTTATAGGCAGAAACTCTCCGAATCCCTGAATTGTGCCGAGAATAATAGCGTTTAATGTTGTCATAATGAAGTTATTTTATTAGTTATCAAGTAGTTTGTCAATCAAGGGGAAGACCTTTTTCTTTTGTCTGTTCTATTTTTTCGCAATAAATTCCATTTAACTTCATGCAAACTTCACACCTGTATGTTTTACTGATAGTGAATCGTTAGTTTGAGAAAGAAGAAAGGTTGAGGAGAAGGATATTTACCCAACAACCAAAACTGCGAAATTAAGCAGTCAGTTGGGAACCAGAGGCGGGAAGATCTCCCGCCTCTTTTTTTATTTGAAAAGCAATACGAAGCGCCATACCCGCCCCGCTGAATTCTGTTCTCATAATATTTTCCTCAAATTTTTCCTAAAAATGTTATATAATACTTGCAATTCATACTTAAGGGAAAAACAATGTATAAAACTATCGGCCCGGCAATATATATTGAAGGCAGTAATGTAATAACAAAAGCTATACCTGTGCTTAAAAGATGGGGATGCCGCGGTATTATCTTAGGCGAAAGGCGGCTCTTTGAAAAGTTTACAAAGGAGATAAATCCTTTTTTAAAAAAACTTTCGCTGACAAAAGAATTTTTTAATGGCGAGTGCGCAAAGCATGAGATAGATAGAATTGTAAAAATATGTAAAAATAAAAAATATAATTATATTATTGGTTTCGGCGGCGGCAAAGCATTAGATACTGCAAAAGCCGTCAGTTTTTATATTAATAAACCCTGCTTAACCATACCAACAAGCTCGGCAACGAGCGCAGCTTCAACCGCATTGTCAGCCCTTTATACAGAAAACGGCGTATCATCATATTATCTTGAATTACCCGCAAGCCCGGCCTGCGTAGTAGTTGATTTTAATTTAATAATTAATGCTCCGCAGAGATATATTGCTTCGGGTATGGCAGATGCTCTGGCAAAATATTACGAATCAATGGCATTTACCGGAGCCGTTTCCAAAGATTTGTTTGTTAATATCGCATTACAGATAGCTGAAAGAATACATAATACTATCTTCACAATAGGCAAAGGCGCGTATAATGATGCAGGCAGCGGCAGATGTTCAGAGGCGTTTAAAGAAATTGTCCGCATTAATATACTTTTAGCCGGCGTTGTCGGCGGTTTTGGAGGAGAAGGCTGCAGGGCATGCGCAGCGCACGCTGTAAATAACGGCTTTACGCGCGTTCCTGCTATGAGGCGGTTTCTGCACGGTGAGATGGTAGGATATGGTAATATCCTGCAGTTAAAGCTGGAAAATAAAAATAGCGAGATAAAAAAACTGAAAAAATTATATAAGGCGTTGTCTCTTCCTTATTCCTTTGAATCGTTTCAGGTAGAGATGAATGATAATCAGAAAGAAAATGTTATTAAACATATTTGTTCGCGCAAAGAAACACTTAAGAATATGCCAAGAAGGATCTCAAAGGATGAGATCGAGAAAATATTGTTTAATTTATAAAATGCTAAGAGTTATTATTGTTTCTTTTGAATTCTATTCTAATTGTCATACTGAATACCCGATCAGGCCGAGGACAGGTTTAATTCAGCATCTTTGTTATAGCGCAAAGGAGATATATTTTGATTTTAGGACGACACCTGTGTCGTAAAAATCAAAATATGTCTCACTTGCGCAATGACTTCTGAATTTATACGATTGAAAAAGAAAAAATATTAAGTAGAATAGAAGAAACAATTTTGGGAAAGATCTAATGAGTTTTAGGAGAAAAATTATGATAACCGGCGAGATTAGAAACAAGTATTTAAAATTCTTTGAAAGCAAGGGGCATACTGTTAAGCAAAGCGCTTCTCTTATTCCCTCAAATGATCCGTCGCTTCTTTTTACAAGCGCCGGCATGGTGCCGTTTAAAGACCTTTTTTTAGGCAAGGTAAAGGCGGAATATACGAGAGCTGTGTCTATACAAAAATGCGTGCGCACAACAGATATTGATAATATCGGGCACACATCCAGGCATTTGACATTTTTTGAAATGATGGGCAACTTTTCATTTGGCGATTATTTTAAAGAAGACGCGATAAATTGGGCATGGGAGTTTTTCATAGATGTTTTAAAACTTCCAAAAGAAAAACTTTATGTTACAGTTTTTAAAGACGATGATGAGTCATTTAATCTTTGGGAAAAGCTAATTGATTCTAAAAGAATATATAAGCTTGGCGAGGATACGAATTTTTGGGCTATTGGCGATACAGGGCCGTGCGGGCCATGCTCTGAAATTCTTTTTGATATGGGCAAGGAAATGGGCTGCGGCAAAAAGGATTGCAAGCCCGGGTGTGATTGTGATAGGTATCTTGAGGTTTGGAATCTGGTTTTTACAGAGTTTGATAAACAAAAAGACGGTTCTTTAAAGCCTTTGCCCGGCAAAAACATTGATACAGGAATGGGACTTGAGAGATTAGCAAGCGTTGTCCAGGGCGTTCATTCGCCGTATGAGACTGATGTATTTAGAAATATTTATAAGCGGATTGAAGAACTTGGAAAAAAACAGAACGCTTCATTTAAGGTTAACGAGACAGCTTTTAGAATAATAAGCGATCATGCTCGAACAGCGACATTTTTGTTAGCTGATGGAGTAACTCCGTCCAATGAAGGAAGAGGTTATGTGTTAAAGCGGCTTATAAGGCGCGCTGTTCGTCAGGGGCATATTATCGGATTGAATAATTTTTTCCATGAGGCGGCTCATAAGGTTATTGACGAGATGAGAGGAGCGTATCCTTATATTAGTGAAAAAGGCGCTTATATTGAGGAAATATTAAAATCAGAAGAAAGCAAATTTAAAGAGACATTAGAAACCGGAATAAAGCTGATAGATGAGCTTAAAGCGAAATATTCAAAGGATAAAATATTTCCCGGCAATGAATTATTTAAGCTTTTTGACACTTATGGTTTGCCTTTAGATTTTGCGAGAGACATAGCAAGAGACGAAGGCTATGATATAGACGAGAAAGGGTTTTATAAAGCAATGGAAGAACAGAAAAAACATTCGCGAAAAAATGTTGAGGGCTGGGGGGAAGATGATAAGTTAATATCCTCGCTTCAGAATAAGGTAAGGGAAGTGATTTTTGCAGGCTATGATAAGGAAGAATGTAATTCTGAAATTGTTGATATTATACAAAAGGACAAAGAGGTTAATAATATTAAAAAGGGCGATGAAGATACAGCCTTGATTCTTTCTGTCACTCCTTTTTACCCTGAGTCCGGAGGCCAGAGCTGCGATGTTGGAATAATTATTTCTAAAAATAATGCCAGGTTTGAGGTGACTGACACAAAAAAACCGGCTCCGGGAATAATTGTTCATTATGGAAGTTTGGTTGAGGGAGAGCTCGCAGTAGGGGATTCGGTTATAGCAAAGATCAATATTAAGAATAGAGAAGATATAAGAAGAAATCATACTGCCACTCATCTCTTGCAGGCTGTTCTTAGAAAGATATTAGGGCCGCATGTTGCGCAGCAGGGATCTTTGGTTTCTTCCGGCGGTTTTAGATTTGATTTTACGCACCCAAAAGCGATCCCGTCCGAGGAGATTATGAAAATTGAGGACGGAGTAAATGAAATTATTCAATCTAATTACTTAGTTAACAGCGAGGAAATGAGTATAAATGACGCGCAGAAAAAAGGCGCGTTAGCGTTTTTTGGAGAAAAATATGGAGAGAAGGTCAGGGTTGTTTCTCTTTCATGCGATGAAAAAATAAGTATGGAGCTTTGCGGAGGCACGCACGCAAAAGCAACGGGAGAGATAGGATTATTCGTAATAGTTTCAGAGTCCGGCATTGCCGGCGGCGTGCGGCGCATAGAGGCTGTTACTGGCAGAGGAGCAATCGAATGGCTTAGGAAACAACGCGAATTGCTGCAGATAACAGCAAAGAGAATGAAGTCTTCAGTAGATGAAATTCCGGCGCAGGCTGAGAGCCTTATTAAAAAAATCAAGGACCAGGATAAAGAGATGGCAGAGCTAAAAATGAAAATTATGAAATATGAAAGCGCGTCATTGATAGAAAAAGCTGAAGATATGGGAGGAGTAAAAGTATTAAGCCATATTGTTTCTGGTATGCAGATAAATGAGATTAGGTCTCTTTGTGATATGTTAAAAGGAAAGATTGGCTCAGGTATTGTTTTTATTATCTTAGAAAATGAAGGCGGTAGTCAGCTGATCTGTTCTATTACCTCGGATTTAGTAAAGAATAAAAAACTAGACGCAAAAGCGTTATTGATGGATGCTGCGAGCAAGTTTGGCGGCGGCGGCGGCGGCAGGCCTGATATGGCTCAGGCAGGTTTAAAAACAAAAATTAAATCAGAGGAAATAATAAAAGAATTCAAAAAAATAATCAAAGAAGCTTTAGAAAATATCAAACAATAAAGAGGGTTTATGATAATTGGCGTTATTGGCGGAAGAGTTTGCAGTGATGATACAAAAAAGGCAGCGTTTAAAATCGGAGCGCATATAGCTGAGTCAGGGCACTATCTTATGTGCGGCGGATATTCGGGCGTAATGGAAGAGGCATGCAGGGGGTGTAAGAGCAAGAATGGCACAACTATAGGCATATTAATGCACGAAGATAAAAGAGAGATGAATCCATACATAGATATTCCAATAGTTACAGCTATGAGTTTAGCAAGGAATGCTATAATTGTGAGGTCAGCTGATATACTTATAGCTTTTGAAGGAAGTTATGGCACGCTCTCAGAGATAGGTATGGGTTTAGCGCTAGAAAAACCAATAATTGGCTTTAAAACATGGGATATTAAAGGAATTACTACTGCAGACACAGTTGAGGATATAATCCGCAAATTACCGAACTGAGGGACAGACCCCAAATTCGGTTACTCGGGAGTAACCGAATTTGGGGTCTGTCCCTCAGTTCGGTAATTACTATACCGACAAATATTTTCTTGACAATAAAATTTCAAATTGATATATTTAACGAATCTCATTAGAATTATACATAATATATAGGGCAGGTAAAAGACAATGAAGACATATACAGCGAAGAAAGAAGATTTAAAACAAGAATGGTTTGTAATTGACGCAAAGGATAGAGTGCTTGGAAGGCTTGCGGTTAAGGTTGCAAATATACTTCGAGGCAAGACTAAGCCTATTTACACGCCGCATGTTGATACCGGCGACAATGTAGTTATAATAAACGCTGAAAAGGTTCGTTTAACAGGTAATAAGCTTAAACAAAAATTCGCGTTTAGGCATTCCGGTTACCCGGGCGGAGATACTCTAACTCGTTATGATATACTTATGAAAGAAAAGCCTGAACAGGCAATACTCTTGGCAGTTCGCGGTATGCTTCCAAAAAACAAACTGCGTGCTGTGTTTATGAAGAAACTGCATGTTTATAAAGGTGTTGAGCATCCGCATTCAGCTCAACAGCCAAAAGAATTAAATATTCCAACTAATTAGAGAGGAAGTAATTATGGCGCATACTATGACAGAATTTTGGGCAACAGGAAGAAGAAAGAGTTCAGTAGCAAGGGTTAAATTAATACCCGGTAATGGATCTATTTTAGTTAATAGAAAGACTATAGAAAACTATTTCGGCGGCTTGTCGCAAATTAAAAATGAAATTTTACTGCCTTTAGAATTAACCAAAACATTAACGAAATATGATGTAAGAATAAATGTTCAAGGCGGCGGCACAACAGGCCAGGCCGGAGCAATAAGACATGGCATAGCAAGAGCATTAGCAGGTTTAGACGAAGCAAATAAAACAATTCTAAAAAAACAAGGGTTACTTACTCGAGATTCAAGAATGGTTGAGAGAAAGAAACCCGGACGTCCTAAGGCTCGCAAACGATTCCAATTCTCTAAACGATAATCTTTTTTTTAAAACCAGGGAAATATGATACAGGAGGACTATACCTACATGAAGTTGTCTAAAAGAGTAGAGAAAATAAGCGCGTCAATAACACTCGCGATTTCTGCTAAAGCAAAGATGATGAAAGAAAAAGGCGAGCCTGTTATTGGATTTGGCGCCGGAGAACCTGATTTTGACACTCCGGATTATATTAAGGATGCGGCAAAAAAGGCAATAGATAACGGATATACAAAATACACTCCAAATGCAGGTATGCCTGATCTTAAAAATGCTATATGCGAGAAATTTGAGCGTGATAATGGTTTAAAATATAAACCAAATCAAATAATTGTTTCAAATGGGGCTAAACAGTCTCTTTTTAACGCTATTTGCGCTATATGCAATGAAGGCGATGAGGTTATAATAATAGCGCCATATTGGGTGACATATTACGAACAGATATCATTTACCGGAGCAAAACCTGTTATTGTGTATTCTAACATGAATGATGGGTTCAAGGCTCCTTTAAAGAGAATAAAGGACGCAATAACAAAAAAAACAAAAGCAATTATAATAAACAGCCCATGTAATCCAACAGGCGCAGTGTGCTCGAAGAGCGAACTTTCAGGTATAGCTGAAATAGCTGTGGCAAACGATATATTCGTTATTTCCGACGAGATATATGAAGAAATAATCTATGACACTGAACATATCAGCATTGCTTCATTGGGCGAGGAAATAAAAAAGAAAACTATAGTAATAAATGGCGTATCAAAGTCGTATTCTATGACCGGCTGGCGTATAGGTTACGCTGCAGCGGAAAAGGAAATAATTGACGCTATGGATAGATTTCAAAGTCATACAACGTCAAACGCGAATTCTATAGCGCAGAAGGCTGCGATTAGCGCTTTAACAGGGAATAAGGATGCAGTAAAAGAGATGGTTAGGCATTTTAAAGAAAGACGCGATTATATAGTTAATGCTCTAAATGAAATTGATGGAGTTAAATGCAATATGCCGCAAGGCGCGTTTTACGTTTTTCCGGATATAAGCGCGCATATAGGCAAGACTATTAATGGCAAAAGAATCAGCGGATCATTGGAATTTTGCGAGGCGTTATTAGAAGAAGAAATGGTTGCGGTTGTGCCTGGCGAGGATTTTGGCGAAAACAATGCCGTTCGTCTTTCATACGCTCTAAGTTTAGATAATATTAAAACCGGAATAGAAAGATTTAAAAAATTTATTTTGAAGTTAAAATAAAAGTGTTATTTTTAAACGTAGGAGGTTGATTATGTCAAAAAACAAAATATATATTATTGATGTTACAAACAGGGATGGCGTACAGACCGCATGTTTAGGATTGGCAAAGCTTGAAAAAACACTTGTTAATAAATACTTGGCTGAGATGGGAGTTTTTCAGTCAGAATTTGGTTTCCCGTTGACAAAGCATGAGACTAATTATTTGAGGGCGAATCTTGAGCTGGGGAAAAAAGGATTTTTTAAGGGTATGAGGCTTAGCGGCTGGATAAGGGCTATAGAGTCAGATGTTGTTGCGGCTAAACTGCTGGTGCCTGAATTAAAATATATAAATCTTTCGATATCAACTTCTGATCAGATGATTACGCATAAATTTAAGGGTAAAATTGATAGAAGTATGGTTATTTCTCAGATGCAGAAAGCTGTTAAAAAATCTAGAGAATTAGGAATAAAAGGCATAGGGGTTAATGCTGAAGACGCGTCACGCAGTGATTTGGATTACTTAGTGGAATTTGTCAAAGCCGCAAAGGATGCCGGCGCTGACAGGTTTAGGTATTGTGACACACTGGGTTATGACAGTCCTTTCTCTATTTATGCTCGTATAAAATATATTCTTGATAGAGTAAGTATTCCGGTTGAACTGCATTGCCATAATGATTTAGGCATGGTAGTTGCTACCAGTATATGCGGCGCTCAAGCCGCTTTGGATTCAGGAGTAGACGCGTACATTAATACGACTATAAATGGAATGGGAGAGCGCGCCGGTAATGCTGATCTTGTGTCTGTTATTCTTGCTGTGTTAAAATCAAGCGGTTTCTCGGAACAATACCAGTTAGACAAAAAAATTAATCTTAAAAAAGCGTGGAAGATAGCAAAGTACGCTTCTTACGCGTTTGGAGTTCCGATTCCGATTAATCAGCCGGGCGTTGGCGCAAACGCATTTGCGCATGAATCAGGTATACATGCTGATGGGGCGTTAAAGGATCGTAGAAATTATGAGTTATACGACTATGAAGAGCTTGGACGCGGAGACGCGGAGATTATTGAAACCGGGCGTATGATAACCACTGGCGAGTATGGCGGTATAAAGGGCTTTAGAAATGTATATGGTAAGATGGAAATTAAGTTTAAAGATGAAGAGGAAGCTAATGAAATATTAGACCTCGTTAGATACGCGAATGTCCATACTCAAAAACCATTAGTTGAAGATGAGCTCAAGTTTATAGCAAAGTATCCAAAACAAGCGCGTAAAATACTTACAGTTGCGCCATAATCGTAAAGCGTTGCGCGCAGATCGTAAATAATATTAATACAAGGGACAGCCCCTCAAAGCGGGACTGTCCCTTTTTTCAGTTTTTTGATTCTGTATTCTGAATTCAATTTTGCATATTTTCCATGCTTGACTTGCAGGAATAGAGTTGTATAATAATACATAAAACGCATACATTTTAGGGGGAAAAGAAAATGTCAGATAAGGTGTATTTAACTCATGAAGGATATAAAAAATTAAAAGATGAATTAGACCATCTTAAGAAAGTTGAGCGGAGGCAAATCGCTCAGCAAATAAAGGAAGCGCGCGAACAAGGAGACCTTTCGGAAAACGCTGAGTATGACGCGGCAAAGGAGAAACAGGCGAGAAATGAGTATAGAATTCACATGCTCCAGGAAAAATTAAGCTTGGTGGAAATTATTAAAATTGGCAAAGGCGATTCTAAAGAAGTTGTTGTTGGGTCAAGTGTTGAGTTGGAGAATCTGAATGATAAAACAAAACTAACATATACCCTGGTTGACGCTTCTGAAGCTGATTTTGGTTCAGGAAAAATTTCTATAAGTTCGCCGGTAGCGCAGGGGTTGCTTGGCCACAAACAAGGAGAAGAGGTGGAGATTGTTATTCCAGCAGGAATTCTCAAATTTAAGATAATCTCTATCTTCTAAGGAGGAATAGAATATGATACATTTTAAACATGTATTATTCGCTATGCTGGTAAGTATTTTTTTATTTGGATGTTCTAAGTCGCCAATCAAGGACGAGCTGGATGTCGTAAATGATATAAAAGACTCGGGTAATCTTTCAGAACCATCAATTCGCGATACAGATTTTGATGCGACAAATAGTCTTAACACTATATATTTTGAGTATGACCAGGCAAGTCTGTCTGACTCTGCGAGAAATATTTTGGGAAATAATGCGGATTGGTTAAAGGAAAATAATAAGGGCGTGGTTTTAGTTGAAGGCCACACGGATGAGAGAGGCACTACGGAGTATAACCTCGCTCTTGGACAAAAACGCGCTACTGCGGTAAGAAATTATTTGATATACCTGGGTATTGAGGCTGACCGCATAGCTACTATTAGTTATGGCGAAGAAAAACCGGCGCTTAGCGGTTTTGGCGAGAGTGTGTGGGTAAAGAACAGAAGAGTTGAATTTGTTTGTTCAAGGATTGCTAATCAAGAGGTAATAAAGAAATAATGAGAAAAATTAAATATTTATTATTTTTAATTTTTGTGTCAATGTTTCTGTCAGGCTGTTTTGCTACAAGACAGGACGCTATTAATATCAGGCTTGAATTAAGATCTCTGCATCAAGAACTGGCGCAGATCAAGAAAAACCAGGCAGATATGATAACAGATATTGAACAGCAGACTACATATCTTATGCAGATTGGCGGAAAGGTTGACGAGAGTAATGACAGCGTTAATAACCAGTTCAATAAAATATCATTTAAGCAGGATACTTTGAAGGAACTGACTCAGCGTTTGCAGGGTGTTGAAGACAGGCTTTATAAACTTTGGGTATCGACTATGCCGTTAAGAAGCGCGTTGCCGGAGGAGATTTATGAGACTGCGAGGGAAGATTTTGATAAAGGCAGATATGATGTAGCAGAGTCTGGTTTTAAAAAGTTTCTGCAGGATTATCCTAATACGGAATTCGCTGTTTATGCGCAATATGGCCTTGCGGACTCATTATATATGCAGGAAAAATGGCAGGATGCTATTCAGAAATACGATATTTTCTTAAATCTTTATTCAACTAATGAGTTAGCGCCAAGAGCATTGTTGAAAAAGGCGATATGCTTAAAAGCGCTGGGCGAACATATATATGCGAAAAAGGTTCTGGAATTAATAATAAATAAATTTCCTGACACTGAAGACGCAAAATATGCTAAGGAAGAGATGGATACGGTTGTTTTAAATGATTAGGAAAGATTTTATATATTTTGATTTTAAATACTCGTTTGCGGCCTCTGTTTTGATCCATTTTTTAGGCTTGATTATCGCCGTTTTTGTTATTGTGTCGCCGCATAAAAAGATTTATGTCAGTATTCCAATCGAGATGATTCACCTCGAGCCTGCGCAAGAAGAGAAGGAAGAGGTGATTGTTAAGGAAGATGTAGTTGTTAAGGAACAGCCAAAGATTAAAGAGATAGTTAAGAAAAATGAAGATGCAATATCTGTAAAGAACGAAGAAAAACCTAAAGAAAATATTGCGCCTCAAAAAAGGTATATTGAAAATAAACTTCCTGAAATTAAAAAAACTGAAACATCTGTCAGGCAGAGAGTCCGGAATTTAAATAAGGTAAATAATAAGACGGTATTTACGCCGACTGTAGCAGGAGATTTTCCTTATACATATTATCTGCGCCTGATTCAGTCGAAGATAAGTTCTAATTGGGATATAGGATCTACGCAAACCGAGGATAAAAAGGTCATAATTTTTTTTAAGATATTGCGGGATGGCTCTATTGAAGATACGCGCTTTAGTGAGAGGTCAGGGGATGAGCAGTTTGATTATACGGCAATGCGCGCAGTGCAGTTAGGAGCTCCTTTCCCTCCATTGCCGCAAGAGTATTCAGAAAGTTATTTGGGGGTGTATTTTGGATTTGATTTTAAGAACTAAAAAGTGGTTTCTCTTAATTCTTACTCTAACTTTTTGTATACAGTTTGTTAATGGAACGGATGTGTATCTTAATATAACAAAAAAGGGAGGGAGAAGGCTTTTTATATGGATACCTGAATTTACTTTAATAAATCAGAAACAGAATTTTTCAAAAGAGAAGGTTAAGGGATATCAAGAACTGTTAAAAAAGGATGTGCGCGGAACAGGCCTTTTTCGAGTAGAAGAAGCGCAGGTTTTAACTAAACTTGAAACAGGCGTTGATTATAAAACATGGGCGAAAAATAATTTGGATTTTGTGCTTGTCTGCGAAGTTAACTCGATCAATAAGGCCGGTTTTACAGCTATGCTTTATGATGTTGTCAGCAAGAAACAGGTTTTTGAAAAGGAATGGCCGGTAGAAAATGACAATTGGGATAGAACTATGCATAAAGTTGCCGATTATCTGGTCTTTATTTTTACCGGTACACCCGGGCTTTACACAACCAGAATAGCGTATACGTCAAACGCTACAGGCAATAAAGAGATATGGATGGTTGATTATGACGGAGAGAATGCTGTTAGTCTAACTAATCACCGCTCTATAAGTATACTTCCAAGGTGGAGTCCCGGCGGAAAAGAGATAATTTATACTTGTTATAAACATAATAATCCGGATTTGTTTCACTATAGCTTGAATAACAAGATGCATACAGTCTTATCCGCAGAACAGGGTTTGAACAGTCCTGCTGTTTATTCTCCGGATGGAGAATATATCGCGTTGACGCGCACAATTGATGGTGATCCGGAGATATGTATTATTGATAAGACAGGGAAGTTTGTCAGACGTTTAACAAGGGCTAGAGGCATAGATACCTCGCCTTCATGGTCTGCAAATGGCAAGGAACTTGCGTTTGTTTCTGAAAGGACCGGGGTTACGCAGATATACAGCATTGATAGTAATGGAGGAATAGCAAAGCCTTTAACATCAGATAATACTTTTAAGGATTCTCCTCAATGGTCGCCTATGGGTGATAAAATTGTATTTGCGTCACGAAAGGATATTAAATGGGATATATTTGTAATTGATATTTTAACAAAAAATATTTATCAGCTTACATCGAGCGATGGAAATAATGAAAATCCATGCTGGTCGCCGGATGGCAATAAGCTGTGTTTTACATCTACGAGATTTGGCAATAAAGAACTGTTTATTATGGACGCTGATGGTTCAAATCAAAGAAAGATTGCCAATTTAAAGGGCAGTGTTTTTACTCCGAGCTGGTCAGCATCTGAGGAATAATAATACGGAATTTCATTAAAAATTTCTATAGAGAAATTTTTTGGGGGGGGGAATGAATGTGACAATTTTTGAATATTTTGTAAAGGGCGGTATTATGATGTATCCGCTTTTTTTATGTTCAATACTATCTTTAACTGTGATTATAAATAAAATTATTTTATTTGTTTCAATTAGAGATAATAATATTAAATTTGCTCACAGCATAGTTAAATTAGCCGGAGAAAAGAAATTTGATGACGCGATTGTTGTGTCAAAAACAAAGAACACTCCATTAGGCGATTTTCTATCTGCCGGCCTAGAGGCTGTTCCAAAAGGAAGAGAATCTGTTGAGGAAGCGTTTGAAGAACAATCGTTGGTTGTGTTAAATCAGCTGGAGAAATATTTGCCGATTCTTTCAGTTGTGGCAGGCGTTGCCACACTCACAGGTTTTTCAGGCACAGTTATTGGAATGATACGCGCTTTCAACGCGATTGCGGCAAATGGCGTTTCATCGCCAACAATAGTCGCTACCGGAATAGCTGAGGCATTGATCACAACCGCCACAGGGCTTATGATTGCTATACCTACGCTTGTGGGCTTTCACTATTTTAATTACAGGGTAAATAATTATATTACGTTTATGGAAATGACTTCGATTGATTTTATTAAGGGTGTGTTTTATAAAAAATGAATATTGATAGACGATTAAAAAGAGTAAGGTCAAGGCTAAATAGAAATATATTACAGCTAGATTCTACTCCTATGACTGATGTGGTTTTTTTGCTTTTAATATTTTTTATGTTGTCCTCATCATTTTTAGCTTTGCCCGGGATAAAGATCAATGTCCCAAAAGCAGTAACAACTGAGACGGATATTGAAAATAAGGTTATAATAAGTATTGATAAAAATCAAAAAATCTACATTAATGATAAAGAAGTGAATATAAATAAACTTTTAACAGAACTTCCTTCTTACACAAGAGAAAATCAGAATAATTCAGTAATAATAAAAGCTGATAAGAGCATTGAATATGGTGTGGTTGTTGATGTGATAGATATTGTTAAACAGAGCGGCGTAAAAAAAATAGCTATAGCGACAATACCTAAAAGCAGGGCCCGTGTTTGACCGTTTTAAGATATCGAATCAAGATTGCAGGAGTAGTAATGCCAATACCCTATCTTAGAAAGATTCCATTGTTCAGTAATCTTGGCCGAAAAGATTTTGAGCTTGTGAAATCTATAGCAAAATCGCAAAATTACAGGAAAGGAGAACGCATACTTTCCGAGGGAGATAAAGGCGACGCTTTATTTATAGTGTTAAAAGGACTGGTTAAGATCAATAAGAAAGCGTATGGAAAGATCAAAACATTAGCAATACTAAAAAAAGGCGATTTTTTTGGAGAGATGTCTCTTATTGATAAAGAGGCGAGGTCAGCTTCAGCTTATGCTATGCAGGACGTAGAGCTTTTGCTTATTACGCGCTCAAGCTTTACAAAAACGCTTAAAAATAATTCGGCATTGACCGGCAGGATAATTGAAACGCTTTGCGAACGATTGCGAAGGGCAAATGAAGAAATTGAAATTCTGTCGTTTCAAAATATTGTGGGCAGGATGGCTACCACTATCTTGTATTTAGCTGAGAAATATGGCAGAAAGCAGGGCAGTTCTATAAAAATAAATCTGAAATTAACAAAAAAGGATCTTGCTGAGATGGTTGGAACAGCGCGGGAAGTTGTAAGCAGAGTCGCGCGTAATCTTATTCATATCGGATGCATTGATATGAAGTCGAATTATATTATTATTAAAGATAAAGAAAAACTAGAAAGCTTTATACAATAGATGTATAGAATTGAGAATAGAGCATTAATTTTCTATTCCCGGCGCCCAATTCTATAAAAGAGGTGGATATGAAATTTCAGGCTGTGCGCGGAACGCGCGATATTTTTAACGAGGAAGCAAAGATATTTTTATATATTGAAACTACTGCGCAGGAACTTTTTCTTAAGAATGGATATAAGGAGCTGAGGACTCCAATATTTGAGCAAAATGAGCTATTTACAAGAACTCTTGGAGATACGGCTGATATAGTTACAAAGGAAATGTATGTTTTTAAAGACAGGGGAGACAGGCTTTTAGCGTTAAGGCCCGAAGGCACAGCGCCTGTTGTGCGCGCCGCTATAGAACACAGCATACTGCAGGGCGGCGGAGCAAAAAAAATATTTTATGCAGGGCCTATGTTTAGGTATGAACGTCCTCAAAAAGGCCGCTATCGCCAGTTTTATCAGATTGGCGCTGAGGTGTTTGGAGTGGATGATCCTCTCGTAGACGCTGATGTTACTGCGCTTGCTGTAGGAATTTTAAAAAAAACAGGAGTTAAAGATTTTAAACTGCATATTAATAGTGTCGGCTGCGAAGCCTGCAGGCCAAAATTTACCGAGCAGTTAGAAATTTATTTAAGAGATAAAAAGGAAAAATTGTGCGCAACATGTCAGGAACGATTGGATAAAAATATTCTGCGTATATTTGATTGTAAAATCGACGCATGCAAAAATATTTTAAATGAAGCTCCAAGAATAAGCAATAGTTTATGTGATGCGTGTGGAACGAAGTATAATGAATATAAACAGTACCTGAATAAATTTAATGTGGCGTTTATTGAAAATGACGCGCTTGTCAGGGGATTGGATTATTATACAGGAATTGTTTTCGAGGTTAAGACAGATTTATTGGGAAGTCAGGACGCTATAGTAGCCGGTGGCAGGTATGATAATTTAGTTGAGGAGCTTGGCGGTCCAAAAACTCCGGCAGTCGGATTTGCTATAGGCGAAGAAAGAGTAGCCGAACTTTTAAAGAATACAGACGATGGTAAAGGATATGCGAAGAGTTTAATTTACTGCTTGTTTACTGACAAGGAAAAATTTCTTCTAAATATTGATTTAATTAATGATATTAAGGAAAGAGATTTTATTGTTGAGTATGACTATACATTCCGAAGCCTAAAGGCGCAGATGAAGTACGCGAATAGTTTAGGAGCAAAGATTGTTTTAATTATTGGAGATAAAGAAATTCAGGAAAAAATGATAACTGTGAAATACATGGAATCGGGCGAGCAGGAAGAGGCGCCGCTCGATAATATCCTTAACAGTTTACAAAGGAAATAAATATGGAAATTAGAAATCAAGATTCTCTTAAAAGCCCAATCGGCGAGTTTTTAAGGAAATTTATTATTTATGCTCTGCCGTTGTTTTCATTTTTACTTGCTATCGCGTTTTATCTTAGGACGTATGATTCTTGTCAGGTAAAGATTTCATTAGTGCAGGTGGGCGTTCCGGTCTTATTTTCTTTGTGGCTTATAAGCAGGATAGAAAATAATAATCTTTTAGAATCTGTTAGAGGATATGAGAAAACTTTATTGCCGGTTTTGCTTTTTCTTATTTCAGGCATAGTTTCATACATGATTTCTCCGTTTAAAGACACATCGTTAGAAGAACTTTTAAGAAGGCTCTTATATATTTTAACATTTACAATTATTATTTCTGAATTTACTAACAAGGATCAAATAGAGTTGTTTTTAAGATGGATTATACTTGCGGCCTTTGTGTCGTCATTATATGGAATAATTCAGTGGTTTGGCCTAGACCCGTTTTTATGGAAGGGCGCGTTTGGCAACAGAATATTTTCAACATTTGGAAACCCAAACTTTTTTTCGGCATTTCTTGTATGGGTATGCCCGATATTATTAACCTACATGCTCTTAACTAAAAAATATTCTTATGGCGTGCTCTTTATTATCTGCGCGCTTAATGTTATGCAGTCTCAGAGTAAGGCGAGCTGGATAGGTTTGACTGCCGGCATAATAATGTTCGCGTTTTTAACTATAAGATACCTCTCGCATGCCAATAAAAAAAATATTAAAAAACTGCTCATTATGTTCGTAATAGGCACAATAATTATTGCGTCCTTAGGCGTTTTTTACTTTATTACAAAAAGAGTGAATTCTGTCAGGTTTAGGGTCTTTACATGGATGTCAACCTGGGAAATGATCAGGCATCCTGAATTCGTTACGCCTCTTCAGTCAAATATTTTAGGCACAGGCATAGGCACATTTAAGATAGTGTATCCGTCATACAGAATGCCTGAGATATTTCATATTGAAGGCAAACATAATACTGAGACCGATCATCCGGAAAATGAGTTTATTGAGATTTGGTATGACGAGGGGATTATAGGTTTTGGAATATTTTTATGGATGCTCTTGGTTTTTTATTGGACTGCTATTTACAAAACCAGTTATTTATCGAAATCTCTGCAGGCTCTTTTTAGAAAAGATATGACGACTCTTCAGAAAAAACAACTCTCGCTGCAGCATTATTTAGTCGGTGTTACTGCCGGCTTAACAGGCCTTTTGGTGCATAATTTAATGTGCGTTAATATGCGTTTTGTATCCAGCGGTTTCTTTTTTTGGGTGCTATTAGGGTTGATTATTGCAATAATCAGATCAATACAAAGACTGCATGTTGAAGAAGTTAAAGAAAATGCGAAATACCAATTTAATTGGAAAAAATTAATTTCCATAATTATTATACTAGGCGTTTGTGTTTATGCATGCATATATTTCGCGCGATTTTTTATAGCTGATTATCATCATAATAGGGGTATTGCTTATTCAAAGGCAAAAATATGGAATCGAGCTATTGACGAGTATAATGAAGTTATTAAGAATAATCCGGGCTATATAATGACGCATTATTTTTTGGGGAATGTTTTTAATGACCGCTGGAACATGGAACCGGTATATAATCCTCTATGGGATGGAAATACAAAGATTCCCCGGACTGACGCTGAGCGCGCGCTGGCAAAATATGATGATGTTAAGCGGCTGGCTCCGAATTATGTGCAGGTTCATTATCAGACAGGAGTAATTTATATGAAACTCGGAGAATGGGAAAACGCCATTGAGTGTTTCAAAAAATATCATAAGCTGGATCCTGTATTCCCTCAAAACTATTTTCAGATGGCATGGGCATATAATAAACTAGGCATGTATAAAGAGGCAGAAGAGACTTTTAAAGAGGCAATAAACCAGAACCCGATATTTGTAGAAGCTTATATTAATCTTGGGAATACATATTATATGCAGAAAAGAATCAAGGATGCTGAAGAAATGTATAAGAAGGCAATAGAAATAAATCCTAAAGAGGCTGTAAACGCTTATAGAAATTTGATTGTAATTTATAGCGAGTTAAATAATCTAAAGGCGGCGTATGAAACAGCGCAGGCGCTTCTTCAGATGGATCCAAATAATGAATACGCGAAGAGTATAATTCAAAAAATTCAATCAATAGCGCAGAAAAGTAAATAACAGCTATTAAATAGTGAATCTAAATTATGAATACAATAAATCGTATTAAAAATTTTATTTTATATTTTCTCTTCTTTTTTTCAGCGCTATTTTTCTTATTAGACACTACCCGCAATCCGTATGTTATTCAGACTGTTATAATTTATGTTTGCATTACTCTTATTGCAGGCATTGTTATTGGAATGTCCGTTGTTAGAGGGGAATTTACTGTGTATCATAAATTTTCCGTAGTTGAAACAGCATATCTGATATTCTGGTTGTTTTGTGTTATAACATGGTTTTTGGGAATTGTAAGATTTCAAGAATTTCGAAGCGCTGCTTTTAGCGAAGGCGCAAAAGCAATAACCCTTTTAACTATGGCAGGATTGTTTACATTTTTTATGCCTTTGTACGCGATCAGAAGAGAATCAACTATTGATAAAATTACCAATACAATATTAGCCGCTGCTGTTATTGCTTCAATATACGGTATTTTTCAGTTTAGCGGAATAGAGCTTATATGGCCAAAGGCGATAAATCCATTTAATAACAGGTGCGTATCTACATTTGGAAATCCAAACTTTTTGTCGAGTTATTTAGTAATGCTTATTCCGATTGTAATCCACAAGTTCATTTATGTAAAAGACCAGTTTTATAAGTTTGTATGGGCTGTTGCAGGTATTATTCTGACTACTGCGCTTGTCTGCACTCTTACTCGAAGTTCATGGCTGGGACTAGGTATTTCAGTTTTAATAATGGCATACTATTTAATTAAAATTAAAAAGAATATTTCAAAATATTTAAAAAACATAGGGATTGTCGTAGTAGTATTAATTATTTTCATGGCTGTAATATCTCCCGTGCGAAAGGCTCTTGTCCAGCGCGCGCAGGAAACAATAACAATAAATTTGAGCAATAAATCAATATATCAGAGGTTCCTTATTTGGAGCTCTGCAAAGGATATGTATCTGGATCATCCGGTAACCGGCGTTGGGTGGGGCTTATTCGAAATGTTCTATCCTTTTTATCAGAGTAAATACTTAGAGAACGCTTCCTTTGCTCTATATAGAACGCATGCAAATAATGCGCATAATGAGGTTTTGGAACTCTTGACTCAAACAGGGATTATTGGATTCGGCATTTTTATATGGCTTCTAATTTGTTTTGTTAAATATGTTTTAAAAGGATTTAAGAATTCTGTAAGAGGAGAGAAGGAACGGTTTGAAATAATCGCTATTTTAGCCGGCCTTGCCGGAATCTTAACTGATAATTTTTTGAATGTTTCAATGCACTTTGCCGTTCCAATGCTTATATTTTATTTTCTCGCCGGAAGCGCTGTAAGAAAGTCAGAATTAAACATGGGCATTGCAAAAGACCGGAGCAAGGCATATAGATGCAATGCGATTCAAAAGACAGCGTCTATCTTAGTAATTATTATTTTAATGATTATAAGCGTAATACAGATTAGATTTTTTATGGCAGATATGTATTATTTTAAAGGATTTAAAATACTGAAGAAGAGCGATCCGAGAATGGTTACTCCTAATCTTTTGCATATTGCGAGGCGCAGTTTGGAAAAATCTCATAAGCTTCATAGATATGAAGTAAATAATGTTTACGAATTGGGGAACACATATGTAAGGCTGGGCATGCATGATAAGGCTGAAGAAGCTTATAAGGCGGCTATAAAGAGTAATCCGGGATACGACGAGATTTATTATAATCTTGGAGTTATATATTTTCAAAATAAAGATAATGAAAAAGCGTTGAATGAATTTGAGAAATCATACAATATAAATCCGAGATCTCTCCAAACATTATACGCGCTGGGAAATATTTATATTTCCGAGCCAAAATATTTTGAACGCGGTATTAATGTTTTGGAAAGGTCTATTATGTTTGATGATAAAAATCCGATAGCATTTAACAATCTCGGTTTCCTCTATAGTAAGATAGGACGCAAGGATGACTCAAGAAAGATGTATCTTAAAGCGCTGGAAATAGATCCCAACCTGATCGAAGCAAAAAATAATCTGATATTATTGGATAATGAAATAAAATAATATTTATTTCCGGTAATTTCAAAAATAATAAGGAGTGTAAAAATTAAGTGAATAATATAAAAATCAACGATTTGCTGGAGTTAGAAATTACTGCGATCGCGCAGGGCGGAGAAGGTATTGGCAGGCATGATAATATGGTTGTGTTTGTTCCATATACGGCAGTTGGCGATAAGGCGCGTATTAGAATTACTGAGGAGAAAAAAACATTCGCGCGGGGCGAGATTGTAGAAATAATTAAAGAGTCAGAAGATAGGGTTAAAATTGAGTGCAAACATTACTATAACTATTTAGAGAATGGAAAGCCTTATTGCGGCGGCTGCAACTTAATGCATTTGACAAAAAAGGCGCAATGCGCGGTTAAGGAAGATTTGGTGCGAAACGCGTTCTTGAAAATTGGCGGGCAGGATGAGTTTAAGTGGGAGGGCATTATTGAAGCGGATAAAATGTTTGGATACAGAAATAAGGTGCAGATGCCGATTGCCTATGATGAGTTGGAAAAAGTTCTTGCGGGTTTTTACATGCCTAAATCGCATAAGGTCGTGAGCATAACTAATTGCCTGATTCAGCCGGAGATTACGCAAAAAATAGCGAAAAGGTTTCTTGAATACGCGAGAGAGTATAATATAAAACCATATAATGAAAAATACGATAAAGGAGAATTGAGGCACTTATTTATGAGAGTAAATAAGAAAAATGATGTTATGCTTGGCGTTGTTTCGCGTCAAAAACTCAGCGAAGGAATCAAAGGCCTGACAAACATCCTTGTAAAGGATTTTCCGGAGATAAAGATAGTATTTCATAACTATAATCCCCGCAAGTCAAATGTGATAATGGGGAATGAAACTACTCACGTTTATGGATTGGGCGGAATAATGGAAGAGATTGGGCACATGAGATATTTTATATCTCCGGCATCTTTTTTTCAAGTGAACAGTTATCAGGCTGAAAAGCTGTATAAAACGGTTTTAGAGTTTTGCGCGTTTGACGGCGGCGAAAGAGTTCTTGACCTGTATTGCGGTTCCGGCGGTATTGGATTATATATAGCGAAGTATGTGGCGCAAGTTACGGGAGTTGAAGAGATAAAGCAGGCTGTGCATAATGCCAGGGATAACGCGAAACTAAATGATATTAATAATATAAAATTCTTTACAGGCAGAGTTGAAGCTGTTCTCGAAGAAAAAGGACATACTATAAAGGATCTGCCATGGGATGTTGTGCTGGTTAATCCTCCAAGAACCGGAGTAAAGCCAAATGTGATAGACGCAATAGCAGGCTTAAAGCCGTTCAAATTAATCTATGTGTCTTGCAATCCGGTTACGCTCGCCAGAGATTCAGGCTTGTTAAAGGAAAAAGGATATAAATTGAAACGCGCAAGATCAATAGATATGTTTCCTCAGACCAGCAATGTGGAAACAGTTGCCGAATTTCTAAGATAATTTATTTGTTGAGTATTAAGAAAGTCGACAGTATTATTTTTTAACCTGTCAGGAGGAGGAAGAATGAAAATTCTTAAAAAAATTCAAACAAAAGCGCGAATATTGGCCGCCTTTATATTTCTAACAGTTACATTCCAAAACTTTAGTTATGCAAACATGCAGGCCGCGGTTGAATCCTATTCAAATCAAATAAGCCTGGCGCCTGAGCTTGGAAATATCCAAGAGGTATATAACAGCGGCGCCGGCCCTTTTGTATTCTGTATTCAAAATCTGCACTGCCACAAAGAAGCGCAGAATAAGATTTCACAGATTATTAACCTGCTTAAAACTGCTTATGGCGAGAGATTAAGTGTAATGGGTCTTGAGGGCGAATCAGGGAATGTTGATTTGTCTCTTCTTGCCGGTATCCCGGATAAAAATATTAAAGATGAGGTGGTTAATTATTTTTTGGATAGAGGAGAGCTTACGGGCCCTGCGCTATTTGCGATAAGAAATCCGAACTGCATAAATATTATAGGGCTTGAGGATGAGGAGCTTTATAATAAAAATTTAAAACAGCTCTATGACTCATTATTTTATCAGAACGGATTAGAAGGTGTCCTAAATAAGCTCAGGAGACAGATAGATCGGGGTAAAGATATAGTTTATCCGTCTGATTTAAGGGAATTTGAAAAAAATTATTCGAAGTATAATTTAGCGGAACAGATTCAATATTTGAAAAAGACAGCGCCGGATTTGGGTGTATCGTTAGAAAATCTATATCAGAATCTAATGAGCTTTGATAAGGGATTTAGAAACAATCCTATTCTCTTAATACAAGAGATGAATGAACTGGAATATATTATTAAGAAAAGTATGCTTAAGGGGCGTAATGACGGGCAGAGGATTCTTTATTGTGATAGGTATTTAGATTTATTGAATAAGCTTCTTAGTAATAATGTTTCTGTTTATGATTATGAGAACTGGCAGAAAGGCAAGAAAAGATTTTACGAATTTGCGGATATTATGATAGGAAAGCTTAGCGTTAATAATACATTTGCAGAATATAAGGATATTATTGATAGAGCTGTGACAAATATGCAGGACTTTTATAATCTTGCGGAGAAAAGAAATGAGGTGATGGTTGGTAATTTATTAAAACAACAACCCTGTTATCCTGAATTTGACTGCCCGGTCAAAGGCGGTTCAAGATCTACAAAAAATGAATATTTAACGAAGACCCCGGATCAAGTTCGTAGCGACATAAATGTTCGGCATGAAAATGCCAGAGAGATTACATTGTCGTCCCGCAATAGCTCGCCTCATAATGACATAAACAAAAATATCTCTATCATGGTTCTTGGCGGGTTTCACATTAAAGGTGTTACGCAGATTCTTAGAAGCAGGGGAATATCTTACGCTGTTATAAATCCAAATATTACAAAAAAGTATGATAAAAATATTTATCTGGCCAGGCTGGAAGAAGAAGCGTCCGCAGTAATTTCTGCGTCCTCATTTGTCATTCCTGCGAAAGCAGGAATCTTCGATAGATATCAATTTGGCGAAGAT
>JBDRED010000006.1:0-13738 GCA_043820025.1 Elusimicrobiota bacterium
CAGATACGAGGGTGTTGATGAGAGAGTAAAGAGCATGATTGATGATGAGATTTCAATCGGAGATTATGTGCTGAGCGGCGGTGAAATTCCGGCCATGGCTGTTACCGAGGCTGTTGTCAGGCTTCTTCCGGGCGTTTTAGGAAACAAGGAATCTTTTGAAAAAGATTCTTTTTATGAAAACATGCTGGATTACCCGCACTACACGCGGCCTGAAATTTTTAAAAATATGAAAGTTCCTAAGGCGCTGACTTCCGGGGATCATAAGCAGATTGAAGCGTGGAGAAGAGAACAAGCTATGGGAAATACCAGAAAGAAAAGGCCGGATTTGTTAGAAAGAAAATAATATATATTTAAATACGCAGTACGCACTACACAGTACGCACTACGAATAAAGGAGCAAAGCAATGGACCACATAATAAATAAGGCAGAAGCATCTCATAAAAAGGAACATATCCCGGCGTTTAAACCCGGCGACAAATTAAAGGTGCATCTTAAGGTTGTCGAAGGCGAAAATGAGCGTATTCAGGTTTTTGAAGGCGATGTTATAGCAAAACGCGGCGGCGGCCTGAGCGAGAATTTCACGGTTCGTAAAACTTCTTATGGAGTAGGAGTTGAACGAATATTTCCTCTTCATTCCCCAAGAATTAGTAAGATTGAAGTAGTGAGAAAAGGGCGCGTAAGAAGAGCAAAGCTTTATTACCTGCGCGATCTAATAGGTAAAGCGTCGCGTATTAAAGAACGAATATAAAATAATAAGCGGTTTTTAAATTAATCAAACCCGGAAAGGAGTAAGCTTTGTGCTTGCGGACTTTGACGAAGAGATGCGTGAAAAATTTGCGTCTGTGCTGGCCGGGGTTGATGAGGCCGGCAGAGGGCCTTGGGCAGGGCCTGTAGTTACTGCCTGCGTGATTTTATCTTCCAAATGCGCTATCTTGCATGATATTAATGACTCAAAAAAACTTTCACAAAAAAAACGCGAGGAATTATTTTTAAAGATACAAAAAGAAGCGGAAGATTTCTCGATATGCGTAGTGGATGAAAAAATAATTGATAAGATAAATATTTTAGAGGCAACCAGACAGGGTTTTAAAAGAAGCGTTCTTTGTCTAAATAAAAAGCCGGGCATGATATTAGTAGACGGTATTAGCAGTGTGCCGGATATTACAATAAAACAGCTTTGTATTCCGCAAGGCGATGGAAAGAGCGCGTGCATTGCGGCAGCGTCGATACTTGCAAAGGTTACTCGCGATAATATTATGCAGAGCATGGATAAGCTGTATCCCGGCTACGAATTTGGCAAGCATAAAGGATACGGCACAGCATTGCATTATAAGCTGATTAAAGAAATGGGCGCTTTGCCCATACATAGAAAAAGTTATAAACCAATACAAGAAATAATTTTTAATGAACAGTCATAATCAGGCCATTGGACGATGGGGAGAAAAGAAAGCTTGCGAGTATCTAATAAAAAAAGGATACTCAATTGTCTGCGCAAATTATAAATGTCCTCTAGGCGAAATAGATATTATAGCAAAAGAAGGTGATGCCCTCGTATTTGTAGAAGTAAAAACTCGTCAATCTACACTGTTTTCAGCGTTGGAAGCAGTTAATTATCACAAACAAAAACAGTTAATTAAGACTGCGGAATATTACCTTAAACAGTATGAATGCGGTGACATTTGTTCCAGGTTTGATGTTATCGCTATTCAGAAAGGTGAAATTGAGCACATCGAAAATGCGTTTTTAGCGTGATGCTATTCTACAATCCAAAAAAATCAAAAAAATTAAGCGTTATTGTTTTTTTATCCTTGAGAGTTTTTAATGCTCTCATATAGAGATAAGCTTTATATGTTATCTCTTATCCGGCAGTTGAAAAGAAGGATGCGCTATGCCGTGACACATAACGAAAAATATGAAGGGAGGTAAAGATGCTGGCAACAACGCTCAGTAGTACTTTAATTGGGATAGATGGTTCGCTTGTTAAGGTAGAGATATATATCTCTCCCGGTTTGCCTGTGTTTAATATTGTAGGCCTTCCGGATGTTTCTGTGAGAGAAAGCAGGCAGAGGATAATAGCCGCTATAAAAAATTCAGGATACATATTTCCTGCGAAAAAGGTGACTGTGAATTTAGCGCCAGCTGATCTTCGTAAAGAGGGGTCGTTATTTGATCTGCCAATGGCTCTTGGTATATTAATTGCTACTGAACAAATACAATCAGACAGGCTTAGCAAATATATTTCCCTTGGAGAACTCTCATTATCCGGTAAATTATGCAGGGTTAAAGGTGTTTTACCGTCAGTAATTATGGCAAAAAAGGAAAATTTGGAAGGATGCATAGTGCCTGAAAAAAATTACAATGAAGCAAATATAGTAGGCGGGATAAATATTATTGCCGTAAAAAATCTTAACGAGGCTGCGGAATTTTGTATGGGCAATTATGAACCGGCGCCTAGCGGCGAGGGAGAAGAAAAAACTGCTCTTAATAGCGAAATAAATTATGCGTTTGATATGGCTGATGTAAAAGGCCAGGATTGCGCAAAGCGCGCGCTTGAGATCGCTGCTGCAGGAGGGCATAACTTGTTAATGATAGGCCCGCCCGGCGCAGGGAAAACAATGCTTGCGAAAAGGCTTCCAAGCATTTTGCCTGACCTTAGTATGGAGGAAGCGCTGGAAACAACAAAAATTCATAGTGTTGCCTCGCTTTTGCCGGCTAAGTTCGCGCTTATTACACAGAGGCCGTTTCGTTCTCCGCATCATACAATATCTGATGTTGCGCTCGTAGGAGGCGGCACATATCCTAGGCCGGGAGAGGTTAGTTTGTCGCATAACGGAGTTCTTTTCCTCGATGAATTGCCGGAATTCCACAGGAACGCGCTTGAGGTTTTGCGTCAGCCTTTAGAGGATAAACACGTTGTGATTTCTCGCGCAGCGCAGACAATAGCGTATCCGGCAAAGATAATGTTTGTCGCAGCAATGAATCCGTGTCCTTGCGGATATAACGGGAGCAAGCAAAAGGAATGCGCCTGCAATTCTTATCAGATAAGAAAGTATATGAATAAGGTGTCAGGCCCAATGTGGGATAGAATAGATTTACATATAGAGGTGCCGGAATTAGAGCGCGGCGATATGTCCCAAAGAGCAAAGGGCGAAAGCTCGCTGGTTGTGCGCGAACGTGTGTGCAAGGCGCGCGATGCGCAGAAAAAAAGATTTTCAGGGTCTTTAATAATAACAAATTCCGAAATGGGTTCAAAAGAGCTTGAAAAATACTGCGCGCTCGACGCTGAAGGAATAAAAATCTTGGATCAAGCTATGGAGAGATTTAATTTTTCCGCAAGAGCGTATACGCGCATAATTAAGGTTGCCCGCACTATTGCTGATTTGGATGAGTCTGAAAATGTGCTGTCCGAGCATATTATGGAAGCAGTGCAGTATAGAAACTTAGATAGAAACGGGATAGTAGGTATTTAAGTTAAGTAGAAATAATATTCGCAGTGCGCGCAATGCGTAAAACATAACGAGAAAATTATGGATTTAAATAAAATTAAAATTATTAAATTATGGCTGGTTCAAGGCATAGGCCCTGTGCTATTTAGAAAGCTATTAGCTCAGTTTGGATCAATAGATGAAATATTTAATGCGGATTTATTTACATTAATGCGCATAGACAGGATGCAGCAAAAGACAGCGGATTTTATAATAAATAAAAAAGAAGAATTAGAAAGGCTTTTAGAGCAGGAATTAAGATTAATTGAAAAACAAAAGGTTAAGGCGTTTGTTTTGGGCGATGAAGAGTATCCGCAGTTATTGCGCGAGATATTCGACCCGCCTCCGGTATTGTATGTCAAAGGGACTCTAATCAAGGAAGATGTAAACGCAATAGCTATTGTAGGATCAAGGGCAGCGTCAAATTACGCTTTAATGACCACAAAAAAACTTGCAAGGGATCTTGCCTGCAATGGTATTACAATTGTAAGCGGCCTTGCGAGGGGAATTGACACTGAGGCGCATAAAGGAGCTCTTGAATCCGGCAGAACGATTGCTGTGCTTGGCGGAGGCATTTCTGTATTATATCCGCCTGAAAATGCGATGCTTGCTGAAAAAATCAGTGACAAAGGAGCTGTCATTTCTGAATTTCCATTAAGTATGATGCCGGATAAAAAAACATTTCCTATGCGCAATAGGGTAATAAGCGGACTAAGCTTGGGTACGGTTGTTATTGAGGGTTCAAAAAGAAGCGGAGCGCTAATAACAGCCAAGTCAGCGCTTGAACAAGGCAGGGATGTATTTGCTGTTCCGGGCCTAATAACAAACCCAAGAACATACGCGCCGCATTCGCTCCTGCGGGATGGAGCAGGGATTGTTACATGCGCAAATGATATATTAGACGAGCTGGGCCTAAATATAAAAAACAGAAAATATTTTTGTGATATTCCTCTAAATAAAGATAAACACATGACAGATGAAGAACAAAGGATATACGTCTTATTAGAAAAGGATTTGGAAATGCAGATAAATGACATACGAGATAAGGCAGGCCGTAATATCCTTGATGTTATGCGCATACTAGGCAGTTTAGAGCTAAAAGGCCTTATAAAACAATGCCCGGGAAAATTTTATTGCAAGATATTGTAACATTATTATAATATATAAGCTGAAATGAGAAAATACTATATTACGATATGATTATGATGCGCATTAAAAAAGCGCAAAATAAAAAACTAATACAAAAAATATTGCATGCAAGTTTAGAAAATTTGGATTTTGAATTTAAGGAGAAGTATTATGGGGAAAAAATTAAATAATTTATTAGATTTTATGGATAAAGATATCCAAAAAGAAGAAGATGTTTTAGAAATCAGCACTTATCTTGAAGAGGCCGATTATCCTGTAGAAGAGTTAAGAGATTTATTACAGAAAATTCTTCTGCGTTTTATAGATAACACGGAGTATTCAAGTATCATGAAAAGGAAAAAAAGGTATTTAAACTAATGGAAAAAAAATTAATAATTGTAGAGTCTCCAACAAAGTGTAAAACAATAGGTAAAATTGTCGGCAAAGATTACATTGTAACTTCTACTCTCGGGCATATTCGAGACCTTCCCAAGCATAGAATAGGAGTGGATGTTAAAAGCCATTTTATGCCTGCGTACGAAATACCAAAAGATAAAGAAAAAGTGGTAAGAGGATTAAAGTCTGCGGTTAAGACAGCAAAGGAAGTATACATAGCTACTGACGAAGATAGAGAAGGAGAGGCAATTGGCTGGCATGTGGCGCATATTACTAAAGTCCCGCCTGAGAAGTGTAAGCGTATTACATTCCATGAAATTACTCCCGAGGCTATAAAATCAGCCTTAAAAAATCCAAGAGATATAAATAAAGATCTTGTTGACGCTCAGCAGGCCAGGCGTATTTTGGACAGGCTTGTAGGTTATATTTTAAGCCCGCTGTTAAGCAAAAAAATTTACAAAGGATTATCAGCCGGGCGAGTTCAGTCAGTTGCTGTGCGTATCATAGTTGAGAGAGAGCGGGAGATAAGAGATTTCCAAAATCAGGAATACTGGACAGTAAAAGCTGAATGCTCTGATCCAAAAACAAAGAAAGAATTTGCCGCAATGCTTTTTTCAAAAGGTAAGACTAAATTTAAAAAACTCGATATAACGAATAAAAAAATGGTAGATGAAATAATCAATGGCCTGGATAAAGAGAAATTTATAGTTTCTGAAGTCGTTAAAAAGGATAAAAAACGAAATCCTCAGCCGCCATTTATTACAAGCACATTACAGCAAAGCGCGTCGCGCTCGCTTGGGTTTTCAGCAAAACAAACAATGTTTATAGCGCAGGAATTATACGAAGGTGTTGATACAAAGAATGAAGGCACTGTGGGTTTGATTACATACATGCGTACAGATTCGCCGCAGGTAGCGGATTCAGCTAAAAAAGAATGCGCAAAATTTATAAAAGATGAATATGGCGAAAAGTATCTTCCTTTTAAACCAAGAGTATATACCTCTAAATCTAAGAGCGCGCAGGAGGCGCACGAGTGTATACGCCCGACATCCGTATTACGCGCGCCGTTAGAGATGAAGGAATTTTTAAATAAGAGGCAGTTCGCATTATATAAACTTATTTGGGATAGGTTTGTAGCAAGTCAAATGAAAGAGGCTATGTACGAACAGACAACCGCAGAAATTACAGCTAAAGATACTGTCTGGCACGCGAACGGCCAGGTTGTTGTTTTTGACGGGTTTACAAAGGTGCATGAAGATGAAAAGGATCCGGATGAGAAACCTATGCTCCCTGCATTAATAAAAGGACAGGATTTAGATTGCAAAGCGATAGTTCCTGAACAGCATTTCACTGAGCCGCCTCCGCGGTACAATGAGGCTACGCTGATAAAAACATTAGAAAGCAATGGTATAGGAAGGCCGTCAACATACGCGCCGACAATCAGCACAATTATACAAAGGGGTTATGTGCGCCTTGAAAAGAAACGGTTTTACCCTGAGGCAATCGGAGAGGAAGTTACGGTTCTTTTAGAAAAACATTTTCCTGATATTGTAAATATAAGTTTTACAGCGAATATGGAAGAGGACCTCGACAAAATAGCTGTAGGCGAAAAGGAATGGGAAAAACTTCTAGAAGAATTTTATAATCCGTTTATTGAAACAGTCAATAAAGCGCAGACACAAATAAAATCACAAAAAATTGAAGAAGCTTCGGATAAGATATGCCCAAAATGCGGAAGCGCGATGGTATTTAGGCGAAGCAGGTATGGAACATTCTTAGCGTGCAGCGCGTTTCCTAAGTGCAGATACACAGAATCAAAAGAGAGTGAAAAGGAAGAGGAAATGGCAAAAGAACTTGAGCCATGCCCTAATTGCGGCGGTAAATTAATTATTAAAAACAGCAGATTTGGCAAGTTTATCGCGTGCAGCAGCTATCCCAAATGTCGTTATACACGCCCATTCGGCGAGCTTATTAGTAAAAATTGTCCTGATTGCGGGCATCCCATGGTTGTTAAGATTTCTAAGAGAGGGAAGTTTTTGGGATGCAGCGGTTATCCAAATTGTAAACATGTTGAAAAATTTCCAACAAAAGAAGAAGATGAAGATAAAGAAGATAAATAAGTTAATGCAAATAGCGAAGTAGTAAATAGTAAAACAGGCATGTCATATTTACTATTTTGCAGCTTCGCTAATACACTGAAATGTATGTAAAGAAATTTTCAAGGGGGGTGAGGAGAATTAAGGAGTAAGGATGAAGAGAGACAGAGATGAACAGTAACGTTATTTTAAAACTTCACTGATACACAAAAATGTACGCAAAGAATTTTTTTAGGGGGAATTATGGCAAAGAATGAAAAAGAACAAGCTCTTGATTTAGCAATAGCGCAAATAGAAAAAGAATTTGGCAAAGGGTCAATTATGCGGCTTGGAGAAAACCACGCAAAGATAGGAATCAGCTCTATACCAACAGGAATATTATCATTGGATATGGCAATGGGTATTGGCGGTGTTCCTCGAGGCAGAGTTATTGAGATATTTGGGCCTGAGTCAAGCGGCAAGACAACACTTTCTCTTAATGTTGTGGCAAACGCGCAAAAAATGGGTGGGGTAGCGGCGTTTATAGACGCTGAGCATGCGCTTGATCCAAATTACGCTAAGAAACTTGGCGTTGATATTGATAATTTATTAATTTCTCAGCCTGATGACGGCGAGCAGGCGCTGGAAATAACAGAAACATTGGTTCGCAGCGGAGCAGTTGATGTTATTGTTGTGGATTCTGTAGCCGCGCTTGTTCCGCGCACAGAGATCGAGGGAGAAATGAATGATATGCAGGTAGGCCTGCAGGCTCGGCTTATGTCAAAGGCGCTAAGAAAATTGACCGGAACAATTTCTAAATCAAAAACATGCGTAATATTTATAAATCAGTTAAGGGATAAGATTGGTGTAATGTATGGAAATCCTGAAGTAACGACCGGAGGACGAGCATTAAAGTTCTATGCGTCAATGAGAATTGATATCAGAAGGGTCAGTATGATTAAAGTAGGAGATGAGATTAAGGGGAGCAGAATCAGGGTAAAGGTTGTAAAAAATAAGGTAGCTCCGCCATTTAGACAGACAGAATTTGATATGACGCACGGCGAAGGAATATCAAGAGAAGGATGTATTTTAGAAGCAGGAATTGATTATAATGTTATTGATAGAACAGGAACCTGGTATTTATATGATAAGACCAGATTAGGCCAAGGAAAAGACAATGCTCGAAAATTTTTAATAGAAAATCCTGAAATCACAAATGAAATTGAAGCGCTGGTAAGAAAAAAGGCAATGCCGCCTGTTGATGGAGCGGCTGCGCCGGTGAAGAAAGAAGAAAAGGAGCTTGCAGCAGCAGGCTCTTCAAAAAAATAAAATAGTAAACAATGGGCGTTCATTAATCTTTTTCTTATTAATAAATAATGTAAAATTAATGAACGTTTCTTTTATCGCTAGAGGATAAATGCATATTGAAACAATAGTGGTTGGCATTCTTGAGACAAACTGCTATGTGTGCGTCATGGATAATAAAGAAGCTCTTATCGTTGACCCTGGCGCTGAAGGCGATAGAATAATAAATTATTGCAGGAATAATAAATTAAAGGTTCGGTATATATTTAACACGCATGGCCATGGCGATCATATTGGAGCTAACAAGCCGGTTAAAGATGAAACGCGCGCGCCTATATGTATACATTCCTTAGACAAAGAATTGCTTGTTTCAGCTTCTAAAAATCTATCTGAAATATCCGGATACAGCATCACATCGCCTAAAGCTGATATTCTATTGGAAGATAATCAAACATATATTATTGGTAATAAAACCCTGCGTGTTTTGCATACGCCGGGACATACTCATGGCTGTGTATGCCTTATAATTGATAATGCGCTTTTTAGCGGCGATACATTATTTAGGCTGTGCATAGGCCGCACAGACCTGCCGCATTCGTCGGATTCTGAGATGCGGTCAAGCTTGAGCAGATTAAAGCAGCTGGACGGTAAACCGGATGTTTATCCTGGACATGGAGAAATAACAACTCTTGAGTACGAATTTAAAAATAATCCCTATTTATTAATTTAGTTAGAGAATAAAAAATGGAAAAAATAAAAGAAAACGAGATAAAAAAAGATATAAAGAAAATTTACCAAAAAAATTTTCTTAATTATCTAAAGGTTGAAAGAGCGCTAAGCCAAAACACTATATCAGCGTACACAAGGGATTTGAACGCATACTTTATTTTTCTGGAAAATAAAAACATACAAATATTTGACGTTACTCATCATAATATTATGGATTATTTATGGATAAAAAAAGATGATGGCAATAAGCCGGCCTCGCTTGCCAGGTTTCTTGCAACTATAAAAATGTACCACAGATTTATTATTATGGAAGGATATACAGAGAATGATCCTACGGTAAATATATCATCGCCTAAGCTCGGGTTTAGGCTTCCGGAATATATGACTGTGGATGAAGTCGATAAATTTATAGGACAACCGGATTTAACAAAAAAAAACGGCCTGCGTGATAAGGGTATGCTTGAGCTTTTATATTCCACAGGAATGCGTATATCTGAATTAATTAATTTAAAAAAAAATAATATTAATTTAAAAGAAGGGTATGTAATATGCACAGGCAAAGGAAATAAAGAAAGGATTATACCTATAGGCGCTGTTGCAGTAAAACTAATAACGCATTATTATAAAGAATTTAAATTAAACCCGCAGTATGATTCTCAAGAATATATATTTATAAGCAATAGAAATAAAAAGTTTTCGCGCACCGGTTTTTGGAAGATTGTAAAAAAATACGCCGCCTTAGCAGGAATAAATAAAAATATAAAACCGCACATGTTAAGACATTCATTTGCGTCGCATTTAGTAGCGAATAACGCGGATCTGAGGGCTGTGCAGGAGATGCTTGGGCATGCGAGTATATCAACAACGCAGATTTATACTCATTTAACTAAAGAACATCTTAAGGATAAGCATAAAAAATATCATCCAAGAGGATAATAGGGAAACTTTTAAAACTTAATATGGAAAAAATAAAAAAGCTGATTCATGTTTCAATTTTTGCGGCATTGACAGCCGTAGGCGCATATATTGTTATACCTATTGGCCCTGTGCCTATCACTCTGCAGAATGTGTTTGTTTTGCTTTCAGGATATGCGCTGGGTTCCAAAAAAGGAGCGCTCAGCCAGATTGTTTATATTATTATCGGATTAATCGGTATTCCTGTTTACGCGAGAGGAGGGTCCGGGCTTGGGCACCTGCTAGGCCCTACAGGCGGCTACATATTTGGATTTGTTGTAAGCGCGGTTTGTGTAGGAGGCATAATAAAAAATCCCAGAAATGCAGGTATTATTAGAATATTTTTAGGTTTTGCGTTAGGAATATTAGCTATTTATGTATGTGGAACAATTCAATTAATGTTTGTTTCTGAATTAAATCTTCATAAAGCTGTTTCAATTGGCGTTTTGCCGTTTATACCGATTGATTTATTAAAAATAATTATTCTAACGATCATTATTAGATACATTAGGCAGGAAAAAGCTTAAATTACGCCCATATTTAAAGAAAAAATTTCTAAATAAGGGTTGACCAGGGGAATGTTTTGTGTTATATATTAAGTAAATGTTAAGGAGCCGCGTATGAGTGTATTTAAAATATTGGTGGTGGATGATGAGCCGGAAATTCTACTGCTTATAAAAGAAGCGCTCAATAAAGAAGGGTTTACCGTATTAACAGCGCGAAACGCCGATGCTGCTATTAAGCTTGCGCGCGAAAGAAAACCTGACCTTGTAGTGCTCGATTTAGAACTTGGCGGTATAAGCGGCTGGGATGTATGCCGCATTTTGAAGGATACGGATGACAGCAGAGACCTTCCAATTATTATGATTACCGCTAAACACGTCAGCACAGACGATGTTGTTAAGGGATTGGATCTTGGCGCTGATGATTATGTAATTAAACCATTTAAATTAAGCATACTTGTTGCGCGGGTAAACGCAATACTTCGAAGAAAAGGCAATGTTGAAAGGCCAAAGGATATTCTTGAGATTGGGACATTAAAGGTTAATCTCGACGAGCACCAGGCATATCTTAATAACAAAAAAGTAATATTAACGCCCAAAGAATTTAATTTATTGGTTATCCTTGTTCGTAAAAAAGGCAGAGTTATGAATAGAGCGTATCTCATGGAAAATGTTTGGGGTTATGAATACTTTGGGACAACCAGGACGGTTGATAAACATATCGAAAATCTTCGCAAGAAACTTGGCAAAGAAGGCAGACGAATCGAAACTGTAGAGGGAATAGGTTATCGTTTTACTTCAGATTAATAAATATCATCTTTTCTGATTTTCCTAAGTTTTTTCTTTTTGGAAGTAATTTTCTTGTCTCTTAATATTTTTTCCTTTAATTTTTTTGGTTTTTTTCTTGTTTGCCTGCGAAGCTTTTCTAACCGCATCTTCTTTTCAAAATTAATCTTATTTTCTTTATCTAAGACCTTTTTTAATAATAACGCGTAAGCTAGTATTCTATTGTTTTCTTGCGAGCGCGTACTGCCGCACTTTACCTCTAGGCCTGTTGGTATATGTTTTAAATATACGCATGTGGATGTCTTGTTAATATTTTGTCCGCCCTTGCCGCCGGAGCGGATAAATTTTTCTATAATATCGCTTTGTTTTAATTTAACCATAATTCAACTCCTTTAATAGTATAGCATAAAACAATAATATATTAGAAATGGATTTACAAATAAACATCATTATGATAATAAATAAGTATGCTCAAAAACGAATGCCCCTTATGCAAAAGTAATAACTGCGCGCAAGTCCATAATATTAATAACAAAGAGTATTTTAAATGTCCGGTATGCGATATATATTTTGTCAAGCCCGAATATTGTTTAACCGGCATAGAGGAGGTAACAAGATATCTTAAGCATGATAATTCCCCGGACGATAGCGGATATAAAAACTTCTTGAACAGAATTATTATTCCTATGGAGAAATATATAGAGCCCGGAATGACAGGCCTTGATTATGGCTGCGGCAGAATACCGGTTCTTTCTATGATGCTGAGAGAAAAAGGCTATAATATGGAGCTCTATGATAAATTCTTTCATACAGATAAAAATATTTTCGAAAAAAGATACGATTTTATAATTTGCAGTGAAACGGCCGAACATTTTCATCATCCATTAGAGGAGTTTATTAGTATAAATAAAATATTAAAGCCAAACGGATATTTAGGAATTATGACACAGATGCTTGATGAACGGGAGAAATTTTCTGACTGGTATTATCATAAAGATCCAACACACGTAGTCTTTTACAGTAAAAAAAGCATGGAGTGGCTGGCTATTGAATTTAAACTAAAAATAATTCAATCAAAAAATAACGTAGTAATATTTAAAAGGTAAAAAATGCAGAAAAAAGTAATTTTACTGACAGGATGTTCGAGCGGATTTGGAATGCTTAGCGCTGTTATGCTCGCGAAAAATCATATTGTGTATGCAACAATGAGAAATCTTGATAAACAAAAATATTTAAAGGAAGAGGCCGGCAGGCTGAGCAGGGATATTAGAATACTTCGGCTGGACGTAACAAATGTTGACTCGATAAAGAACGCAATAAAGGTTATTCAGTCTGAACAAGGACGACTGGATGTTGTTATTAATAACGCGGGTTATGGATTGGGAGGATTTTTCGAGGATTTAAATGATAAGGAGATTCGCGATGAGATAGAGACAAATTTTTATGGCGTTTTAAATGTTACGCGAGAGTCTTTGCCATTACTTTATAAATCAGATGACGCCAGGATAATTAATATATCCAGTATATCAGGCAGAGTTGGTTATCCCGGTATGAGCGCATACTGCGCAGGTAAATGGGCTGTTGAGGGATTTTCAGAAACCCTGCGATTAGAACTTAGGCAATTTGGGATTAAGGTTATTTTGGTAGAGCCCGGAAGTTTTGAGACAAAGATATTCGATGAGAATGCGCGATTCGCTGAAAATTACGACAACACAAATAGTAAATATTATAAATATTCATGCTTCTTTAATGACCGCAGAAAACTCTTGAAAAATAAACGAGGCAATCCTATGCGCGTGGCAAAGCTTATTGAAAAGCTTGTAAACAAAAAACATCCCGGATTCAGGAATATAATAGGCTTTGACGCGTATTTAGTATATTATTCCAAGAAAATATTGCCATTTTGGCTGTATGAGCGCATCTTGTCTAAAATCGCCTTTAAAAAAAATGGCTTATAACACTTCGCCATTCGCACAAAAATCACATTTTTCACAGTAAATTCGCTTGAAAAGCCCTCTATATATGATTCTATTATAATAGAAGATGAGGAGATACGTATGCAAAATAATAGAGTATCACTATTATATATAGCCTGCTTAGTGATTATATTTTTTATACCCAATCTTTTTGCCGCTGCAGATGTAACCGTTAAGCTTGAAACGAGTGATGGGTCAAGCGCAGTATATTTTAATGATTCAAGCGATGTTACAGTGTCTAGTATAACCTCAGACGGGAATGCTTTTTATATGGGCAAGATGGGAATAAACACATCTGTCGGCGCGTCAACACTAACAGTAAACGGGATAATTGAATCTATTAGCGGCGGCATAAAACTGCCTGACGCAAGCGTGATTGACGGAGCTGAGGATCTTGGTA
>JBDRED010000007.1:0-24456 GCA_043820025.1 Elusimicrobiota bacterium
AGAACTAAACCTAATTACCAAAAATTTATTCTTAGCCATACCGCCCCTTATATCGTAATACAAATTATTATAATTCTTCTAAATTTTAGATCCTGAATTTTTAAGGATATCATATACTTTCTTTTCCGGCCGAATTTTTTCAAACTCATTCTTGACATTCTGCGCATTAATTATATATTTTTTGTTATGAATCAACTCAGTTAAATTTTCCGCTAATTTTTCAGCTGTTAGCTCTTTCTCCTCGGAAACAATAGCAATTCCCTTGCTTCTTAGATATTGCGCATTATAAAGCTGATGATTATCCGTTGCGTATGGGAATGGCACAACGAGAGCCGGCTTTCCGGATACTAATATTTCAAAGCAAGTGCTGGCGCCTGACCTGCAGATTAGAAAATCACAACATGCGAACGCGTTATAAATATCAGGCAGGTATTTATAAACGCCGGCAAAACTATTTAATTTTTTGTACTCTTTGCTTATCCATTCAAAATCATTATTACCTGTAATATGAATAAAATATATATTATCTCTAAGTTCATTACTGATTTTTATAGCCTCGAGCAAAAGGGCATTTAACCTATGCGCGCCTTGACTGCCTCCATAAACAAGCGCAATTTTTTTATCCGATTTAATACCTAATACAGTCCTGCTTTTCTGGTTATCCGGCGAATAGAACTGCGATCTTACAGGTATACCTGTCACAAACACATTTCTCTTCGTAAAATATTTTTTAGAATCGCTAAACCCGACAGCAATAGTTTTCGCAAATTTTGCCAATACTCTATTCGCCAGGCCGGGATAACAGTTCTGTTCATGCAAAATAACTGTCTTTCTAAGAAAATATGCCGCCAAAATAACCGGTATTGAGATATACCCTCCCATACCTAAAACCACATCCGGATTGTTATTTTTTAATATTTTCAATGATTTAAAAAAACTAATAATCATCATAACTAACGCTTTAATAAGAGCGCCAATGCTTCTTCCCTGCCAGCCTGTCATTGGTATAGTAAATAACTCATATCCTTTTTCCATTATGATATTCTGAGTGAGCATACCCTTATTGCCCACTAATATTACCTTATCATTATTTTTAGCAGCAGCGTCAGCTATTGCAAGCCCGGGATAAATATGCCCGCCGGTACCGCTGACCGCAATTAATACTTTCATAGTTTAATCCTCATTCCATTCAATTTTATATCTTTTATGCTTTCTTGCGTTTACTATAATTACTTGAGATATTTAAAAGCACTCCGACTGAAAACATTGCCATAACAAGCGATGATCCGCCAAATGAAATAAAAGGCAAAGGCATCCCTTTTGTAGGCATGAGCGCAATTGCTACTGCAATATTTATTATAGCTTGATAAACAATAGAAATAGTTATTCCAAACCCCAGCATCCGTCCAAAAAAATCATTTGCTCTAAGACTAATTACAACCCCGCGCCAAAAAAACATCGCAAATAATAAAATAACGGCAATCGCTCCCCACATTCCCATCTCTTCAGCTATTATAGGAAAAATAAAATCTGTATGCGCGTCCGGGAGATACAACAATTTTGATCTTGAAGCGCCAATACCGACTCCCATTATTCCACCCGACCCTAAAGCTAATAAGGATTGAATAATTTGATATCCACTGCCCTGTGGGTCTTTCCAAGGATCAAGGAAAGTTAAAATTCTTCTCCGTCTATATGCTGTGCTAAATATGGCAACATACAGCACAGGAATAGAACTAATAAATAATGCTATTAAATATTTAATATCCAATCCGCCGACAAAATGCATGCTGACAACAATCATAAATATCAAGACCGTTGTTCCAAGATCCGGTTCCTTGTAAATAAGGAGAAGAATCGCTAAAAACATTAAAATCTTTGGTATATATAGAATAACTGTTTGTTTTATTTTACTTTGCTTCCGGTCCAGCCAGCTCGCAGTATAAGCTATAAGCGCGAATTTCGCAAACTCTGAAGGCTGTAAACCAATAAAACTAAAACGCAGCCAGCGTCTTGCTCCGCCGACAGAAACGCCTATTCCCGGAATAAGAACTAAAATCAGCATAATAGTTGACACAGCAAGAAAAACTACTGAAAACTTCTGCCAAATATTATAATTAATATACCTGGCGGCTATTAAGGCAAATAGGCCAATCACAGCCCACATAAACTGCCTTTTTAAAAAGAAAAAAGGATCCCCAAAACGTTTTTCAGCCATAATCGCGCTTGAGCTAAACACCATAAGAAGTCCGATACAGATAAACACAAGCACCAATATATGTATCATTACATCGCTTTTTTCAAATTGTTTTAAGGACATTTTATCTCCGAGAATTTATAACTTATTTACCAGTTCTTTAAAATATTGTCCCCTATGTTCAAAATTTTGAAACTGATCAAAGCTTGCGCAAGCAGGTGAAAGAAGAATAATATCATTTGGGTTTGATTCCTCGAGAGCTATATCTAGAGCGCATTTCAAATCGTCACAGCCTTTAACAGGGATTGTATCTCTTAACTCTCTCTCTATTCGCGCTCTTCCTTCGCCAAAAGCAACAATACATCTAACATGTTTCTTAATATCCGCTATAAGAGGAGCATATGGAGCGCCTTTATCCCTTCCTCCCATTAAAAGTATAATTGGCTGCTTAAAACTTTGTATTGCAACCTGCGTTGAGTCTACATTAGTTGATTTTGAATCGTTGATAAAAGTAATATTATTGTAAACTCTAATTTTCTCAAGTCTATGCGCCACTCCCGAAAAGTCCGAAACGATCGTAGTTAACAGCTTTGGGTTACTTTTCACAATATCTCTTGTCAGTAAAATCGCGGCCATAACATTTTGAATATTATGCTCACCTGGTATTTTCAGGTTTCTCACATCATACCGCCAGTCTAAATCCGGATACACTATACTGCCATTATTGAAATATATATCCCCTTTTTCCTTTATCATAGAAAAAGAAAGGCTTATGCCCTTAATATTTTTTCTAATCCGCTCTGAAAAACTACTGTCTGAATTATAAACTCCAATACTCGTTTCATCCTGGTTATTAAATATTAAACATTTTGTGTCGCAGTAGTCATTAATCGTTTTATATCTATCTAAATGATCAGGCGTAACATTAAGAACCGCGGCAGAATCCGCCTTAAAGTCGCCAATTGTTTCCAGTTGATAACTACTAACCTCTAACACTAATACTGTATCTTTCCTGACATCTTTAACTACAGATGTCAGAGGAAGACCTATATTACCGGCGCAAATTGTGTGTTCGCCAAACTTATTACATATCTCTGCAGTCAGCGCAGTAGTTGTAGTCTTTCCATTTGTGCCTGTAATTGCTATTATTTTTTTTGGGTTTACTACCTTAAAGCCTAACTCAAATTCGCCACGGATATTTAATCCTTTAGCTCTTGCTTTATTCAATATCGGATCAATACCGGCAATACCCGGGCTAAGAATAATTAAATCTGCGTTTAATATTTTTTCAGAATGCCCGCCGGTTTCATATTCTGAATTAATATTAAGTTCATTTAATAAATTTATTATTTCTTGATCTGTTTTTTTCGCGTCGCTGATAAAAAGCTTTGCTCCTTGCTCATATAAAAATTTTGACGCTGATATCCCGCTCTTGCCAAAACCAATAACAGAAACCCTTTTATTCTCGAAATATTTTTTATTCAACATACTTTCTTCCCTAAAATTTAAGGGACACATAACAAAGTATATGTCCCTTTATTTTAAAACTCCATTAACTAATATAACAGTTCTATTATCTGAGCTTTAACGCGCTAAGCGCCAGCAATGATAGAATAATAGCTATAATCCAAAATCTTATTACAACCTTTGGCTCTGACCAGCCTGATAATTCAAAATGATGATGCAGCGGAGCCATTTTAAATATTCTTTTTTTCTTAACCTTATAGGAAAATACCTGCAATATTACTGAAAGCGCTTCAAACACAAATATTCCGCCGGCTACTAAAAGCAGTATCTCTTGTTTAATAATTACTGCTGTTACTCCAATAATACCTCCTAGAAAAAGCGACCCTGTGTCACCCATAAATATTTCAGCCGGATATGTGTTAAACCACAGAAAACCCAAACATGCGCCAACGAGCGCTGCTAAAAACACTACAATCTCTCCGCTTCCGGACACAGGAACAATTCGGAGATAACTGCTAAACTTCGCGTGTCCGGCTACATAAGCAAATATCATATATGTCAGCGACGCAAATATAATTGATCCAACAGCCAGGCCATCAAGCCCGTCGGTAAGATTAACTGCGTTTGACGCGCCTACAATTATTAACACAATAAAAATAAAATAAAAGATACCAATACCAATAAATATATTTTTAAAATATGGAATGTTAACAAGAGTGCCATACTCAGGATTTGGCGGACAAAAGTGCAGATAGAAAGCCAGGCCGCAGGCTCCGATAATCTGCCATATCATTTTTGTCCTGGCGCTTACGCCTTTAGGATGTTTTTTTATTAGTTTCAAATAATCGTCCACAAATCCAAGCAGGCCTAAATATATTGTGCTAATGAGCAAAATAACAATAAATCTATTACCTAAATTACCCCATAACAAAACTGCTGATAACAAACTTATTAATATTATTAATCCTCCCATTGTGGGAGTGCCGCTTTTAACATAATGGGTTTTAGGCCCGTCTTCTCGAATATTTTGACAAATTTTATACTTCTTGAGTTTTCTAATAATAACAGGACTTATTAAAAAACTTACGATAAGCGCTGTGAGCATAGCTGCAGCTGAACGCAGCGTAATATACTGCAGAACATTAAATGGCGAATAATAAGCGGTTAGATAAGTGTAGATATAATAGAGCATAAAATTACCTTTTAATTCCTTCTAAAATTTCCTCGAATTTCATCGCGCGCGACGCTTTGAGATAAACCAGGTCGTTTTTATTAATAATACTTTTAATTTTTGTTATTAATTTTATTTTGTCATTATACCAAAAAACGCGTTCTTTATCAAAACCCAAATTACATATCTCTTCATATATAAATTTGGCAGCCATGCCATAGCAAAATATGTAATCCATGCGCATATTTGAAACTAGAGATCCAATATTCCTATGAGCTTTTTCCTCAAAATCGCCAAGTTCAAGCATATCTCCAAGCACTACAATTTTTTTACCTTTTTTTTCAATTTTTTCAAAAGTCTTAAGGCCCTCTTTCACAGAGTTTGGATTAGCGTTATAAGCATCGTTAATGATTGTAACCCCATCCACATCAATCTTCTCAAATCTCATTTTTGAAGGAGCAAAATAATCTTCTAATCTGTCAGCTATATAATCAACACTTAACCCTGCAAAGCTGCGCGCCGCGGAACATGCGGCAGAGCAATTATAAATTGCCGCTTCTCCCGCCAGAGGCAGCATAAATTCTCTCGACGTAATATTATCAATATTTGATTCAAATTTTAATAATTCAGCGCTTTGGTAACTTTTTATATGTTTCAAGAAATATGTATTCTCCGGCTCCAATCCAAATGTTTTAACCTGACATTTTAGTTTTGAATTTTCAGCCTTTGTTTTCAGCAAAGCATCATCGCCATTGACTAATAATAAACCCCGGGAATTAACATACGTTCCAATCTTCCATTTTTCCGCTAATACTCCATCTAAATTTTTTAGTTTTTCCAAATGAGAATACCCGACATTAGTAATTATAGCGCAATCCGGGCTAAGAATCCTGCCAAGTATATCCATTTCTGAAGGCTCGCTAATGCCGCACTCAACAACACAGTACTCCGTATCGCTTTTGAGCCTGAAAATAGTTAAAGGCACTCCAATAAAATTATTTAAGTTTCCTTCAGTGGCAACTACATCAAACTTTTCATTTAACAGATAATGAAGCATGTCCTTCACAGATGTCTTTCCACAACTTCCTGTTATCGCAATAACTTTTGGATTACATTTTTCTCTGTAATATTTAGCCAATTCCCAAATAGCGGCAATTGTATCTTTAACAATTATCATATTAGGAAAAGTTAAAGCGTTATTTTGCGCTATATCCTCAGATACAATGCTCGCAGAAGCTCCATTTTGATACGCGGCCTTAATAAAATTATGGCCGTCAAAATTTTTGCCTTTTATTGACGCAAAGAGCTGTCCTTTTTTTATACTTCTAGAATCAATTGAAATACTTTGAATTTTTTCAGGTGGATAAAAATTGATCAGCCTTCCTTGGATTTTATCTGCTATTTCTTGGAGAGTTATATTCATTTACGTATTTTAAAGGCTGTCAAACCGGACTAAGTCTTTAAACACCAGTCCCAATTTATCAAACCTATCACTGCTTTCCGGAGATTCTCTATGCCAAACAACTTCAGCCTTTATATTCTCATATACCTTGTTTCCTACTTGTATTGAGAGTTTCATAAGGGTCCCAACATCAACTGTCTTTATCTTCAGCACACATTCTTCAAGTTCGCAAACTGTGCCTTTGGTTAAATCAACATGATACGGGCACAACTGACACTGCCAGTCACGAGGCCATCTTATGCAGACTCCTTTGCTGTTAATATCAAATACACTCGTTAATATTTCGCCTTCACTGTTTTCCAATTGCGGATTTTCCTTTAATCTAACCCAGCAAGCTACTGAAAAGGACTTTGGCAATCTTTTTAAAATTCGACGTTCAGAAATTCTTCCATTACGAACTCTTTCGAATAATTCTTTCACCATTTTCATGAAAAGCTCCTTTTGGATTGATTAATAATCCAACGTATTTATTATAACTATTTTTTCATTTTTTGTCATTAAAAAGTAACATATCGTCATTATTACTTAAAATCCCGCGTATTACCCGCCTTGATGTCTCGCGATCATCAAAGTGAAATTTCTTTTCTTTGATTATTTGATATTTCTCATGCCCTTTTCCGGCAATAACCACAACATCGTCTTTACCGGCCATATGTATCGCTTTTCTTATAGCTTCTTCTCTATCAATTATTACTTCATAGTTATTGTGAGCAATACGTTTGATACCAAGCTCAATATCAAGAGCTATTCGCAGAGGATCTTCATCTCTGGGATTATCTGATGTTACTATAACATAATCGCTGTTCACAACTGCCACCTGTCCCATAACAGGCCTTTTATTCCTATCTCTATTGCCTCCGCACCCAAATACGGTAATTATTTTTTTGGGTTTAAAACTTTTTGCTATGCTTAGTATATTTCTCAGAGCGTCTTCAGTATGAGCATAATCAATAATGCAGGTAAAATTCTGCCCTTCTTTTATTACTTCGCACCTGCCCGGAACAGCTTTTAAGGCAGATATACCTCGTCCTATTTCATTGATAGCAACACCTTGCGCATACGCCGCTGCAGCCGCTCCGCAAATATTATACATGTTATGCTTCCCTATTAGATTAGCTTCAAATAATAACTCGCCTGCGTTTTTAAAGACTAATACTCCTTTGATACCTGTCATAGAATACTCGACATCTTTAAAGTGCACGTCATAATCTTTCTTTCCGCCGTATGTAATAACAGGCGCTTTTGTGTCTGCTGCAATTTTCAATGAATAAGGGTCATCCCCATTTATTACTGCCGCTTTTTTATATCTTTTATTATTCATACCAACATTGTCAAACAGGATTTTTTTTGCCAATAAATATTCATCCATAGTTTTATGAAAATCCAAGTGGTCCTGCGTAAGATTTGTAAAAATGGCCACGTCAAACTCAGTACCTCTTACCCTATCCAGCGCCAAAGCATGACTAGAAACCTCCATGCAAACAGTCTCAACGCCAACGCTGACCATATCGCTCAAAACACGCTGTAACTCCACTGCTTGAGGAGTAGTATTAATTGCGGCTTCTTCATGATTTAAGATTCTATAGGAAATAGTTCCCATCACTCCTGTTTTGTGTTTATGTTCAGAATATATTGATTCAAGAAGATAGGATATAGTAGTCTTTCCATTTGTTCCCGTAATACCAATCAGATTAAGCTTCTTAGACGGATAATTATAAAAAGCCGGAGCTGCATCGAGCGAAAAAGAATATGTATCATTGACAAGAAGTTTTGCGCCTTGGAATTCGCGCTGAAAATCCTTGTCAGATACAATTGCATTTGCGCCTTTTGAAATCGCGTCAGAAATAAAAGTATAACCGTCATTATGCGCGCCCTTAAGAGCGATGAACATATATCCTGCCTTAACCTCTCGAGAATTAGAAGTAATACCCGTAATTTCGACATCATTCGTTATTTCAATCTTCATATTTTTGCATAATTCTTTCAGTTTCATGATTATTCCTTGTCTCTATATTGTCCCATCTTACGACGGGACAATATAGAACATTAGCCGGGAGATAGGAGGATAGAATTTTTATTCCGGTTCTAACTCCCGACTTACTAAAACTTTAATTTCTCGTTTCTACCGGGGGTATTTTTAAATACCAAGCAATCTCTCTTACAATACTTGCAAATATTGGCGCGCAAACATCTCCGCCCCAATAAACTCCTTTAGGCTCGTCAACAATAACAACAATACTAATTTTTGGGTCATTTGCAGGAAAAAAACCGGCGAATGACGCTATATACTTATCCTCAGAATATTTATTCGTGGCCTTATCGATTTTTTGCGCTGTCCCTGTTTTTCCTGCAACCCTATATCCCGGAACACCTGCCAAATCGCCGGTTGAACCCTTGCTTACTACTGCTTCCATTGCCTCAATAATTTTTTTACAAGTTCCCTCGGAAACAACACGCCTGACAACTCTGGGACTAAAATCCCTTATTACATTACCATCATAATCTTTAATATATTTTATTATCCTCGGTTCTAATAAAACTCCTTTATTAGCTATACATGAATATCCTGCTATTAACTGAATAGGATTAATACCTATCTCTTGTCCAAATGCAATAACCGATTTAGAGATCTCTGACCATTCATTCGGATACCTAAATAACCCCCTGGACTCGCCGGGAAGCGTTATACCTGTGAAACTGCCAAACCCAAAAGAAACCAGGTACTTGTATAATCTCTCATTACCTAACTGCTGTCCAATCTTAGCCATCCCAATATTACTTGAGTACGATATCACCTCTTTAAGGCTGAGCATACCTTTTTTTTCATGATCTGTTATAACATGGTCCTCAACAGCCAATTTTCCATTTTCGCAATCTATTACCGTATCTAAATCGGCAATCTTCTCTTCTATTGCTGCTGCAGCAACAAAAACCTTCAAGGTTGACCCCGGTTCATATACCATTGAAACTGAATTATTTGACAAAGACCTGCTGCTTGCGCTCTTTATATTATTAACATCAAAATTTGGCCTGCTAACCATAGCCAGTATTTCGCCGGTATCAATCTTTTGAACAACAATAGAAATTGCTTCCGGCTTATTTTTCTGCCAAAGCTTATCGGCGTTTCTTTCAGCAATATGTTGTATAACTTCATCAAATGTTAAATAAATATTATTAGATGTTCTATTATCGGCATAAACCGCGCTGTCCGAAGCAACCTTTCTCCCAAGCGCGTCCTTACCATTATTCCATGTAATTGTATCTCCTTTTAAAAAGTCATTAAACTTATATTCAACACCTAACAGCCCTCTATTATCCGTGCTTGAAATACCAATTACATGACTTGCAAGTCCTGCTTTCGGATAACATCTCATACCCTCTTTAATATGCCCGATTCCCTGAGGAAGATTTTTACTATTAATTTTTATTGCCTCTTGAGGCAAAACTTTTCTCTTAATCCAAAAAAATGTCTTTTTTCTTCTAATATCTTTTTCCAGATTATTCGCGTCTAAATCCAGATAGTTTGAAAGAAATAGCGCGGTTTTTTTTGGATCTTCAACTTCATTAGGCATACAATAATATGAATCTACCAAAATACTAACCGCAAGAAGTTCGCCTTTCACGTCAAGGATTTCCCCCCTTATAGGCTCAATCGCTTCCTGCTTTATAAACTGTTTTTCAAAGATCGTCTTCAAAGAATCATGCTGTAATACCTGTAGATACGCTACCTTTGCTCCAAGTAAAAGAAACACAATAAATACCATCAATGCGTTAACAATCACCCTCCATTTCATATTATTTACCTACATTAAATATAATAATTTCGTCGTTTTTTGCTTCTCTTAAGCCAAGCTTATTTTTCGCAATATCCTCAATTCGAGAAAGTGCCTTTAGTCTTAATATTTCTACTTCTAACTCGCTAACCTCTGCAAAAAGCGCGTCTTGCTTTTTATTCAGATCCTGCAATTCATACCCGGTATGCACTAAATCTATTCTCTGCCATATAAAAAACATCATGCTAACCAAAATAACCAACGCCGCGCCTAAATAAATACTTAAAACTTTAATTTTTTCTATCATATTTTTTCACAAACCCTAAGTTTCGCGCTGCGTGATCTTTGATTTAAACTAATCTCATCATCACCGGGAGTTATAGGAGACTTTGTTACTATTTTAAGCCTTTTTTTATGGCCGCAAACGCACTGCAAAATATCCGGAGCGCAAATACAGTCTTTTGCTTCATTTTGAAAATATCTTTTTACTATTCTATCTTCTAAAGAATGGAAACTAATGACTGCCAGCCTTCCTCCATTTTCAAGAACATCCAATGCTTGTCTAATACCTGTTTCAAGAACCTCTAATTCATTATTGACTTCTATTCGTATAGCCTGAAATGTTCTTGTAACTGTGCGCATTGCTTCGCTTCTCCTAACCGGAACAGCGTGTAAAATAATATCCTTTAGCATCCCTGTAGTGCTTATTTCAGTATTCTTCCTTGCTCTACAGATCGCGCCGGCAATCCTTCGCGCAAACCTGTCTTCTCCATATTTATAAATAATATTGCTTAATTTATCCTCTGAAAATGTATTTACTACCTCTTTAGCGCTTAATTTTTGTTTTATATTAAACCTCATATCCAAAGTCGCGTCGTATCTAAAAGAAAAACCGCGCTCTTCTTCGTCAAACTGCATAGATGAGACACCCAAGTCAAAAAGTATGGCATTTATCTTCTTAATACTTAATTTCACGAGTTCTTCAGAAAGAAATTCAAAACCCCTATTAATAAGTTTTATGTTTGAATATTCGTTGAAATTTTCTTTTGCCGCTTTATATGTTCTTTCATCTTTTTCAAAACCAATAACAGCGCCTTTCAACCCAACTCTTTTAGAAATAATTTTTGCGTGGCCGCCGGCGCCAAACGTCGCGTCTACAACAGTATCTCCTGTCTTTAGATGCAAATTTTCTATAACTTCATTCAAAAGTACCGGAATATGCATAATCTTTATATCTCAAATATTTTTTCAGAGGATTTTGCAAACGACTTTTCAGCTTTCATTCTGTAAGCAGACCACCTTTCTTTTGACCATATCTCAACTCGATCAACCATTCCAATAATAACAACGTTTTTTTTAATATCCGCATACTTTCTATGAATCTCAGATATTAATATCCTTCCGTGACTGTCTATATCTACATTAATAGCGCCTGAGAAAAACACTCTTAAAAACGCTCTATAATCCCCTGCATTTGTTTTATGATCTGTGATGTTTTTCAGTCTATCAGAAATAATATCCCAATTCTTTTTAGTATATAGATAAAGGCAATTATCAAAACCTCGTGTGAGTATTAAACCTTTTCTGCTTTGTTCCAGGCTAATTCGAAGTTTAGTCGGAATCGAAACTCTTGCCTTATTATCTATAGTATGTTCGAATTCGCCAATAAACACCGTTTTTCTCCTACTTTATCCCACTTTTACCCACAATATAACCCAATAAAACAATATTGTCAAGCGAAGATATAACGCCTTTTGACCGGGAGATGACACAGGTTCACAAAATGGTATGCTCTAATAAATTATTATAATTCGTCGGGATTTTGGATTCTACTTTTTTAATTTGCGGATATAATAAATGCTTACTGCGGCGAAAATTATATTTGGAAGCCAAGCGGCAAAAAATGGAGGCAATACACGGTTTTCGCCTAGAGCGAGTCCGACTGAAACCAACCCCCAATAAAGAAAACTTATAAAAAGACTTACTGCAAAGCTGATTATTTTAGCAGTACGGAATCGAGACGCAGAAAAAGCAATCCCTATTAAAATCACAACCGTGCTTGCAAATGGGAAAGCTATCTTTAGATGCAGCTGCGAACGTTCCTTATAAGTAGGGATACTATTTCTAGCGAGAGTATTTATATGCTTTTTTAATGTACAAATCGTCATCAGATCTATATCGCCCATGTCTGTCTTAAAATTTTCCGGCTTTTCAGGCAGAGAAATTATTTTCTCATCGAATGTAGATTCCTCAATCACATCGCCGGTATTAGGATTAAACTTTCTGAAAACACCTTTATTAAAAATCCATTGTTCGTCTTTCCAATGAGCATTCTCTCCATATAATTGGTCGACAAGATTTAAATTATTATCAAATCGGTCTATACTCACACGATACAGCATATTTTCCGGCACATTGTATTTCTTAATCGCGTATTTCATTCCGCCCATCCCTATGTAAACAACATTATTGTATTCCGTTTTCTCTCTTATTTCATGACCTCGAATCTTTTCGCGATAAAAATGTTCTGATTGTTTATTTGTAAATGGCATAATAGTCTCATTGATTACGAGAACAGATGCGCTGACTCCTAAGGAAAATACAATAATCGGAATAAATATTTTATTTAGGTTTATTCCTCCTGCTTTAATAGCAATAATTTCATTATGCCTTGCAAGCATTCCAAAGGAAAATAAAAATGCTAACAGCATAGCAACCGGGATAATCTGCGTAAGCCAAAAAGGTGTTTGAAAAAGTAAATAAAAAGGAAGAAAAATTAAATAATCCGGGCTTTTATCAACGATATTAATAACACGAAAAGTTTCAGATAAGATAAATAGCAGTAAAAAAACGGTTATTGAAGTAATAAGCGGCTTAAGAAAAGTCTTAATGATATATTTTGTTATTATCTTCACTGTTTTTGCACCTTCCATACCATAAAAACTGACACGATAAATAAAAGAATATTAGGCAGACTTAAAGATAAAACAGGATTCAGAATACCACGCTCACCCAAGCTCAATCCAAATGCCAAAACAGCATAATAAATGAATAATACAATAATGCTCATACCAAATCCTATTGCTTTGCTGTGTTTATGAGTAAGAAGAGCTAAAGGACAAGCAAGCAAAGCAAAACCGAAACACGCCCAAGCAATAGTTATACGTTTATAATACTCGATCTTTAGGTTTAAAGTTGCAACATTATTCACGCTTAATCTTTGAATTTCCTTATTGATTCCTCCGCCTGTTAAACTCATTATGCTTTTAGAAAAATCCCGCATAGCTTCTTTATTTTTAGTTAGATCAAACTTAATTGTATAATTAGCAAAATTAACCTGATTAAATTTTGATGGGTCTTTATCATCCTTTTTTTGAATATTTCCGGAAAATAATGTTAGATTGAGAATATCGCCATCCTGACTAAGAACTCCTTTTTTGGCGGTGATTAAAACCGGATATTCATCCTTTTGTTCGTCTAACTTATAAATAATCAATTTATTTAAAGTATTTTTTCTTCTATTAATATTTGTAACATACATTCTATAATTATCTATCTCAGTAAAAGCGTTTTCCTCAAGTTTTAGCGTCGGACGCTGATAAACAATTTCAAAATAAGTTTTTGCAAACTTTTGCTGTGAAAGAGGCGCTATTTCCTGATTAAAATAAATAAGGCTAAGGCTCATAACAAAAGTAAGCAGCATAATAGGAAACATAATTTTTATCTGCGCAACCCCGCTGGCTCTGAGCGCAGTTATCTCATTATCTTCTACCATACGTCCAAACGCGAGCAATGTGCCCATTAGCACTGCCATCGGAATAGCCAATGAAAAAAATGAAGGAAGCGTATAAATAAGAAGTTTAAAAACCGTAAATACATGCACCCCTTTATTAATTATCAGGCCGGTCAACATAAATATCTTATCCATCAATAAAATAAATGTAAAAACTGAGAGGCCTAATATAAATTGAGGCGCGAATTCTTTTATTATATATCGATTTATTATCTTCATAATTGTTAATATACTAATGTTTTTAAGTGTTTTGAGCAAGCACTTTTTGCGATTAGGATGATCTTTTATTTCAATAGATATAAATCATGAAAATTAACCATTGGAAAAACTGCGATTTAAAGATATAATTATTCATACAATCTTTATTCTTTAAATAAAATCTCGTTAAGGAAAAATTATGGAAACACTATGTTTTCTAGGACTAGGCAGTAACAAAGGCAGTAAAGCTGAAAATCTAAATACCGCTATTAATTACATTGCTAACATCAAAGACACTAAAATCATCAGCAGTTCTTCCACATATGTTTCAGAACCGGTTGGCATGCAAAATAACGAACCCTTTTACAATAAAGTAATATTAATCCAAACATTACTTATGCCGACAGACCTGATTAAAACTACTCAAAAAATCGAAAAAAAAATGGGCAGAACAGGCAAAGGAGAAAATTTGCCTAGAATTATTGATATTGACATTCTCACTTATGGTGATAAAATCATAAAAAAAGACAAGCTTATTATTCCTCATTCAAAAATGACTGAACGATTATTTGTTCTTTTGCCTTTAAAAGAGCTAAAAACAGATTGGGTACATCCAAAAACAAAACAAACTTTGGATTATTACATAAACATTTTTCATGAAACTCAAAATATTTACAAACTAGGAGAAAAGGATGCCTAAAATTACACCACAAATATTATATAAAATGAAACAAGAAAAGGAATTAATATCAGCGCTAACATGTTACAATTTATTAAACGCGCAGATTTGCAATAAAGTCGGTATTGAAATACTTTTAGTTGGTGATTCTTTAGGAAATGTTCTCTTAGGCTATGAAACAACGATTCCTGTAACCATGGAAGATATACTGTATTTCACTAAAATAGTCGCGCGCGGCAATAAGTCCGGCATGCTCGCAGCTGATATGCCTTTTTTATCCTATCAAGCATCAAACAGCGACGCAGTTACAAACGCAGGCAGGCTCATTAAGGAAGGCGGCGCAGAAGCAGTTAAGTTAGAAGGCGGTATTGAAATTATTGAACGCGTTAAAGCTATACTCGACGCAGGAATCCCTGTTATGGGGCATCTTGGACTACTTCCTCAATCTGTCCACAAGACAGGAGGTTATAAAGTCCAAGGAAAAAACCAAGAGGAATCTAATCATATTATTGAAAGCGCTAAAAAATTAGAGGATGCAGGCGCATTTGCAATAGTATTAGAATGTGTGCCAAAGGATCTTGCCAAACTTGTAACAAAAGAGATCTCCATTCCAACAATAGGCATAGGCGCAGGCAGATATTGCGACGGCCAAATACTTGTGCTTGAAGACATGTTAGGATTAACAAACGGACATTCTAAGAAATTTGTTAAGGAATATGTTAACCTGAATAAATTAATTGAAACTGCCGTTACTCAATATAAACTTGAAGTAAAAAATGGTGATTTTCCTACTGACAAACATTCTTTTTAGGCAGGAGGGATTGAGAATTGGAAACACACTGCTAAAGTTGGAGCTGATAACAGTATGGGATGGAACCCAAAGTCCCAATTCTCAATCCGTTAATACAAATTTAATTCACTCGATAAATTTCTATTCTAGCCTCTGCAATACCTGATGTTACTCCATTCGAGTTTGTTCTGTAATCTATATCAAATGTATGATTGCCTGCAGTTAATGTTGTTATAGTATATCCTGAAGCATAATTTCTTTGAGTTGTTGCGGCATCCTGCGGTTCCTGAGTATGCAACATTAAATTAGTAGTGTTATCTTGCTGGAGTCTTGCTTCAAAGTTATTAAACGCGCTTGTATGATACCATGCGTAAGACCATGAAATTCTATATGTTCCTTCGGTTAATCCTTCTGCGCTCATGCTGAGTTTTTCTTGGAATGTTGTTGATGTGGTAGTGGATAACGCGTCGCTTACAGAATAGATAAATGATTTTCCAAAACGGCTATAATCTCCTATTAAACTGCAATTTGTTCCGTTGTTAACTACTTCAATGGCGCTATTTTCGAATTTAATATCTCTTGTCGCAATTCCATCAATGGTTTCTGCAGAATTTGGATCCAATGTTACAACATTCGAAGATGAATCAGTTTTTTTTGCGAAATATTTTCTGCCGTTTGTGGCGCTTGACTGAGGAAGAGCGATAGTGACATTACCGGACGATGCGTCCGCCAATAAATTTACTTCGTCTGCGGCAGTATAGTTAAACGAAATATTAGTTACTTTTTGATTCAAAGCTCCATAATTATCCAGTCTTGACATAGGAGCAGAAGTTCCTATTCCACAGTTATTTGGAACATATACGGTTCCGTCATAATTTAATTGCAACACCATTGTAGCAAACCATGTCTTAAATGTGCAAGGCGGGCTTGACCCGACACCTTTACCTATCTCCCAGCCTCTAGGGCCTGTGCCGCCTACTTCATTGCTGTATAGGTTAAAATATGCTCCATGGTTATATGCGTCTGCTCCCTGCACCATACAAGTAAAACCTGATTCTTCATCCTGCGTTTCAATATTTAATGTAGACTTCTCATTCACAGCAGGATTCTTGTAGAGCATACCTCTGTAACCGAGAGAAAGATAATCATTAACAAATTCAAGGCGTGAATTACTGTTCGGATCGCCATCTGCAGTATCTATGTACATCAAAATATTATCAGACGCAGTGCCGTCCCCAACAGTGATCACATCATCAATATATCTCGCATTATCCTGGGTAGTTTTCCAATATTCTTCTGCGCTATCCCAAGACTGCATAGCTCCTTGCGCATATCCTTCGCCTGAAGAAAATCTACTGCCTTCAACCTTTAGATATTTACCTGTTCCTCCGTTCCAGTCAGCAATAATACTAAGATCTTTACCGCGTTCTTTTATTGTTTGATAAGTTTGGCCATAAATTTCCTGGCTAGAAGCAGCAGTTTGAATTATTACCTTACCTGTCCCTGTATCTTCCTTAACCAGCGTAAACTCAGTGCCGGAATTATTTGCGTCAGCGTCAGGTATATATACATTTGAATTAAGATCATTCGTTTTAATGGAATAATAACCTCCATTAGATATGTTTATTGTTGTGCCTGTAAGATGTATAGGTTCTTCTCGTAATAAATTTTGTTTTGAAACTTTTTTATGAGAAGCACTGCCTGTATCATAGAGAATAACAAAATCATTATTATCAGCTAATGCCCCAAGATCAGGCATATTGTAAATATTAAGATCTATAGAAGTTTTTTCATCTGCAGAAGGGTTAATTTTTGAAATATTAATACCGTTATTAACAGTTGTCGTGATTTTATCAATGAGATAACTTTGAGAAGTATCTGCCAAACTTACTTTTAATTTTCCGGGACCGCCTGCGTGAGAAATTGTTCCGTCCGGATAAAATATGACATCCTGTGTTCCGTCATTATTAGCGTCGAAAAATAAACCGGATCCATCTTTTGCCGTAAATGTAGAAACGGTTATTTTATTGGAAATGATTTTACCACCAGCCAAGATATTTCCTGTAATTTCAAGTTTTTCTGTAGGAGTCGAAGTAATAATTCCAACAGGATTTGTCGATAAATATACACTGCCGCCATATTCCTGCCATACTGTGTTGTTGTATGTTACTGCGCCTCCGGTAAGAGAAACCCATGTATAAGTATTTCTGTAAACTATATTATTAGACGATGAATCGAAATATAGAGTGCCATCTTGCGCGCCGTCCGGAGTTCCGTTGAATTTAATAGCTCCGAGTATCGATAAGGCTTCTGTTGGATTTGTAACTCCTATGCCTATATAATTATTTGAATCGTATAATGAACTCGTTTCCAAAGATGAGCCGGACCATTTTGGAATACCATTGGACGCTATTCCTCCTACTTGCGGGTCTGTCTCTGCATGTGTTAAAACATTTGTGGAAATTAATACTGTTCCGTCAGGGCATTTAAAACCATTTGATGTTGATTCGATGATATTGTTTGCGGCTAATTTATTTGCCGGATTCGTAATACCTATTCCTATATTTCCGGAAACATCATATATTACGCTTGTAGATAACTCAACTCCTGTCCATTTCGGGACATTGTCTGATGTCGTATATCCAACCTTTGAAGATGAAGCAGCAGCTGTTGATGTTAAGATAGTTCCGTCAGGAAGTTTTAATCCAGAGCTGGTTTTTATATAATTTTGAACATGAAGTTTTGAATTAGGCGTTAAAGTTCCTATCCCGACATTGCCTGTATTTTTGATAACAAGGCCATGATTCGAAGAGTCATTTAATTTTAGTCCGCTTGAGCTTTTTGCATTTATTTGAGCGATTGATAAAAATGCAGACGGTATTGCTGATAAATTCCCTTCCGAATCTGTGTCTAATGCTCTCAGAATAGATTCGTCGGCTGATGTTAAATAAGAATCTAACATTGATATACCTGCGCCAAATACAAAAATTTGGCCAATAGTTAAGTTTGGATAGATTACTACTCCAACTTTTTGCAGAATTGTATTTGCTGTTGTTGGCATTACATTCACTAAAGTGCTTGAATTAGATACCCATAAGACATCATTTATATACATACCGCCTGTTGCCGCATTATCTATCTTCCCTTTGACAACAACAGCGTCATAATAAATTTGCCCGGTAATCATTGGTTGATTTATTATTCCTATACACGGCATCTTAGAAACATCGTCAGCGTCAGCTAATGCAACTATCGCGCAATTATCAGTATTGTCCCAGCCTTGAATATATACCGGACTTAACTTAACCATTATTTCATACGCTTTTACTTTTTGAATATAAACAGCGTCAACATTATTTGCCGCAATTAATTTATTTGTCCACACAGTTGTCGTGGTGCTGTAAAATATCGAGTGATTTGCCACCGGAGCAGAAACCGTAACATTAGTCAAATTATCAAGCGTTGTGTTTATTTTTGAAAAATATGCGTTTGTAAAATTTCCTATTGGAGCTTGTATTGTTGTAGAAGATAAAATATTTCCTATTACATGAAACTCTTTTGCAGGATTAATTGTTCCTATACCTACATTTCCATTACTACCATTTACAAAAATTGAATTTAGCCCGATTTTTACGTCCTTGCCGGTTTGCGCGTCAATATATAGTTGAGGGGATGCAGTAGTAACAGTGCTGACCGCTAATTCGCCGGCATTTGCAAATATACTGCTTACAAATAATAAATAGATGATTGATATAATTTTTTTCATAAAGATCCTTCATATAATTTACTGCACCCGCCAGATTTCCAGGCGCGCTTCTTTTATGCCTGAAGTTGATCCTCCAACGCTTGTTCTGTAATCCAAATCAATAGTATGTGAGCCAGATATATTTATATATTTATATATGCAAATCCTGACGTGTAATGAGCTTGTGTGGTGGCCGCGTCTTTTGGCTCTTCGACATGAGACATAATAGTAGTTGTGTTGTCGAGCTGGATTCGAGCAAGAAAATTATTTGATGCGCTTGCATGGTACCATGCATAAGACCAGCCTACTCTGTAAATCCCTTGAGGCACTGAGACGCTGAGACTAGTTTTTTCAGCCCATGTTGTTGTTGCGTTTGTCGAGAGAGCGGCGCTCTCGATATATTGAAATTCTTTGCCAAACACATCGTAATCTCCTATCAGATTCCATTGCGATGAACTTGCAACAATTTCATAACATGAATTTTCAATGCCTAGGGCGATTGTTGTCAGACCGTCAATGGTTTCGGAACCATTTGGATCAATTGTTACTTTGTTCGTAGAGCTGTCTGTTTTTTTAATATAGTAAACCCGGTTTTGAGCGGCGCTTAAAAGCGGTAGTGTTACAGTTATTGCTCCTCCTGCCGCGTTTGCTAAAATAACGGTCTCATCGCCTGCTGTGTAGTTTGAAGATATCGCAGTTGTTTTATTACCGAATGAACCATTAACCTGTAATCTTGATGTCGGATTTGTTGTTCCGATTCCAACATTGTTTGGCATATAAACATCCCCGTTAAATTGTAATTGTAATGCAAGCGTCGAACCTTGAGCTTTAAAATTAAATGGCGGATTTGATCCGGTTCCTTTACCTAATTCCCAGCCTCTTAATTGTCCGCTTTGATAACTGTACAAATTAAATTTTGATTCATAATTGTGAGCGTTTGGGCCATTTACCATACAGACTGTTTCTGCGGCTTCATCTTGAGCTTCTATAACGAACAATGCTTTTGAAGCTTCTACGGGATTTTTATACAATAATCCTCTATAACCAAAATAGTTTGTTCTGTATTCAAGGCGGGGAGCATTTGCTGTGACTCCGCCGGCTGTATCAATGTACATGATAATATTATCTTTGAATGTTCCGTCGCCAATTGTTAATGCATTATTTAAATATCTGACATTTGCTTCTGTGGATTTCCATGACAGATTGCCTGCATCCCAATACTGCATTGCGCCGTCAGCTAAGCCTAAACCATACAAAAATCTTGAGTCTGCTACTTTTAAATATGAACCAACGCTTGCGTTCCAATCAGCTATAAGTTTTATTCCCTGTCCTTGAACAGAAATAGTTTGCGAGCTTTGATTTACTATTGTTTGATTTGAAGTTGTTTTTACAATTAGTTTACCGATCCCGTCATCTTCTTTAACTAAAGTAAATATGCTTCCTTCATTGCCTGCAGCTGCGTCAGGAATCGTAATTGTTGTGTTAGAGCCGTCTGTTGTTACAAAGTATTTTCCCGGTGTTGTGATAGTTTGAGTACCGCTAATATGCAACGGCTCGTCTGAAATCAATTCTCTCTTTGTGACTTTTTTTTGACTTGAAGCGCTCGTATCATATAAAGGTAAATAATCGCTATAATCTGCCATCGCAGAAATATCATTCATGCCGTTTATATCTAGATTAATGTCTGCCTTTTCATTTCCGCCCGGATTTATTTTACCAATTGAGATTCCACCATTTACAGTTGATGTAACTTTGTCTATCAAATATCCACGCACAGCGTCGGAAGCGCTGGCTTTAATTGTGCCGGGGCCGCCTGCATGAGAGATTGTTCCGTCCGGGTAGAATATAACGTCCGGTGTTCCATCGTTATTAGCGTCAAAGAATAAACCGGATCCATCTTTAGCCGTTATAGTTGAGACATCCACCTTATCAGAAATTATTTTTCCATCAGCTAAAATATTTTCTGTCACGTGCAGCATTTCAAGAGGATCTGATGTGCCGATACCAACATTGCCTCCTCCTCTATATACATTGGCGCCATTTTCCGACCACAATGTTCCTGAATATGAAACCCCGCCCCCGTCTAAAGAAACCCATGTGTAAGTATTTCTGTAAACTATTTTATTTGAACCTGAATCATAATACATAGTTCCTTTTTCGCTGCCTGCCGCTGAACCGCTGAATTTTATAGCGCCGTTAATCTCTAATTTCTCAACCGGATTTGTGATACCTATTCCTATGTTGCCGTTTATGTCTGACATTGTTCCGGTTGATAAAGCTGTACCATCCCATCTTGGAACATTATTTGTGGGCATAGTCCCAACTTGCGGGTCGATTTCTGTACAATTAAATGGAGCAGTTGATGCAAGAATTGTTCCGTCCGGACATTTAAATCCTCCGCTCGTTGATTGAATCATTCCTGCAACACTTAATTTGTTTAAAGGATTGGTTATCCCAATACCTATATTGCCGCTTTTATCAAAAATTGTTCCTGTAGATAATTGAGTTCCGTCCCATCTCGGAACATTGTTTAATGGCATATATCCTACTTGTGTGTCTTTTAAAATTGTGCTCGTCGAAATAAGTATTGTTCCGTCCGGAAGTTTGAGGCCGCTGGAAGTTTTTATATAACCATTTACGTCCAAGACTTCAGTTGGATCTGTTGTGTTTATACCTACGTTTCCCATATTTTGAATAAAAATACCGCTGTTTGATCCTTCGTCGTATAATTTTAATCCGTTATTGTCTATAGCATTAATCTCGCTGATCTTTAAAATTCCCAGTGCTGATAAATTTCCGCTTGTGTCAGTTTCTAAAGCTCTTAAAGGGCTTCCGTCCAACGCTGATAAATATGATGTCTTCATGCTCATGCCGCTCCCAAAGACTTCAATCAATCCGGCTGAAGCATCAACGCGGATAACCTGCCCGACTTTCTGCAATACTATTCCGGAACCTGTTGGCCTTACATTTGTTAGTCCGCCGCTTGAGGTTACCCACAATATATTTCCTATTGTGTAACCATTAGTATTGCAGTTACTGATTATTCCTTCTACAACAACAGCATCAGCTGATGTTGTACCCACAGTAAGAGCTTTATTTGTTATTCCAACGCATGGCATTTTTATTTGATCATCTGAGTCTGCTATTCCAATAATTGGACAGTTTTGAGTTATGTCCCAATCTTTAATATATATTGGAGCAAGCTGCGGCATAGTTTCAAATGCCTTAACTTTTGATATATATACTGCGCCGGCGCCTCCAACATTTACATAAGCGTTTTCCCATTTTTCAGTTAACTCGTTATATGATAGCGATTGATTTGACGCAGGATTCGAGACATTGACATCGCTTAGACTATTCAGGCTGACTGAGAGAGGGTTAGCCGTATAAAGATTAGTAAAATTTCCAACAGCAGCTTGAACAGTTGTGTTTGATGTTATATCTCCCGCAACTTGAAGTTTGCGCGTTGCGTTTGTTGTTCCTATGCCAATATTTCCCGTTGTACCGTTTACAAAAATATAATTATCTCCAATTTTTACATTTTTAGAAGGATCAGCGTCAATGTATAGCTGTGTGGTGTCAGTTGTGATTGTACTGATCTCAACTTGGCCAAAACTAGCGTACAATGATGATATACAAAAAATAGTTAATATCGATATTGCGCAGAAAAGATAACAAAATGATATTTTGCAAATTTGCTTAAACATTTAAGTTCCCTCACTTTTTTACATTACTACTTCAATTTAAGGTTTAATCTTCATTTTATCTTTCCAAGTACCGCCTTCTCGTCTAGCATATACTAAGTTATTTCCGGACATATAATATTTCCAAGAACCATCTGTATTTGGATCACCCAGATAAAAAATATCCGCTGCACCGATTTCTACATTGCCTGCCACATCTAGTTTAGAAGTTGCGCTGGAAGTTCCAATACCAACATTACCGCCATCTTGTACAAATATACCTAAATTATTTCCATCATCAATCAGAGCTAAACCATTCGCATCGACTGCTGTTATTGTGCTTACTTTAATATTTTCTGCTGTTACTAATCCGGTAAAAGTTGGATTATGTGTACTTGCTTTAGTAGTAAATTGAGTCTGAATACTTGACGTTACTCCATCTAAATATTCATATTCAGTATTACTAACAATTCCACTCGCTATTTTTTCAGCATCTATCGCAGCATTTGAACTAATATCTACGTCAAATATAGCAGCATCAGCTATCTCATTAGTTGTTACTGCTCCTGTATCGATCTTAATGCTTGTAACTGCGTAATCTGTTATATTAGTTGTTGTTATTGCATTTGCCGCTACATAACTTACTGTATCATTTATTGTTATATAGTTTGCGTCATTTGTTAGAGTGCTGATATTTAATCCGTATATACTTGATAAATAGCCTGAATCATTTGTAAGCTGGCTGATATTCTCGCCTGAGATCGTTGCTAAATATCCTGCGTCATTGTTTAGTAAGCTTACATTCTCGCCCTCTATCATTACTACATTTGATATCTTTGTTACTGAAATTGGTTCTGTTGAACTTAAATCAGCGCTTGTGATTGATCCGTCAATTATTTGATTTGCTCCAATACTGTTTGCCGCTACATAGCTTACTGTATCATTTATTGTTATATAGTTTGCGTCATTAGTTAGAGTGCTGATATTTAATCCGTATATACTTGATAAATATCCTGCATCATTTGTTAGTGTACTTACATTTAATCCGTATATGCTTGATAAATATCCTGAATCGTTTGTAAGCTGGCTTATATTCTCGCCTGAGATTGTTGCTAAATATCCTGCGTCATTGTTTAGCAAGCTTACATTTTCGCCCTCTATCATTACTACATTTGATATCTTTGTTACTGAAATTGGCTCTGTTGAACTTAAATCTGCGCTTGTGATTGATCCATCAATTATTTGATTTGCTCCAATACTGTTTGCCGCTACATAGCTTACTGTATCATTTATTGTAATATAGTTTGCGTCATTAGTTAGAGTGCTGATATTTAAGCCGTATATACTTGATAAGTAGCCTGCGTCATTTGTAAGTGTACTTACATTTAATCCGTATATGCTTGATAAATAACCTGAATCATTTGTTAATTGGCTGATATTCTCGCCTGAAATCGTTGCTAAATATCCTGCGTCATTGTTTAGTAAGCTTACGTTTTCG
>JBDRED010000008.1:0-12966 GCA_043820025.1 Elusimicrobiota bacterium
CAATGATGGTGTTTAAGAACGGAGAGATAGTTGAGAAGTCAGTCGGCGCTGCGTCAAAGATACAAGTATTGGGGAAGATTAGTAAGCATATATAATACCTCTCATTCTACGCTTTTGGCCGGGCAGGTTTCAATCTACCCGGAGGGGAGAGGAAGTACAGGATATAGGAGATCAGTGATGGCTGATGTCAGTATTTTTATTGCGCTTGGCGCAGGTTTAGTATCATTTTTCTCGCCCTGCATATTGCCGCTCTTACCGGTATATATCTCATTTATTACAGGCCTTTCGCTTGAAGAATTAAAAAATGTTGAAGACAAAAAGAAAAGGTTTAAAAATGTGCTTATTAGAATGAGCGCGTTTGTACTTGGGTTTTCTATTATTTTTATTATTCTTGGCGCTTCTGCTTCTGTGGTTGGTAATATTATTTTAAAAAATAAAGAGCTCATACGCGTAATTGGCGGACTTGTTATTATTATTTTTGGGTTACAGGTAAGCGGGTTAGCGCGTATTAAATTACTGCAGTCTGAAAAGAGACCGGATATGGCAAAGTATGGAGCTGGAGTGTTTGGGCCGTTCATAATTGGTTTGGTTTTTGGGCTTGGATGGACGCCTTGTATTGGTCCGATATTAGGGAGTATACTTACAATTGCCGCTGCGAAACAAAGCGTAGCGCAGGGAATAATTCTGCTGAGTTTCTATTCTGTTGGGCTTGCATTTCCTTTTATAATCTCCGGATTATTTTTAGATTGGGTTCTTGTGAGAATGATTAAGATTCATAAATATTTAAAATGGATTTCATTATTTAGCGGGATACTATTAATTGTAATTGGTATTTTATTAATATTTGGAAAAATATTTTAGCATGCCGGTAAGACCGCGAATCTTAATCGTTTCATTTAGAAATAATTTGGTATAAAATTTCCCTGGCCCCATTTGAAAAACAGAGTGTAAATCTATATTGTAAAATATATTTATTTGTGACATAATAAAAAGATCAGAGAGTAATATAAGCAATGAAAAACAAAAATTGCCACGCGCAGACAAAGTAGAAGCTCGCAATGATATAGGAAGCCGCGGAATAAGAGAGATAACTTAGGAGAGTATTTAATGGCGAAGTTTATCGTAATAGTTGATGATGAGAAAGATATTGTATCACTTGTTACTATTAATTTGGAAAAGAGCGGATTTGACGCAAAAGGATTTACAGATGTTAAGCCATTTTGGGAATTTTTAAAGAAGAAAAAACCTGATTTGATAATATTAGATCTTATGCTTCCGGAATCTGATGGGTTTGATATATGTAAAAAGTTAAAGGCTGACATTAGGTTAAAGGATATTCCAATAATTATGCTCACTGCCAGAGGCGATGAGATAGACAAAGTCTTAGGATTGGAACTGGGAGCGGATGATTATGTAACAAAACCTTTTTCAGTAAAAGAGCTCATAGCCAGAGTTAAAAATATTACAAAACGATATGAAATATCATCTGAAAATGTTGAAATTATTGATGAGGATTTTGTTTTAGATAATGATAGGCATGAGGTTATACTTAAGGGTAAAAAGATAGACCTTACTACATCTGAATTTAAGATATTACAGCTCTTGGCTTCTAAAAAGGGCCATGTTTTATCGCGAGACAGAATTCTCGAACATTTATGGGGCGATGACAAAATCGTTATTGACCGGACTGTGGATTTTCATGTTAAGAATCTAAGAGAAAAGTTAGGGAAATATGGTAAATTAGTAAAGAATATCAGAGGAGTGGGTTATAAACTGGAAGTATGAAAAAAAGTTTTTTTAAAGAAATATTCACAGGTTACTTAGTAGTTATTGTCTTGTTTTCTATAATAATCGGATTAATCTCAATTACTTCAATCAAACATTTCTATATTACATCAAATTCTTCGCAGCTTGAAAAAATATCTAAAAGTTTAAGTGTTTCTGTAATAGTTATATTGCAAAGAAATAATATTACAGAGTTAAATGAATTTGTAAAAAAAATGGATATTGATTTAGATGTTAGAATAACTGTGATGGATAAAGACGGCGCAGTATTAGCTGATTCGCAGGAAGATTATAAAGCAATGGATAATCATAGAACCAGGCCTGAGGTTAACAGCGCTTTAAGCGGATATATCGAGAGTTCTATTCGATACAGTAAAACTTTGAAAGAAGATATGATGTATGTTGCAGTACCGCTTGTCAGCGGAGGCAGTATAATAGGGGCTATAAGGCTCAGCTACTTTATGAAAGACATGACCCGGTTTTTAGCCGGCCTTAGAACTAAAATAATAATTGCTATGGGTTTAATCATTGTGTTGGCGCTTATTATTTCTTGGTTGTATGCCAGGCGTATTTCAGGGCCTGTCCGGTCGCTGAATGAAGCGTCAAAAAAAATGGCAGAAGGAAACTTTGATATTGAACTCCTGGTAAATGGGAATAATGAATTGGCGCAGCTTGGGCAAAGCTTTGGGCATATGACAAAGACTATTAGAAATCTTATTCAGGAATTATCTGAACAAAAGGAAGAAATGCGCGGCATAATTTCGTCTGTTGATGCAGGGATCTTAGGATTGGATAAAAATGATAAAGTGTTTTTGTGTAATGACGCATTCAAAAAACTTACGGATAATTCCGATGTTATGAATGTTTATATATTACAACTGATACGTGAACCGGAATTTGCCGAACTATTGAAAAAAATTAAGGTTTCTAAACATAATGAAACCAGAGAAGTTAATATTGGGAATAAGATATATCTATGCAATATGACATACGTTGAATTGAATTCTGAGATTATAGCCATCTTTAATGATATAACCGCGCTTAAAGAGATTGAAAATTTTAAAAAGGATTTTGTACAGAATGTTTCTCACGAGTTAAGAACGCCGTTGTCATTAATAAAGGGATTTATTGAAACAATGGAAGATGGAAAAAAATATAATGAAGAGTATATGAATATTATTAAAAGCGGTACGGATAGGATGATTAGTATTGTTAACGATCTTTTAACTCTTTCCAAATTAGAGAATCAAAAGTCTCTTATTGAGAAACATGAGTTTGATGTGGAGAAAATGATAACAAATATTTTAACCATATTTAAAGAAAGAATAAAGAGTAAGGGATTAAATACAGAGATAGAAGTTGATAAAAATGTTAAGACTATAATTGCCGACGAATTTAAACTTGAACAGGCGCTTATTAATCTAATAGATAATGCTGTTAAATATACTGAATCCGGCGCAATAAAAATAAATGTGCTAAAGAATGAAAATAAGGTTATTTTTAAAGTGCAAGACAATGGAATAGGAATACCTGAAGAGCATTTGAATAGAATTTTTGAGAGATTTTACGTTGTAGATAAGTCAAGGTCACGGCAGCTTGGCGGAACCGGACTGGGATTATCTATTGTAAAACATATAGTATTGCTCCACAATGGAGAGATAACCGTAGAAAGCAAACCTAATTTTGGAACCACATTTACCATAAAAATCCCTGTATAATCAAATTTAAAAACTAACACAATACTAACACAAGGCTTATATTAATCTAACTTATTTATTTTATACTTAATCATGAAATTATTTTTTGAGGAGGTGCGTAAAAAAATGAAAAAGATTAATTCTGAAAAAATTCAAGGAGGAATAAATGTTTAGAAAATTATTTGCAGGAAGTTTAATTTGTTTAACGACTGTATCTTTTGCCGGAGCAGGTGAGATTGATTTATTGGTGCAAAAGTTAATGGAAAAAAATGTATTAACAGGGGGCGAAGCACAACAGATAATTACTATTACTAATGAAAACGTCAGAAAGGAGATTGCTAAAGGCGAGTCAAAGAGCGCGCCTGCATGGTCGCAGAATGTTAAGCTTTCCGGTGATTTGCGGTTGAGATATCAGAGAGAAGATAAAGGGAATAATTACTGGCGTGATAGAGTAAGATTAAGGGCAAGGTTAAAAGCTGAAGGGAAGGTTAATGATAAAGCAATGATTGTTATGGGCTTAGCAAGCGGATCAACTGATCCCAGGTCAACAAATCAAACTTTTGAGAAAACATTTGAGACAAAAGGGATACAATTGGACTATGCATATCTTCAATATGCGCTTCCTTGCGGCAGTCATTTGTTTGGCGGTAAATTTCCCGTGAAGTCAATAATATGGACTCCATCTGATTTGATGTGGGATGGGGATATAACGCTGGAAGGCTTTGGTTTTAGTAAGGACGGAAAAATCGGCGGGACAGAGGTATTTCTTAATGCAGGATATTTAATAGTAGAGCATCTGGGCGCTAGCGGAAACGCGACTATGATTATTCTTCAGCCGGGTTTCAGCGCAGGACTAACAGATACAATTTCTTTAAAATTAGCGGGCTCTATTTATAATTTCGATAATATTAAAGGAAGAAACCTGACATATTCCGCGGGAACAAATACAGTGGATCTGACAAAAGGCGGGCTTAAGTATAATTTTAACTGCCTAAGCCTTGGTTTTGAGTTGTCATTTGCGGAACTATTTACTCAAAAATTTACTCTGTTTTCGGAGATGGTTACAAATCCTGATCCAGGTAAGAGTAACCAAGGATTTTTAGGCGGAGTAAAATTCGGATGCGCGAAAGTTGCAAACTTAGGCGATTGGCAGGTAAAGGCAATGTATAGAGAACTGCAAGCTGATGCTTGGATAGACGCGTTTCCGGATTCAGATGCTTTGGAGGGTGACACGGATAATCAAGGAATAGAGATCTCCGGCGAATATGGAATTGGCAAAGGAATGTATATAGGTCTTGATTACTACAATATAGGTAATGTCGGAGAGAGTAATGGAAAAAGTTTGGCGCAGATAGATATAGGAGCAAAATTTTAAAAAAAGGAGATTTTTATGAAAAAAATATTAACCGGCGTTTTATGTTTATGTTTGTTTATCGGACAAGTTTGGTCGGCAGATGAAATTACTATTGAAGGATCAACTACAGTGCTTCCCATAGCGCAGGCCACAGCCGAAAGATATATGGATATGAATAAAGATAGTGATATATCTGTGCGAGGCGGCGGGTCGGGCGTGGGAATCGCTTCTCTTATTTCAGGGTCCTGCGATGTTGCAGATGCGTCCAGAGCTATAAAGGACAAGGAACTGGATCAAGCAGTGAGTAAAGGTATTGATCCTGTCGCTCATGTAGTTGCAATGGATGGAATAGCTGTAATAGTTCATCCTTCAAATAGTATTAAAGGGCTGACAAAAAAGCAGTTAAAAGATATTTATACCGGTAAGTTGTCGCGGTGGAGCGAACTGAATATTTCTGAAAAAAGTATTGTTGTGGTTTCCAGGGATAGTGCGAGCGGCACATTTGAGGCATTTAATGGACTCGCTCTTGATAATCAAAAAGTTAGAGCCGACGCTCTGCTTGAAGCTTCGAATAAGGCTGTAGCTGCTGTAGTTGCTACTACTCCCGGCGCGATCGGGTATGTCGGATTAGGTTATGTGACACAGAGTGTGAAAAAGATAACCATTGATGGTATTGTATGCGACAAAAATACTGTTTTGAGCGGAAAATATACTTTGGGAAGGCCGTTGTTTATGTACACGAATGGCGCGCCAAAAGGAGCAGTGAAGGATTATTTGGACTATGTGTTAAGTGAAGAAGGTCAAAAAATTGTTGAAGAGGCAGGGTATATAGGTATTAAATAAATAATTAAATAAGATGATCATTGTTTAGTTGTAAATATTTTGCCTCATTAATCGTAATGAGGCAAAACTATATTTAGAAAAGGATTGTTTATGATTGCAAAACATATGCTTAGAAATATTAAGGAAGAAATTTATAAATATATTTTTATGGCCATTGCATTTTCTTCGCTGATTTTTTTATTTGGCATTATTATTGTTTTATTTAAGAATGGTATTCCATTATTTAAGGATTTTAGCATATCTTCTGTGCTGTTTGGAAAGTATTGGTATCCGACGTATGAGCCGGCAGAATTTGGCATGCTTCCTCTTATTCTAGGTTCATTATGGATAACGATTGGCGCATTGTTTGTTTGTGTTCCGCTTGGCGTGGGATCAGCGTTGTATATCCATGAAATCGCGTCCTACAGACAGAGAATGTGGCTGAAGCCTTCAATAGAAATATTAGCTGCTGTGCCTTCGATTGTTTATGGTTTTTTTGGAATGGTTATTGTTGCTCCTTTCCTGCAAAAATTATTTGGAATACCTGTAGGATTATGCGCTTTTACAGCCAGCTTAATACTTGGCGTTATGGCAACGCCTACGGTTTGCAGTATAACAGAGGATGCGTTGGGATATGTGCCAAAAACATTTAAGGAAGCGTCGCTTGCTATAGGCGCTAATAGGTGGCAGACGCTTGTTCATGTTGTCATCCCGGCCGCGGGTTCAGGAATTTCAACAGCAATTATTTTGGGTATTAGCAGGGCAATAGGCGAGACAATGACAGTGCTCATGGTAGCCGGCGGCGCTGCTGTTATTCCAAAATCTTTTTTTCAGCCGGTCAGGCCTATGACAGCAACTATCGCTGCTGAAATGGGAGAAGCTGTAGTCGGAAGCGGCCATTTCCATGCTCTTTTTAGTATTGGTTTAATACTTTTTTTAACAACGCTCGTTTTTAATGTTATAGCTGAGATCATAAGTAAAAAATACAGATTAAAACTTGGATTCGGGAGATAAGTTATTTATGAAAACTAGTACTAGTAATAGAAATAGTGGAAAATTAATAGAGAAAATCGGGTTTTCATTGCTATTTGTATGCGCGTTAATTACTGTTTTATTTCTTGGAACTATTCTATATTTTATTTTTACGCGAGGTATCGGAATATTATCATGGCAATTTTTGACTGAAGCGCCAAGAATGTCAATGACTCAGGGCGGAATAGCGCCCGCAATCGTTGGAACATTATATTTGACTCTGGGCGCTATTATCACAGCTTTACCTCTTGGCGTCGCGTGTTCAATATATTTATGCGAATATTCGCCGAGAGGATTTATTATCAATGCGGTCAGAATGGGAATCAATAATCTTGCCGGTGTGCCGTCTGTTGTTTTCGGACTTTTTGGATTAGCTGTTTTTGTTAAGTTCTTTGGATTTGGAGTTTCAATTCTTGCCGGTAGTTTAACTTTGGGAATAATGGTTTTGCCCGGAATAATTTCTGCCTCACAAGAGGCTCTGCAGGCTGTGCCGCACTCAATAAGAGAGGCGTCGCTGGCTCTGGGCGCGACTAAATGGCAGACAATTAAAAGAATAGTGCTGCCGCACGCTCTTCCCGGTATTCTTACCGGAGTTATATTGGCTATTGGAAGAGCCGCAGGTGAAACAGCGCCTATTCTCTTTACAGCAGCGACATTTTATCGTCGAGGATATCCAACATCTATATTTTCTGAGGTTATGGCTTTGCCATATCATATTTACGCGCTTATGACAGAAGGAACTTATCCTGAAAAGCAGACCCGGATAGCTTACGGAAGCGCGTTGATATTACTTGCTATTGTGTTATTTATTTCTGCGTTTGCGATTTATTTGAGGCATAGACAGAGAAAGTTTTTTCACTAGGGTATGGAGGTTAGAATGGGAAATGATATTCGAATAAAGGTTGAAAATATAGATTTTTATTACGGAGACGCGCATATTTTAAAAGGACTTAGCCTTGATATTTATACAAATAAGGTTACTGCTGTTATAGGCCCTTCCGGATGCGGAAAATCTACATTTATACGGCTTTTTAACAGGATGAATGACCTTGCGCAAAATGGCAGGCTAAAAGGCAGGATTCTTTTAGACAATAAAGATATAAATCTTGAAAAGGTAGATGTTGTTGATATAAGGCGGCGTATTGGTATGGTTTTTCAGAAACCTAACCCATTCCCCAAAAGTATATTTGAAAATTTGGCTTATGGATTAAAGATAAATGGTATTAAAGATAAATCAATTATTGAAGAGCGGATAGTAGGGTCGCTGAAAGACGCTGCGTTATGGGAAGAGGTAAAGGACAGACTGCATGACAGCGCTTTGGCTTTATCAGGCGGGCAGCAGCAAAGGCTCTGTATTGCGAGATGCCTGGCTGTCGAGCCTGAAGTAATTTTATTTGACGAACCCTGCGCGAGTTTGGATCCGATCTCTACGAAGAAAATTGAGGCGCTTATTGAACAGCTTAAATCAAAATATACAATAGTTATTGTAACGCATAATATGCAGCAAGCGGCTCGAGTCTCTGATTTTACAGCTTTTCTTTATTTAGGAAATTTAATAGAGTATGGGCCAACTCAGAATATTTTTACAATCCCGAGGGATAAGAGGACGGAAGATTATATAACAGGAAAATTTGGATAATAGGAGGCGCGAATGTTAGAAAAGAGAATTATTGATCTAAAAAAGGATTTGGTAGAGTATGCTAATTTGGTCGAGAGCATGATAAAAAATGCTGTAAATGGTTATCTGACTAAAAATACTATTCTGTTAAAATCGATTATTGATGTGACAGAGCCTAAGACAAATCAGTTTGAACTTGATATTGAAGAATTATGTACTTCGGCCATTGCTAAGTTTGACCCAAAAGCTGTGGATTTAAGGACAATACTTATGATTTTAAAAATGAATAATGACTTAGAGAGAATAGCAGATCATGCTGTTAATATTTCTGAGAGCGCGATATTCATTATTGAAAACTCAGGATTGGAATTTAAAGCAGACTTAACAGGCGCAGCAACTGTTGTAAGTAGTATGCTGCATGATACTATTACAGCGTTTATTAATGAGGATACTAATCTTGCAAAGGCAGTTTGCCGAGAAGATAATAAGGTGGATAGCTTTAGGCTGGAGACAATAAAAGAAATGGTTAAGGATATGAGTGAAAATCCTAATATTGTCGAGAAATGCCTTCATTTTCTTAGAATTTCAAGTAACTTGGAAAGGATGGCTGACCTTTGCACTAACATGTCAGAGGATGTAGTGTTTATGGTTGAGGGCAAAATAATTAAACATCATGGCAAGGATGCGTCTTAAGATTAGAAAAAATCAAAACCTTTTATTAAAAAATGTTTACTTTTTCACTCCTAAATTGTATTATCAGTACTTAATCCCTAAAAATGCAGGTCAAAATTATGAAACTATTTTTCATTGTATTATCAATTTTTATTACCTCGCCTAGTCTCCTGTTTTCTGCTGAAACTGCGGGCCATGAAGATACTCTAATAAGCCAGATGGCATTGATAGTGTTCCAGCTGAGTTTTATTCTTTTTGCCGCGTGGCTTGGCGGTACATTGTTTTCTAAAATGAGACTGCCTGCTGTTCTTGGCGAAATCATTGCAGGTGTTATTATAGGGCCATATTTTTTAGGTCATATTCATATGCCCGGCTTTTCTGATGGCTTATTTCCTCTTATAGAAGGACAGTTTCCTGTGTCTGCGGCGTTGTACGCGTTTACTACTATCGCATCAATAATATTATTATTCTTAGTGGGTATTGAAACTGATATTAGAACATTTTTTAAATTTTCTTTTGCAGGGTCAATATTAGGTACCGGAGGTGTTATAGCCAGCTTTGCCTGCGGCGATTATGTAGCTGTACTATTATCCCCGGCATTGTTTGGTTATAAGATTAATTTCAGCCATCCTGTAGCTTTGTTTCTTGGAGTTATTTCTGTGGCAACTTCAGTCGGTATCACTGCGCGAATACTTTCCGAAAAAAGAAAGATGGATTCTCCGGAAGGAGTGACAATACTATCAGCTGCTGTTGTCGACGACGTTCTTGGTATTATTGTGTTAGCCATTATTGTTGGTATTGTAAAAAGCGGTCACATTGAATGGAAACAAGTCACAATGATAGGCCTTAAAGCGATTGGTATCTGGCTGGGATTTACCATTGCCGGGTTGATTTTCTCTTATAATTTAAGCAGGTTGTTAAAGAAAGCAAAGGATAGAGCTACTATATCAATTCTTAGTTTTGCTTTAGCGTTGTTTTTAGCCGGTATATTTGAAAAATCTGGACTTGCTATGATCATTGGCGCCTACATAATGGGATTATCACTTTCTAAGACGGATTTAGCGTTTATAATACAAGACAATCTCTCAGCGCTAGAGAGGTTTTTTGTGCCAATTTTCTTTTGCGTTATGGGTATGCTTGTAGATGTAAGAAGTATTACTTCTTTGACTATTGTTAAGTTTGGTTTGATTTACACCGGATTTGCTGTTCTTGGTAAAATTATTGGATGCGGACTGCCCGCGCTGCTGCTTAATTTTAATTTACGCGGCGCTATAAGAATAGGCGTTGGTATGATACCACGAGGAGAAGTAGCTCTAATTATTATGGGTATAGGTCTTACTGCCGGCATTCTTACGCCAGAGTTATTCAGTATAGCTGTTATTATGACTTTTCTTACTACGCTTATTACGCCGCCAATATTAGCAAAACTGTTTGAGTCGCATGAATCAGGATTAAGGAAAGCTGCAGGTGTTGATAAAGAACATAGGGAAGTTAGATATAAAATGCCAAATCCGGAAACATCTGAACTTATTTTAGCTAAAGTATTAGATGCTTTTGATAGTGAAGGGTTTTATGTTCATAGAATGGAAATAACGGATAAAATTTATCAGATTAGAAAAGAAGAAACTTTTATTACCCTGCGTTATAATGAAGAGGAGTTTGCTTTTAATTGTGCAGTAGAGGACGAGTCTTTTATTCATACATTATTTTATGAAGTTTTAGCTGACATGGAATATCTTATTAAACATTTAAAGAATTTAGCTGATACGGAAAAGGTAGGCGAGAAAATACTTGTTTCACGAGATGAAAGTAAGAAAGATAAAATTGATATAGCTGAAATTATAAGCCCCTTGGCAGTAAATGTGAATCTTAAGTCGAATAATAAAACCGATATAATTGCTGAATTGATAGATCTATTAATTAAAGCAGGCCAACTGAATCATTCTAAACGCGACGAAGTTGTTAAGGATGTTACAGAACGCGAAATGACGATGTCTACAGGCCTGCAAAAAGGTATTGCTTTCCCTCATGCAAAAACTCTTGCGGTTGATAATATTGTTGTTGCGATTGGCGTAAAAAAAGGCGGGATTGATTTTGATTCGCTAGATAAAAAACCATCAAGTATTTTTGTTATAACCTTATCCCCTAAGGAATCTCCAAAACCTTATCTTCAGTTTATGGCTGAATTGACAAAGGTGCTTACGTATCCGGGTAACATAGAAAAGATACTTGACTGTGACTCTAATCAATACCTGTATAAATTATTAACTGCAAGAAAATCTAAGATCTAAAAATTCCAAAAGATTCCAAGTTCGCCTAACCTAGCATAAAATCGTGTTTTTTTCATTACAAAACATCTATATCATCTGAAGTAATTATGAAATTATCTTGAAAAGTTGAAATTAAGTTGAATGTGATCAATATCACACTTGACTTTGTCGTACAGCATACTTTATTCATAGTGGAGTTGATAATATTATATGGAAGCAAAAAAACTTTGTTAGTTGGGAGGGAGGAAATGCAGGGAATAAAGCAGACTTCGAAAAAAAATATTTCCAGTTTTTCATTTCCTCTTAATTACATGAGAAACATTCAAAAATCATTTTTGAATGATAAAAGTACTAGAGGGGAGTTATGAAAAAGTCGGTTCTTAGATTATTAATCCAAATATTAATTGTCTTTCAGATGACTGTCATTCTATCTGCTGACACTCCTCAAGGGAAAGTTAATTATCAAGGGCGATTGGAAAAAGACGGAGAAGTTGTTTCAGGCGTTAAAAATATTGAGTTTAAAATTTATGACACATTAACCGGTGGAAATCTAATCTGGGTTAGCGGTCAAAGAAATGTTGAGGTTATTCAAGGATTTTTTAATTATCCATTAGGCGAAAATAATCCTTTACCAACTGCTTTATTTGGACAGAAAGAATTGTATCTTGAGATCGTAATCGAATCTACAGTGATGACTCCTAGAGAAGAAATATTAATTCCGCCGTTTGCTATACGGGCCGGGGTTGTTGATTGGAATAATATCGAAAATATACCGGCCGGGTTTGCTGATGGGACTGATGACGGAGGAGCTGCTTTAGGTCAGAATACTGTCGGATCTTATCAAATAATAGATGGTTCAATAACTGCAAATGATATTAAAGATGGTGAAATATTAACGAGTAAAATCGCTAATGGAGCTGTAACAGATATAAAAATTACTGATGTTGATTGGAGTAAAATAATAAATATGCCGGCCGGGTTTGCTGACGGAACTGATGATGGCAGCGCAACATTAGGCAAAGATAGTATAGGGTCATATCAAATAATTGATTCAACAATAACAACATTAGATATTTTGAACGGTACAATAATCGATGCGGATGTTAGTAATGTTGCAGATATTGCAGCTTCAAAGCTACAATCAAATGTGATGATAGAGGGCGAAAACGTAAGCTTACTAAACAATGACGCAGGATATTTAGCAACGATCTCAGGCGAGAATATTAGTCAGCTTACAAATGATGCAGGATACCTAACTTCTTTAAGCGAAATAGATCCAATATACAGCGCGTCAGCAAGTACTCAAGTAACGCAAGGCAAAATAGATAATTGGCAGAGTGCATTTGGATGGGGAAATCATGCATTAGTAGGTTACTTAACAACAATTGCAGGAGAGAACATCAGCTCACTTACAAATGACGCAAATTACATAACAATAAATGATACAGTAAGCTATGTAGCGGCAAACAGCATTGGAGCAAATCAAATAATTGACGGATCAATCACAAGCGCTGATTTAAGTTCAACAGAACCAATTTCAGTAACAAAGCTCTCTAACGTAGTAATGATTGAAGGCGAAAACGTAAGCTTACTAAACAATGACGCAGGATATTTAGCAACGATTTCAGGCGAGAATATCAGCCAATTAACAAATGATTCAGGTTATTTATCAAGCATATACGGATTAAATGTAAGTACACTTACAAATGACGCAGG
>JBDRED010000009.1:0-60406 GCA_043820025.1 Elusimicrobiota bacterium
TAACCTTCTTTACCTTAGGTTCTTTTACCTTCTTTACTTTAGGAGCTTTTGGTTCCTTAACCTTCTTTACCTTAGGTTCTTTTACCTTCTTTACTTTAGGAGCTTTCGGTTCCTTAACCTTCTTTACCTTAGGTTCTTTTACCTTCTTTACTTTAGGAGCTTTTGGTTCCTTTATCTTCTTTACCTTAGGTTCTTTTACCTTCTTTACTTTAGGCGCTTTTGGTTCCTTAACCTTCTTTACTTTCGGTTCTTTTACTTTCTTTACTTTAAGCGCTTTTGGTTCCTTTATCTTCTTTACCTTAGGTTCTTTTACCTTTATAGGTTTATCAACAACCTTCTTACTAACTTTTTTTACCTTTACATTCTTTGTTTTGACTTTTTCTGCAACATTTTCTTTATTTGCCTTTGTTGTGTCTCCGAAAACAGTTGTGTCCTCGGAAACAGGCGCAGCTATTAAAATGCCATTTGATACGCAAAATGTTAGAGCTGTGATAAAAATAATTAAAAGTTTTGGAATTTTATTTTTCATAAACCACCTATTTTAAAAAGATACTATTTTACAAATTGTATTTCATCTAAATACAACGTAAATCCGCTTGGGTTATCTTCAGCGCTTGCTGACCATGAAAACCCTCCTATTATATGACTCAAATCCTTGTCTTTTAAATTTATTGTATACTTTTTCCATTTTTTAGTAAGCATAATAGGGCCAATTGACGCAACTGTTGAGTCCGGATATTTACCCGTAATTCCGCCAACATTAAACTCAGCAATAATTTCATCGCCTTTTTCTCCACGCGCCCAGAACTCAAGTTTCTTAATACCGGTTAAATCAAACCCTTCCTTTTCTACACCCCAATTATTCGCAGGATACTGCCAGTATATTCCTGCCCAGCCTGCGCCTTGGATTTTTTCAGCGCTATAATCAATTTTTACACAAGTTTGCCCTTTGAAAGGCTTAATACGGCATCTTGGTGAATATTTTATATCTCCTGTGTCACCCATCCATCCTGAAGGTATAAAATGGTTTTCATCAGAACGAAGTTCTGTAAATACATAAAACTTTTTCATACCCTTTTTATTAGAAGATTTCTTAACCTTAGGCGCTTTTGGTTCCTTTATCTTCTTTACCTTAGGTTCTTTAATTTTCTTAACTTTAGGAGCTTTTGGTTCTTTTACCTTCTTTATCTTAGGTTCTTTTACTTTCTTTACTTTAGGTTCTTTTACTTTCTTTACTTTAGGCGCTTTTGGCTTTCTTTCTCTTTTTCCTTTTTTTGTTACTTCTTTTGTAACTGTTTTTGTTGTAATTGTTTCCATGCTTTCAGTAGTTACGCCTGTGTCTGCCCCTGTTGTACTCTCAACTTTCCCGGGCTGAGCATATAGCCCCGCAACCATACTTATTACTAAGATTATTGCTAACATTGTCTTTTTAATCATTTTCTTTCTTCCTCCTTTAATTTTTCCTAAAACGGAATATTATAAGCTACCATAAAGGCATCTTTTTTATTATACATTGCATATTTCTTCTTTTTCCTGCTATTTTCAATTTTTTTGCCGGTTGAATACGCGTCTAACACACCAAACAACCAGACAATCGCAGTAAAAGCCAAAGAATAATACATGTAATTTGTATAATCAATGTAGTCATCATACAACTCATCGTCTCTCAATCCTTTATTCTCATAATCATTATAAAAAGTATCTGATTTAAGCTTAAAATAAAGCGCGCTTGCTAACCCGGCGCCGGCCGCAATCATTAAGATCAAACCCTTATCCTTTTTATCTAAAAAACTTTGCCCCCACCCGGGTATTATTAATGAACGGACAACTGCGCTAGTTGCTGACTTTTTTAAAAGGTAATAATCTTTTGGCATATCAGCCTGAGCAGCTGCCTGTCCAACAATAATCGTCATTACTAAAAAAAATGATATTAGTTTTTTCATAGTTTATACCTTTTTATATTCAATGTTATCGATATATACAGTACCGCCATTCCCTTGTGAAATACCCGTATAGTTCATAATAATTTTAATTACTTCTTTTATATTTGTTAAACTCGCAACACTTGTGATAGTTATACTAAATTCCTTCCATGTTGACGGTAAAAGATCATTGTTTGTAATAACAACCTTATCATTTGAATCCGGGCCCTTTACCTCTAAATTTGTTTTATCTGACAATGATCCTTTAGCATAAAACGTTATTCTATTATATCCTCCCGGAGACATATCTCTTGCAACAGAGTTATCTATATGAAATCCGCACCATTTTGCTGTTTCCCATTGACCATTTGTGGAGTTATACGCTTTTTCTAATTGTCCTGTCCATGAATAACGAATACATTTTTTCCCAACGTATGAATCTGTGCCGGTAAAATTAGTTTCTAATGTTTGATAATTATATGTAGTATAATATTCAATATCACCGTCAGTATTTAATTCAGTATCATATACATGCCAAACACCGCTCCAATTATTCAATGCCCTGTCGCTCATGGGATCATTAATAATATCTCTGGCGTTCTTGCAGCCGCTTAAAATTGACATTATACATATTATTTGGAAAATAATAAATACTTTCTTCATCTATTGCTTACCTCATAATTACTATTTCTATACGATTATTTTTCTCTATAGCTTCTTTGTCTCTAACCTTTGTGATTGGCGTCTTTTCCCCAAGCCCTACAGATGTTATGATCGAAGAATCTATGCCTGCAGACGCCATATAGCCGGCTACAGTCTCTGCTCGGCCTTGCGATAATGAACCATTATATCTCTTGAGGCCTTTCTTATCTGTATATCCTTCAATCTTTATCTTAGTTATATTTATTCCTTTCATGAAAGCTACTATATCATTAATAAGCGCATTTCCGCCGTCTTTTATCTCAGCCTTTTTAGGTTCAAAAATATCTCTTGCCGTAATAGTTAAAATCAATCCCCGGGCATCCTCTCTGATATCTACTCTCTTTTTTAATTTATTTATTGCCTCTTTATCAAATACCTTTTGTGTGTTGCGCAGAATAAAATTTACAGGCTTGGATTCAGCCTTATTTCCAAGAACATCCGTAGCTCCAATAACGGCATTGAAATGTCCCTCAGGAACTAATTTGTTCGTTGCCTCGTCTATGCCATCCCAGCTAAAGTAATCCGGAACTCTTCCTTTTCTGTATATGCGTGAAATTTCTTTATTTTCCTTATCTCTAATAGAAATCCACCATTCATCAATACCGGAGTAGTCATAAACATACAAATGGAAATCTATTAAATCATTTATGCCATCATTATTAGGCGTAAACAGCACTCCTTTTGCAAGGCTGATCTCGACCTGAGGAGGCGCTTTGTCTCCAATTATCGCTCCGTGCATTCCAATCCTCTCTTCAGGTTCTTTAAAGTGAAGAATCGAATTAAATTTCCAAGCCCATGAAACAGTTACTTCGTCAAAAGATCCTATATCAACAGTATTAATTTTATTATCATCCTCTCGAACTCCAACATAAGAAACGCCTAATTCTCCAAATCCTTTAAGATCTCTCTTAATTGACGCTTTATACAGCTGATTTACAACAATACCAAATTCCCTGTGCCATGATTCCGGGCCCCAGGTATCACTACCATACCCAAGCTCAAGTTTGTATAATCTGTGCTTTAAGATTAGCTCTAATGATAACATGTTTGTCGTTGGTTTTAAGTCATCTTCATCATTGGCGTAACTATAACTTCCTGTAGCAACCGGTGAATTGCCTCCACGCGCTACGAGCGTAAGAGAAGTCAGCGATCCTAAACTTGAGCGTAAAACAAAATCAATATAATGTAGTGGAGTATTGAATCCAAAAAGGCCATAAACACTTGAAGGCTCCCAAATAACCTTGCCGTCTGCGTTATAGTACCATGTTCTGTCAGTTGACGTAGGATAATAGTTCATAGAATATCCTAAAGCGCAGGCAAATGGAGATTCAATCGCATCATTTATATTCCATGCTTCCAGGTTTGCAGGTTCGTACTTATAAAAATTTGATTTTGCCGAAGGATCATATGTAATAAAAAGGCCGGTAAGCGTTGCTTCTCTATTATCCATATCAACCCTAAAAGGCGCATCCTCTCCCCTTGGAACAATATAAGCCGGCCCGGGCTGTAATTCAGTTCCTTCATATAAATATGGATTCGCAGATATTAAAGGCTTTCTCCATGTTGCTTTTAACGACATTGATAAATGTCTCGCAACCTTTTTGTCAGCAAAACCTTCTATTTCATTTTTATTACCTGCGACAATACCCAAATGTGAATACGAAAGCCGCAATTTATCAACAAAAGAAATTAATTTCTCGTTTGGCTCAACAATAATCTTATATCCAATTCCATCCTTTTCCTCAGTTGTGCCATTTTTAACCTTAAACTTAGAGCCAAGATCACCTTCTCCATCTTTTACATTGTCAACATAAGTATAAGCCTCATTAAGCCTAAACGGCTGATACATTACACCTAATTCAAGGTTTATCGAATTAATATAACTGATTTTTGAATTTAACGCGTAAGATTCTCTAAACTCATCATCCCATCCCCAAGGAATTTTTTCCCGTCTTGCGACAAAATAATTATCCAATTTATAAAATCTGTAATTATATTTAGCGTATAACGAATCTCTCATTCCCCATATCGGCTCGCCGCCAATCACTACAAGCGACCCGACCGGAAGTCTCATTTCCGCCTCGCCGGCCTCAGGCGCTGTTCTTCCGCTTATATTTAAATAATTTTCAGTATCAAACTGTTCCGGATAAAATCCAAAAATATCGCCTTCATATTTCCAATTATAGTGTCCTACTCCTTTAAAATAACGCAGTCTTGTGCTCGTAGAATGATATTCGACATCCGCTTTTGTAAACCTGGCATATTGCCTGTCATCATATAAACGTTTATAATCATTTACAGGACGCCATAATGTGTCGAGATACCCGCCAAAAATATTTACGCCAATCATGCCCTTAAAATTATCTGTGTGCTTAAAAAGAAGGTCTAAAGAAAGTGTGTTGCGGCTCGATTTATTCCAATCACTCTCCAAAGCGCCCTGTGTGAAAAAAAACTTTTTATTTATCCCATCCTGGCTTGCGCTCCACCCGTCAACAGTTCTATTCATTGTATAATCAACAGTATAGTCGCCTTTAAATTGAAGACTGCCGTTTTCTAAATGCGAATAGGACACAGACCAGACATATGTTTGTAAAAATAACATTGCAATGCAAAAATAATAAAAAAATTTAAAATTTATTTTACTTAGTAAAGGCATTTGCGCTCCAAATTGAATTTGATTTAAAGGTATTTTAATCTAGCATATTTAGAAAAATATGCCAAGATTATTTTTATAATTATTTTTTAAGGTTCCATAAATCCTTATATGTATAGTAAGCTTCTCTTAAATTACGCTGAAAAGGGCTATTCTCCCCATTCCCCTGGCCAACAATACCAAACCACTCTTCATGACCCCATCCATCAGGAAACGGCATTGCGTATTGCGCCTGTCTTTGCTGTTCAAAAGGAGAATCTCCCTGTGAATCTTTCCACCATTCGTCAAGCCACTCAAAAATTATTCCGCCAAGACAAATCCCCTCTCCCGGCTGGCCCATTGTGTTATATTCAATATCCTTCCAATTACCCTTGTGGTAATTTGCTTGTTCGATTTCATTTACGCCCTGACGCTCATGATACGCATCACAACCATACTCAGTAATAATAACAGGTTTTTCAATCTTCTTCTTTATTTTTTTCCATAATGGGCCAAAGCTGTCTCCGCCAAGATAAGCGTTTACGCCAAATATATCAATTTCCGGGCTGTATTTATGATAATAATCCAAAAGATCCAGACTGTAATTTCCGACAACTACAGGATGATTTGGGTCAAGTTTATGAATCATGGCCGCAACCTCATTTACAAATTCAGTGTATTCCTTAGGAAATTTACTCGCATTTGTAGCTGTGGCATTCACTCCGCCTACATCCGGAAGGTCATTCTCGTTGCCAATCGCCCACATAAGAACATAAGGTTCATCCTTGTGATCCATAACCATTCTTTTAACGCTGTCCTTCATCATCTTGCGCTGTAAAGGATCTCGGTAATCTGTTGAAGACGAATCTGATCCAATACCATACGCGCCTATAAAATCTCCTAATATAACTCGTATACCATACGTCTTATATAAATCTCTTAATATGTCTTTATCAATTCCTCCCTGCTCATAACCCTTCTTTGAAAACATATGGTACATTCTTATGGTATTTACGCCCATATCCTTTAATAATTGAAAATCGCCGACTATCGGCTCGTTGCTGTCCCGTTTATTATTACTATTACTATCAACCCATGAGTCATAAGCAGCGTCAGATTTTCCATTCTTATTAGTATCCAGTTTCATCCACTTTGTTTCCCTGCCCGGTTCATCCACCTTTGTACCAATCTTGGTCGGAGCGTAAGTGATGCCTTTTACAATATATGGTTTACCTTTTACCAATAACTGCCATTGCCCATTATCATACTGAACTACCTGAACAGCGCCTTCTCCTCTCTGTTTAATAATATTCAGCGCCCCGGCTTTTACCTTTTGCGGCACACGCGATTCATTACTCACAAATCTGCCGGGATTAACAACAACAACATCATTTTGAAGATCTGTGTCATCCTTATTTTCTATTTCAACTGAAGCGTCTACGAGCGTAAAACCCAGATCATCAGCGTATTCCCTGCATAACACATTAATTCTGTCAATCGCTACAGGCGCAACATACCAGACAAAACTTCCGTCAATACCCCAGCATGCCGTCTGAGGAAAATTAATAACAATAGAATAGTACGCCTTTATAGCCTGCACTATACTTCCGCCGTTTTTTAACGCCTCCGCAGTAAAGAACTGCCTTGTGCCGGGATCATGGTCTAAATAATTATCATTTACAACATTTGCCGTTGCCCAAGCGAAAAAATCAACCTCAGGATTTCCGGTATTAACATTCTTCCAAATATCATCTTCAAATGCTTGTTGTTTTAAAAGTTTTTTATAGACAGGGTCTAAAGACGCTTCGCGGTTTGGGTACACGCCCTCGCCTGCAGCGCGGGATAAACCCTCTTTATCCGTGATTTTGTACTTGTAATAAGCTGTCCCTATATTCTTAAATTTCCCGTACTTTTCGTAATCAATAATTTTATCGCCTGTATTTTTTATACGTATTTCCGACCCTAAAACAACCATCTGTAAAAAGCAGATGATTAGCATACTCAGAATTAAACTAACTGTTATTTTTTTCATCTTTCTTTCTCCTTTTAATATCCATCGATATGTTATAGAAAAAATCTATACCGGATTCCTATTGAACATTAGTCTCTTGATCATTCCATACGCTCTTGTAATAATAATAGCTTTCTCTAATCTGTCTCAAAAACGGACTATTCTTTCCTTTTCCCTGGCTGCAAATACCCAGCCATTCTTCATACATCCACCCATCGGGAAAAGGCCCTGCCCACTGTCCGGTGCGATCATGATAGTAAGGATAAAAAGCCTTCCACCATCCATCCACCCACTCAAAAACCACTCCTCCCAACGCAATACCTTTCCCTTTGCCGGCCATATTATTTATAATATCTTCCCAGGCAAATTGGTGATACAGCCTCTGGTAGTGTTCCGCTTCCTTTTGGCTCTTACCCCAATAAAAAGCCGGGCATCCATATTCTGTAACTAAAACAGGCTTATTAATTTCACCTTGCAGATCTTCCCAAAATGTTGAGCCAAATCCTTCCATGCCCCTATACGCATTACAGCCAAAAATATCAATATTGTCGCTATTCTTCGCAAAAACATCTAGAAACAGGACATCCCCGTTACAAATAGCTATAGGATGGTTCGGATCTATTTCCTTTATTTTTTTCGCAACCTTATTAACAAATTTGTAAAACTGTTCAGGCTGTTCCCCGGCCATACACCCGGATCCCGTAGACTGCTTCTTTATTCCCACTGTGCCATAATTATTCTCATTACCAAGAATCCACATAAGAACATACGGCTCATCCTTATGTTCACGAACCATCTTTAAAACGCTTGCCATCATGTTCTTACAATGTTTCGGATTAGTATAATCTGTGCCTTGAAACCAATCTGCTCCTGACCCTGTTGCATACATTCCCAGAAAATCACCGAGCATTACCATTATTCCGTATTTATTATATAATTCGCGCAGAAGTTTTTTATTCGACGCATGATGATAAACACGCAATGTGTTTACGCCCATATCATGCATAAGCTTAAAATCTCCTACAACTTGCTCGTTATTGTCTTGAACATCATTCTGATTTAAATCTACCCAGGTATCAAAAGGACAATCAACACGCCCATTTTTATTTATATCGCTCTGCATCCAATCTTTAAATGTTCCTTTATCCGGGCTCTGTCCAATAACACTCGGGAGATAACCCATCCCTCTTATTTGCCAAAGCCTATCGTTTATAAAAAGCTGCCAATGCTTATTATCGTACTGAACCAGTTTTATATCCCCAAATATATTTTCTTTAACCTTATGAAGAGCGTTGATATTAATTTTGGCAGGTGTTACTTGTTTATCAACATTAACCAGTTTGCCGGGATTAACTATAAAAATATCATTACTGATATCATTATCAAACCTGTTCTTAATTTTTATGAAAGCGCCTTCAATAGCTATCTTTTCTTCAGGATGATACGCGCACAAAAACTTTATTTTATCAAGAGCAACCTGCCCAACATACCATGGATTATGCCAATATGTTCTTCCTATTGTTCTTGGAAACATTACAACAACCGTATAATAAGCTTTTATTGCCTGTTTAATGTGCCCCGCTTTTTCTAAGGCTGATGCCACATAAAACTGCCTCAATCCCGGATGCTCCTCGTATGAACTGGCCCATTTAAAGAATGCAAGCTCCTTATTATCCACATTAACAAAATCCCACCTATTACCATCTAAAAGGCCTGCTTCCTTGTCCTTAGTAAAACGCGGGTTCTTATCAAGGCTCCATGTGTTAGGCGCTATTCCTTCTCCCTGCGCTCTGCCTAAACCTTCGTAATCTGAAATTATATATCTATAATTTTCCGTATCAACTCCGTCAAAACTACCGTACTTGCCGTAATCTACTATATCCTCTGTACCCCAATCACTAATAAAGGTATCAGCCGAATAGGAAAGCGACCCGGCTAATATTAATGCTGAGGCTAATAAATAAATCCGTTTTGATTTTGCAATCATTCTTTAACTGCTCCTGCCATAATTCCTTTAATAATATATTTCTGCATTATTAAGTAAACAGTTATGATAGGCACAATGGTGATTGTAATACCTGCCATTAACAAAGGGTATTCTGTGAGATGGCTCCCCTGAAACACCATAAGGCCTCTTTGAAGAGGCATAAGAGTCTTACTAGAAAGAACTAACATAGCTAACAAGTATTCATTCCATACTCCGAGCGCTACAAATATAACAAGCACTGCCAAAGCCTGCTTAGCTAAAGGCAGGGCAACGTGCCAGTATATACCAAACTTGCCGCAGCCATCAATACGCGCCGCGTCCTCAAGCTCTTTTGGCATCTTGTCAAAAAATGTTTTTAAAAGAAAAATACCTAATGCAAGCCCTCCGTTTATCTGCGGCAGTACATATCCTATTCTCGTATTAACAAGATTGAGTTTAGTTAACAACACATACAATGCGATAAATGAACCCGGAATTGGAATCATCATTGTAGCCATAAATACCATAAAAAACAGCCTTCGTCCCGGAAACTCAAGCCTTGAAAACGCGTAAGCTGCAAGCGAAGAAATAAGCACAACCCCTAAAACAACCACTATTGTATATAAAACGCTGTTAAAAAAATATGTCCCGAAATTTGCTTTTGTCCACGCAATTTTAAAATTTATCCATTGAGGGTTGCCGGGAAACAAACTCATATCGGAAAAAACCGTTCTTTGAGTTTTTAAAGCTGAGGAAAACATCCAAATAAGCGGAAATATACATGTGATAGAAACAAGCCCGAGAATTGTATGCGTTATGAAAGCCGACACGAATCTTTTTATTTGGTATTCATAATGAGGCCTTTGTCTAATAGTCATAATTATACCTTACGTCTTTGGGAGATTTTCATCTGAATAACAGATAAAGATAATAATACAACACCGAACACAATGCTCATAGCGCATGCATAACCAAACCTTGATGTGCCTGTCATTGCCGCAAGTATGCGTGTTATTGGAACCTCAGTATGATACCCCGGTCCTCCATGAGTAGTAGAAACAATTAGATCGTATATCTGCATAGTGCCGAGGATTGTCAGGATAGAAACCAAGATAAAAACAGGAATCATTAAAGGCACTGTAATATTCTTAAACACCTGCCACGCATTAGCTCCGTCAACCTTTGATGCTTCATATAATTCGCGGGGTATTCCTTGAAGCCCTGCAAGCAGTATAATAAATCCCCATCCAAAACCTTTCCACATATGTATAACTGCAACAGATGTCAACGCTGTTTTTGGATCAGCCAGCCACGCGCGCGCTAAATCGCCTAAGCCCATAGCATTTAACGCATAATTTAAAAGTCCATAATTTCCGTCATAAATCCAATTCCAAATTAAACCAACTACGATTCCTGATAATACCGGCGGCAAATAAAATATAACTCTATACGCTTTCGCTCCTCTTATTTCCCTATCGCATGCTAACGCGAGAATCAACGCTAAAGAATTTTGAAGTATTAGAGCTAAAAATGTTATATAACCGGCATTTAACATTGATGTCCAGTAAACCTTATTGTTTCTAAAAATATCTATAAAATGTTCAAGGCCGACATACTTCATAGACAAAGATATTCCATCCCATTGAAATACGCTAAGCTGGAACACCTTAATAAAAGGATATAGGCTAAAGACCATGAATAATGAGATAGCAGGCAGAACAAATAAATAATTTTCAAGAACCTGTTTTCTTTTGCTGTTAATCATCCCAATATTCCTTTTATAACAAAATATTTTGTCTTATTGCGATTTAATTCTTTTTAGTTCTGTTTCTTTAAGCGACTGCACCTCTTTCGCAATCTGTTCAGCTGTTTTTTCTCCAATAATTATTGATTGAATGCCTTTGTCAAAAGCTTCTATAACACTTGGGAATTCAGCGTAAGGAAGAAAGCTTGGATGCGTTGTTTTATCCATATTATCCGCGAATTGCGCGAGTATTGGAGAAATACTCTTTAAACTATCCTTATTTACAGGAAGGTTTCTGGTAGCTTCAGCTAAGAATACCTGCTGATCTTTATCTGTAAGCCATTTTAAAAATTTTATTGCTTCTTCTTTATTCTTTGAATTGGCGTTTACCATAAATGACGAGCCTGCGCCGCCCCAGATCACCATAGGATACTGGTCAGAAACGCGCGGCGGAAATAAAACTTCATAATCTAAGTCCGGATTCATGCCATGATAAACATTTACGCACCATGTCCCGTTAAACGCCATTGCCGCCCTCTCATTAGCAAACATTTGCTCTGCTGTTTTATTAACCATTGTGACTATTCCGGTCGCAAGCACATGGTTATTTACCATTTCTTTAAATAATGAAAGAACCTTAATCCAATCAGGATCAGTATAAGGAACATCTCCTTTTATCGTTGCAACAACCTTTTCTTTACCCATAATATTAAAAGCGTAGTTTGAAGCAAGGCAGTCTATCATCCATATCTCGCCCCATCCGCTGACAAGTCCCTGCATGCCGGCCTCGTGCAGTTTTTTGCCTGCTTTCATAAATTCATCCCATGTCTTTGGCGGATTTTCCGGGTCAAGGCCTGCTTTTCTAAACATCTTTTTATTGAAAAGCATTTGAATGTTAGTTACATCAATAGGGACGCCATATACGCCCGGTTTTATACCAAACTGATTATCAGGCAAAAACTCATTAACAGCCAAAGCCTTTAAAAACATTCTGTTTTTCCATAAACCATTGCTCGCGTCCATATAAGGAGTAAGGTTTTCAACATGACCGGCCTTAATAAAGCTGGCAAAATCCCTAGCCTCGCTTAAGATACCATAAATATCCGGCAATGTGTTTGTTTGAGCCGCAGCTTTAACTTTAGAGGAGTATGCTTCTGAAGGCGCGTATAATTCAAATGTAACGTCTATTCCAAACTGTTGTTTATATCTGTTTGTTAATTCTATAAATGCGTCATCCCTATCTGTCATCCAATGCCACACAGTAATTCCTTTCTTGTCCTTTTTAACGCTGCAGCCGCTAATCATTCCCAAAATAAAAACGCTAAGAATAAAAAGCGATATACCTTTTTTCATTATTTTTCTCCTTTGGTTATATCTAAAATATTCACAGATTCAATATCTGTAAGAAACAAATTAAATGTTCTTTTCTTATTAAATTGGCAGTCTTTTTTTCGGATGGCTTTTTGATTATACTACAACTATATAATATATGTCAATAAAAAGAACGAAAGTTACAAATTTTACGCATTATACGCAAAACATATTAGATAAATTTAATATTCTATTTATTAATAATTTTAATTTTGTCAAAACTAATACTGATATTTAGATCCTTATTACGCACCGCAATATTTAATTCCTTTGGCCAAACCATTCTTCCATTCACTGAATGCCAGTCGCTATATAATATTTCCACTTTGTTATTACCGGTTTTATTTACAAAATCTTGTTGTAAGATATATCCGTCTTTTGATATCACCAAATCAACATTTTCAAATGAAAGCCTATAACAGTCTTTATCTTCAATCAGCTCTTTGTCGTCTAAAATAACCTCCGGAATGATTTGAAAATTATTAATCTCTGAAAGCGCCGGGATATTATCTTCTAAATTATATTTTTTACTGCTCGCTACAGAATAAAACGAAACCTCATCGTGAATCAATATATAACCGGCAGGAAGGCCCGGGATATTATTTGCGTCAATACGAATATAATCCGGAAATAAATAGCGCAGACTGCCTTTAAAAACTAATTTTCTCTTATACTTAATTTTAATATTTACGCCGGCTATTAAAAGATGTTTTTGCGCTGAGCGTTGAAGCGTATTAATACGATTTTTTATCATTTCATCAATCGGGATATCTGCGAGCATTCTCGAACATTCGTTAAGTTTTAATTCATAATCATGATTCGTGTCGTCTAAAAAACGCGCGCTGTCATACGCAAAAAAGGCTTTTTCATAATTACCCAGTTTATTATACGCCTCTCCCATATGGAAATAAATAACAGGATCAATTTGATCCTTACCTGCCTCTTCCAAAAGATTTAACGCTTCTTTGTATTCGCCCTTTTTAAAATAGAGCCATCCCAGACTATCCTTATAAGCGCTGCTTTCAGGAAAGATTTTTAACGCTTTTTTTATTAATATCTCAGCCTCGCCAAGGTTCTCGCCTTTTTCAATCATTGAATATCCAATATAATTCGCGGCCTGAGCATTATCAGGATCATATTTCAAAAGAGTTCTTAGAGTCATTACAGCGTTATCCGTCTTATCCATACTATCGTATGTCATTCCTAAAGAATAAAGCGCGCTTGTATACCCGGTTTTGAGCGACACAGCTTCTTGAAAATACCTGACAGCTTTTTTATTATTCCCATTGTCGCTATAACCAAGCCCTATAAAGTAATATAGATCCGGATCGCTCGGATATCTTTTTAACGCCTTTTTTAAAATATTTACAGCTTTATCATTCTTGTTTTTTTTAGAATACAAATAAGCGATACGCAAATAATTTTCAACGGCGTAGTTATTGTATTCCATTATGTCAAACAGATATTCTATCGCCTTGTCCCAATCTTTAATTTCCTCCGCGCGTTTTATCAGCATGAGATATGCGTATAGCGTCTGCGTGATGAGCATATCGTCTATTTTATTTGCTGATTTTATTTTATCTATGACGCGTAGAAAATATTCTTCGCCTTCCAGGCTCCACTCATCCTGCCACGCTAGAGTGCCGAGTTTATTGAGGAGCATCACTACATTAATATCCGAAGATTCGTGTATAAGAGCCTCTGAGTATGCTTCTTCTGCTAATTGTTTTTCATTGGTTCTCTCATACAACACGCCTAACCGCCACCAAATAGCGCTGTTTTCTTTATCCTTAATAATTATCTCTTTATACAAATCCTTAGCTTTCTCATACTCCTTCTCGCGCTCAAGCACATTAGCAAGAAGCGCTTTTACGTCATTATTACCCGGCGCTTTCTCTAAATATTTTTCATAGTATATCCCGGCTTTCTTTTGATCGCCCCGGCGCTCATAAAATAGTCCAAGATAAAAATACACGCCCGGCTGGTCAGGATCTATCTCTTTTGCTTTTTCAGCATATTCAATCGCCTTATCAAACTCCGACAAAGAAGCTTTAGTGTGCGCTAAAATGAAATATGTTTCATAATCAGGCTCGCCGTACTCAACAATCCATAATCCTTTCTCCTCAGCCTCTTCAAACTTACCGCTTCTCCATAATGCAATCAATGCATCCTTCTCAACAATATTGCTAACAGGGCCGCTGCTGTCAATCTTTGCGTACATCTCTAACGCCTTATCATAATCACCCTCAAACTGATACATAAGCCCTTGAATATATGTTTCATAACTTTCAGACTCGCTTCTGCTCTGAGCTAAAAGAAACGATAAGGGCATAAACATTAATAATAAGGTTATAACTATTTTCTTCATAATTTCCTCAAACAAACTGTTTATATTAAAGTAATATTAAAAAAACGCTTCCCTGCTTTATAATTATTTCTTTAATATCAGCGCGTCTTCTTCAGGATTAGAATAATACTTTTTCCGAACATTTATTATTGAGAAGCCCATATCTCCGTATAATTTTTTTGCCGCTGTGTTTGATTCCCGCACCTCAAGAAACACGTTTTTTACGCCCTTTTCATTTAAAATATCCAGTATACGCGATAAAATTTTTTTTCCTATGCCCTTTAGCCTATACTGCGCGTCAACAGCAAGATTTAATATCTCAGCGCAGCTCTCAAAATACCTGCATCCCGCATACCCCACAATTATTTCTTCATCATTATTTTTTATGCAGGCTGTTTGGAACACCGAACCTTCAACCAAAAGCTCACTATAAAACATCTCTCTTGTCCACGGATCAGGGAACGCTTTTTTTTCTATATCTAAAATTTTATCAATATCATCCTTAATCATGCTTCTAAAAAATATATTCATTGGCATCTCTTATTTTTTTCTTCCCACTTAACTTCAGCCTCAGACCTTCGCAGATATAAAGGAATAATTTTGCCGTAATCCTGTTCTTTCGACTTATCGAATATATCCTTACCCATCTGCGCTATAATTGTTTCTAAATATTTATCCCCGCTCTCCTCAATAAAATGAACGCGCCTTTTATTTATATATAACAAATCCTGTTTCTTAACAACATCAATGCCATTGCCGAAAAAAACAAATTCATTTTCTTTAACTGCGTACTCGTCTAACACAGCCTGCATCTTATCCGCGTCAGCTATGCAATAATCGATTTTCTTTTCTAATAATCCTTTATTATTTATATAAACCGCTAAGTAAACTTCATTTCTTAAAGCGTCAATAACAGAACACACAGCTGTCAAGTCAGGCCTTATCTTTAACGCGTTATGCGCAAGCGCGTCCAAACCGGCCACAGGCGCAATTTTTATATTGCGCGCCTGAGCCCATGCTCTGCAACATGCTATTCCAACACGTATTCCCGTAAACGAACCCGGCCCTATATTTACTGCAAGACCATCTACCTCTTCCATAGCAAGTTTATTCCTCTCCAGTAGATTCCGAATAATCCCGATGAGTATCTCAGAATGCACATTGCCCAGATTAACACAAATATAGTCTGCATCATTGCCATTAACCATTGACACTTCGCAGTATTTAGTAGTTGTATCAATACCTACAATAATCATATACACCTCAAAACACGCCGCTAATTTATTTTTTTTATTATTATTTCTCTCTCATTTTCATCTAAATATTTAAAATAAATCTCCCAGCGTTTTTCAGGCCATAAGGATTTTGCCCTATCAGCCCATTCCACAATAATAACTCTGTTACTATTTATATATTCTTCCCAGCCCAAATCCTCTACCTGCGAATCATTATCCAATCTATAAAAATCAAAATGCGCAAGAGAATAATCGCCGCTATACTCATTAACCAAGGTAAATGAAGGGCTTCTCACAATATCCTTCACACCCAATTCCTTTGCCACAGCTTTTGTAAATGTAGTTTTTCCGCTCCCTAAATCTCCAATCAATAATATTGTATCGCCTTTAGCTATAATCTGCGAAAAGCTCCCGGCAACTTCGCGCGTTTCTGCCACTGAATGGCTTACAATCCTTTGTTCATTTTTATTTTTATTAAACTTTAACATTTTATTATCCTGTAAACTTAACGCTAGAATGCCTCATATCCTCTGACTTTAATTTTTTTCTCTTTGCCTTTATCGTCAATAAACTTCAACCCCTTGCCTTTCTTGACACAGCCGATAACCTTCACGCCCTCTATTTGCTGAGCGCTCTTAAGCCTGTTTTTTGGGACTGTAAACACAAGCTCATAATCCTCTCCGCCATACATTGCATACTTAAGCGCGTCTTTTTTTGAAACACTTTTTTTTAGTTCTTTTGAAATAGGCAGATCATTAATATTAATTTCGAATTTTTTTAAACTTTTTTCTGCCATAGTATTAAGCGTGGACACAAGTCCGTCACTAACATCCATCATAGAGGTCACATTGCAGTCTTTAACAAGTTTTACAGATTCCTTAACTCTTGGCGCAGGACAATTAAATCTTTGTATTAAATATTTATTCTTTATTTTATTTAAAACACATTGCCTGCCAAAAGCCGCATCGCCGAAAAAGCCTGTTACGCAAACATAATCGCCATTCTTTGCGCCGCCTCTTAGCGCAGGCTTTTCCCCTGCGCATTCTCCCACAATAGTAATTGTTATCATTAAATCCTTTTTTGAAGATACTGTATCTCCTCCAATTATTTGCACATTCAATTTGTCGGCTAAACTTGAAATCCCTCTATAAATTTCCTTTGCATTGTTGACCGTTATATCATTTGTGACAGCGCATGAAACAAGCGCATATTTAGGAATGCCGCCCATAGCTGAAATATCGCTCACATTTATTGCTAATACTTTCCATCCCAAGTCATAGAAGGAGATGTATTCCCTGTTAAAATGAACCCTCTCGACCATTGTGTCAATACTTACTAATATTTTTCCGTTTAATCGCACCATTGCAGTATCATCGCCAATACCAATCGCCGCAGATCCGGCTTTTTTACCGGTCCATTTTTTTATATTGTCTATTAATTTATATTCGCCTATCGAAGATAATTTATGGTTTGTCATTTCAACTCCGCGACTACCGGAAAGCGCGCCGGTATTATTGCAAGAATTCCATTACCGCAAAAAGGGACAGGACTATTCCTGTCCCCGCAATATATACCGCTTTGTTCTCTAAATAATTAAATAGCGTATTAGTCTTTTTTTGATTCTTCTTTTGACTTAGACGATTCCTTTATACTGCTCACGCCTGCAATCACAGCTATTACTCCAACTACGACAAATGATATGGGCATCATCCCTGCAAGCACCAAAAGAAGAATATCCCACCACAAGAAAAGGCCTGCTACACCTAACGCGAACGCAATCGTTCCTAAAATAATACTGATCACAATTAATACCTCCTTGATATTACAGCGTAGATCTCAAACGCTTATTTTACATATTCTGTTCAATAATTTTCACAAAAATCTCTGCTCCTAATACTAATGCCTTTTCATCAACATCAAATCTAGGGTTATGCCATGGATACACAATATTTTTATCTGCATTTTTGACTCCCAGATAAAAAAAAGCTCCGTTAATATAATTCAAATAATCCGCGAAATCCTCTCCGCCCATTGATGTTTTATCTATATAATATATTTTCTTTTCCCCTAAAACCGCTCTGCCTGCGTTATGCGCCTTTTCAACAGCGCTCTTAATATTTATAAGCGGATCGCCGACATACTCAATATCTATATTACCTTTAATCCCATACTTCTTGCAAACATTTTTAACCGATTTCTTCATTTCAGCGTGAATCTTTTTTCTTGTGGCATTTGATATTGATCTGACAGTCCCGCTAAGCTCAATAGTTTTTGGAATAATGTTAAAGCCGGTGCCTCCATGAATTGTGCATATAGATAACACAGCAGGTTCATTTAGATTTAACTTCTCGGAAATAATATTCTGTAATTCTTGAACAAGCACGCAAGACGCAAGAATAGTGTGTTGAGTTTTATGCGGTTCAGCGGCATGCCCGCCGCTGCCTATGAGCGTAATATTAATTTTATCAACAGCAGCCATCATAGCGCCGTAACGCAATCCTAATACTCCCGAAGGCAATGATGGAGCAACGTGCATACCAAATATTATATCCGGCTTAGGACTCTTTAAACATCCTGAACTGATCATATGTTTTGCGCCGTCTCCGCCTTCCTCATTAGGCTGGAATATAAATCTTACGCTTCCGGAAAAATCACTTTTTCTTTTTGATAATAATCTGGCTGCGCCTAACAACATGGCTACATGCGTGTCATGCCCGCACGCGTGCATAACACCCTTTATTTTTGAAGAATAGGCTTTACCGGTCTCCTCAATAATAGGCAAAGCGTCCATATCAGCGCGAAACGCTATTACTAACGCTTTGCCTGTTTTTACCTTTTTTGTTCCGCGCAATGTTGCAATAACGCCTGTTTTTGTTTTTGTCTTACTTGCTGTTATTCCGCATTTTTTTAACTCATCAAGTATAAGTTTTTGCGTTCGAAATTCTCTAAATCCCAGCTCCGGATATTTATGAATTTTATGCCTAATATTAATTATATATTTTTCTAATTCATTTCTTGTCATTTTAAATCCTCTTCAATTCCATATTCTGAATTCTATAATCTAAGCTAATGCTTTCATTGCTTCAGGCAAAAATTCAATTATATCGCTGGCAATAAGGCTTTCCTTTCCGTATTTATTTACCGCAAGATCTCCAGCCAAACCGTGAAGAAAAACGCCATAAGCAATTCTTTTTAATAAGTCTTTCTTTTTCTCAATATCCGGATCTGCGCATAACGCTCCGAGCATACCTGATAACACATCGCCTGTCCCTGCCGTAGCCATTCCGGAATTGCCTGTAGTATTCTCTATTATATCATTTCCGTCAGAGATTATTGTGTGATATCCTTTTAGCACGCAGATCAAATTATTGCGCTGCGCTATTTTTTTTACCAAACTTTTCTTTTGTGATTTTATAAAATCCACATCCAAACCTAAAAACCTCGCAAACTCATAATAATGCGGAGTTATCACAAGTTTTGATTTATGTTTAATTTGTTTTTCTAAATTTACCATTCCTTCAAACGCGTTTATACCGTCTGCGTCTAATATTGTTGGCAAGGTTACTCTTTCTATCAAATTTCTAATAAACGCCTTAACTGTTTTATCTTTTGATAACCCGGGCCCAAGCACAACAGACGCCACGCGCCTGGTCTTTATAAAATCAAGTATTGTATCCTGCGCTTTGCTTGAAAGCGTTCCGTTTTTAGTTACAGGCATTGGCAGGGTCATTATTTCGGGAATGCTGTTCGCTACTATAGGATAGATTGACTCCGGCACAGCGCAGGTTACGAGCCCGGCGCCTGTCCTAAGCGCGGCTAAACCTGCGAGAGAAACACAGCCTGTCATGCTTTTTGAACCTGCAATAACAAGCACATGGCCATAATCATATTTAGAAGTATCCGGCTTCCTTTTCCCTAAAATACCTTTGAAATATTTTTTTGTTATCTTCATACTTCCCTTATTCCGTATTCTATATTCTATTTGCAATACACAACATACGCTACCGCATACTTCTCGCAATGCGACAGAGACACTGATAAATAAGATTCATATTTTTTCCAAGAATTCGTTAAACATACTACCGGCCTGCCGCTATCCTCGTGCGAGATTGTAATATCTTTGAACGGGATATCCCTCTTGCCTAAAGCTTTAATGACCGCTTCTTTTGCGGCAAATCTTACGGCAAAGTGTTCAGCGTACCTTTTATGTTTATTGCAATAATTTATCTCGTCATCGTTGAAGACCCTTGATGAGAAACTATCATTCTTATCAATTAAATCTTTTATTCTTTCAACTTCGATAATATCAACACCTACTTCAATCTTCATAAAAACCCCGTCTCTTTGCGCGCAGCGCTATATAGATATTTTACCCCGCATCTCTATTCTACAGTTACGCTCTTTGCCAAATTTCTCGGCTGATCAACGTCACAGCCGCGCCTTTCAGCAATATAATAAGCGATAAGTTGAAGCGGCACAATATTAATAAGAGGAGAAAGCGCTTCAATAGTCTTTGGCATATAGCACACATACTGAACTTTCTGTCCAATTATCTTATCTCCTTTAGTAGCCAGAGCAAGAATTATTCCGTCACGGGCGCGCGCTTCTGAAATATTTCCAAGCACCTTTTCATACACCCTTGACTCTGTCGCAATCGCCAGCACCGGCATATTTTCATCAATAAGAGCTATGGGGCCATGCTTCATTTCTCCGGCAGGGTACCCTTCAGCGTGTATATACGATATTTCCTTTAGCTTCAACGCGCCTTCAAGAGCTATCGGATAATTAATATTCCTTCCTATATATAAAAAACTTTGTTTTTTAAAAAAAGCCTTTGCCCATTTTTCTATCTCAGCCGGCGACTGTTTTAAAACTCGTTCAACCTGTCTTGGAATCCTCATAAGAGCTTCTAAAATCTCCCGGCTTTTATTTTTTGTCATATATTTTTTTCTTCTGCCTAAATATATTCCAAATAAATATAACGCTAAAAGCTGGCCGGACAACGCCTTAGTAGACGCAACTCCTATCTCAGGCCCGCAGCGCGTATAGATAATATTATCCGCCTCGCGCGCAATACTGGAATCCACAACATTGCATATAACCAAATTTTTAACCTTACTCTTTTTCGCAGCCTTAAAACTCGCGATTGTGTCAGCTGTTTCGCCGGACTGGCTGATAGCTATCACAAGCACATCCTTATCCAAAATATGATGCCTGTATCTAAATTCCGAACCAATATCCACCTCACAAGGCACTCCGGCCCATTCCTCAATAACAAACTTTCCTACCAATGCGGCGTGGTACGATGTGCCGCACGCTAATATTATTATTTTTTTTATAGAATTTATTTCTTTGTCGTTAAATGTCACATTTTCCAAAAAAACATCCGCCTTGTTTATATCTATTCTGCCGCGCATTGTGTCGCGAAGTATCTCCGGCTGTTCATGGATCTCCTTTAACATAAAATGCTTATACCCGCCCTTTTCAGCAAGCACGGGATCCCAGCTTATCGTAGTTATTTTCTTATTTATCTTTTTATTATTTTTATCAAATATGGAGATTTCATTCTCTTTTAGGAGCGCTGTCTCGTCATCATCCAGAGCAATTATTTTATTAGTGTAAGATAAAACAGCGGGCACATCGGACGCCAAAAATGATTCTTTTTTCCCAACGCCGATAATCAAAGGACTGCTTCTGCGCGCCGCTACTATAGTGTGCGGATCATCAGCGCAGATAACGCCTAATGCATACGAGCCTTCCAGCTTTGCAACAGCGCTCTGCACAGCCTTAAGAAGCGGCTCGTTTTTTCTTGCTTTTATATTTGCGTAATAATAATTTTCTATAAGGTGCGCGATAATTTCCGTATCTGTTTCTGAATCAAAGGAATGTTTTTTCTGCAAAGATTTTAGCAGGCCAAGATAGTTTTCAATTATACCGTTATGCACTACTACTATTCTGCCGCTGCAGTCTGTGTGCGGATGCGCGTTTTCCCACGAAGGCTTGCCATGCGTAGCCCATCTCGTATGCCCAAGGCCTATTCCTGAAGACAAAGATTCGTGCGAAAGAACCTCTTCAAGATTAATTAGCTTTCCAACACTGCGTTTGACGAACAATTCATCATTTTCTATAACAGCTATACCCGCAGAATCATATCCTCTGTATTCAAGCCGCTTTAATCCATCAACTAAAACTCTATCAGCTGTTCGCCCGCCGACATAACCGATTATTCCACACACATTGCCTCCCAAAAATACCGGCGCATTTTACCTAACGCGAAGCGCCATTACTAAAATCAAATATTTTTATTATTAATTATCTTCTTCATTTCCTGTATCGCCCTTTCGAGTCCTACAAAAACAGCGCGGCTAATAATACTATGCCCTATATTTAATTCATGCATTCCTTTAATCTTTGCAACCTGCGCAGTATTAATATAATTAAGGCCATGACCGGCATTTAAAACAAGCCCTGATTCTATAACATATCTGCCTGCCTCAATAAGCGTTATTAATTCTTCATTAATTTTTTCTTTATTATTAGCGTTCGCGTACGCGCCTGTGTGCAGTTCAACAACGCCTGCCCCAACTTCCTTCGACGCTGTTATCTGGCGTTTATCGGGATTAATAAAAAGACTAACGACTGAGCCTGTATTCTGTAATTTCTTAATAATCTTCTTAAGCTGTTCCTTATTTCTCTCAACATCCAGCCCGCCCTCAGTCGTTAACTCCGCTCTCTTCTCAGGAACTAAACAAATATTAGCCGGCTTTACGTCGCATGCTATTTTAATTATTTCTTCTGAAACCGCCATCTCGAGATTTAAAGGAATCTTTAAATTTTTCTTTATTTCATAAACATCATTGTCCTGAATATGGCGCCTGTCCTCTCTTAAATGTATTGTTATACCGTCTGCTCCGGCGCGCTCAGCTGTTAATGCCGCTTCAATCACGCTGGGCTCATAGCCAAGCCTTGCCTGACGCAGAGTCGCAATATGATCTATGTTTATGCCTAATCTAACCATTTTTTATTCCAATTCTTTTTTTATTAATTCCGCGTAGCCGCCAGCCATATCCTCTATTTCTTCTTTATTCCTGCCTTCAATCATAACCCTCAGTAACGGCTCTGTGCCTGAGTAACGCACATTAATTCTGCCTTCAGAGCCAAGACTATTCTTAATTGTATTATATCTTTCTTTTAACTTGGGAATTGCCATTATATCTTTCTTTTCTCTCACTTTCACATTGATTAGTATCTGCGGCAATTTTTTTATTATTCCGCCTAATTCAGAAAGTCTTTTCCCTTTTTCTTTCACTATTCTTAGTATTTGCAGCGCTGTAAGCATACCATCGCCTGTAACGCTGTAATCTCTAAAAATAATATGCCCTGACTGCTCGCCGCCTAAATTTAAATCATTAGTCTTCATGGCCTCATAAACATATCTGTCGCCTACTCCTGTCTCTATGGTCTTAATACCCATATCATTCATTGCAAGCTTAAGGCCAAGATTGGTCATAATTGTAATAATGAGAGTATTATTCTTTAGCCTTCCTTGTTCCTTTAATGAAACAGCCGCGATTGCCATTAAATGATCGCCGTCAAGATCGCTTCCTTTCTCGTCAGTAAAAAGCACTCTGTCTCCGTCGCCGTCAAAAGCAAAACCAAGATCAGCGTTGTTTTCTCTAACAGACCTCATTATATCTTCTTTATGCAAAGAACCGCAGTCCGCATTAATGTTCTTGCCATTCGGTTTACAATTTATCGCTATAACATCAGCGCCTAATTCTTGAAAAAAATTTGGCGCAATCTTATAGAGCGCTCCGTTCGCGCAGTCAATCACAACCTTCATGCCTTTTAGGTTAAATTCTTTTGGCACAGTAGAGAGTAAAAATTTCTTGTATTCCTCAGACGCCTTTATTGGCCCGGTATTAGTATGATCAAACCCCAGTCTATATTCATCGTCAACATTCGGTATATCTGAAGTTTTGTAAAATTCCTGTTCTATCTCATATTCCAAATTATCCGGCAGTTTCTCGCCCGAACCGGAAAAGAATTTAATTCCATTATACTCCCAAGTATTATGCGACGCTGAAATTACAACTCCGCATATACAGCCTAATTGTTTAACCAAAAAACTTATAGCGGGAGTAGGCGCCACTCCCGCATTATGGATAGTAAATCCTCCGGACATAAAGCCGCTGCAAAGCGCATCGAATATATGTCCTCGTGACGAGCGGGTATCGCCGCCTATAATAACTCTCTTTGTGGATTTATCATTATAATTTTTACTTAAAATACCGGAAGCCGCATAAGCGATTTTTTTTATTGTATCGTCATTTAGCGGATACTCGCCTGCAATGCCTCTAATGCCGTCCGTGCCAAAAAGCTTTTTTTTCATAAAATATTCCGTAACCAAAATATTCGCTCAAATAAATTTTCCAATCTAAAAAATTACAAGTGGTCTTAACTATATTTAACGTAATACCACAATAATAAAGCTAATGCTATTGATACTATCTTTGCGTTTAAATTTTTCTTTAAATTTTCTTCTGACCAGATCCGCCTGCTCCACTTTAGAAAATTTACCTCATGTTCTTCGTAACACTTGCGTAGTTCTCTCTTTAATTCTTTAAGCCCGACATTCCATGTTATATCGCCGTTCTCAACTATAGAAACCTGGCCTGTCTCCTCTGAAACTACTATTACAATAGCGTCCGATACCTCGGTTATGCCAAGCGCGGCTCTATGCCTTGTTCCGACTGTCTTTGGCAGGTCTTCGCGTTTTGTAAGCGGAAGAAAAGACGCGGCAGACGCGATCTTATCATGTTTAATAATTACTGCTCCATCGTGCAAAGGCGCATACATCATAAATATTGACTCTAAAAGCTCAGTTGACACCTCTGCTTCCATAATTACTCCCTGATCAATATATCCCTTAAGCCCAATCTCTCTTTCTAAAACAATTATCGCTCCTGTTCTGCGCAAAGAAAAAGCCGTAACAGCGGCTATTATACGCTCCATGCTTTCACTGCATATACGGATTGCTGAAAACCTGCCTCTGCCAACAGCCGCCAGCGCGCTCCTAATCTCAGGCTGAAATATAATAACAGCGGCAATAAGCGCAACTGCCCATAAACTCCTTAAAAGCCATTCCACTATAGTAAAATTAAAAACCTGAGATATGACTGTGAAAACAAACAGCACTATAATTCCTCTAAGCATGAGCAGCGCGCGGGAATGTTTAATGAGAAGATATGCCCTGTAAAAAATATATGTAACAATTAAAACATCTAGAGCCTGGACACAAATCGCGCCGAATTGCTTAATTATTTGCATAGTATTTTCAATTTCCATTTTTTATTGCTCCTATAATACGCACTGCTCGATAAGTTTCCAAAACATCGTGCACGCGCAAGACCGGAATATTTTTCATACTTGCGTATACAGACGCCGCAAGCGTTCCTTCAAATCTGTCATTGACCGGTAAATTTAAAATATTTCCAATAAATGATTTTTTAGATGTTCCTAAAACTATTGGATATCCCAAAGATTTAAACTCATCTATTCTTCTTAATATTTCAAGATTATGCTCGAGAGTCTTTCCAAACCCTATACCCGGATCAATAAATATTGCGTTATCCTTTATTCCTTTTTTAATCGCATATTTAATTCTTTCGGTAAAAAAACCTAAAATATCAGCTACAACATCGCCATATTTTGGATTTTTTTGCATTGAATGCGGCTCTCCCTGCATATGCATTATTATTACAGGAGTCTTATACTTAGCCGCAGCATCAACCATTCGCGAGTCAAACCTTAAACCGGAAATATCATTTATTATGTCTGCTCCCGCTTTAATCGCCTTCTCAGCCACATCTGCCTTATAGGTATCAATTGATATTGGGATAGAATATTTTTTTCTAATCCTTTTTATCACGGGAATTATTCTTTGCATTTCCTCGTACGATGAAACAGGTATTGATCCGGGCCTTGTTGACTCACCGCCAATATCCAATATATCCGCTCCATCGGTTATTAAGCTTTTTGCTCTATTAAACGCGTCATCCTCAGAATAAAATGCGCCTCCGTCGGAGAATGAATCAGGCGTAATATTTAATACGCCCATAATCCGCGTATTCTTACCAAATGTTTTTGTTTTTTTTCCTATTTTTAATTTCCAATTATTTTTATCGTAATTATTTATTGCGCATTTAATCTGCTTTGCCATGTCGCTAAGCCCATACGGCTGAAACCTAAGCTTTTGCACCAGTTTATTCAGCTGTTTTATAGTGCCAAGCACAGCGCACGAGTTTTCCCCCTTATCAAACCTGACAACATCCGCATGCACAGCCGCTTCTCCGCCGAGCGAAAGCATTTCTTGTTTTAAAATAACAGCAGCCTGGTTTTTTATTTTATCAATAACAAGCGCTCTGTGCAGCGCTTTGCCTTTCATGTATCTTACGCCCTCATTTGAAACGCCGACTGACTCAAGAAGCCTTGACGAATCGCTTTCATTATTCAGCTCTACTACTCTTATCATATTCCCCCGCCATAAAAGCGTTCCTTCTATCGCGCTATTATTGAGCATACGGCAATAATAATTTTATGCGCTTCGCATAACGCTAAACGCGTATAAGAGACATTGCTTCTGACCTTGTGCGCGCGTCCTTTAGAAAAACTCCGCGCATCACAGACGTAACGGTTTTTGATCCCGGTTTTTTTACGCCCCTCATAGTCATGCAAAAATGCTCGGCTTCTATAACAACCATAACGCCCTGAGGCTCAATCACATTATTAATCGCGTCAGCTATCTGCGTCGTCAATCTTTCTTGAAGCTGCAGTCTTCTTGAGCATGTTTCAACAACGCGCGCTATTTTAGAAAGGCCCGTGATCTTGTCCTTGTTTGGTATATACGCCACATGTGCCTTACCCACAAAGGGAAGCAAATGGTGCTCGCACATTGAATAAAGAGGAATATCTTTAATTAGAACAATCTCCTCGTAATTTTCCTCTTCGTAATATACCCGGAGATCGTCTTCCGGATTTTTAAAGCTTCCGGCAACGAGCTCCTCATACATCCTCGCAACGCGCTGAGGCGTATTTTTCAGGCCTTCCCTATTAATATTCTCTCCAATAGCCTCGAGAATATCCCTCACAGCTTTTTCTATTTTTGGTTTATCAATTTTTTTATTTTCCATCATTATTTTCCATATTCTTTTTTTTAGTATTTTTTGCCTCGCCATTATCTATGCCGGCAATTAATTCGTCTAATTCTTCGCCTTCAATAACCTCGCGCTCAATAAGGCGGTCTACCATTTTTTGTATCGCTTCCTTATTCTCAGAAATATATTTCTTCGCGCGTTCATACGCGTCATCAATCTCATTCTTTATTTCCTGATCTATAGCCTCGAGCGTTTTATTACTATACTCCCTGGTGCGTGAAATATCCCTGCCAAGAAAAACTTCCTCTTCAGGTTTTTTATATGTCAAAGGGCCAAGTTTTTTGCTCATGCCAAACTCGCAGACCATCTTTTGCGCGAGCTGAGTAGCCTTATTAAGATCGTCCTGCGCTCCTGATGTTATATCATCGCAAAATGTCTCTTCAGCAACGCGCCCGCCCAAAAACACGGTTATCTTGTCGATCATATCTTTACGCGACGTTAGATATTTATCCTCAGTTGGAAGCTGCAGCGTGTATCCGAGCGCCGGGCCTCTCGGGATTATTGATATCTTATGCACCGGGTCAGCGCCCGGAATCATTTTCGCGACAAATGCATGCCCGCATTCGTGGTACGCGACAATTTTTTTCTCGCGTTCAGATATCATTCTGCTTCTGCGTTCAGGGCCTGCTATCACTCTATCTATAGCGTTTTCCAAATCGTCCATCTCTACAGCTTTCTTATTTTTTCTCGCAGCCAGAAGAGCCCCTTCATTACAAAGATTAGCGAGGTCGCTCCCTACAAAACCGGGTGTTCTTCTTGCAAGCACGCTCAGGTCTACTTGTTCAGCCAATTTTATATCGCGCGTATGCACTTTTAGTATCTCCTCCCTGCCTTTTAGGTCAGGGCTGGGCACTGCAATATGCCTGTCAAATCTGCCCGGCCTTAATAGCGCCGGGTCCAGCACATCCGGCCTGTTAGTAGCCGCGATTAATATTACGCCTTCCTTTGTGTCAAACCCATCCATCTCAACAAGAATTTGGTTAAGTGTCTGCTCGCGTTCATCATGGCCGCCGCCTATACCTGCGAACCTATGCCTTCCCACAGCGTCAATTTCATCAACAAATAATAAACATGGAGCATTTTTTTTGCCTTTATCAAACAGGTCTCTTACTCTTGACGCTCCAACGCCGACAAACATTTCCACAAACTCAGATCCGCTGCAGCTAAAGAACGGCACATTTGCTTCTCCTGCCACGGCTTTTGCCAAGAGCGTCTTGCCTGTGCCGGGCGCGCCATACAACAAAACTCCTTTTGGAATCTTTCCTCCGAGTACCTGAAATTTTTTGGGATTTTTTAGAAATTCAATTATTTCCTCGAGCTCTTCCTTTGATTCATCACAGCCCGCGACATCTTTGAATGTGATCTTCTTTTCTTTGTCTGTCTGGAGCCGCGCTTTGCTTTTTCCAAAACTCATAGCTTGTTTGCCGCCGCCCTGCATCTGCTTTATCATAAAAAACCACAATAACGCGAATAGTATTACAGGCCCAAAGTACCACAAAAAATTTGAAAACAATGTGCGGTCTGATTCGCCTCTGTATTCAGGAACATTGTAAGATTCAAGCTCCTCTATAAGCTTCGGATCATTCACTGAAACAACCTTATACTTCACTGCCTTGCCTTCCTGCTCATATTCGCCGCGAATCATGTTTGTGCGTATTATAGCGCTTGTAATCTGTCCTTGTTTAAGAAGCGATTTAAACTCGGAATAACTTACTGTGCGTGTAGCGCCGCCCTGCCCTATGTATGTGGACATAAGCCACGCGCCGGCAATTATTATAAGCCATAATGAAAGTCCTCTAAAAAATTTATTCAACGTGCCTCCCTTATTTGTCGCGCGTTATGCGTCCTCCGCCTTTGGCGAGACCAAGCGTATGTAATACGTATTATATTTTATTTACCGCTCATTTTTATCTTAAGAACCTTCTTTGTTTTATCGGTTACCTTATATTCGTCCGATGATCTATATCCGGCTATCCAAATAATTTTATTATCCGCAGTAAGCAGCGGTAGTCTGTGCCTCATACTTGGCGCTATTTTCTCGTCAGAAAAATAATCCTGAATTTTTTTCGACCCCTTAGAACCGTATGGTTGAAACCTGTCTCCAATATGCCAAAACCTTAGCTCTATTTTTTTTTCTTTTATAAGCTCATAGTCAAAGAATGCGCATTTTTTATCTTTTAAATCTTCTATTTCTTCCTTAGTAATTACAGCCGTTTCAAAAAAATAATCTCCAAAACTTATCTTTTCACCAAATAAAATTTGAGTTGTATCGAGCAAAGGCCTTGAATCATCTTTTTTTATAGAAAACACCAGTTTATTATATTCTTTTGATAAACAAATCTTGCCGGGCAATGTTATTGAAAAGTTATTATTATTTGTCTCAATCAATCTGCAAATACGCGAAATATGCGAAAATCCCGCGTTTTTTTGCAAAATATCATATAAAACACGTCTCTTTGTCGCTGTATTATATACCATAAACTTTTTAAAATCAATAACAATATTATATATATCCTCTACAGAACATCTTTCAATAACTATTGATTCTAAAGCGCTATTTGCTAATTCCTCTAAAAATAAATCCTCTTCTTGGAGAATAGCTGAAGTATTTTGCAAATGCTGTTTAAATGAAGGATTGTATGACTGCATTAACGGTATTAGTTCGTTACGAACCTTGTTTCTAAAAAATTTTGTCTCGTTATTTGTATGGTCAACTTGAAAATTAATGTTATTGCTTTTCAAATATGCCTCAATCTCTTGCCTATACACATTTAGAAGCGGCCGAATTATTGTAATTTTAGAATCAGAGGCTATCTGCCTTTTTATTGGAATACCCGCAAGTCCTTTTGCTCCTGCGCCGCGGATAAGCCACATAAGCATTGTTTCAATATTATCGTCAGCGTTATGCGCGACCGCTATCTTTGCGGCCCCTGTATCTTTACAAGCCTTTGTGAATAATTCATATCTTGCTTTTCTTCCTTTTTCTTCGAGAGCGGTATCTCCCCGCAAATCCGCGCTAAATGAAGTAAAAGGCAAATCAAGCCCCTCAGAAAACCTTTTTACAAACGCCTCGTCTTCGTTAGACGATCTCCCTCTTAATTTATGATTTACATGAACAACGTGAAGATTAAAACCAATATCTTTTTGAATTGATTTCAGAATATACAAGAGGCATACAGAATCAGCTCCGCCGCTTACGCCAATTACAACTTTATCGCCCTTTGCAATTAAATTATTATTTTTAATTGCGCTGAGAATTTTTTCTCTAATCATTTTTATCTCTCTGCTTTTATACTCCGAAACTAACTCCAAACGCTTTTGCTGTTCTTACAAGTTCGTGGTTTTTAGAAACATTTTTTGTTTTGCCCGCAATTTTTTCTAAAGAAACATACACAAGCTTTCCTCCTCTTGAACCAACCATACATCCGAATTTTTTCTTAACAGCCATATTTATCGCTTCATACCCAAACTCAGACGCAAGAATTCTGTCATAAGCAGTAGGAGTCCCTCCTCTCTGCAAATGCCCAAGCACAACAACCCTGCACTCTTTAGCTGTAAGTTTCTCTAAATCATCCGCAAGCTTCATACCTGCTCCGCCAAGCCTTACGGGATCTGTGCTTTCATTAATAATCTTTTGCACGCTAAACCTGCCGCCTTTAGGCTTTGCCCCCTCGGAAATAACTATAATCGTAAACAGCCTTCCTTTATTTTGTCTATCCTTTAATACCTGTAATATTTTTGTAATTTCATACGGCATTTCCGGCAAGAGTATTATGTCTCCTCCTCCTGCTATGCCTGAATGCAAAGCAATCCAGCCGGCGTACCTTCCCATAACCTCCACAATAATTACTCTATGGTGCGACTCTGCCGTAGTATGCAGTCTGTCAATAGCTTCAGTCACAATCGAGACAGCTGTGTCAAATCCAAATGTCCTGTCTGTTCCTATTAGGTCATTGTCTATGGTTTTTGGAACGCCAATAACATTTATCCCGTCTTTATAAAGCTTATACGCAATACTCTGAGAACCGTCGCCGCCTATGCAAACCAATGCTTCAAGCCCTAATTCTTTATAATTTTTTATCGCTTCCTTTGACCTATCCTCTATAATTAATTTCCCTTTTTTTTTATATGGAAACCTGTATGGATTTGCGGTATTTGATGTGCCAAGCACAGTGCCGCCCTTTGTTATTATTCCTGAAACATCATTAAATGATAAATGTTTATATTTATTTGTAACAAGGCCTTCATATCCGTCATAAAATCCAATGATCTCTATACCGTGTTCTGTCACAGCTGATTTAACCACGGCCCGTAGAACAGCATTAAGGCCCGGGCAGTCGCCTCCTGCAGTCAATACACCAATTCGTTTAACAGTCATATATTCCCTCCGTTTCATAAGTTAATGAGTTATTATAATTGTTACAATACTTCCGAATTCTATTTTATATTATTTTATTTGAATCGGCTAGTTTGATGATTGATTATAAAAGAATTATTTAGCGGCGCAGGGATTTGAACCCCGGACCTGCGGATTATGATTCCGTCGCTCTAACCAGCTGAGCTACGCCGCCAATAATTGAAATGATTTATATGTATACCAATTTAATGCTTGTTTTTCAAGTGAAAAGTGAACTGAGGGACAGACCCCAAAATTCGGAAAATTTTAAAATACCTGATTTTGGGGGCTGTTCCTCCGGTTATAGAAGCTCAAGTATTTGTTTTTCAAAAACCTCTTTTGGCGCATATCCAATATGTTTACCTCTAATATTTCCTTCCCTGTCAATAATAAATGTTGTTGGTATGCCCCTAATTCCGCCATACGCAATTGTAACAGGCTCATCACCTAAAACAAGCGTGTAATTTATTCCCATCTCCTCTGCAAATGGAGCAATAACTCCGGGCCCTTCCATATCAAGCGTAACTCCGACTATTTCAAGTCCCTGTTCTTTGTATTTATTTTGTAGTTCAACAAATCCGGGTATTTCCATTCTGCATGGCGGGCACCATGTTGCCCAAAAATCCAGTATTATTACCTTTCCTTTTAAAGACGATAAAGTAAAATCTCCTTCTTCAAGAGCCAATGGCAATGTGAAATCGGAAGCGTCGCCCCAATCAGACGCTGTCAGAGTATTTTTTTCACTGACAGTTTTTAAAGGCTTTTCGTTTTTTGCAGCCTCACTGCCGCAGCTGACTAAAAACACGCTAAATATAGTTACGAGTATTGCTGTTTTTGTTATTTGTATCATATAATCCCTCCTCTATTGTTTAATAATTTATTATAGCAATATAATATTTAGTGTCAAGGAATATATTGTAATATTCATATATTATTATATAGTTTGTTCTGAAAAAGCGGGCCTATTGCAAATTTAATAATAAAAAAAACGCCGGCTTAAAGACGGCGTTTTTTAACGCAATACGCTGTTCGCGCAACGCATTACGAAATGGCGGGGACGACGAGACTTGAACTCGCGGTCTCGGCCTTGACAGGGCCGCATGTTAACCAACTACACCACGCCCCCACACCAAAAAGATTAAAGAGTTTATATAATACGTTATACGCATGCTTACCCATCTAAAGGCGCCGGCCGCATCGCGTACTACGATTATATTTGGGCAATGAGGGAGTTGAACCCCCGACCTTTCGGATGTAAGCCGAACGCTCTAACCAACTGAGCTAATTGCCCAAAAAATTCAAAATCGCTAATCAAAATCAGAGAACCATTTACTACAATAACGCATTACTATTTATTATCATTATATCCTATTTTTTAAGTTTAATTACACACTAAAAGTTTTTAATTAAACTTACCCCCAAGGGGATTCGAACCCCTGCTACCGCCGTGAAAGGGCGATGACCTAACCGCTAGTCTATGGGGGCAAAATAGGCGTTTCTATTATTGAGCCGGGTGCGACTTGAACGCACGACCACCTCCTTAAAAGGGAGATGCTCTACCACTGAGCTACCGGCCCAAAAAATATTTATCAACACATCCCTATTAATACCATTTTTAAATTTACTTCTCTTGAAGCATTAAAAAAGGGAAGAAATTAATTACAATACCACCAGTTTAACTGAATTAATGTTAGGTTCATTCTCTATTATTTTTAAAACATTATTCGGTATAATTTGGTCAATATTTGTGACAATAAGAGCTTTCCCGCCCGATGTTTTTCTGCCAACCTGCATACCCGCTATATTAATCTTCGCTTCGCCAAGTATTGTGCCAATCTGCCCAACAACTCCGGGTATATCATTATTTGTGCAAATTAATAAATATCCTGTTGGTATTGCGTCAATTGAAAAATCATTAATTCGTATTATTCTAATATTATTCTTATGCAGTACAGTGCCTGCAACAATATTTTCTTCCTTTTCCGTAGTAACCTTTACAGTTATAAGATTAACAAAATCATCTATTCTATTAATTTTACTTTCAGTTATTTTAATACCTCTTTCCTTAGCTAAAAAAGGAGCATTAACAAAATTAACCTCTTCTTCATATTTTTCAAGCAAGCCTTTTAATAACGCTGTTGTAATAGGGTTAACTTCATAAGACGCGATTTCTCCGCCATAAGTAACTTCAACACGCCTAACTCCGCCTTCAGATATCTGCGCCTGCAAAGCTCCGAGTTTAATCGCAAGATTAATAAACGGCTCGAGCTTCTTTAATAATTCCGGCGCTACGGACGGAACATTAACAGCATTCCTAACTAAATTATTTTCAAAAAAATCCTTAATCTGTTTTGAAATATCAACAGCGACCTTAATCTGAGCCTCTTCAGTAGAAGCGCCCAGATGAGGAGTAACAACAACATTAGCAAGCTTAAACAAAGGGCTGTCTATGCAAGGCTCTGTTGCATACACATCAAAAGCAGCGCCTTTAACTTTGCCGTTTTTAATTGCTTCAGCCAGATCAGCCTCATTGACTATGCCGCCGCGAGCCACATTTATTATTCTTACATCCTTTTTCATCTTTGCGATTGTGTCTTTATTAATTAAATTTTCAGTTTCGCTATTGCGCGGTATATGCAATGTTATATAATCCGCTTCCTTTAAAATATCATCTATAGTTCCTAATCTAACCCCCATCTTTTCTGCCTGTTCCTGTGTGAGCATCGGATCATATGCTAAAATATCCATACCAAAAGCTTTTGCTCTTTTAGCAACCTCAGCGCCTATTTTACCAAGGCCTATAATACCTAAAACTTTATCTAATACTTCAGTGCCTGTAAATTCCTTTCGTTTCCATTCGCCCTTTTTTAAAGACTCATTCGCCTGCGGTATATTACGTGAAAGCGCAAGCATCATACTAATTGTATGCTCTGCAGCTGAAATTGTGTTGCCGCCGGGAGTATTCATTACAACTATACCCTTTTTGCTTGCTGCTTTTACATCTACATTATCTATTCCAACGCCTGCTCTGCCTATTACCTTAAGCTTTTTAGCCGCATTGATTACGCTCTCTGTTACCTTGGTCTCGCTCCTAATGAGCAGAGCGTCATAGTCGGGTATTATTTTTATTAGTTCGCTCTCCGGCAGTTTTGTTTTAACATCAATCGAATAACCATTGCTTTCTTTAAGAACATTTATGCCTTGTTCTGATAGTGGATCACTAATTAAAATTTTTATTGTCATTAGTTTTACTTCCTCTTTAAAAATTACTTAACTAATAATTCTTTTTCAGCAGCAGCACACCGCTGCCTAAAACAATCTTAACTCCTAATTCTGTTAATGCCATCTCAAGAGCGCTTATGCCTATTATCAAATCAAATCGTTCCATGTAGCCTAAATGCGCCATTCGAAATATTTTGCCTTTCAGGTCAAGCTGGCCGCCTGCAATACTGACGCCATATTCCTGCCTGAGTTTTTTTACTATCTTGCCGCCCTCAATACCTTCAGGAACCTTAACAGATGTAACAACATCGCAAGGATTTGACGCAAATAGTTCAAGGCCCATTGCCTTAAAACCGGCCCTTGCGCCTCTAGCCAGCCTTTGATGACGAGCCCAAATATTTTCAATACCCTCTTCAAGCATCATCTCTAATGCTTTTGTAAGCGCCACAACTAAAGAAACAGGCGGCGTAAAAGGCGTTTCATTATCTGCTAATTTCTTTTTATACTTTTTTAAATCAAAATAATATTTAGGCAGTTTAGAAGACTCTACCGCTTTCCACGCTTTTTCATTTAGCGAAATAAATGCAAGGCCGGGCGCTAACATAAATCCTTTTTGCGAACCGGTTACAACAACATCAACGCCCCACTCCTTTGTCTTCATTACCTGTCCGCCTAAACCGCTTATAGCGTCAACGACTAAAAGAGTTTCCTTATCTTTCACAAGCCCTGCCAATGCTTTTATGTCATTTACAACGCCTGTTGACGTTTCAATTAATGTTGAAAATATTGCTTTTATGCCGGGTGTTTTTTCAAGCCGGTCCTTTACCTTATTTATATCAACAGCATTACCCCATTTTTCAACTATCACAATCGGCTCGATTCCATATGCCTTTATTATCTGCGCCCAACGCTGGCCAAAAACACCTGTGTCTAAAACTAATACCTTATCCCCCGGAGAAAGAAGATTTATGACCGCCGCTTCCATAGCTCCTGTGCCTGACGATGCGATTATTAAAACATCATTATCCGTTACAAATATCTTTTTTAATCCTTCTTTCGCCTTTTCAAAAATCGCGCTAAACTCAGATGTTCTATGGTGCAGTATAGGCTGGCCTTCAGCGCTTAAAACTTCCGGCGGCACCGGCGTAGGGCCGGGCGTTAATAAATATTTCTTAATCATAAACCCTCCAAACTGTCACAGATTCTTAAAAATTTCCATTATTTTAAAAGGCTTTCTTTGCTATGTAAAGGCAGTATTTTATCTTTTTGCAAGCGCTTTGTCAATAACTTCAGTAATATGTTTTACGGTAATAAGATTGATTTTTTTTTGTATTTCTTTTGGGATTTCTTCAATATCCTTAATATTATCTACCGGGAATAATATGGTTTTAATGCCGCCGCGGTGAGCTGCAAGCACCTTTTCCTTTAATCCGCCTATAGGAAGAACCCTGCCTCTTAATGTCATCTCGCCTGTCATTGCAAGATCTTTCTTAACCTTCCTGCCTGTTAGAGCTGAAATCATAGCCACTGTCATTGTAATACCGGCTGAAGGGCCGTCCTTTGGTATAGCGCCCTCAGGAACATGAACATGTATTTCCTTGTCGTTAAAAAAGCCTTCTTTTATACCGAGTTTTTTCGCGTTTGATCTGATATATGATAGGCCTGCCTGAGCTGATTCTTTCATTACATCTCCCAGCTTTCCGGTAAGGCTGAGTACGCCTTTACCGGGCATAATTGAAACTTCAATATTAAGAATATCACCTCCGACTTCTGTCCAAGCAAGGCCTGTGGCAACACCTATTTCATTTTCCGCGTGCAGGTCTGAAAAGAACTTTGGAGCGCCTAAATATAGATCAATATTTTTGGGGTCAACATTGATTTTTTTGGATATCTTAAGTTTTTCAGCGACTATATTTTTTGCGATCTTTCTGCATATATTCGCTATTTCTCGTTCCAAATTTCTTACGCCGGCCTCTCTTGTGTATCCTTTAATAATAGCCTTTATTGACTCGTCGTTAAAATCTATATTTGCCTTGTCCAATCCATTTTCTTTTTTTTGTTTTGGCACTAAATATTTTTGCGCTATCTTTACCTTTTCATGAGTTGTGTAACCCGGGAATCTTATAAGCTCCATCCTGTCAAAGAGCGCAGGCGGAATATTATAAAATGTATTAGCCGTTGTTATAAACAATACATCCGATAAATCAAACTCTACCTCTAAATAATGATCCGCGAATGTAGAATTCTGCTCAGGATCAAGCACCTCTAAAAGCGCTGACGCCGGATCCCCTCTAAAATCCATGCCAAGCTTATCTATTTCATCCAGCAGAAAAACAGGATTTTTAAATTTGGCTTTGCGTAATGATTGTATTATTCTGCCGGGTAGAGCGCCAATATATGTTCTTCTGTGCCCTCTAATTTCTGCCTCATCCCTGACACCGCCAAGCGAAATGCGTATAAATGTCCGTCCCATTGCCCTGGCTATAGACCTGCCCAATGATGTTTTTCCCACGCCCGGAGGCCCCACAAAACAAAGTATCGGGCCTTTCATTTTTTTTGTCAGCTTTCGTACGGCAAGATATTCCAGAATCCTTTCTTTTGCTTTCTGTAATCCATAATGATCTTCCTCTAAAATCTTTTCGGCTGTCTTAACGTCAAGCCTGTCATTTGTTTTTTTATCCCATGGCAGAGTGATAAGCCAGTCAAGATACGTTCTAATAACCGTTGCCTCCGGAGAAAAAGGCATCATCTTCGTTAATCGCTCATGTTCTTTTATCGCGGCTTCTTCAGCCTCTTTTGTCATATTCGCGGCTTTTATCGCGCCCGCTAATTCATCCATCTCAGTTGAATATTCATCCTTATGCTTCAACTCCTTTTTAATAGCTTTCATCTGTTCTGTTAAATAATACTCTTTCTGTGATTTTTCTATCTGCCCTCTTACACGGCCTTGAATCTTTTTCTCGAGCATTAATATCTCATTTTCTGACGCAATTATGCTCGACAATTTATTCAGCCTTTCAACAGGGTCAATCACAGCGAGTAAAAGTTGTTTATCCTTAACCTTTATTAAAATATGGGCGGCTATAATATCCGCTAATTTTTCAGGATCGTCTATATTGGCCAAATTTAGCGTTAAATCAAGCGGCAGGCGCCTGTTTAATTTTATATATTCCTCAAAAAGATACTGAACGTTTCTCATAAGCGCTTCTATCTCGTGCGTAACGACTACAGGCTTCTTAAGTTCTGCAATCTCTACATCAACGTATCCAACTCGCTCGAAATAATCTATAATTTTTGCCCTGCTTATGCCTTCAACAAGTATCTTGATTGTTCCATCCGGAATTCTTAGAAGCTGTAAAATCTCGACAATACATCCAACCTCGAAAAGATCTTCTTTTGAAGGATTTTCAGTCTGCAGTTTTTTTTGCGTAGCAACAAATATCAGCCTATTCCCATCCATCGCCTTTTCCAGGGCTTTTATAGACTTTTCTCTGCCCACTGCTAACGGCATCATCATGTGCGGGAAAATAATAACATCCCTTATAGGAAGAAGCGGAAGTATTTCAGGAATCATAATCTTTTTTTTATCATTATTCATGCTGTTTGTTTCTCCTTTTCCTGTACCGTAAATTGCGCGGAAGCGAGAATTACATCTTCGTCGATAATATATTTCTTAGCTTCCTTATTTCCATCAAACGCAAACATAATATCAAGCATACTTTCCTCGATAATCGCGCGCAGGCCTCTGGCGCCTGTGCCTCGCTCTAAGGCTAACCGCGCAATAACAGCTATTGCCCCTTCAGTAAACTCCAGTTCGATATTTTCAAAAGAAAATATCTTTTTATATTGTTTAATTAATGAATTTTTTGGCTTTGTCAATATATCAATAAGCGCATTTTTGTCAAGCGGCGATAGCGAAGATACCATAGGCAGTCTTCCAATAAGCTCAGGGATAATTCCATATTTTATTAAATCTTCAGGCCTTGCCTGCCCTAATAAAGTGTCTCTATTTTCTTTTGTTTGCGCTTCTTTGTCCTTAATAAAACCAATTTTCTTTTTATTTAGCCGCGATTCTATTATTTTATCTAATCCGTCAAACGCGCCGCCGCATATAAATAAAATATTCTCTGTGTTAACCTTGATAAATTCCTGCTGTGGATGCTTTCTTCCTCCTTGAGGCGGAACATTCGCAATGGTTCCCTCGAGAATCTTTAATAACGCCTGCTGAACGCCCTCGCCTGAGACATCTCTTGTAATTGAAGGCGTTCCGTTTTTCCTGGCAATTTTATCTATCTCATCTATATAAATAATGCCGCGCTCAGCTTGTTTAACATTATTATTTGAATTTTGCAAAAGCCTTAAAATTATATTCTCAACATCTTCTCCGACATATCCTGCTTCTGTCAGCGCTGTAGCGTCAGCTATAGCAAACGGAACCTTTAAGAGTTTAGCCAGAGTTTGAGCTAAGAGTGTTTTACCGGTACCCGTAGGGCCAATGAGCAGTATATTGGATTTTTGTATTTCAATATCCTTATGAGCATCACAGCCCTTCTCAAATATTCTCTTATAATGATTATATACCGCGACTGAAAGGACCTTTTTCGCCTGTTCCTGCCCTATTACATGATCATCTAAAAATGTCTTTATCTCTTTTGGATTTGGAATTATGGAAAGCATCTCATCGTCATTAATATTTTTATATAAATCCTTCAATATCTTAGACGACATTTTTATACAGTCTTCACAAATATAGACATGCTGATTCCCAATAAGCCTCTTTCCGCTTCTTTTATCTTTGCCGCAAAACACGCACTTAATTATTTTTTTATCCATGATATCCATAATATATTTCCTATTTTTCGACTGCCGTTCGCTTAATATACGTCACTTTTTCTTTTCTTTTTCTATAACCTCGTCTACTATTCCATACTGCTTTGCCTCAATAGGAGATAAAAATTTATCTCTTTCCGTGTCCTGTTCAACTTTCTTAATGCTCTGCCCGGTATGACTTGAAAGCAGATGGTTTAAACGATCGCGCACACTTAGTATTTCCTGCGCGTGAATATTTATATCCGTTGCCTGCCCCTGGAATCCGCCTAGAGGCTGATGTATCATTATTCTTGAATTAGGAAGCGCGAATCTTTTTCCATGTTCGCCTCCGGCTAAAAGTATAGCTCCCATGCTTGCAGCCTGGCCTATACAAATCGTTGAAACCTTTGAATTAATATACTGCATAGTATCATAAATCGCCAATCCTGCCGTGACTGAACCGCCGGGGCTGTTTATATATAAAGAAATTTCTTTTGAGGAATCTTCAGCGTCTAGGAATAACAGCTGAGCTATTATTACATTCGCCATTTCGTCATAGATCTGCGTTCCTAAAAAAATAATTCTATCCTTTAAAAGGCGCGAATAAATATCATACGCTCTCTCTCCACGCTGTGATTGTTCAACTACCATTGGAATAAGACTCATTGCAAACCTCCAAAATGACGCGAAGCGTTATCCATAACCTCAAATTACCGAGCTTGGCGGGAAAGGCGCTTACTACGCATTTATTATTTAGTTTTCTTCTCTATCTCTTTTATCTTTGCGTTTTCTTCAAGAAATTTAAATATTTTATCTTCTTCAATACGCGCTATAATTGTATTCTTATGCTCATTAAAGTACTTTTGAACTTCGTCCCTGCGATTACCTGAACCATCCAGAGCCCTTGTCAGTTCGCCCTGAAACTCTTCGTCTGAAACCTTGATTTGTTCTTTCTCTGCGATTGCGTTTAAAATGTATGATATCTGAACTTGTTCCTTTGCGTCATTCATATACTTTTCTTTAAGCGCATGTTTTTCTTCATCGCCTTTAGGCTGTATACCGCCCTTGTGCTGCATATAATTCTGCACTCTTTCCGCCATATACTCAGCCTGCCTCTGAATAATTGAAGCCGGCACTTCAATATCATTATTTTTAACTAAGTTTTTAACAATTTGTTGTTTGATATTCTGTTTTTGCGAATTTTCCTGCTCTTGTTGTAAATGCTCCTTTATCTTCTGACGCAGATCAGCTTCAGATTCCAAACCCAGCATTTGCAAAAACTCCTTATTAAGCTCCGGCAATTCCTTTTTCTTTATCTCATTTATTGTAACTGTATACTCCGCGGTTTTTCCGGCCAGGTCCTTCTTGTAATAATCTGACGGAAATGTGATACTAATAATTTTACTGTCAGCTTTTTTCATACCAATAAGCTGTTTCGTAAAATCCGGCAATCCATTGCCTCTCTCTATCGAAATAAACGAAGCTTTAGCGCTCTCCTTTGTTAGAGGCGTTCCATCTAATTTTGCGTCATAATCTGCCGTAACAAAACTGCTGTCTCCGACTATTCCAATATCATCAGTTACAACCTTAGCATACCTCTCGCATAAATCAGCGACTGCTTTATTTACATCCTTTTCTTCGACATTTAATGTTTCTTTTTCCAGCTTAATTTTTTTATAATCCTTAACTTCAAATTCGGGTTTTGTTTCAACAATTAATGAAAATGTTATTTCTTTGCTGTCGTCCATCTTGAAATCATGGATTTTCGGATATGAGACAGCTTCTATCTTTTCTATTTCAAGAACTCCGTTTACTGCCTTAGGAACAATACTGTTTATAAGCTCTTCCTCGGCTCTTTCCGCAAATTTTGCTTTAATAGTTTCTATAGGCGCTTTTCCAACCCTAAAACCGGGCACTCTTACCGAATTTTGAATCTTAATAAAAATAGATTCTCTTTCTTTGTTAATTATATCCTGCTCAACAACAACATTTAACTTTACTTCGCATGCCTTCTTTAATACGACCGTAGCCTTAACTCCATCCATTATCTTACTCCTTATATTGTCATTCGTAATTCATTTTGCGTATTACATAAAAACATTATTCCCTCACCGCGCGCGCAATACGTTACTATGCGAGGGGTGGGACTTGAACCCACACCCAAAAGGACTAGATCCTAAGTCTAGCGCGTCTGCCAATTCCGCCACCCTCGCAAATTAAATTTCCATTAGTTTACTTCTAGCCCTCGTTACTACGCTTTTTTGTTCGGAAAAGTGTTTTAAAATTTGTCTTAATACTATCTTAGCGTCATGTATCTTACCCATCTCCTCATAAGCAATCGCTATCACAAAAAGAGCCTCTGCTTTTAATTCATGGGATTTTGCTCTGCTATAAGCGTGCTGAGCATACTCCATAGCTTGAAAATAATCAGCCTTTTTTAAATATTCCTGACTCTTTCTATATAAGGCCTCTGCCGCGCTCTTAAATTCCTGCTCTTTTCTCTTTATCTGCGTTACATCGTTTTTTAAAACTTCCCGGCTCTGCGCATTATCCCGGCGCGGCTGATCTGCGTCAGAATAAAGACACTGAAACAAAAGACCAAAAAAAATAAAAACCAAAACTAAGTGTTTTATCATAATTAATACTAAGTGTTTTTAACCGGCATATAAGCCTGATTAGCGCATAACCGGTTCCATTACTATTATAATATATCTAAATACAATTAAATGTGATTATATCAATCTCAAATAAAAAAAGCAACTATAGAAATAGTTTCGAAGTAATTTTTAAAATCGAGTGCTGTCATTAGCGCCGCTATAGAAATGGTTTTTGGGACTGTATTATCTTCTCTGCCTCTCCTAACAGCCTTTTTGCCTCAACAAAGGTCAGAGCTGAAAAAGCTTTCTTATAATCGCACCACATAAATTCCTTTAATTCCTGCTCTTGTAATCTTACATTCTGCGTTCTAACTATTCCTATAAAATAACACACCTCTTTTTTTACAACAACATTATCTTTATTAAATTCATAATGCTCAGTAAGCGGCTTATTTTGTAAAAACTCTACCTCCTTTATTCCTGTTTCCTCATCTAATTCTCTCAATGCTGTTTCTATGGAAGTTTCGTTAGGATTTATATGCCCCTTTGGAAATCCCCAGTGAAGAGCTTTATGCTGTACCAACAAGTATTCATGCGAATTATTTTTTTTAAAAACTACTATTACTCCGCATGATTTTTCATACGCAATCTTTTTATCCATCTTTTTTCCAAATACAAATAAAATAAGACGGCTTACCCGGAACGCATATCCTTGCCATGCGAAGCCCGGAATAAAAACCGCCTCTTTTTTATTTTAAGATTTCTATATTCCGGCGCTAACCAGCAATCCTATTAGAATTCCTATTAAAATACTTAAATACATATTCCCAACTATCGGGCATGTCTTCCCGGCGCATCTTAAAATTTTATGCCATAAAAACCCGGCTACTCCGCCTATCACAGCCCAAACAATAATCGGCATTTTACCCTCCAAAAAAATTATATTTATCAAGATCCGTAATAAGAATAATCACAGCAGTCTGCGCGCTTATTTTAAATTACTGTTAATCAATTCTTCTATATCATCCTGCGAATGATACCCTACCAGCCTCTTAATTTCCTTGCCATCCTTAAATAAAACCAGTGTCGGGATACCTGTTACCTTGTATTTAGACGATACCTCAGGATTTTCGTCAGTATTAATCTTATATACAGCCAGATCGTCTTTATATGAGCCTGCAATATTTTCGATTATTGGAGAAATCATTTGGCATGGAGCGCACCATGGAGCCCAAAAATCAATAAGAGCAATTCCTTTTTTTGTCTCCATCACTTGTATAAAATCCTTGTCTTCCATTTTCTTTACAGTACTCATATTATTCCTCCTTATCGCCGGATTTACCAAGTAAATCCTTAAAAATTTTCTTAATATTCCGGTCAACAACCTTGTAACAAATATTCATTTTATCACGCCTGCCCTCTATTATTCCCGCTGATTTTAAAATACGCAGGTGTTGAGAAACCGTTGCCTGCGGCATAGCCATACACTTTACAATGTGCGTTACATTGCATTCATCATTTAGCAAACCTTCAATTATTTTCAATCTATGCGGATGCGCTATTGCTTTAAGTTTTTCCGCGTAAATCTGATATTTATCCATATTGATTTCCTATCTATGCGTATTAGTGTATTATTCATATATATTAATAATACTCCTCTCATCTGTCAAGCGCTTCAAGCCAGTCTATTACATATTCTATAAATTTTTGATCAATTAATGATATGCCGTGTTTATCCCCGGGAATCTGTAAAAATTTTAAGTTCGCGTTGGATGATAAGTAACTCATAAAAGTAAGGCATGTTTCGTATGAGTATTCATCTTTAAAAGCGCTGACAATCATAAGCGGCCTATTCACATAACCTGAAACCACAGGCCCTGTCCCTATTCCCAAATAATCCATTCCCGGAGATATCATAATAACAGGCTGAACCTTCGCGTCAGTAACTGCGTAACGAAGAGCAAGGTTAGCTCCAATATCGCTTCCTATTATTCCTATTTTCTTATGCTTAACATTTTTTTGTTCAACCAAAAAATCTACCGCGAACTCTATATCTCGAATCATCTTTTGCCACTCGGAATACTCCATTGACTTATCAAACTGCTCATATGTATATCCTTTACTGACAGAAGCTCCGTGCCCCCTAAGATCAAGGGCTAAATATCCAAATCCCTTTTCTTCAAGTTCCTGAGCAAAAGACGCCCAGTCTTCTCTGTCTCCTCCATAACCGTGAAGAAGTATAAATGTTCTATTATTATTTTCAGGCAGGTATAAATCCCCTGCTATATTTAATCCATCTTCTGCAGTAAAGGACACTATTTCTTTTGAATCAGCATCGTGGATAAATATTAGCGCTATACCGCACATTAGAAAAAGCGCTCTTAGTATTTCAGAGAAATATTTTCTTTTCATAATTCTTCGATATCATTATTAAATTTTCGCAAGCACCGGGTCTTCATCTACATTAAACTTCTTTACTTGCGAAAAATAAAAATGTCCTCCGGCAGCCTGCGCAATATTTGTTAAGTGATCCGCAACCTTCTCTAAATTATTTATTATATCAATAAAAATAAGCGTGCCCTGCGCAGTGCATTGTTTGGAAACAAGCCGCGCCGCATGTTCGTTTAAAAAACTCTTATGGTCTGCGTTTACCTCTTTCTCGAGCCTTATTACATCTTCAACCAGTTTCTTCTCAAAACTATTAATAACCTGTATTGATCTTTCAAACATTAACTCGATTTTATCATACATTGACTTAATCTCTTGAAGGGCGGTATCGCTTAATACAGCCTCTTCCCCTATTACAGCGTCAGTTTTTTCCGCAATATTTACCGCATGATCGGATATGCGCTCAATATCATTTATTGAATGCAGGTACACCGGCAGTTGAGACGATAACTCCTCAGTAAGCGTGTCTGTCGAAATCTTTGCAATATAGAATGTAATATCTCGCTGAATATGATCAATAGCGTCTTCCTGTGTAATTACATGGTGCACAGACTGCTTATCCCTGTTAAAGAATCCGTCAACAGCAGTCTTTAAAACCTTTCTTGACATCTTAGCCATCTCTGCTATCTCCTTCTTTGTGCTCTCTAACGCTACTGCGGGCGTATTCAAAAGACTGTCCTGAAGATATTTCATATCTATTGAAACATATGTTTCCTCTCCCGGAATAAGTTTTTTAATAATTACTATTATTATGCCGACTAACGGTAAAAAAACCACTGCGTTTATTATATTAAAAAATGTATGCGCGTTCGCAATATACCTTGCGATATTTTCCGTTGTTATAATCTTTCCGGGAGTAACAAACATAATAAATTTCTCATAAACCCCGAAATATATTAAAAACCCAAAATATATACTGCCAAGAATATTAAATAATGAATGGAAACACGCCATGCGCCTTGCAGAAACAGTTCCGCCTATACTGGCAAGCCACGCAGTAACTGTAGTTCCAATATTTGTCCCTAATAATATATATAAAGCAGACTTAAAATCAATCAAACCGCCAATTGCGAGAGCAATAAGAAGACCTATTGAAGCGCTGCTTGACTGGATTACAACGGTAAAAAGCGCGCCTATAAGTATTGCCAATAATCCGTTTTTACTAATAAGCACAAAAAAATCTGTAACAGCAGGTATATCCCGCAGAGGTTTTACAACATCAGACATTGTTGATAAACCTAAAAATATTATTCCCAGAGCTAAGATAACCTCTCCCCAAAATTTCACCTTTCTCCTGCGCGCAATCAGCATAATGAGCATACCTATTCCTATTCCCGGAAGAGCGTATTTTGAAATTTTAAACGCAATAATTTGAGCCGTTATAGTAGTTCCTATATTCGCGCCTATGACAACGCTTGCCGCCTGCACCAGGTTAATAATTCCGGCGTTTATCAGGCCGATTAATATTACGGTTGTAACGCTGCTGCTCTGAACAATACTTGTCACAAAAGCGCCTAACGACACTCCCATAAGTTTATTATCTGTCAAAGAACGCAGCATTCTTCTTATACGAAGACTCCCTATCTTTTGCAAGCCTTCTGATAAGAACTTCATTCCAAAAATAAACAGACCCAGGCCGCCTATAACGCCAAAAATTATTTTTTCCATAAGCTCTCCTTAAAAATTGTTTTTATATCATCGCCAAAGATTGTTAGGCAGGATTCCGAAACATGTCTATTAATTATACTTTTTGAGCTCAAATAGGCAATGCTTTTTTAAATAAAAAAGCCCCGGACGCCTTTAAAGGCAGCCGGGGCTATTTGAATCGTTAAGAATTTACTATCTCTTTTTTTTCTTAACCGCTTTTTTCTTCTTCACAACTTTCTTCTTCGCAGCCTTTTTCTTCTTTACAACTTTCTTCTTAGCAGCCTTTTTCTTTCTTCCGCCGCGAACCATCTTTGTTCTGGAAATGTCTCCCTCTTTGTCAATGTAATAAAGAAAGCCATCTTCTCTCTTTACTCCAACCTTTTGAACCTTTGCTGCTCCGCCACCCTTCTTTCCACCGCGAGCCATCTTAGCTCTTGAAATATCTCCCTGTTTATCTAGATAATACAGGAAACCTTTTTCCCGGCGAATACCGGCTTTTGCGACTTTTTGTCCCATGCAACGCACCTCCTTGATTTACGGTTAATTCGGAGAGGGAGAGATTCGAACTCTCGCTAGATCTTAACGACCTACTACAGGTTTAGCAAACCCGCCCCTTCAGCCACTTGGGTACCTCTCCTCACTCGTGAAACAATTATATGTAAGCTTATCTTAAAATGCAAGCATTTCTTATAAATATTTTTATTTTTTTCTCTTAGAAAATTTGAATTTATTCTTGTCTGCGCCTATCTCAATCTGATCTCCATCCTGTATTTCTCCTCGGAGAATCATTAAAGCAAGGGCGTCCTGGATGTTTTTTTGTATAGTCCTTTTTAGCGGCCGCGCGCCAAACGCGGGGTTATATCCAAGCGTAGTAATCAGGAGTTTTGCCTCTGAGGCAACGATAATTTGAATTTTATTTACGTCTAACAGTTTTTGAAGCTGCGCTATTTGTATATCCACAATCTTTAAGAGTTCTTCCTTTGTTAGAGGATGAAACAGCACAACCTCGTCAATACGATTAAGAAATTCCGGCCTAAAGAATTTATTTAATAAATCCCACGCAGCTATTTTCTCGTCCTCCAGCTCCTTCTTTTTTTTCTTTTCAAATCCTATGGGGTTAACTTCTTTATTCGACCCAAGATTTGAAGTCATAATTATAATACAGTTTTTAAAGTCTACTGTTCTGCCTTGGCCATCGGTTAGACGGCCGTCGTCCAATAACTGTAACAGCACATTAAAAACATCGTGATGCGCCTTTTCTATTTCATCGAATAGAATTACCGAATATGGCCGCCTTCTCACCGCTTCTGTCAGCTGTCCGCCTTCTTCATAACCAACATACCCGGGAGGCGCGCCTATCAGCCTTGCAACAGCGTGTTTCTCCATATACTCAGACATATCCACTCTAAGCATAGCCTTTTCATCGTCGAATAAAAATTCCGCTAATGCCCTCGCAAGTTCTGTTTTACCAACACCTGTAGGCCCCATAAAAATAAATGAGCCTATCGGCCTGTCAACGCTCTGCACTCCTGCCCTGGAACGCCTAATCGCGTTTGAAACTACTGTCACAGCATCGTCCTGGCCTATAAGCCTTCTTCTTATATTCTCTTCCATGGCCACTAATTTATGTTTTTCTTTTTCAAGCATCTTTGAAACAGGTATGCCTGTCCACTTTGAAACTATTTCGGCAATATCTTCATCGTCAATAGATTCCTTTAGCATTGCTTCTTTGCTTTGAGCCTTTTCAAGCTTGCCGGTTTCCTCGTCTAATATTTTATTCAGCGCTACTATTTTACCATACCTTATTTCAGCTACCTTTTCTAAATTCCCTTCCCGTTCAGCAGTCATCTCCTCTAGTTTTGCGTCTTCAATCTGTTTTCTTGTATCCCGAATTTTTGTAATACAATCTTTTTCCTTTTGCCATCTGGCCCTCAGCGCATCCCTGTCTGCTTTATAATTAGCGATTGTTTTTTCGAGATTTACCAGCTTATCCTTAATATTATCATCAGATTCTTTCTTCAGCGCCTCTCTTTCCACCTCAAGCTGTCTTACCTTTCTTTCTAATTGGTCAATCTCAAGAGGCATGCTGTCTATCTCCATACGAAGCTTTGACGCGGCCTCGTCAATTAAATCAATCGCCTTATCCGGAAGAAATCTGTCATTAATATATCTATGTGAAAGATTAGCTGCGGCTACGATAGCGGAATCCTTTATTTTTATACCATGGTGCACCTCATACTTTTCCTTTATTCCGCGCAGTATTGCTATTGTGTCTTCCACAGACGGCTCTCCAATTAAAACAGGCTGAAAACGCCTTTCCAATGCCGCATCCTTCTCAATATATTTGCGGTATTCATTTAGAGTCGTGGCGCCAATACACCTCAACTCCCCGCGAGCTAACGCAGGCTTAAGCATATTCGACGCGTCAATAGCTCCTTCCGCTGCGCCGGCGCCGATTAATGTATGAAGCTCGTCAATGAATAGGACTATCTCCCCTGCGCTCTTCTCAACTTCCTTTATTACGGCCTTGAGCCTGTCTTCAAACTCCCCTCTGAATTTCGCGCCTGCTATTAAAGCGCCAAGATCTAAACTAATAACCTTTTTATTCTTAAGCGATTCAGGCGCATCGCCGCTCACTATCCTCTGAGCCAAGCCTTCCGCAATCGCAGTCTTTCCCACGCCCGGTTCTCCTATAAGAACAGGATTATTCTTAGTCCGCCTTGAAAGAACCTGCATAACACGCCTTATCTCTTCATCTCTTCCAATCACAGGATCCAGCTTTCCATCCTTGGCGAGCTTTGTGAGATTCCTGCTGTATTTTTCTAAAACCTGATACTTATTCTCAGGGTTTTGATCAGTAACATTTTGATTGCCTCTAATATCAACAAGAGCCTGATAAATCGATTCTCTATTTACGTTAAATTTGAGCAGGAAATCCTGCAGCATACTATTGCGTTCCTCGCTCATAGCTATCAATAAATGTTCAGTAGAAACATATTCGTCCTTCAACCGTCCCGCTTCCTTTATGGACGTTTTAAGCGTCTGATCAAAACGCGGAGTTACATAAAGCTGAACAGCGCCTGTAACTTTTTGTCTATTATTTATATTGGCTTCAACAGCGCGGATAAGCGCGCCTGCGTCTACTCCTAATTTTTGCAGTATTGGCACAACTATACCCTCGCTTTGTCTAAGCAGAGCCAAGAGCAAATGTTCGACATCAACCTGTTGTTGATCAAGATTTTGCGCAATACTTTGCGCTTCCTGTAATGCTTCCTGCGCTTTAATTGTGAATTTATCAAACATAATACACCTCTTTCTCCCGGAGGAAACCTATGTGTCCGCCTAAACAATGGGAAGTGTTTTTTATTCCGGATTCTGTTTCATAGGGGACAGACCCTATACAGGGACAGACCCGGCGCCCGGCTTTTTTGATCTCATGTATTCTGTATTTTAATCTTTTTTTATTTCGATTCCCAGGGGTTTAAGCTTTTGTTCCATCCTGCTGAAAAACTCTGCTTTATTCGGAGGAGTTATAACAATCTGTTTACGTCCTTTTCTTGGAATAGCTAATCCAATAGTAATTGCTCTGTTCAGCCTCCAATTTTGCCACTTACTCTTTAAAAACCATGCTTTAGTGCCCTGCCTTATCCATGACACTTCATTGTATTTTATTGTAAGCGCCCTTATACCAAATATTCTCATTTGAATCTCATTATCTGATAAAGAATATTTCGCAGTGGATATTCCCAACATTAAAACTATAGGGCCAAACACCACTAAAAAGAATAGTAAGCCTGTTGCTATTAATTGTTCCATCTTAATCCTCCAATTTAATGGTAATAATATTATATTTAAAACCAAAAATCCAAATTTTCAAAATATATTATTTTAAACAAAGCGTCTAATAATAAATTTTTACAGTATGTCTAAACTCGGGAGTTTTATTTTTAATTTATTGATCTCTGTTATAGCGTCTTCAGAAAGAATTGTCTTCATGTAATCCACTATTTCCGACGGCTTAATAAACGCGTTTGAGTTTCTTCTAAACACGTAATGAATTTCCCTAAGCGCGCGCTCTGAAAAAACCGCTTTTATAACATTCTCCCGAGTTAACGCCTTGGTTTTATCGAGTGATTCATCAATCTTTCGCTGAATCGCTTCTAAGGAAAACGGCTTCATTATAAATCCGGTAGCTCCCATCCACCTAGCGCTGTCGTCAGTAATACCCTTTAGCTTGCCGGACATAAGTATAGTATTAAACATACGAACCTCTTTTAAAATATCCAGGCCTGATGTGTCGGGCAGATCCAGATCAAGCAGCACAACATCCGGTTTTATCTTCTCAATCCATTCCAATCCTTCATTACCGGTATAAGATTTATAAACCTCGTACTCCTTTTTGTCAAAATACTCGGCCAGCATATCGCAAAGGTCTTTCTCATCGTCAATAATTATCATTTTACGCATGCGCTCTCCTCCTGATTTTTTAACTTAAAAATCATCAATGATTCTATCTATGTTTATCAAAAATAATAGTCGTTGTCTATAATAATATTCAAAATACAAAGGGATTAGTCAACCCATACGGCACCCCCTGTAAAATTGTTAACATTATACTTAAACTAAAAACCAATATTTGAATTTAATATTTTTTCTCCGCTTCGGAGCTGAGTAGAGATAAATTCGGCCTGCGCGCGAAAAGGTAATTTATTGACGCTATAATCCAATTTGGACAAGTTTACAATTCTTAATAATATATTTTATTTAAAATAAGGTTAGCTCCGGTTCTCCGGACTTAGGCGGCTCTGTCTCAATATGCTCGGACTCGGTATTATTCATTGTAATATTCTCAATATATTTTGATCCTTGAATAATATTTTTTTCGCTCATTACATTTTCCAGCATACTTTCCAAACCTTCTTGATCTCCGACCCACGAAGGCGCAACTAAGATATCCCTTGAACAGCTTGCTCCAAGTCTCTGCACCACAGTTCCGGGCCATAACTCAGACAAAAACTCAGCCAATATATCAACATACACTTCTATATCAAGCGGCATGTACTGTCCCTGTTTATAAATATCCTCAAGCATTGTGTTTTTTACTATATGCATAGGATGAATTTTTATCCCGTCTATCTTTAAATCCGCCATCTTTTTTGCTGTCTCAAGCATCATACGCCTTGTTTCTCCGGGCAAGCCGATAATTGTGTGAACACAAACTTTTATTCCTTTATTTTTTGTCATTTCGTAAGCGCGCAAAAAATCATCGTATGTGTGGCCGCGGTTAATATACTGGAGAGTTAAATCATGCACGCTCTGCAGTCCATATTCTATCCACACATCATAATCGTTTTTATACTCGCATATAAGATCCAGCACATTCTCGTCAACGCAGTCAGGCCGCGTTGCTATAGCAATGCCTACAATGTCATCAAATATTCGGACCGCAGTATATGTCCTTCTTAAAACTTTTAGCGGCGCGTATGTATTCGAATAAGCCTGAAAATAGAGAAAGAATTTTTTCGCTTCAAAACGCCTTCGCGCTATTGCCATACCCTGCTCAATCTGTACCTCAATAGGAGAAATTTCTTCGCCCTTTGACTGATGAATAAAAGCCCTGTTATCGCAGTATATACAGCCGCCTGTGCTCTTTGTGCCGTCTCTATTAGGGCATGTAAACCCTGCGTCAACACTAACTCTTTGCACGCGCAGGCCGAATTTATCACGCAGGTATTTTGAAAATTTATTGTATTTTGAAAGCATATATATCCTTTGCGGCTTGTGGATCCGGATACTTAACCTAACTGCATTATTTCATCAACCTTATCCATAACAGCGTCTACTGAAATATCGTTTATATTATCCGTTGCGGATTGTATGTATAAATTATTCCTGCCAATAGGATTCCACCTTGCGGCAAATGTAGGGCCGAACAGGCCTATTGTACTGCTCCTGACAGCCGCGGCAATATGCAGAATACCTGTGTCATTTGATATGCATAAATCGGCTTTTTTTAAAAAACTTGCCAGATGCCTTAGTCCAAACTGAGGCAGATACATAAATCTGTCCTTTGCTAAATTTTTGCATTCTTCCATAATGGCTGATTCCCCCGGCCCGCAGGATATCAAAATTTTCAAATTTTCCTTATCCAATATTTTTTTTCCAAGCGCCGCAAAATTTTTACAGCCCATCTGTTTTGCGCCTTGCCTGCGCCCAAATGCATTATTATAACTTTGTCTTTGCTGTTTATATTATTATTTTTATAATAATCTTCATAAAAACATTCCTCATCTTTTGTGAGAATCATACGTTCGGATAGATCATTGCATACAGCTTTAAAAAAAGCCGCGTATTCGCATTTAATTAATATATCATGCTGTTTGAAATTTATTGGAATCATCAAGTTAAACAGCCTTGTGATTTTAGGCTCAAACCGAACTGCAAGATCCCTTGCTCCAATCACATACCGCGCATTAGAAAAATACGCAAAAAGTCCGCTCGTCAAAGAAAACGATATTGAATCAATCACGATTGCGGCATCGTATCTCCTGCTCCTGATTTTTTTAATAAATTTCAACAATCCAAATACCTTTAACTTCTTTTTATCATACACATATATTTCATCGATATCAGGATTATTTATAAGAACAGCGCAATGAAGAGGCCTTACAACAACACCCAGCTCTCCTCCCGCGCCTATTAATTCTTTTAACGCTTTTATCATTGGCGTGGCTAACAGCATATCTCCTGTTTCATTGTGAGGATAAACAATGAGAATTCTTCTTATTGTTGAATTTCTAATCTCTTCAGCTGATATTTGTTTTCCGGATGGAATTAAACTTATAATTAACCTGGTTAGATATGGCCTTATCCGGGCTTCTATTTTCTTCATAACAACACCTTAATATGATAATTTGTAATGTTAATAATATTTATATATTCAATTTCATCTCTTATTGGGCAATACCTGAAAATTAAAAGACTGGCTTTAATTTAGGACTGATTTGTCGCCTGATTCCTTGACTTTATTATCCTTATTCGCTTCATCCGCAAAATTTAACTGCAGTTGAGCTACGCTGTCATTAAAAATTTGCCTTCTTCTATTGATAAATTACCTATAGTTTTTTCTCTTAGCATTTCAAGCATATCAATACTAACCTTTGCCTGGTTAAGATTACGCTCTGTCTTGCCTGTAACCGGATTGCTTATTTTCCCCATCTGCATAAGCGCCGCCTGGCCTAACGAAAACACAAGATTAACTAAAAGCGGATTTGTTTTTTTATCCATATCAGACATAACACACTCCTTATTCACAGAATTTTTTTGCTTCTTCTATGCGGGCAATAACACGATCTTTTCCTATCACTTCCATGTAGTGAAACAGGCTGGGCCCTTCGGTCCTTCCTGATGTAGCTACCCGCAAAGGATGAAATATCCGGCCTGTTTTTATCCCGGTTTCAGCCGCATACGCGCGCACAATTTCTTCAATATCATTTGCTGTAAAATTTTTCATTTCAGAAAGTTTTTTTGACATATCGCTTAATATTGTGAGCGTTCCTTCTTTTTTAAGAACCTTATTAACCGCATTCTCGCGCCATTCTATCTCATCCTTTAACATAAAATCAACCAGTTTGGGTATCTCAGTTAAAAGTTTTATTTTTTCCTGTTCCAAAGAAAGAACCTTTTTTATATATGCCTCTTTTTCCGAAGATACTAAATCATCAATAAGCCCGGCTTCCTTTAAAAATGGGAGCGCTAATTTGTAAAAAGTATCTATTTTTTTTGATCTGATATATTCGCCATTCATCCATAACAATTTCTGAGAATCAAAAATGGAAGGGCTTGACCCGCATCTCTCAAGCGTAAACTTTTTTATAAGATCATCCGGCTCAAATAACTGCTGGCTGTCTTCTGTAGCCCATCCAAGAAGCGCCAGATAATTTACAACAGCGTCGTGCATATATCCCTCATCCCTGTAAGCGGTAACTGCGGTTGCGCCATGCCGCTTTGATAATCTGCCTCCATCCTGGCCTAATATCATGGGTATATGCGCGAAAACAGGCAGAGCCCATCCAAGCGCGTTGTAAATCATTATCTGTCTCGGAGTATTTGAAATATGGTCATCGCCTCTTATTATATGCGTGATTTTCATTGTATAATCATCTACCGCCACAGCGAAATTATATAACGGCACGCCTGTTGACTTCACTATTATAAAATCATCGAGCAAAGCGTTCTCAAACACAACCTCTTTTTTTATTATATCCTTAAATTTGGTCTGGCCTGCATTATCATTTAAAAACCTAATAACCGGTTTTCTTCCTTCAGCCTCATATTTTTCTATTTCTTTCTGCGAAAGATTTCTGCATCTTCCGTCATATTTTGGCGGCCTGCCCTCTTTAGCGGCTTCTTCTCTTCTGGCTGCAAGCTCTTCTGCAGAACAATAACAATAATAAGCCTTTTTCTTATCTAAGAGTTCCTGGCCATACTGAGCATAAAGATTACGTCTCTGCATCTGAAAATATGGGCCGTAAATACCTTTGCTGGATAAACTTCCATTCTGAATAACAGGCCCCTCGTCCCAGTCAAGTCCAAGCCACTGCATGCTCTCAAGTATAGCGTGCACAGCCTCGGGCGTTGACCGCACCTCATCCGTATCCTCTATACGTAAAACAAATGTTCCTTTATTATGCCTTGCGAATAGCCAGTTATACAACGCTGTGCGCGCGCCGCCAATATGCAGATACCCTGTCGGGCTTGGCGCAAATCTTACTCGTACTGACATAATATTCTCCTATCTCTAGCATTTAGCGTATAAAATTTTACTTGGCTCTTGTGTCATCGCTTTGGCCGGATTGGGTTTGCAACCCGCTCCGCATATTCATTTCTTATTATAATTATTCTGTATTCCGGCTTCTGTATTCCGGCTTCTGTATTCCGGCTTCTGTATTCCGGCTTCTGTATTCCGGCTTCTGTATTCTGACTTCTGTATTCTGACTTCTGTATTAATAAATTACTTTATTCAATGGATACTCGATTATTCCTTCAGCTCCCGCGCGTTTTAAGTCCGGAATAATTTTTTTCACAGTTGATTCCTTTATTATTACCTCAAGAGATACCCAGCCTTTCGCTCCACCGAGCTGAGCTATTGTAGGTTTTCTTAAAGCCGGCAGAAGGTTCATAACTTCTTTAATCTTTGTTTCTAAAATATTCATCTTAAGCCCTACCATACCTTCCGCCTCTAAAGCTCCTTTCAATAAAATTGATATATTTTCAATTTTCTCTCGTTTCCATTTATCATTTAATGAAGATTTATTTGCTATAAGCCTTGTAGAAGATACTAAAAGCTCTTCTACAATCTTTAATTTGTTTGCTCTCAATGAGCTTCCTGTTTCTGTTAGCTCAACTATCGCGTCAACCAGAGCAGGGACCTTTGCCTCGGTAGCTCCCCATGAAAATTCAACATGCGCCTTGACATTATTTTTTTTGAAATACTTTTTTACATAATTAACCAGTTCTGTAGCTACTCTCTTGCCGTTTAGGTCTTTCACTCCCTTTATCTTAGAATCCTCAGGAACAGCCAAAACCCATCTGACAGGCCTGAATCCGCTCTTTGCGTATAATAACTCGCATACTTCCTTTACATCAGCTCCTGATTCGCATATCCAATCATACCCTGTAAGCCCCGCGTCAAATACTCCGTCTTCCACATATTGCGCCATTTCCTGACTACGCACGAGCATAATCTCAAGCTCCTCATCGTCGCAGTAAGGAAAATATGACCTGCTCGAAGACTGTATTTTTATTCCGGCTTTTTTAAATAATTCTATGGTTGATTCTTGAAGACTTCCTTTTGGAAGACCGATTTTTAATTTTTTATTACTCATTTTTATCCCTCTTTTTTATAATGTAATCCATTTTTTTATTATTAACCCTTATATCGCGCTGTACCAAAAACGCATATTGATTATACTATTTCCTGAAAGGTAAGTCAAACATAGAGGTAATAACCGAAATGCGGACCTGTCCCTTATTTCGGTTATTCTATTGATTCGATTATGCCGTCCCAGATATTTATAGTCCTGTCAACTCCGTCAAGATCCCTAAACTGCATGCTATAGGTAATCCCCTGATAATTTCCGTAATAATAATTTTGCGCGTACACATCGCCTGAAACTTCCAGCTTTTCTCTCGCATTTATTGATGAGCCTATGCCTACATTGCCGTCATTTTTAACAATAATCCCATAATTACCGCCGTCGTCGCGAATACCCAGGCCGTCAGGCCCTTCAGCCTCTATGCGCATAGTAGTTATATATCCATTTACAGTCAGCCTCTCGGAAATATGTTCCGGCCCTGCGACACGCAGTTTATCAGCCCCTACTGTAGTTGTCCCTATCCCGATCTTTTGAGAGCTTTGATATATGACCGAGTCGGTTACCTGACTGCCGCCGCTTCCAAACTTTGCAATATAATTTGACGTGCCTGACCCTCCGACTCCTGACCCGCCGGATGCCCAAGTATAATTGCCGCTGTTATCATTCTTTAAGTATCCTTCGGCATGCGCGCTCGGCCATGACGACGCAATATTACGTATTTTTTTGATATTTCCGGTTTTATCTATTTGAAAAACATTGTTTCCCGCTGTAAATAGTTCGTCTCCGCCATCAGTGCCTACGCCTACCTTACCGTCAGCTTTTACGCTTAAAACCGTATTTGCTCCTTTCTTAATCTTAAGAATATAATCAGCCGGAGCAGGCGATCCCTTAGAAATATGCACCAATCCTGCAGGATTAGTTGTTCCTATTCCCACATAACCTGTGTCATGTATTAAAAGCCCGTTTGTTCCCGCATAATTTAAAAGCCTTAAACCGCTGTTATCTCGAGCCTGAATTCTATCTGTGTTTATAAATTTATTATAAATAAATTCAACATTGTCTCCAAAATATGAACTACCCTTAACTGTCAATTTATAATTTAAAGCCTGTGTTGTTCCTATTCCTATATTACCCTGAGCATTTACATAAACCACATTGGGAATACTGCCGTTAGCTGACTCCAGCGAATTACTTACAGCAAGAGTCGTAGTGCTCACAGCAATGCTTCCGTCAGGAAATTTAACACCGCTAAAACTTCCTGCCAGACTAATCGTGCTCACAATCAGCTTATAATTTCCCGGCGAAGCGCCTATTCCGACATTACCTTTAAAATATACCCGGCCGTTCGACGCAACCGTAGACACAACAACACCCGCGCTATTCTGTATCCAGAATCCGCTGGATGCATCGCTCGTAGACAGTTTTATCCTGGCGTCGCTTCCTGCATAGAGATTCCCCGCGGTTAAAGAAGCCAAAATAAATAATAATATAATTAAATTCTTTTTCATAAACCTATCCAGTTAATCCGGCGTTTTAACGCAATACGTAACTATACCGCCGTATAAATTAATATCTAACGTGCCTGTATCATAAGAATCGTTTATATATACTTTTATACTATCCGTTAGTGTTCCTCCCTGTTTTACTCCTGCAAAAAAACTTCCGCTTGTTCGTAGTTTCCCTGTAACATCTAACTTTTGCTGTGGACTGCTTGTCGCAATACCTACATTACCCGCATTACCGACAAACAAACCTAATGCTCCTGCGTCGTTTGTGATATACATCCCATTTGTATCAGGAGCGCGAACACTGTTAAGCGTAATGCTCGAGACAACCAGCTCTTGTTCGACATAATGCCTTGTGCTTACATTTAATTTGTAATTACCGGGAACCGTTGTTCCTATTCCGATATTACCGCCTGACTCAAAGATCTCTGATGAGCCGATATTCTCGGAGCTTGTAAAATATGCGGCATAGCCTGCAGTACCGCTTCCTCCCAATCCACCCTGCGCTGTTACCCATGAGAGATTCCCTGATCCGTCATTTTTAAGAAATGTATCCGCGCTTCTTGACGATGGCCACGAATATGTTAAGTTATTTATTTTAATTAGGTTGCCGCTCCTGTTAACCTGGAATGTATTATCCCCCACTGTGAAAAGCGCGGTTGGATTAGTAGTGCCTACGCCAACATTTTCAGAGACTGCCATCAATGTGTTTACGCTTGTTGTGCCTGTAGTTATTCTTAAAAGATACTGCGTATTCGTAATACTCTGCGAAGAAACATGCAGCATTGCTGTAGGGCTATTTAGACCGACTCCTATATTGCCGTATTGATCTATAAACATCCGATTCACGCTGTCGTCTGAATAAAGGCTTATCCCGGCCGCGCTTTTTGCTTTAATTTTATCAATTAATAAATATTTACTATCAGCCACAACAGCGCTGCTTCTAAAGAGCGTTGTTCCGTTAATATTAAACTTACTGCCTGCAGGTATAGTCATGCCGTATCCTATGCCGACTGCGGCTGTGTCGTCTACATACATAACATTTGCTATTCCATTGCCAAGCGAATTTAGCCTGTAACTCGTAGAATAAGGCGCAGTTGAATTAAAAATCGTATTATCGGTTAATATAATACCGCCGCCTGTCACAAAAATATCGCCGTTTACCGTGAGAGTTGATACTGCTATATGCGTGCCTATCCCAACATTCCCCGGGAAATACGCATTGCCGGTTGAAGTTATTGTTGTAATTTTTACTCCATTTGAATTTTCTATCCACAATCCGTTTTCAGCGCTGTCGCTTGCAAGCCGCACAGTTACCTCTGACGCAGAATAAAGAAAGCTGCAGCTTGCCGGTATTAAAAATATTAAGCTGATATATTTCAAATATTTTGTAATCATCCGCTCCACCCCGAAGGAACATGCTGGCTTGTGCTTCCGTTATACACATGCACAACAATCCCGCCTTTCATAGTAACCGTATATGAATCGCCCCAATAATCATAGAATGATATTTCCTTAGTTTCGCCTGCATTCCCTGCGCAATCATACCCCTCGCTTACTCTGATACCCTCGCTGTTGCCCGCATCTTCCGAATAAACGGAAAGCTTCCTGGGCGCTGTTGTTGACCCTATACCTACATTGCCCTGGTCATATACAGTTAATCTGCGCGTGCCTGTGCTGCTTGTAACAATAAATCCCAAAGCTGTCTTAGCGTCTAACATTCTTACTACTGTATATGAGGAATATGATATATCGCTGTTAACATACATAGGACCGTTTACATTAAGCTTATAATTCCCGGGAACGGTTGTGCCTATTCCAATGTTGCCGCCTGATTCATAAATCACGCTGTTACCCACGCTCGCAGCGCCTGTAAACTTTGTTATATAATTTTCTGTGCCGCCGCCTGTTATATTAATAGCCAGGCTCTCCCACGACAAATCGCCGTCAGTATTTACCTTAAGGAGCGTATCAGCGCCGCCTTGTATAGCCGGCCATGTGTAAGTAACGCCATTTATTGATTTCATATTCCCTGCAGTATCTATCTGAAACCCGTTATTCCCGCCTACACAAAAAAGCTGTGACGGCGCATCCGTGCCAATACCTACCCTTTCGTCTCCTCTTACAGTCAGAATAGGAGTAGTGCCTGTTGTTATCTTTAAATAATACTGCGAGCTTGTGGCTGTATCGCTGGATATATGCAAAACCGCGGTTGTGCCGCCGGACCCGATCCCGATATTCCCTGAATTTGTAACGCGCAGGCCTTCTGCGCCTGCGCTGTTTGAAATAAATAATGTATCGCTTTCCTCGCTGCCGCGCGGCCGCGCCTCATCAGCAGAAAAATATAAACCATTATCTAATGTCAAATCATTATTAAAAAATGTTTTGCCGTTAACATAAAGTTTTGACGTGATTGATTCTGTAATACCTATTCCGACATTTCCGGAGTTATCAACATACACAACATTATGAGTAAGAGCGTCGTCTGAGCTGAGCGAATTTTTCGAACCAAGATCGTCTGTTGAGGAAAGATAAGTATTGTCAGGGAAATATAAGCTTCCGGAAGAAAGCGCCATATTTCCGTTAATCGTCAGGTTTGTATTTGTGCTCTTTGCGCCGATCCCGACCTTGCCTTTAAAGTACGCGTCGCCTCTTGAGCTGAAGGATGAGATAATAACTCCGCTACTATTTTCAATAGCCAGCTGCGAACTGCCGTCAGATGTGTCTAAATCTATAATTACATCGCCTGCAGCCAGAG
>JBDRED010000010.1:0-7129 GCA_043820025.1 Elusimicrobiota bacterium
TTAAGGAACCGAAAGCTCCTAAAGTTAAGAAAATTAAAGAACCTAAGGTAAAGAAGGTTAAGGAACCGAAAGCTCCTAAAGTTAAGAAAATTAAAGAACCGAAAGTAAAGAAGGTTAAGGAACCGAAAGCTCCTAAAGTTAAGAAAATGAAAACAAAAAAAATTAAGAAAACCAAGAGAGTCGGTAAACTAACAAAAGGAAATAAAATAATTAATCAGTTAGGGGATGTCTCTTTCCTGTATAGCGCAGATGGAACAATTCAAATAGATAGTTATGAAACTTTTGATATAGCTATAAATAAAGGAAAAGCTAAAGCAAGAAATCGCGCGAAAGAGATTAATGATTATTTAAATTATTGGCTAAAATATTGGAACACTAAAACAGGCGCGTTAACTTATTCCGGCGAAGAAGGCGATAAAAAAGATGATACAATAACCATTAGTTATGAATTTGTTATGCAGGATGCGCCAGACAGGTCATTTATTGAAAAGGATATTGAAAAGATATTAGTTAAGCTTGGGAATAAAGATGGAGTCGTCTACAATAAAACAGCAAAAGGATTTGAGATTGTATGCAGGCAGGATGTATTGTTTGAATTTGACTCAAATGAGTTTAAATTTGGCTCAATGGCAATCTTGGATATTTTAGTTGATATTGCAAAGGAGTTTAAGGAAAAAGGAACAATAACAATTAATGGTTATTCGCAAAAAAGCGTAATTGAAGGCAAAGCTAAAAAAAGAGCGTTAAAATGGAGCAGAAACATAGGCAAGGGTATTATTAAATACTCAAAAATTAATAAAGTAAGATTTCTTTACACATCAAACGAAGGTTATGCAATTAAACCAAAAATATCAGTTACGTTTTATCCCTACAAAATAGCTGACATCACAGGCAAAGAAAAGCAAGCGCCGAAATATAAAGGCCTTACTGTGTATAAAGAATTTGAAGACCCGGATAATCATTATCAGCCTACCGGATGGATGGGAGACACAAATGATTTAAGCATGAGCCTGTCTTGTAAGCAAGATACAAGAAGCGGGTTCAATTGTATAAAGGTTGAATATAAAGCTCGAGGAGAACAGGGTTGGGCAGGAATTTATTGGCAGAATCCAATGAATAACTGGGGTACAAAACCCGGCGGTATTAATCTTACAGGGGCTGAAAAGCTCACATTTTGGGCAAGAGGAGAAAGAGGCGGCGAAAGGATTCGTCAGGTTAAAATAGGCGGCATTAAAGGAGAGTATGGCGATTCAGACGCTGCATGGACAGCTCCTATAACGCTGGGCAAAGCGTGGAAAGAGTATACCATTGATTTAAGAGGCAAGGATATAAGCTCTATTATCGGTGGATTTAGTTTTGTTGTTAATAAGGAAGACAATAAATATGGAGCAACATTCTACCTAGATGATATTCGTTTCGAATAATAAAAAGGAATTATATGATGATGATTAGTAGAAAATCTAAACCATATGCAATCATGCTTTTTAGCGCGCTTGTTTTAGCAGGCTGTTCAGTAAAGGAGAGGCTTGCCAATTCTACTGTGGAAGTACGCATAACGCCAAGCGGTAATAATGTATATGTTGGCGAAAACATTCTACAGTTAACTGTAGATATCAGCAATGCTAACCATGACAAAGTTGCTGCTGTTCCTGTATGGAGTATTGAAGAGAACACAGACAGCTCAACAGCTTATGGAACAATTACACAGGACGGTTTATATACAACGCCTGCTTCGCTTGCTGCAAAGCCGCTTACTGCTACAGTAAGAGTTGATGTGCAGGGCGCTATTGGCACAGCAAAGGTTAATATTGTTAATACTGAACTATCCGGCGCGTCACAAAGTTTTTATTTCTATTCAGAATTAAAACAGGATGTTACATATGGCGTTGGAAAAGATGCAATAATGGGTACTTCGTCAAGTCCTGTATTTGGAGCTGATACAAATTATGCGTATGAAGGCGAGGAATCATTAAAAACTGTAACCAGCGGCCTTGCAAATTGGTATATCAGCTTTAATGCATTAAAGGATTTATCCGCGTTTTCCGGCGGCAATTTGAAATTTGCTGTCAAAACAACAGATAATATAACAATAAAACTTGGGTGGGGCGCAGGCCCTACATTTGGAGTCAAGACTTTAAGCAATTTTGAAACAGTGCCCGGAGAATATAGAGACAATAAATGGCATGAAGTTAGTGTGTCCTTGAGTTCGTTTTCCGGAATAAATCTAACTAAGTTTAGCCAGATAGTCTTTGAAGGAACAAATGCAGAATACTATATAGACAACGTATATTTTGAGAAATAAAAGCGATAAATATAAATTTTAATATATGTTAAGTGAGGCAGATAATTAATCTGCCTTTCTTTTTGTTTCCGGAGAAAAAAATGTTTTTTAAAAAGGATAAATTAGAAGATCTGCGCAAGTATGTGCGCATACCAACCGTTATCCCCGTCGAATTTGCCGTTGTAAATGACGCGCATGAAATTGTTTGGCAGACAACCTATCAGGGTTATACAAGAAATATTAATCAGGGCGGAGTCTGTCTTGAAGTAAGCAACCTCGACGATAATTTAAGTAAAAGATTGTCGGACGGCGATTACCTGCTTAAGCTTAGTATTAACCTGCCTACTCAAGATGAGCCGATTATCGCGTATGTAAGCCCGCGATGGGTTACTAAAATTAAACAAGATGTAGCCACAAAGTTCCGCATTGGCGTTGCATTTCACACTATTGCCGATGGCGATAAAAATAAAATAATTAAGTATGTGGACAGACTCAAGAAAAGGCCAAGGCAGGCAGTGTTTGTAATTTCATTTCTAGCGTTGATTGCCGGTTTTAGCGTTGTGCACGATCTTAAGGTTCAGTATGATAACAAGAGGCTTATTCAGGAGCTTTCTGACGTGACAGTAATGCGCGATGTTATTGATACACAGCTGGATGAGTTGAATGACCTGCGTTTACAGTACGAAGAAAAACTGGACCAGGCTAATTTAAAATTAGAATCATTGCAGGAGCAGTTTAAAGAGGTCGCTGAAGAAAAAATTGATGCTATAGAGGGTAAGATAAGGAGCATTTCTACAAATAAAGACAAACTTAGAAAAACTCTCGAAGAGTTAATTCAAAAGGAACAAGACCTGCAGCAGAAGAAGAGCGATCTTAAAAAGGCTCAAGGTAAGATTGATAAAAAGAATGCTGTAAAAATGTTTAATTGGATAAAGTCATGCCAGAATGCAAGGACAGGATTGGTGCCAAGCTATGAGGGCGACCCTGATTTAAGCAATTTCGCGTTTACCTATGATCAAGCATTAGCTATTGATACCTTTATCATAAATGAAAATCTAGAATCAGCAAAAAAGATATTGGATTTTTATGTCTATAGAGCAAGAAAATCAAATGGAGGGTTCTTAAACGCGTATGATTCAGTTACTGAACAGGGCGTTGAATGGAGTGTGCATGTAGGCCCTAACGCGTGGCTTGCAATGAGCGCTGTCCAGTATTATGATAGAACCAACGCGTCAATATATTTAGATTTTGCCGAAGATATTGGAAGATGGATTTTAGGCCTTCAAGATAAGGAGGGCGGTATAAAAGGCGGCCCTGCCACGACGTGGTATTCAACCGAACATAACATTGACGCTTACGCATTATTTAGAATGTTATACATTACTACAAATAATGTTATATATAGAGTAGCTGCTGATCGTATACTTGAATGGATAAGATTTGCAACTTATAATGAATCTGAAAAACGGTTAAATAGAGGGAAGAACGATTTTTTTGTTGCTACGGATGTTGTATCATTTGGCCTTGAATCAATTGGGCCTAAACGCTTTTTAGCTGTTGGAATAAATCCTGATGACCTTATAGATTTTGTAGAGAAGAATACCGAGGTAACAGCTGAGTTTACAAATACGCAGGGTAAGGTGTTAAAAATATCAGGGTTTGATTATACAAATCCAAGTTTGATTGGAAGGCAGGGTATTGTATCCTCGGAATGGACAGCTCAGATGATTATTGCGTATCAGATAATGGCAAGATATTATGAAAGCGCAGATCCTGTAAAAAGTAGTAAGTACGCTTACAAAGCGCAATTTTTTATGTCTGAGCTCGATAAGATGCTGATTATGCAGCCGTATTCAAAATATTTGGGCGGCGGGCTTCCTTATGCGACCGGCTCTTCTGCAAGCACCGGGCATGGCTGGATAACTCCAAAGTCTCCTTTTGCAATTTCCGTAGCAGGGACTGCATACGCGCTTTTAGCGCGCAAAGAATTTAATCCTTTCCGTTTAGCTTCAGATAACAAATTTAGTTAGAGTTATAATTCAAAATACTAAAACAAGAATATTAAAAAATTATTAATGCAGGCCTTATGGGAAAAATACAAGCGGTAAAACCGGTTAAGTTATTTTGCGCGCTTATCTATAGTAATAAAGATATTTATAATAATGCAAAAAATTATTTAATAGAAAAATTTGGAGATATTGATATTGAAACTATTGAAATAGAATTTATATTTACTGATTACTATAAAAATGAAATGGGTGAAACTCTGACTCGAAGATTTCTTAGTTTTAGAAATTTAATAAATCCTGCTGATCTAAGCGGAATAAAGCACATAACAAATGATATTGAGTCTTCTTATTTAGAGTCCGGGAATAGAAAAATAAATATTGATCCGGGTTATTTGGACGAAGCAAAGGTTGTTTTAGCTACCACAAAAGATTATACGCATAGAGTGTATATCGGCGAAAACATGTACGCAGAAGTTACTCTTTATTTTAACGACAAAATTTATAAACCTTGGCCATGGACATACCCTGATTATAAAACAAAAGAATATATTGGTTTTTTTATGGAGATGAGAGGATTTTATAGAGAAAAATTTTAAAGTTTTTACATTCGCGAGGGTTAATGAAAGTATATAAGGTTCCAATAGAAAAAATTAATACTACTAATACTAAATATATTTTTAGTTATCCTTTAATGCCGGATAGAATGGTTGAATCTGTAAAGAATGCAGGGATATTACAGCCAATCTTAGTCGAGAAACAGAAAGATGAATATTTTGTGCTGGACGGAATAAGAAGGGTTTTGGCAGCAAAAAAATTAGGCATAGAAAATATTTATATTCAGGAATATGAGGGGCCGGATTCTATATTTGATAAGATCAAAACAGTTATATACGCTAATATGTCTCATAGGGCATTTAATGAAGTTGAAAAAGCGGTTATCATGAGTAAGACAGCAGGCAATAGCGGGTTATTGCAGATAGTTTTAAATATTTTAGGCATATCTCAAAATATTATTTTAATTGATAAATATAAACGTCTTGCAAACGAAGAAAACAGCATTAAGATGCTGGTGTATGAGGGCAGGTTAAAGTTAAACTCTGTATATGACTTAACTTTTTTTAATTACGCCGATAAATCACAAATTGTCTTACTAACTCAGGAATTACAATGTTCAGCGAGCATAGCTCAAGAAATAATAGAAAATTCTAAAGATATAATTCTTGGTTCCGATAATGAAGAAAATACATTTGAAGAGCTGGCGCATGCAGTTGGCGTTAATGAAATATTTGGAAATGATAGTTTAAACGTTTCAGAAAAACTTGGCGTTTTGCGAGATAGAATAAGGAAGAAAAGATACCCCGGGCTTAGCAGAAAAGAAGAAGAGTTTAATAAATTTTCAAAATCGCTCAATTGTATAAATGGCGTGTCATGCGGCCATACTCCTTTTTTTGAGAATGAATCAAAGGAACTGAAAATTTCATACAATAATTATCATGAATTAAATCAAAAGATTGAACAGGTTCGTAAAAAAATAGAAAATGAAGAATATTAAAAGACTATATATTGAACAAAGTGTTTTGAATAATAAATATGCGGAAAGGATCATTAGCAGGTTAGAAATAGATCCGATTATAATTAATCATTATAAAGATCTTAACGCGAATGACAGGCAGTTAAAAGAATCTATTATACTGGCTGAACAGCGTGGAAGATATCTGAAACCCTGCCCATGCACGCCAAAATATATAGGCTGTAAGTATTATGTTCTTGAGCTGGTAATGGGCTGCGGCTTTGATTGTTCCTATTGTTATCTTCAACAGTATCAAAATCAGCCCGGCATGATAGTTTATGTAAATCTCGAAAAAATGTTTGAAGAGTTAAGCGCCAGGTTAGATGAAGACCCAAATGAATTGACAAGGATTGGAACAGGCGAATTTACTGATTCGCTTTTCTTGGACGAATACACAGGCCATACTAATGACTTAACTGAATATCTTGCGAATAATCATAAAAATTATATTATTGAATACAAAACAAAGAGCAATAATATCGCAAATCTTCTTAAGAGTAAGCCTACAGGCAACGAAGTTATCAGCTGGTCATTAAATCCAAGCCGTATTTCTTTGAGCGATGAAAATGGCGCTCCGGCGCCGGAAGATAGGCTTGAGTCTGCAAAAAAATGTATTCAGCATGGGTATTATATTGGCCTGCATTTTGATCCAATAATATATTTTAAGGGTTATGAGGATGAGTATAATGATTTAATTGATAAGGTGTATAATTATTTGGATAAGGACAGAATTTTATGGATTAGTTTAGGCACATTGCGATTTAACTCTGAGTTAAAATCTATAATGGAATATAGGCATCCCATGAGCAGGATTCATTTTGGAGAAATGATAAAAGGGCTAGATGGGAAGACGCGGTATTTTAAAGATTTAAGAAAGGAAATGTACAGGGCTATAACAAGTAAAATAAAGGGTTATGATAAAAACGCGTTTATTTACTTTTGTATGGAAGATAGGGAGATATGGAATGATGTTTTAGGCCTGGATATTAATAATTCTGAAGATGTACATAAACTTTTTTGTAAGAGGCGGAAGGAGTTGAAAAATAATGAAATGCTGCGCTGAGCAGGAATATTTTTAGGAGCGCCGGCATTCGTTACAGCTCAATAATATCTAATAAATTATTATGTTAAAAACCATGAATGCGTTTTCTTGCTCTCGTTGTAATTTTTAACGGAAAATATCAGCGCAAAAAAAGCTAAAACTCAAACTCGGCCTCCTTTTGTCGGCCTCAGACATGTGAGTTTATAAACGCTCTTTTTGCGCATATT
>JBDRED010000011.1:0-44931 GCA_043820025.1 Elusimicrobiota bacterium
ATTATTAGTATTTCCATATACTTCTTCAAAAGATGGAATAATGGAAATGCAAAATGATATTAATATCATAGCAAACTATACCGGCGCTGATTCGACAAAGATAATATTTGTCTTAGATTTAATATCCAAAATTGAAAAGATGAGTCTTATGAAGAAAACCAAGCCAACCGAATTTGATCAGACAATGGACCTTGATTTTGATATGTCTTTTACTGATACAAGCACTCAGCTTTATTATTTACAAGATGGGTCTGTATTACTGATGCACTATCCTTCTCTCAATATGGAAATTGCGCATTATCCATTATTCGAACTTGATGCAATTAAAAAAATACTAAAAAATCCAATTTTGTCTTTACGTCTTAATGAATTAGAAATTTATGATAAGATAATAAATTTAGTGTTTGATCCGGCCGTTACCCCTGCGGAAGTATTATGGGCTATAAAGTATATGCAAAATAAAACGTCAATAAACGAAAAAGACATTTTACAACTAAGACGATTAAACTCAGCCGCATAAATTATTGTTATTACTAAGTCAATATGTTAAATTTTTACTAATTTAAAATGTTAAACTTCAAAAGGAGAATACATGTAATTTTTCTGTTGCAAAATATCAGAAATAGTTTTTTGTTTCATTAAATATAAATTATCTTTAGGTAATTTTGATTTAGCAATAATAAAATTATTATATAAGACAAGGATAGAATTATTTTCTAATAAACAGACTTCAACTTTGAGATTAGCAAAAGATGTGTTCTATAGTGACTAAAATCCTTTTTTGTTTTTCATTTTAACCCCTTATAAATGTTTTTATAAGAGATTATCAAATTTAACATTTTAAACTAGTAAAAAAGTTTAACATTTTAATATAGTAACAACACAGAGTGAAATTAATTGGAAAATTTAAAAAGATATGATAGTATTTGTGTTATGAAAGTAATTTGCGCAGGATATAATATAGATATTGAAAGCATAAAGGCTCTTGAAAAAGGGGATGCCTGTAATTTGTCCGCGCTAACTCCGGAAACAATATCAGCGGCTTACGCGAGGATCAGCAGAGACCCTCGGCCGATAAACGAGCTGAGAGGCGATGCAAGAAAAGAGGTTGAAAAATCCAGAAAATCGAATGAAACAATTATATTTGGGATGGGGCACAGCTCAGTAGCTGAGCACGCTGTGTTTAATATTGATATTATCGGGATATCCAGGCTTGCATTAGAGGCTCTTGAAAAGTTTAGGCTCGCTTCCTTTACTGAAAAATCACAAAGATATATTACATTAGATAATGATTATGTATTACCAAAAGAGATAGAGGATTTAGGCTTTGCCCCTCTTTTTAGAGACACTATAACTTTACAGAACAATTTTTATCACAAAGCGTTTAAACAGCTTAAAGATTATATTTGGGATAAAAACAAGGAGCTTGCAGGCGATCCTAAAAATAAAACGCTTTTAGAAGGATGGGCAAAGGAAGACGCAAGATATATAACATCTCTGGCTGCTCATGGCCAAGTCGGTATGACAGTTAACGCGCGCGCTTTGGAAAATATGCTAAGAAGATTTTCAGCGAGTAAGTTTGAAGAGGTCCGCGAGCTTGGCAAAAAATTATATAACGAAACAAAGCATGTGGCGCCGTCTATTGTCAGATACACAGACCCTACGTTATATGAGCAGGATATTGAGAATGGAGCGCAAAAAATATCATGCAGGGAGTTTGAGCGCGCGCAAAGCGCAAATGCAGTGCATCTGATTGCTTATGACAAGGGGGCGGATTCTTATATAATAGGAGCGCTGTTATATAAAAACTCAGGATGTTCTTACGACGCGTGTTTTGAAAAAGCGGCTGCTATGAGCGAACAAGAAAGAGAAGCGGTAGTAAAAAGCGCGCTAAAAAATTTAGAAGCGTATAATACTCTTCCTCGAGAGTTTGAATACGTTTCGCTTACTTATGAGCTTATTGTTTCGGCCGCGTGTTTCGGCCAGTTAAAAAGGCACAGAATGGCAACTATCACATGCCAGGATTATAACCCGGCATTAGGAGTAACAATTCCTAAATCCATTACTGAGTCAGGATTGGAGAACGAATTTAAAAGTATTATTGAAAAGACAGAGGCCGCGTATAATACAATAGCAAAACAAAACCAATCTGCTGCGGAATATATTCTTACAAACGCGCATAAAAGAAGGGTTCTGTTCAAAACAAATTTAAGAGAACTTTCTCATATTTCAAGACTAAGAGAGGATAAGCACGCGCAGTGGGATATTCAAAATATAGCTCGAGAAATGGCAAAAAAAGCAAAGGAAACAATGCCTGCGGCAAGCATGCTTATATGCGGAAAGGACAAGTTTAAAGGAAAAAAAGAAGAAATATACAAACAATAGAATATAGAAGGCAGAAAAATTATAATAACTTTTGAACATTAAGGATAATATTATGTTAGATATAAAACTAATAAGAGATAATAAAGAAGAGGTAAAACAAAGGCTTTTAGCCAGGAATATGGATATCTCTGTTATTGATAAAATCTATAATCTGGATATTGATTATAGAAAACAGATTGTTATTGTCGAGGAAATGCAAAAAGAGATGAATTCCGCTTCTCAAGAAATATCTGCGTTAAAAAAAGCAAAAGCTGAAAAGGAATTAGAAAAAAAACTGCAGGATTTAAAGAAGCTGTCAAACAATATTAAAGAACAAGAAGTAATTCTTAAAAAGAAAGAAGAAGAAATGACCGGGATAATGCTTTCTGTGCCAAACATGCCGCATGAGACTACTCCTGCAGGCAAAAATGAAAATGACAATATTGAGATAAGTGTGTATGGCAAAAAAAGAAGTTTTGAATTCAAGCCTAAGGATCATGTAGATATCGGAGAAGCGTTAGACATTATTAATTTAAAGGCCGGCAGTAAGATAGCAGGAGCAAGATTCCCGTTTTTAAAAGGATATGGCGCAATGCTTGAATGGGCGCTGGTTCAGTTTATGCGCGATACTCAGCGTAGAAAAGGGTATACTGAAATAATGCCTCCGTTTCTCGCAAACGCGGATAGTTTTATTGGAACAGGGCAGCTGCCAAAATTTGCCGAAGATTTATTTAAATGCAAAGATGATGATTATTATTTAATCCCAACAGCAGAGGTTCCGTTAACAAACATACACAGGGGCGAGATATTAGACGAAAAAAATCTCCCAATAAAATATATGGCGTATACGCCATGTTTCAGGCGGGAGGCAGGATCTTATGGCAAAGATACAAGAGGCCTGATACGTAACCATCAGTTTAATAAGATAGAGCTTGTAAAAATAGTTAAACCGAAAGACGGATTAAAGGAATTGGAGTCTTTAACAAAGGACGCCGCAAATATTCTGGATCAACTGGAGATGCCATATAGAATTATAGAGCTGTGCGCGGGAGATATAAGTTTTGCGTCAAGCAAGACGTATGATATAGAAGTCTGGATGCCGGGAGAAAACAGGTGGCGTGAAATTTCGTCATGCAGTTTATTTACAGATTTCCAGGCTAGAAGAATGGCAACTAAATATAAAACAATGGACAATAAAAAATATTTTGTATATACATTAAATGGTTCAGGCGTTGCTGTTGGCAGAACATTTGCCGCAGTGCTTGAAAATTATCAAAACGCTGATGGAAGCGTAACTATCCCTGAGGTATTATACAAATATATGGATGGGCTTACGGAAATAAAGAAATAGTTATTCTCCGTTTTTTAAAGAGGCGGAGAATATGGTAACCGGTATATCAGCTGAACCTGCCTGCCACGCAATAGGCGGGGTTTCAGTATCTGCCGGGGATAAGTATTTTACTGGGGCCCTGAAATGAATTCAGTGTGACAATCAATGATTGACAGCTGTTTTAAAAAGATTTCGCAATAAATTCAACTTTCTTTCGTTTTAACTTCATAATAATGTGTTACAATCTCTAGTAGCAGAAGGGGCTTCTATAATAGTTCAGAAGCGGTGATGGGCAGAATGTTTAGTGTATGCTAATCGTCACGGAGGGCTCAAGGTATGCGAAAGAGAATTACTCTTTGTAGTATTTTTTTATTTGTTTTTTGTTTTGCCATAGCGCAGGCTGAGACAAATAATAAAATCATTTCTTGTTCGCCGGATACATTACCGCAAGGTTCAAAAAATACAACTCTTACACTAATAACAAATCAATTATTACCGCAAAAGACAATAGATGAATTTTTATACTCATCAGTATATTTTTCAAACCCGGGCGTGCAGGTTAAAGAAGTGGAATTTATTAATTCGCTTGCAATAACCTGTAAGATTGACGTTGATGATGACGCGTCTTTGGAAATCACGAACAACCCGGTAGATATAACAATTATCAGTTACGATGAAAATGGAACGCCTTACAGCTTTCAAGGAACTAATATGTTTCAAGTAAAACGCCGGCCGTTTATTGATGCAATTACAGTGAAAACACAAACAGGCGTAATAAAGAAAGGCGAGACAGCAGAGCTTCTGATAAAGGGCAGGAATATTTTACCCGGAGAAGCGGGAGTTGTTATTGTATGGTCAGGCCTGGGTATTATTAAGGGAATGGCTTTAGATACTGAAACAGTTCAGTGTGTTTTAACTAAGGAACAAACAGGCGCGCTTAATACAGGCAGGTATAAGATATGTTTATATAACAGCGATGGAACAGACTGTGTTTCAGAAGAAGAGATAGAGGTAATAGATTAGAGTCAGGAGAACGACGGTGTTTGTAACCAAAAACTGTATCATTAAAAGAATATTGAGATGGGGAATCAGCGCGATTGCGGTTTTTGCTGTTTCAGCATTTCTAATACCGGCTGTATACGCATATGATATTAGGATAGAAGAAAATTATGCGCCGCAGCAGGGCGAAAAGGATATTGAGTTTACAATAACAACAAGTGTTGATATGCAGGACGCCACAACAGCGCCGTACACATATAAGCCTGTGTTTTGGATAGAAGGAGTTACAGTTACTGATGTTGCCTGGTATAACTCAAAAACATTAAAAGCAACGGTTGATCTTACAAACTCTGCGCCGGGCCCGCATGCAGCGTATGTTTTAGCTGATATTACGCCGTCTTCGCCGCCATGGGGCGGGACAATTGCGCTTGTTCAGTCAGCATCTGCCACATTCACGGTAAAATCAAAACCCGAGATTTATGACTGCAGTCCAAAAGCCGCGTATCAGGGCAAGGGGAATACCGATATTACGTTAATAGGAAAGAATTTTTACAGTTTAAACACCAGCAATGGCTTTTTATCAATATCAGGTTCAGGCATAACTAAAACAGGAATAAACTGGTCAAGCGGCGTGTCTAATTATCTGACAGTCTCAGCTGTAAATATTTCATCCAGCGCTTTGCCGGGAACTGCGCCATACCCAATATATTTTGAAAACCAGGACGGCGGAGGAAACACATCAAAAGATACGCAGGGCGAAGACAAAGGAATCTTTACTATTTATCCGCACCCTGCAATTTTATTAATCAATAAAACTAATGTTTATCAAGGCCAGGAAGATGTCCAGGTTAGTATTTACGGGTCAGGTTTTCATTCAAGCAGTATTGTCGTAATATCAACTGCAAGCGCTGATTATGCCGCAGGGGCAGGCGGAGTAAATATAATAAGCAGTAAGGTTGAGGGCGATACCCTAATAACTCTTACATTAAGCGTTGAAGAAGACGCAGATATTACGAGCACAAAGAATAGGACATTCTTTGTAATAAATGCTGACGGATCAGGAACCAATACAAATATCAGCGCTCAGTTTACAAAATCGAATTTTGTAACAGCAAGAAAAACATTTCATATTACGAGTATTGAAGGATCATTATACCAAGGCGAAACAAGTACCTTGACTGTACAATGTAATGCGGCCGGCGGAGGGTATGAAAATAGTATAGAGGCATCTTTACAGGGAGCAGGATTAACTCTTGAATCAACTGTGCGGGTTTCCAGCTTGCAGGCATGGGTAAGGGTAAAGGTTGATCCAAAAGCAGATGTCGGACAGCGTTATGTTACGATAAAGAACCCTACATATAATTATGAAGATTCTTATCCAATTGATGTTCAGGCATCGCCATACACAGAGCTTGCGTTAGCCAGCGCGTCTCCGCAGCAGCTCTATCAGGGCGATGTCAGCACTGTGACAATCACTGCTTCATCAGGCTGGTTCCAGGACGGAGTAAAGGCCGCAATTGGCGGCACGCAGGTAAAAATAGAGAATATTACAAAAATAAACCCGACTACTGTGTGGCTGCAAGTGTCTGTAGAGCCTACAGCCGCATTAGGAGAAAGGCAGATTTCGATTATTAATGAGGCTTATGCAAAAACAGTTGTTACAGATATTAATATACTGCGCGGGCCTGTGCCTACAGGGCTCAAGGTCCAAAACCCGTCCACTATTGAGGTCGGGTATAAAGGCCTTGTAGAAATAAACGGAGATTCAAAAAGTTTTGAAACAAAAGCAGCGCCCACAGTCGAGTTTAGCGGCAGCGGCATAAGCGTGTTAAATGTTAATTCAGCTGACAGAGAAGTTATTGCCGTATATGCAAGAGACGCGATGCTTCCTCCGGGCGGCGGGTATACGCAGGGCAATTTTTATTCAGGAACAGTATCTGATTCAAGTATTACAGTAAGCGGCAATCAGATTTCTTTTTATACTACAGGCAGTGAAAAATCAGGCACAACAACATACGCTCTCACTGATGATGAGACGGATACGATTGCAGAACTTGCAAATAAAATCAATACATTAACGCCAAATGTAACAGCATTAATTCTTAAAGGCCCGGCAGGTTTAAATCCAAAGATAACAATAAATAAAGCAAATCCGTCACAATATGTATCTGTTAAAGATAACAGCCACAGCTACACATATTTTACCAGCGCGCAGACATTTAGTAATTTATCCGCAACACTTACAGGCTGGGGCTGGACAGTAACAATGAATATGCCTGCGTCTACTGTGCTTGGCGCGCTTTTTGATACTGACACTAATAATGACGGAACCGGCGATGAGATTAATGTTACTACTTCAGATCCGGGAATGGCGTTTGCAGCCTCAGTTGATAATTATGGCAACGGCTGGGCAGCTGATCTTTTGGGTTATGGAAGCCAGGCTTCCACTGACCTGGAGGATAGAGGGTATAACCACTTAACCACAGCTGACTATTCTCAGAACCTGCGCGCTGAAACAGGAGGAGAACAGAATAGTATACAGGCATATATTGAGGTTGATCCGCAGGCAGTTACGGGAAACAGAATAGTAAATGTTACTAACCCGACATTCCAGACAAGCGGGGCTTGTTTAGTTAAAATAACGACTTCAGCATACAGCACCCCTGAGATAACGAGCGGTAACCAGATTGTTTATCAAAATGACAAGTTAAATATAACTATTACAGGCGTAGGTTTCAGTCCGGATTGCGAGTTCACGGTTGGAAGCGCAGGTATAACTGTGAATAGTTTTGTGCGTGTGAGCAATACTGAAGCTATTGTATCAATAACCGTAGCCGCAGACGCTGAAGCAGGCTATTATCCAATTACAGTAAAAAATATTGACTATAACACATCTTATACAAAAACAGACGCGTTTTCAGTAAGAGAGCGCCATCAGATTAATTCTGTGTCGCCTAATATTCTTGCGCCCGGCACAACAGAATATTTTTATATAAACGGCACAAGCTTTAGCAATACAGGCCAGTTTAAAATATTTATTGATGATAAACTGGCAACAAATACAAATTATTCGTCAGATAACATTGTGTTCATATCAAGCCACTGCGTTAGCAGGACACAGATATCATGCCAGGTTTTTATTGGCAGTAATGTTATTACCGGCCTTCATGATGTCAGCGTATATTTTGAAAAGAATGGGTCTACTGTAACTAAAGAAGGAGTTTTAACTATTCCAAAACAGCCAAGCATCATAGACGTTCAAGGAACTGTAAGCAGGGGAGATGTAAATAAAGAGGTAACAATACGAGGAAGCAACTTTGAACCAGGAGCAAAGGTTGTAATCAGCGGGTCAGGAATTATTGTAAGCACAGAAACGGTTATTTCTAATAAAATACTTACCTTTAGATGCGATGTTGCTAAAGAAGCGGAAAAGACAAACAGAATAATAAAGGTCATTAATCCTACAGGCCAGTATGCAGAGGGAATATTAAAGGTAATTGCTCCTCCAAAGGTTGTTTCATGCACGCCAAATATTGTTTTAAAAGGAACAACAAGATATATTGAAATTACAGGAGAAGATATTAATGAAATTCACAGTATAAGATTTAGCGGCGTGACAAATACAGACCCTGCGGTTACGTTTGAAAACGCAATTAATCTGCGTGATCTAGGCGACGGCACAACCGTAGGCTATGCCGGCAGTACCCAGCTCTTTACATATGTTTATATAGGCACTGCTGTTGTCAGCGGCGCGCATGATATTAATATTACAAACTATACCGGCACAGACAGCGGCATAGAACCTGAAGCTGAAGGAATTGGAGCAGGGCTTCTGAATGTTAGGACTCCTCTTAGGATTGACAATGAGATTGGCGAATTCAGACTGCCTGCAGGAATAAATGAAAAACTTGTGCGTATAAAGGGAGATGGATTTTCTCCAACATGCACAGTCGAAGTTACAGGCGGCGAGTTTGAAATAGCGAGGACCGATTTTATCGGGTCCAGAGAGCTTGAACTTTTAGTAAATATTCCTGATGACGCGAGGCTTGGGCCAAGAACAATTATTATTAATGAGATAGACGGATCAGCTGTTTATAAAGCAATTATTGAAGTGATCCAGGCTGTAAAGATCTACGCGGTTACTCCACAAATGATAGGCGTGGGGATGACGCATGCAACAATGTCTATAACAGGTATTGGAATTGATATTGATACAAGCACATTTGTAACAAAAACATTTCATCACCCTAAGGGCGTATCTTATAATGTATACGGCATTGATCCTACAGGCCAGATAGAAATAAGCGGCGGAGGCATTAGCAATATTGTAATAGACAGCGCAACAGTAAGCAGTACAGGTTTAAAATTATTTTTTACTGTATTAGCTACTGCGCCGGTTACATCAAGGGATATTCGTATTATTAATAGGGATAAGGAAAATATAGCGGATAAAGCGGGAGCATTTGTTGTTGAAGAAATGGTAAAGATAAATATGATAAGTCCAAGCTATCACCAGATTGGTTCCAGCGAGCCGTTCTCAATCCGCGGCAGTGGGTTTGATACGACTAATAATTATGATACAGACGGAAGCGCTGTTATATTCAGCGGCACAGGATTAACGACAAATTATGTAAATGCTCCGGGCAGTAATTATGAACAGATTGTAGGGTCAATAACATCTGTGGGTAAGGAAGGCACTGTAGTTAATAAGATAGCGGATGTCAGCGTTCGTAATAAGGATGGCACAATAGGCATGCGCAAGGGCGCTATAATTCTCGTAGATCCATTAGATATAAATCCTGCGCTTGTTTATCCGACGGTAATCCCTATCGGAGCGCTTAATGTGGCAGTGCATATTAAAGGCCAAGGCATAATGAATGGAGCTACCGCGTATTTCTGGAGAATGAAAAGCGGAATACCTGATTACGATGAAATAAGAACTGTTAACATAGATTATATTGATGAAACTGAAATTAAAGTATTTGTTAGAACAAATGCTTCAGGCATGACTGAGAATGAATTATATAACCTTACGGTTGAAAACCCTAATGGCGCGGTAAAAATATTAAATGATATTATATCTGTTGATTTCAGGCCCGCGTTAAATTCAGTAACGCCTAATTTTGTCAGGGTAGGCGGAGAAAAAGAAATTGTTATAAGCGGTAACAATTTTAATAGGTACACTATAAGCGATGTTGATTTTATGTCTGCCGGAGTTAATTTTGTTCCTAACTATTCAGATTATAATCATGGAGAAGACAATCTAATCACAGGCAAGGTAAAGGTTTATGATTTTGCCACACCGGGTATTGTTACTTTATTTGTTAATACATTGACTGAAGGCAAGGAAGGTTATGGAGAAGATATTATTAAGGTATTGCCTGCGCCAAGCGTAAATACGATTTCTCCGTCTGTGTTTAATGCGGAAATGACAACAAGTTTATATATAAAGGGGAGTAATTTTGACGAAGGCGTGGAAGTTATATTGTCAAAAACCATAACCGATCCTTTAGACGAGTCTGCCGAATATTCATTTAAAGAAGAAAACGGGCTCATAAGAAGCTCTACTCTCTTACAGATAAATGGTTTAGCTGTTTCTATAGAGGGATTATATAAAGTTATAATAAAAAATGCGGATGGCAGTAAGGTTGAATTAGCGGACGCCATAACCGTTCTTCCGCCGGTAGCAAAGGCATTTGTAAACTCATTAGTTCCAAATTACGCAAATTCGGGAGACATTAATAAACACATTGAGGTCCAGGGGTCAAACTTTCTGCCAGGCATGAATATTTACGCTGAAGGAATAGGCGTTACTGTATCTTCATCGGTAGTTTATACATCCAGCGCGACTCTTGTTATAAGTGTAGACGAGGCAAAGGCTATCCCCGGATTCTATAATATAATATTCCATAATCCGAAAGCTGATCCTACAGCCGCTCCATTCTATATAACATCTATTCCTGAGGTAACTGAAATACGGCCTGCTGCAATGCAGAGAGGGCTGGAAGGCAAGGTAGAGATTATAGGTAAAAACTTCAGCGAAAAAGCTATAGAAGATAGCGAGTATATTGAGGCAGAGATTGGCGGAAACAAAATAATTGTCTGGAAAGCGTCTACTACATTTGTCAGCAGTACGCAGTTAAACGCGTATATAAAAATACCTGCTAACACTCCGGTTGGAGGATATGACGTAAATGTGATTAATCCGCATCAGGTTGTAGGTAAAGGGCCGGGCTTATTTAAGGTTGTTGCGCCAATAGATGTTGAAAGCATCAGCCCTTATAAGGTAGCGCGCGGCGACGAAAACAGGAAGCTTTTGGTTTATGGTTCGGGATTTGAGAATGGGCTGAGCGCGAGATTTTCAACAACAGACCTTACTGTCAGCAATGTCGAATTTATAAGCGATTCCCAGTTTACTATGGAAATAAGCGTTGATGATACTGCAGCTATAACTTCGCATGATATAGTGATTACAAATCCAACAGGCACTACAGCTACAATTGGAAAGGTTATTCAAGTTGGGCCTGCTGTGATTGTCAGCCAGGCAAACCCGAGCAGAATAGGCGTTGGCGCGCAGGGCGAGAATAGCGAGGGAGTGCCAATAGAGATAATAGGAAGCAACTTTGATGTTACGGGAAATAGCGTTACTTTAAAAGACAGCGCAGGGATTATAGTCAGCGCTGTTGAAACAAACGGAGCAAATTCATTAACAGCGTATTTAAAAATAGGCGATAATGTTACTCCGGGCCCGCGCGATGTGACTGTCATTACTCCGCTTGGAGCTAAAGGAACAGGCACAGGCATCCTGGAGGTAATAAACGCTGTTTCAGTAACAGGAATTGATCCGGACAATTCGCTTGTGGTTTATAAAGACGCGTTTAGATTATGGCATGATGGCGGAGTAACGAGCGCGAAGTATAAGGTTGTCGACGGCACACTCACTGTGACAGTTGATGGCGTGCCTACGAACTATGGTCTTTATAATGCTTCTTACGATACATTACAAGAATTGGCAGCAGCGATTGATGGAGTTTCAAACTGGAACGCTGAGCTTACAGCAACAAGCTCTGTTCTGCAAGGCATGCCTTCAAGATATTTAAGCGATGTTCCTTTAATAAATGTTTTGGTTCTAGCAATACTGCAACTGTACAGCTTGCGTATAACAGGCGTTCAGTAACAGTAAATGGAACAGGGTTTGACGACGAAGCTGTAGGTGTTGTGCCTGCTGTTACCGTTAGCGGAACAGGGGTTACATCTATTAATGGCTCAACGAATGTAAGCAGTAAACTTTCATTAACAACGCAGCTGTTGATTGATACGGCGCTTTCATTCCCGAGCGCGCGCGATGTAAAGGTAAAAAATCCGGATGGCACGCTTGGACAGGGGCTTGGGCTTCTAACATTGCTTGAGCCATTATCAATATCTACCTGTACTCCGCATGTTATAGGTAAAGGCGCTGAAAATACAAGTATACGAGTATACGGTAAAGGCTTTGCCGAAGGAATACGCGGCCGTTCTGACAGCGCAGGCGCTGTTGTTGGTAATGTAAATTATATTGGCGCTAATGAGATGATAGTGCCTGTATCTATTGACGATATATACAGCGGAGGCACAGCGCAGATAACGCTCATTAACACAAACGGAGATTCAGCGCAATTTACACTGGATGTGCAGGAGATACCTGTTATTACGAGCATTACTCCTGATTTTGCTCCGCAGGGAGCCGGCGGACTTGCTTCAACAATGACTGTAGTAATAAACGGATATAAACTCGGAGATGTGGATGTATCTACAGGCGTATCATTTGGAAACGGTATAATTGTAAGCACATTAACAGCTGTAAGCCAAAACTCATTAACGCTCGGCATTAGAGTCCAGTCATTCGCAACTGTAGGTATGAGAAATATTACGATTATTGATAAGAACGGGAAAAAGGGAATTGAATACGACGCGTTTGAGGTTACGGCAAAGCCGTCTATTACGTCTATTACTCCGGCAAGCTTAACAGCAGGAACAACTGTAACAGTTGATGTTCGAGGCACAGGATTTAATGATAATGCAAAGCTAAGTATGAGCGGAAGCGGATTTAATGTGTTTGGATATAATTATTATAATAACGAGAGATTTCTCGCAAAGGTTTACGCAAGCACATTAACCATTCCGGGCACATATGATATTACAGTAACAAATCCGGATCAAAGCAAGGGAGAAGGATACGGTTTATTCACACTAAATGAGCCTCCTAAACAGCCGGAAATTCTCGAGATAGTCCCGGGAGAAATGGTACAAGGATTAGTAGACCAGGAATTATGGGTTTTAGGCCATAATTTTGAAAATGGCATTGTTGTAAGCTTTGGCGGCGGCGGTATACAGAAGTCATCAATGGTTTATGTTAATGAAAACCAGTTAAGGCTGATTGTGACAGTAGATGCGGCTGCGCTGGAAGGTTCCAGGCTGGTTCGTGTAATAAATCCAAGCGGGAAGACCGACGCTAAAGAATCATTTACAATTATCTCTCTCCCTAAAGTAACAAAGGTTGTTCCGAATACCCTTACTCAAGGCACAACAACGACTGTTTACGTGCAGGGCACCGGTTTTACGACCGGCGCGGATGTGACAATAAGCGGAGCGCAGGGTATAACAGTAAGTAATATTGAGATAACCGGAGCGGCAGAGCTTCACTTCTCAGCGTATGTATCGCCTCAGGCATTAGTCGGCGCGCACGATGTTACGGTTATAACTCCTAATGGCACAGGACAAGGCCCGGGTTTATTAAATATTACAGCGCCGTTAAATATTTCTTCTGTGTATCCGTCAACGTTTGCTCAGGGCGCGGAAAATAGAGATGTATGGATACGAGGAACAGGATTCCGGGAAGATTCGCAGATTGTTATTGGCAATAATGAAATAGAGATTATTAACACAGCGTATCTGAACCAGAATGAGATGCGCGTTACAATAAATGTTCCGGGTACGGCAAATATCGGAGATAAGGAGATAGCGGTATATAATAACACAGGCGCAAAGGATACAAGCGATGGTTTATTCTTTGTTATTCCGCCGGTAGAGGTAACGGCTGTCTATCCGGAGGAAATAGGGATTGGCGTGCAGAATAAGAGGATAAGGATTGACGGAAAGGAGTTTAAAGACGGCGCTGCTGTTAAGATTGTCGGATTAGGCGTTACAGTATCCTCAGTCACGTTTAGCAGCACTAATCAGATATTCGCTAATGTCAGCGTAAATACAGATGTTCTTGAAGGGTATAGAGATGTTGTTGTGACAAACCTTGACGGCAATTATGGTAAGGGAGAAAGCGTTATTAATATAAAAGAGCAGGTTACTGTGAGCATGCTCTCTCCCGAGTATTTTGTTCTCACTCCGGGAACAACCTATCAGAATCTGATTGTTAGAGGAGCTAACTTTGAAGGCGCTCCTTCAATATCATTTAGCGGACAAGGCGTTAGTATTGCGCCCGGATCTGTAAATTTAATCAGCAGTGACGAACTAACAGCAACGGTTTGGGTTGACACAATGAACGTAACAAACAGCAGTATACGGGATATTTATGTAACAAACAGCGACGGAGCAATTGGCAAGGGCGGATCATTGTTCCGTATTATTAAACCAATATCAGTATCAAGGGTTGTTCCAAGCGCGCTTGGCCTGGGTTCTGAAAACGCGCATATAAAAATTAATGGCGAAGGTTTTATAGAAAGCAGTGATGTTACATTTAATGATTCAAAAATTACGGTTAGCGATGTTCAATATATAAGCGCTGAACAGCTTGATGTTACGCTGTCAATAGAGATGAACGCTTATCTGGGTAAAGCAACCTTTACAATTACCGGTTTTGGCGCGCCTATTGTCAACAATACGGCGTTTACAGTAACTGACGCGCCTGTGATACATAGCGTTGAGCCTGCGAAATACGCGCGCGGAGCTAAATTACAGACGCTGAAAATACAAGGCACAGGGTTTGACATACACAGCACGACTGTAAGCATACCAAGCGGTATCACAATACACAGCTTGAATGTTAATGTGCTGGAAACAGAGATAACGCTTGTAATTAGCGTTGAGTCTTGGGCTGAAATAGGGAAGAGAGATGTTACGGTTGTTGCGGGTAATAATGGAAAGTTTGGCACTGCCGAGGATATTTTTGAAATCGTAGCAGGGCCTTCTATATCAGATATTTATCCTGAGGCAATAATACAAGGCAAAACAAAACAGGATATAGTGATTAATGGCGCCGGATTTAGTGAAGGGCTCTCAGTTAAAATTGATGCTGTAGGCGTAACAACCAATACTATTACATTCGCAGGAGAGAATAAACTAATTGTAAATGTTGATGTGCTTCAAAAAACGAGCAATCCGGGTAAATACGATATTATTATAACAAATCCTGACGGAAGCCAGGGTAAAGGAATTGAAATATTTGAGGTAAAAGAGCCGCCTATACCTCCAACTCTTGTCAGTATTTCGCCTGAGAGAGCAAATAAGGGCACTACCGCAAGCCTGGTTCTTACAGGCAGTAATTTCCAGAAAGGCATGGTCTTGTCATTCCCGGGCGGCGGTATTTCGATAACTACCAGTAGTTGGAAGTCGGTAACACAGGTAGACGCTACGATAGAAGTTTTAGATACTGCTTTAATAGGGCCAAGAAATATTATTCTTTCAAATCCTGACGGCGGGGTGCTGACTTATAATAACGCGTTTGAAGTAACCACAGTCCCGATAGTCACGTCAATAACGCCGTCATCAATAGAGCGCAGGGCGAATGTAACGCGCGAAATGTATGTTAATGGAACAGGCTTTATTGAAGGAGCGAATGTTAAGATCAGCGGATACGGCGTATTTGTCAGCTCAGTTGTGTATATGGGCACAACAGAGTTATTGGCGTATATTGTAATCACAGACACAGCGCCAATTGGCACAAGGGATATTTCCGTGATTAATCCTTATGATATTCGCGGGCTTGGCGAAGGACTGCTTAATGTCGTAGCTCCGGCCGGAATATCAAAACTTTCTCCTTCAAAGCTTACGCTTGGCGAAAGCAATAGGATAATAAGTATTTTTGGAAGCGGGTTTAATTCTCCGGTTAATGTTAAGTTTGAAGGCGGCATTATAGTAAATAATATTGCTTTCTTCGACGATACGCGTATTGATGTTGATGTGACTGTGCCAAATACAGTGTCAACAGGATGGAAGAGCGTAACTGTGACAAATATTGATCAGGGCGTTGAAACAAAGAAGTCAGGCGCTCTTGAAATAGGCAATCCTGTAGAGGTTATTCAGCTTGATCCATCTTCAATAGGAAGAGGCGCGCTGAATAAAGAAATAGTAGTTACAGGAAGTAATTTTAGCGATTCTAATAATTCGGTTACAGTAGACGCTGTTGGCGTTGTTGTAACAACATACACAACGAATGGAACAACCTCTATAACAATGAAGGTTAATGTCAGCGAAACAGCGCCGCTTGGGACATTGGACGTCCAGGTTACAAACAGCGAGGGCAGTAAAGGGGTTGGCAAGGGCGTTCTTGAAATAGTTGATAAGGTAAAAATAAATAGCATTGATCCTGCGTATATAGAAAAATCATGGGAAAACTTAACAGAGCTTAGCCATGATCATTCTGATTTGTTTAGTATTTATATGAATGCCGGAGATAATTCCAACGCGCGCGTATTTATTTCCAGCACAGTAATGAAGATTGCGGCGTATGGCGGCACTAATCTTGGAACGCATACAATTACTCTTGGCGACTATACCATAGAAGGACTAATAATCGAGATTAAACAGTATAATACAGGAGCAGGCGCCGGGCAGAACGGTTGGGAGGTTACATACAATGAAGCTGTGTATCAGCAGTTTAAAGATTATTCTGCAACAGCGTTAACGCCTTTATATTGGAAAGAGGCATATCAATCATTTGACGCTGAAACAGCGGGGATTGATTATAATTACATTTACGGCAAGGAAGTAATTATCAGAGGAGAAGGCTTTAGTCTTGAGGGCTCGCCGTCAGTCACGGTAAGCGGCAGTGGAATAACTACGCAAAATACTTCGGTTGAAAGCGACGGTTACATGAAAACCAACTTTAAAATAGACGCGGATAATATTGGCGTTGGCGCGCATGATATTACAATCAGGAATGCGGACGGCACTATTGGTAAAGGTTATGGGGTTCTGCAGTTCCTTGAGCCTCTTTATATTTCAACCTGCGCTCCGAGCGTGATAGGCAATACCGAAGGAACAGGAACAGAGGTTGTTCGAATAATAGGAAAAGGCTTCATAGAAAATATGGGCGTTACTCTTAAGGCAGGAACAGGGTTAGCGATAAATAACATTAAATACATAGACAGCACTGAAATACAGGTGACTGTAACTCCGTCTGAAATTGGAAACAAAACGCTTGAAATCAAGAACCCTGAAACTGAGCGCACAAAGGATGTTATACTGCGGGTAGAGGCGCTTCCTATAGTAACCGGCGTAAGCCCGTCGTCATTGCCACAGAGCGCCGGCGGAGCTTCTTCAACGACAATAACATTATATGGTAAAGGATTTGATGTCAGCACATCCAGCGCTGCAAGCAAGATAATTAAATTTAGCGACAATCGTATAACCGTGTCATCTATCACATATTTATCAGCAGGCCGGGACCAGATGAATATTAATGTCAGAGTTGACAGGGCTGCGGCAATAGGCAGCGTAAATATTGAAATTACAGACAAAGACAATAATATTGGTACGAGCAGAGAAGTATTCTCAATAACGCCTTCTCCAAGCGTTGTAAGTATTACGCCTGCAAGCTTGAGGCCCGGAACAACGGTTAGTATGGATATAAGGGGAACAGGGTTTGCAAGCGATTCAAGGATTTTATTCAGCGGCGTTGGTATTTCAACAACAAGTTATAAATTCGCGAGCAGTGAACGAATATTAGTCGGCGTTATTGCGGATGCTGAGAAAATAATACCTGATGTTTATGATATTACTGTGCAGAACGGGGATCTAAGCAGCGGTATCGGCTATGGGATTCTTACGGTTCTTGAACCGCCATTGACTCCTATTGTAATAGGTATTTCTCCGGATAAAGTAGCTGTCAAGCAAACAAACCAGGACGTAATAATAAGCGGCGCTAATTTTGAGCAGGGCGCAATAGTTAACTTTATCGGCGGCGGAGTAAATATTACAACAACAACATTATTAAGCAAAACAGAGCTGAGATTAAAGATAGATATAGACGAAGCGGCTCAGCTTGGGTATAGGGGAATAAATGTAACAAACCCAAGCGGCAGGGTTTCTGAAACTGTGCCGAATATTTTCCAAGTAACAGCTATGCCGGAAATTATATCCATGAGCCCTGCAAGCCTGGTCAGAGGCACCACTAATTGGGTAACTATTGCCGGCAATGGATTTAGCGAAGAAGCTCAGCTGGAGGTAACTGCGGATAATTATATAACAATAAGTTCATTAACGGTTGTCGGAGCTACTCAGATTAGGTTTAAAGCAAGCATTGGATCTAACGCGGTTATCGGACAGCACGATATAATGGTTTGGACAAATAATGGCAGCGGCATAGGTAAAGGCGTGTTTAAGGTTGTTGATCCTGTATCAATATTAAATGTAACTCCTCCTTCAGTAGCCAGAGACAATAAAGCGCATAGCATGTCTATAACAGGAGAGAGTTTTGACGAGGAAACGCAAATAGAGGTAACAGGGAATGGCGTTACTGTAGGCAATATTAAATTCGTTAGTTCTCAGGAAATGAGTTTTTATCTCACGCTCGCTACGGACGCAGATGAAACATATAGAGATATTATTATAACAAACAAGGAAGGCTCATCAGCCACACAAACAAACGCGGTTAATGTTGTAGAGCCGGTTGTTATTTCAGGTATAGAGCCCGCTTCGCTTGGTATAGGCGCAAGCAGTCAGACAGTCATTATAAACGGCACGGGATTTAGTCTTATTAATGGGTCTACTCCTACAGTCACTATAGCGGGCGTGGGGGTCACGCTAAGCCCGCAAGTTTCTTATAACAGCAGCAGACAGCTGGTTGTAACAGCGCATGTGTCTCCAACCGCGTCAGTAGGGGCAAGGACAATTACTGCGGCTAACGCAGATGGTAATGAAGGAGAGGGAGCCGGATTGTTATCAGTAGAAGAAAAGATATCTATTCAGGCTGTTGAACCTGCTTCTAAGGCAATAAGCACAACAACATTTAGTCTTAAAATTATTGGAAGCGGGTTTGATACTCAAGGAGATACTCCGACAATATCCTTAAGCGGCAGGGGCGTGTCTGTAGTTTCAAGGTATGCCCCGACGAGCGGAAGCGAGATGCATATTGATCTCCTGATAGACACAAATACAGTCACGGTCGGATCTAGAGATATAACGATCACTAATCCGGATGGGACAACAGGCATAGGCAAGGGCGTATTTACAATAACAGAACCGCTCACAATAATTAAAACAGTGCCTACGGACCTGGGCAAAGGCGCTGTTCAAAAAACAATAAGCGTTTATGGCCGAGGGTTTGTAGAAGGCGCGCAAATAACATTTGACGGCAGCAACGGCATAAATTTAATCGGCAGTCCTAAATATATAAGCGCTGAACAAATAGATTTAACGGTGTCTCTCGACAATCCTGCGGTTTATGTAGGGTTTAGCACTATGACAGTAACCAATCCAAATATGGATTCTTATACGACAAACAGAGTATTTAAGGTTACAGACGCGCCGGTTGTAAATGCAATAAGCCAAGGAGCCGCGTTTGGCCAGGGCGCGGCCAATCAAACGGTAGTTATTACAGGCGCTAACTATGTAGTTGGGAATACTACTGTGACATTTGCCGGGCTTGGAGGAGGGGTAATAGTTCGTAATACCCAGGTAAACGCGAGCAGTAATACAATAACACTTACAATAGATGTGAGCAATAACGCGACAATAGGCAAGAGAGATATTATAGTAACATCAGGGGGAATTTTTGGAACCGGCAAAGCATTGTTCGAAGTATTATCCAAACCTATTATCCAGACTGTAACTCCGTCAGGGCATCTAGTCGGAACAACGAATCAAACTATAACATTAACAGGCCTGGGATTTGGCTCAGGTGGCGGAACATCGGTTTCATTCAACCCGAATTATATAACGGTTAATTCTGTATCACTAATAAATTCACAAACAGTGAAATTAAATGTTTCATTAAACGGGCCAAGTATTGAGGTTGGAAATTACGACATAATAGTAACAAACAATGATAACAGCACAGCTGCAAAAGAGGATGCGTTTGCAGTGCTTCCATCATTGCCTACGCCAATTGTGTATAGCATTTCCCCGTCTAAGGTGCATCAGGGTTTAAGCGGACAAGAGATCGCTGTAATCGGCGGTAATTTTGAACAAGGCGCTATTGTTTCATTCAGCGGCGGAAAGGTAATAGGCAGCAGCGTTGCATATATAAGCGAAAGCCAATTGCAATTAGTGGTTGCTGTTGAATCTGACGCTGTAGTAGGGTTTAGGGATGTGACAATAACAAATCCGAATAGCGGAACATATACTTTAGAGGATGGGTTTGAAGTTGTTACAACGCCGACAATTACAAGCTCGGATCCGTCATCAATATCAAAGCCTGTTTCAGGCGGAGAGAACCATACGCTATTAATAAACGGAACAGGATTCTCAGAAAATGCGTCAGTCCGCATAAGCGGCCAGTCAATATATGTTTCTTCAACCAGATTTGTCGGAAGCACACAGCTTGAGACGAGTATTGTTGTATACTCAAGCGCTTCAGTCGGCGCTCATGATATTATTGTAGATAATACGTTTGGTATCAGCGGTTTGGGCGCAGGCGCTCTAAAGATTACTGAACCTTTGACAATAGATAATACAACCGCATTACAAATCCCGCGGGGAGTAAAGGATAGAATCATTACAGTTAAAGGAACAGGTTTTGAAAATGGCGCCAGTGTTGTGTTTGGCGGCGGAGGAATCACAGTGAATTCTGTAGACCGGCTCAGCTCAAAAGAGCTTGAATTAAGCGTTAGTGTGGCTGATAACGCTGAGCTTGGAGCAAGATTAATAACCATAACTAATACAAACGGCACGTCGAGAACAAGCGAAACAGGTATTTTAGAGATCGTTGAGCCGATACTGGTAAGCAGCTGCGAACCGTCACAGATAGGAAAGGGATTGACTAATAAAATTTTAGTAGTGCATGGCAGCGGGTTTGAAGACGGCGCGATTGTAAGCATTAGCGGGTCAGGTATAACTCTTGAACAAGGGCCTGCTACATTTGTCAGCGCCGGCGAACTGCATTCAACAATTACAGTTGTTGGAATGACGAATATTGTGCTTGGGCCAAGGGATGTTGTTGTGACAAATCCAAGCGGAGAAAAAGGCGTTGGCAGCGGGGTATTAGAGGTAGTTAATGCAATAACAATAGATACGATTGAGCCTAAATACATGGTTAGAGGCACATCAGGCACAGTCAGTATCAGAGGACAGGGCTTTGACTTAATTAATGGAAGCACTCCGACTGTTACAATAACAGGCGGGGGCGTAATTATAAACCAGAGCAGTGTTACATATGTGAGCAGTGTGGAGCTTACGGCTCATTTTGATGTCAAGTCAGACGCTGCTGTCGGAGCTCGCGATCTTACAATCACAAACGCGGACGGCACAATAGGCAAGGGAATAGGAGTTTTCCAGGTAACCGTTGATCTGACTATTACAAACGTATTGCCTGAAAGCCTGGGCCAGGGCGCGCAGAATGAATGGGTGGAGATTAGAGGAAGAGGGTTTACCGAAGATGCGGCAATTGATTTTGGCAGCGATATAACTGTGCAAGAAATTAATTATGTAAGCAGTGAAAAATTATTAGCGAAGATTTCTATAGATACGGGCGCGTCAGGCGCGTATAACCTAACGGTGCGCAACCCGCATGATGTTGACACAAAATCAAGCGCGCTTACAATAACAAATGTTCCTGTTGTATTAAATGTGTCTCCACAAAGTTATTCGCAAGGAGCAAAAAATCAAACATTAATTATTGATGGATATAATATCGCCGGCAGCAGCGCAGTGCGGTTTAATGACGGCAACATTATTGTCAGCACGCCTACTGTATATACATCTAGTATGGTTGTGACAGTAACAGTTCCGCAAGGCACAGAAGCCGGTAAAAAGGATATAATAATAACGGATAACACAGGCAGGCTTGGAATATCAAGAGGAGTATTTGAAATCACTCCAAAGCCAACAGTTATAAAGACTGATCCTGCTGTAGTTGATCAGGGAACAAAGGATGTTCCTCTCACAGTTTACGGAACAGGATTCAAGCCGGGAATTTCAGTCAGTTTTAATAATACGGACTTGAAGATAGTCGGGCAGGCAGTCTATATCAGCCCTGAACGCGTTACAGTCAGCGTTGACGCGTCATCATCAACTGCAGGCACATATGATGTTATTGTTACAAACAGCGACCAAAGCAAAGGCGCAGGGTATGGTATTTTAAGCGTTGTAAAACCGCCTGTCATAACAAAATGTTCTCCGGCGCAGTTAAGCCAGGGCACGCAGGAACAAAACATAGTAATATCAGGATCTGACTTTATGAAAGGGCTTACAGTAAACTTTATAGGCGGGAGCGGAGTATTTATAAGCTCTACAAGCGTTGTTTCTTCAAATCAAGTAATAGTCAAAGTAAGTGTTAATGATGACGCTGCTGTAGGCGCGCGAACTGTGCAGATAGTTAATCCAAACAACAGCGCTACAGGCCTGTCAGGCGTTAATAAATTCGAAGTAACTCCAAAACCAATTATTAATTCGCTGGTTCCTGCGACATTAATGCAGGGAGCAACATCATGGATTACAATAAAAGGAACAGGATTTTATGTCGGCAGTGAACCAAGCGTTATTATTCCTACAGTAACATTCAGCGGCGGAGGCATAATAATCAGCTCAACAGCGTATGTTGGCAGCACTGAAATAAAAGTTTACGTTGAAGTAGCTGATACCGCAGTTTCAGGCAATAGGGATGTGCGTGTTGTAAATGCGGACGGAACTGCTGCGATTGGAGAGGGTAAGCTTACAATTGTTGCGCCTATGCAAATAACCAGTTTATATCCTGCAGTTGTAGCGTATGGCGATACAGACAAGATTATTACAATAAAAGGCCAAGGGTTTAATGAAAATGCGGCTGTTGTGTTCAGCGCCGGAGATATTACAGTCAGTAATGTAACATACGTAAGCGACAATGAAATGAGCGTTACAATAAGCGTGCCTTCTGACAGCGAAGAAGGCCCGCGCGATATAACAATTACAAACCAAAACGGAGTCTCAATAACCGCTGTAAATCTGTTCTCTATTATAGCGCCTATTACCATAAACGGGGTTAATCCTTCTGTTATTGGCAGAGGCGTTGTAAATAAAACCGTTCTCATTAGCGGAAGCAACTTCCAAGATGGGGCAGTAGTCAGTATTTCCGGAGCAGGCGTAACCCTAAGCACAGTTAGTTACAGTAATACAGAAATAGGAATAGCAGTCAGCGTAGCTGAGAACGCTCCTTTAAGTAAACGCGATATTACTATCACTAACCCGAACGGGTTAAAGAAAGTTCAAAAGGAATTATTAGAGGTTGTCAGCGATGTTACAATCAGCAAACTTACGCCGGGGTATGTAATGCAGGGAAGTTCGCTCTGGATAGATATTGCAGGCACAGGTTTTGGCGGAGTTACCGCATCTACGCCAAGCATTAAACTGAGCGGCACAGGGTTATATATTAGTTCAATCACGTACGCCGGATCAACAAGCCTGCGTATGTATATTATAGTCGCTTCAACAGCGAATGTTGGAGCTCGAGATATTACAATTCGCAATGCGGATGGGACAATAGGCGTTGGACAAGGTTCGTTAATTGTGACTGAACAGATGCAGATTACAGCTGTAGAGCCGGCTGCAATTGGCAGGGGCGCAGAGAATCAGGAAATAGTAATCACAGGTATTGGGTTTATTGACACGCCGTCAATAGTGTTTAGTAAGGCGGGTATTTCCGCCTCAGGAGTAACATTTATAGGCAGTAATAAAATTAAGGTAAATGTAAGCGTGCTTGCTTCGGCAGCAACCGGATATACAGATATTACTATTAAAAATCCTAATAATGTCAGCAAGACAGCGAGCGGATTATTAGGCATAAATTTAGCGCCTGTTATTACAGGATTGAGTATTTCCGAACTGCCTCAGGGCGCTGAAGAGCAAACAATTATTATTAGCGGATATAATATGCAGGTAAATACAAACACAGCTGTTGAATTTAGCGGCACTGACATAAGCGTAAAATCTACAAATGTTACAGCAGCTACAAGTATGGCGGTTGTTGTTTCAGTTAATAAGGGCGCGTCGCTTGGAGCGCGTGATATAATAATTACCAATGCTAACGGCGAGATTGGGGTTGGAAGAGCGATATTTAATATTACTAAAGGGCCGCAGATTATAAGCATTGCTCCAACAAGCTTAGATCAAGGAGTGCATAATCAAGAGGTTAATATATATGGATCCGGATTTAAGGCAGGAGCAGTCTTTTCTGTAGACGCTCTTAAGGTTACAATAAGCGAAACAAGATTCGTATCAAGCGATAGATTAATTGCTGTGGTAAGTATTGATTCAGGCACTCCGACAGGCCAGTATAATGCGAGCATTAGAAATCTTGACGGAAGCAATACAACCGGCGTCAATCTGTTTACAGTAACGCCGCCGCCTTCAATAGCTATAGTAACGCCGACAAAGATAAACAGAGGCGTAACAAACTTTGACATAACAATAATCGGAAATAATTTTGCCGACGGAGCTGTAGTGTCAATTGACGGCGCCGGTATCAGCGTTAATAAGGTTACGTTTGTTTCATCGGTAAAATTGATTGTAAATATTACAGTCAGCGAGTCTGCAACGGTCGGGTCCAGGACAATAACAGTTGTTAATACAAACGGCAGTATTGGCATAGGCGCGAATATGCTGGAGATAGCGTCCGTTCCCAGCTTGTTATCAAATGTGAAAGCGACAAATACGCTCATTGATTATGAAAAAGGCGGAGTGCCGGATGGAGTGACTGTTCAATATACATTATCAGCTCCGGTTGACCAGTTAAAGTTAGATGTTTATAAAGGCAGCGGCGAGAATGTCAGGTCAATAATATTATATGATGTGCCGTTAGGCGCTCATACGACTGACTATGTTTTCTTCTGGGATGGATCAATTATAGTTAATCAAGCGACAGGCCAGAGAGGAAAAATAAATGGAGAATATCTATTAATAGTTTCAGCAACGAGCGGCAATGAAATAGTTTCAGTACAGCTGGCAAATAGGATTGAGGTTGAGGTTGTAAATATTTATAATCAGCAAATAGAATATACAAAAATAGGCTCAAACCAGGACGAGATAGGGCCTTATAAAATAAAATTTGATTTATCAAAAGCCGCATTTACCACATTAAATGTTTTAAATAGCTCAGGTACTGTTGTAAGAGACCTGGGCATGCAGTTAGGAAAGAGCGGCGCTAATGCGTTTAGCTGGGATGGCCGCGACTCAAGCGGAAAGAATGTAGCGCGCGATGTTTACACAATCAGGATTGACGCGTACGACGAATCAATTCCTACTGACCGAGCTTACTCAAAATATGTTAAAGTTTCTGTGGACCAGCTTAAGGTTGTAGATGTTCAGATTTCAACATTAAAAGCCATTAACTCGCCGGCGAAGATACAGTTTATTCCGGCTGAGACTATGAATATTACAGTTACAATATATGAGCCGGGCACAGAGATAAAAAATGGAGTGCCTGTAACGCCCGGCAAGGTTGTAAAAACAATGACCACATATTTAGAGAAAGGCACAACATTCTATACTGAATGGGATGGAAAGGATTCAAAAGGCAATACCCTGATAGACGGAGATTATGTGCTCGTAATAACAGGCGTAGATAGTTTTGGAAGCAGTATCAGCGAGCCGATAGTCAGGTCTATTTCAGTGCTTAGGGCCGGTGATATTAATGCGCGCAAACAAATGTTTGAAGAAAACAGTTACGTGTATCCAAACCCTGTAAGAACGGCCGTAAACAGCAGCGTAAAAATAAGGTACTCGCTCAACAGGGCTGCAGGGCTAAGATTACAAATTTTCGATATTATGGGGGATGTGATCTATCAAGCAAGCAAAGATAGTTTAAGTGTTGCTGAGAGCGAATTTATTTGGGATGTAAAGAATGATTCAGGCCGCGATGTAGCGCGCGGATTATATATTTATGTTTTAGAAGCGAAAGAGTATGAGTCAGGCGAAGTTTTAAGAGTATCAAAGAAGATAATGGTGATAAGATGATGAAAAACAATAAATTAATCAGTATTAAAATGATTGCGAAAATTATGACGGCGGTTTTATTCACGGCAATGCTCTGTATGAGCAGTGTTTTTGCTGAGTCAATAAATGAAAATGCAGGCACAAAAAACTTTTTGTTTCTAAAGATGGGATTAGGGGCAAGGGTAATGGCAATGGGCGGCGCGTTTACGGCAGTAGCTGACGATGTAAACGCTATTAGGTATAATCCGGCCGGGCTTAGAACTCTTTTAAGAAAACAGGTAATGGGAACGCATATAGCATGGTTCCAGGGAATCAGAGGAGAATATGTTGCTTATGGCCAGCCGTTAAAGAGTAGTATGGCAATTGGCGCAAGCCTTTTACTCTTTACTGCCGATGAGATAGAACGTCGTGATGACGCAGGTAATATGTCGGGTTATGTTGGCTTTGAGCAGGGCGTTGCGCATCTGGCGTGGGCAACCAGATTGGATAGAAATGAAAGAGTGCTGTTTGGTATCGGAGTAAAATATGTTTATGAGATATTGGATGGAGATAAATGGGATACAGCGTCTTGCGATGTTGGAATTCTTGGCAGGGTTGCAGGGTCGCTTTTCTTGGGCGCAGCTTATAGAAATATTGATGTTATGAATGCAAATCTTCCTGAAGAAATAAGAGCCGGGCTTAGTTATTTCTTCCCTAAAACTACTATTAGCGTTGACGCAATCGAATTTTCCGATACAGGCCTTAGAATTGCTATAGGCGGAGAATATATAATAAAACGCACAGTTGCGTTTAGACTGGGTTATGGCGCGACAAATAATGAGGCATTAGGCGAGCTTGAGAACGATACATTTAAAGATCTTGGATTAGCAAGAACTGCAGGTATGTCAACAGGCTTGGGATTCTCAACACACCCGATAGCATTCTTAGGCGGATCAAAGCTCCAAGTTGATTATGCGTTTGCGCATTATGGAAAGCTTGGTATGACGCATGTGGTTTCTTTCTCAACAGAATTTTAACGCCCAATAGGGAACAAATAATATGAAACATTTGTCAAAAATTAGTAATGTTTTATGCGCAGCGCAGCAGAATAACGGACAGGCTATGGTCGAATACACGCTTTTAATAGCAGTGGTTGCAATGGCGTTTATGGGCGCGTCTCCTCTATTAGACGATGCGGTAAAAAAATTATTTATAAGCTTAGCTGATTTTATTGGCCGGAATATGCCATAAGATAGTTTAGCGATGAGCGGACATTTTATTGTATGGGTTTGATTTATTAAAACCGATAAAAGTTAATGTGAGATAAAAGAAAATAGTTGGAATAATGTATAAAAATATTGTATAAATAAAAAAACTCTTTTTAGGAGGGGATATGATAAGAAAATTTTTTAAAGATGAAAATGCGCAAGGTATGACGGAGTATATTTTGATAATTGCGGTTATTGCAATTGCTGTACTCGGTGTTATGGGGCTTTTCGGCGATCAAATCAGTAAAATGTTTAGCTCATTTAAAGGCAAACTCGAAGACGCGACAAGCTAATAAGAAATATTGATTACCCCGGAGATTGATTATTGGGGGATAAATGCAAAGGATTTTGAAGAAGACTGACATCAAAGGCCAGACACTTGTTGAGTTTGTTATTGTGTTTTATGTGTTTATGCTTTTGGCGCTGGGTGTTCTTCAATGGGCTTACATTGGAGTTAATGCAATAGTCATTAATCATGCGGTGTTTCAAGTCGCAAGGGTTGGTTCTGTAACCGACGATAAAAGGACTATGGAAAGAGCCGCTGACCTGGCTATACCGTTTAAGAACAAGGAAGATATTAGTTTAAAAATTCTTTCTAATGATGATAGTCAGGATTTGAATATTGAGCTTAGCTATAAGGTGCCGCTTTTTTTTCCGATAATTAATAAGCTCATTAAGGAAGCATTGCAGTTAGATGAGTATAAACTGCCTATAAAGGCAGAATATATGATGCCCAAAGAGGGCGTGACAATACAATAGCGCGTCGTACGAGTTACTATTTCACTAAAAATTTCTAAAAGAAATTTTTCAGGGGGATTATATTTTGGATAAAAAACGTGTGCTCCTTATTTCATTGGTACTAGGTTTAGTAGGCGTTATGTTAGCGTCTCTTTATTTAAAGAAAAAGGAAGAGGCAATAGTCGCCGGAATGAACCCGGTATCTGTTTTAGTCGCAAAACGCGATATTTCTCAAAGAACAATGCTGGATGAAGATATGTTTAAGGTAGAACAAATTCCCGAGAAATATGTAGAACCCAAAGCAATCTTAGTAAAAGACACACAAAAGGATTTAGCTAAAGCCGTAGGAATGGTAAATCTGGTGCCTATAACAGCAGGACAACAGATTATGCAGTCAGCTCTTGTTCCGCCTAGCGTGGAAACAGGCGTATCTGTTAAGGTTCCGGTCGGAAAACGCGCTATGGTTATTCCTTTGCCGAATATTGACCTAACTTCGCTTATAAAACCCGGAGATAAAATAGACCTGCTTAATACATTCACAGCCCAGTTAAAAACAGGAGGCAGCACAAAGATCACGGTTACAGTACTACAGAATGTTGTTGTATTAGGCGTAGCAAAGGATCTTGGAGAGGTGCATATCGAGGATAAAAAAGATAAAAAAGGCGGATTATTAGGCGGCGATGAAAAAAGAATCGGGCAATTAACATTAAGCATAGCGGTTACTCCGGAAGAAGCCCAGCTTGTAGCGCTTGCGCAGGCTCAGGGAGATATTAATGTAACAATACGCGCAAGAAATGACGATGAAGGCGTGCTTGTCAGGGCGGTTGATACCAGTATGTTTTTGAAATAATAATGCTTGGGAGTTTTTATGAATTATTTATTGGTTAGAAAAATTCTGCCGGCGTTTATTCTGGTAATTGTTTTTATTGGGAATATATTAGCGGCTCCTATGATTGAAGTCAGCGTTGACGCTATAGAGATTAAGAGTTCTAAAGAGAACAACAGAGGAGTATCATGGGAAGATGGTATTGCTTTGCAGGAAGGATTTACAAACAGCAAATATATGAATATAACAGGCGGATCTGCGCCTTCAATATTTTCAGTTGACGCAGTTGAACGCACAGGCGCGCTCAAAGGAACAATACGAGCGCTATTAATTGATAATCAGGCGCGTGTGCTCGCAAATCCAAAGCTTGCTACCGAATCAGGATCTCAAGCATCATTTTTAGTCGGAGGAGAGATTCCAATACCTGTTGCATCAGCTCAGGGCGTAAGCCTTGAATGGAAGACATATGGAGTTAATCTGCAAATACGTCCGGAGATAAAAGATAAAAGTGATATTAGCGCGATGATCCAAGTTTCTGTCAGCGACCTTGATTACGCAAACTCTGTTAAGCTTCAAGGTTACGATGTGCCGGCGCTTTTAAATAGAAGCGCTAATTCAAAGGTTATAGTTAGCGACGGAGGCACAGTTGTAATAGCAGGCTTAAAGCAGACGCGCAAAGAAACAACTGAAACCAGGGTTCCGATTTTAGGGTCATTGCCTATAATAGGCTGGGCATTTAAAAGTGTAAATGAGCGCGATAATGAAACGTCAATGGTGATCTTTGTAACATTTAAGATATTAAAATAAATGCAGGGGCTTGATGAATCAACCCCTGCAACGCATTACGCGCGACTATAAAAGGAGCATAACAAATGGCGGAAAATCAGGTTTTTGTTGTATCAGGCCCAAAAGAAGGCTGCGGAAAAAGCACCTTTGCTGTTAATTTTGCCACGTCATACGCTCTATCCTCAAAAAAAAATGTTGTTATTCTTGACTGCGATATGGACGCTAGAGCGGAAATCGCGTATTACCTTCAAACAACTTCCTTTGAAACAGTTCAAAATTTATGGAATCTTGCAAGCAAGGTTCGTTTAGATAATATTGATCCGGGCCTTTTTAAGGGAAGGATTCCATTTGATAAACACGGCGTAGGAGTGCTTAGTCTTGCCGCAAACGCAGAAGAAGTTAAAAAAGTTGAGATTACGCATATTTTAAAAACAATAGCAATTTTTAGCCGGTTATATACCTTTGTTATTGATGTTGAGGATGCCGCCGGAGAGCTGATGGTTCCTCTTTTTGACCGCGCTGATTATGTTTTTTGGTGCATTCTTCCTCAAACAGTCCATTTATTTAATACAGAAAAAAGATTTAATGAATTCAGAAGCCTAAATTTTAATATGGAAAAGTTTGGCGTGATATTAAATCAGAGCGATCTGCCGGAAGCCCTGTCGCTTAGGCGGATAAATACTGTGCTTGGCGGTTTTAATAAAAGTATTTTAGATTCTATTCCTCAGGAAAAGGCTGTTCTGCATACTGTTAATGCCAGAGATATAGTTGTAATAGAACAGCCGCACACAAAGTTCGCAAAAACAGTGCGTAGTTTGTGTGAAAATTTTATGAATAAACAACAAAGCAGCGCAGGAGCAAGAGAGACCGGCATGTGGAGTAATATCCTTGCGCAGATAAAGGAGCCGGAGGCTGCAAAGGTTGAGGTGCATGGGACTACTGCGCAGGATAAAGAATCGAATATTAAGGAAAAAGAAGAAAAAAGATTAGGTATTAAAACGCGTGTGCATAAGCAAATGATAGAAGAGCTTAATAGCAGGCGTATTGATTTGAGCGCCGCTGAGCGCGATCCTAAGAAGGCGAAAGAACTCAGAAATATCGTCGAGGAGAGCGCTTCAAGAATATTAAGTTCAATCGGAACAGCAGGGTTTACAAGACAGGAAAATCAAGTAATTATTCAGGAGATTTTAGACGACGCGCTGGGATTAGGGCCGTTAGAGGATATATTGTCTGATAAAAATATAACAGAAATTATGGTCAATAAAAAAGACCAAATTTACATAGAGCAAAAAGGAAAGCTTACTATCTCGGATAAAAAATTTATAAGTGACGAACAAATAATTCAGGTTATAAGGCGCATCATAGCGCCGCTGGGCAGGCGTATTGACGAGAGCGTGCCTCTTGTCGACGCGCGGTTAAAGGACGGATCGCGTGTTAACGCGATAATCCCGCCATTATCAGTTCAGGGCCCAATGATTACCATTCGTAGATTTCCGGAAAAGCCGCTGACAGCCGAACAGCTAATTGAGTATGGAGCAATAACGCCGGATATAGTCGAATTTTTAAGAGCGTGTGTTATAACCGAGAAAAGCATTATTGTAAGCGGCGGCACAGGCAGTGGAAAAACAACATTTTTAAATATGCTTTCAGGTTATATTCCCGACGGAGAACGTATTTTGACAGTTGAGGATGTCGCTGAATTAAGGTTACAAAAAGAACATATAGGCAGGCTTGAGTCAAGGCCGCCTAATATAGAGGGTAAAGGCGAGGTGACTATAAGGGACCTTGTTAAAAATACACTCCGTATGAGGCCTGATAGAATAGTTGTGGGCGAGTGTAGAGGAGGAGAGGCTTTGGATATGCTTCAAGCTATGAATACAGGCCACGAAGGTTCTATGACAACCATACACGCTAATACGCCAAAGGATATGGTAGGCCGTTTAGAAGCAATGGTTCTTATGGCTGCTGACCTTCCTGTTCAGGTTATAAGAGGATATATTGCGTCAGCTGTTAATATTATTGTTCAGATCTCGAGAATGCAGGATGGCAGCAGGAAGCTGGTTGCTTTAACAGAGATTGTTGGCAGAGACGATAACGGCGATATAAAACTACAAGACATATTTTTATATAAAAGAACCGGCGTAGATAAGAATGGAAAGGTGTTAGGTACGCATGAACCTACAGGAAATATCCCTAAATGCTTTGATGAATTTAAGCTTAGAGGTATTGATTTAAATGTAGACATTTTTAAAAAGAAAAGTTAAAATATTGTTTCAAAAGTAAAAGGGGGTGAGTTTAAATGGAAATAAAAGAATTAAAGAGTATTTCGGTAGTGAGTGTGGCAAAAAGCGCTCCAATTGTGTTTTTTATTCTCGGAATGGTTGTCGGAATAGCATCATATGTATATTTAAAGGTTAATCCTGCGACTGTAGCGCCAAGAATTAATTTTTGGGAATGGGTATTAGCAATTTTATTATATGCTGTTATATTTTGTGTAATACTTTCATTATTGGCTATAGTTGGTTCATTTTTATACAATATTCTTAGCAAGAAAATAGGCGGCATTAAGGTTCAGCTTGATAACCAGCAGAATGCTGAATAAGAAAGGGAAAAAAAATAAGGAATGCTGCAAATAAAGAAAAAGATCGGGCTTATATTTTTAATACTTATAAGCCTTTTTATTGCCCGATTTGTGCATAGCTCATCGATTTCTGTTTACGCTTCCGTAAGTAATTCTACTATCACATTAAACAATGAAACCTATTTAAAGCTTACAGTCGCAGGAGCAGGTTTTTTTCCTAAACCTGATCTTCCAAATATCCCGGATTTTTCAATTAATCAGACCGGGCAGTATACAGGCATTGATTTTTCTAAAGGTTCGCCTTTGCCATATACGGTTTTTGAGTATATCTTAATTCCCACAAAAACAGGCGCATTTAAAATCCCGGAAATCTATGTTGAGCATAAAGGTTATTACTATGCTACTAAGCCTATAGAAATAACAGTAATAAAAAAAGCGGAAATATTGCCTGCGCCTGAACAGGTAACCGCTGAGGTACAGCGTCTGGATGTGCAGGGCGCTCCGCCGATTTTTGTTAAAACGCAGATTTCCACAAAGGACGCGCTCTATAACCAGCAGTTAATTTACACATATACATTATTTACGAGGCTTTCAATACAAGAACTGCCAAAAGCGGTTTTTCCTGAATATGAAGCGTATCATAGGGAAATATTAACCTATAAACGTTTGTATTACGCAAAGATAAATGATGTTTTATACCGCGCTATAGAATTTAAAACAGCTTTATTCCCTTTTATGACAGGTAAACATATTATTCCAAGCGTGAAATTCAAGTGTTCCAAGTCGTGTTTCCCGGAAGCAAGTCTTGCTGATGGAGGATTGAAATCTGAATTTAAAGAAAAGGATTCATTTTTTATTAAAGGCCGGGATATACCCGTTACAACAACAATACTGCCATTAAAAGATAAACCGCTCAGTTTCAGCGGGCTTATTGGCGCTTTTGATATATTTTCAGAGGTAGATAAAACAATAATTCCTATGGACGGATATGTAGTTCTGACAGTTCATGTTAAAGGCCTGGGCAATTTAAGGTCTATACCGGATATAAACGCGCCGCTTATGGATACTCTTAGGGAATATCAGGTTGATAATTTTTTAAACTATAATAAGAACGCAAAAGAGGTAAATGGAGAAAAATTATTTCGAATTGTAATGGTTCCAAGGGAGTTAGGAGAAGAAGAAATTCCCAGTATTGGTTTTTCATATTACGATATAAAAGAAAAAACATATTTAACAAAATGGACAGACCCGATTAAGATAAAGGTGGTAGAAGCTGAAAAAAAGAATGTATCTGAAGGAATAGAAAAGCCGGAGCAAAAATCATTCATTAATAAATTAAAATCATCAAAGTGGTTAGAGATATCGGAAATATTTATTCTTGTTCTTCTCGTCTTCCTCCTAATAATCCGCAGAAAGAAATTGACAAAAGATAATGGCAAGAATATAATCAAGTAAATATTTAATCTTCACAGAGGTGATGCTTCTTATTTCGAACAAACAAATCAATATGATTTACGCAATGTAAATCGCTTCTTTAAAAATCAAAATTTAATTTTATGATCTGTATAAGGGCATAACATCGTGGGTATAGTTATATGCGTAGGATGTTTTGCGCTCATTATTTAGGAGGAATTTATATGCCAAAGAAGAAAGAAACAACAGCAAGCGCTATTTCACAAGAAGTAATAATGAGTAAGATTTATGTGGTTCGTGGGCAGAAGGTAATGATGGATAATGATATAGCAAAATTGTATGGAGTAGAAACAAAGAGTCTCAATCAAGCAATACGCCGGAATATAGAACGATTCCCGTATGAGTTTATGTTTACTTTAACAAAAGAAGAATATGAATCTCTAAGGTCACAAATTGTTACCTTAGAAAAAGGCAGGGGAAAATATAGTAAATATCTTCCCAATGTTCTTACAGAATTAGGAATAGTAATGCTGTCATCTGTTCTTAAAAGTAAAAAAGCTATTCAGATTAATCTTCAAATAGTTCGGACTTTTGTTCGTCTTCGTCAGATAATCACAGAAAATAAATCTTTAGCGCAAAGAATAGGTAAAATAGAACAAAAACTCAGCACACACGAAAAAGCAATTATAAAGATAATCGAACAAATGAGTGTTGAGGAAGTGAGACCTAAAAGGAAGATAGGGTTTAAGATAGAGGCTAAGTAATATAGAAACACAAAGGAGACATTTATATGCCAAAGAAGAAAGAAACAACAGTAAGCGCTATTGCGCAAGAAGTAATAATGAGTAAGATTTATGTAATACGGGGGCAAAAGGTGATGCTAGATGCGGATATTGCTAAATTATATGTAGTATTGACAAAGAATCTTAATAAAGCAGTAAAAAGAAATATAGATAGATTTCCCGAAGAATTTATGTTTCAGCTTAGAGTTGACGAGTTTAATAACTTGAAGTTCCAGTTTGGAACTTCAAGTTGGGGTGGGACAAGAAAGCTTCCATAATATGTTTACAAAGAAGTCTTATAAAATAAGGTATTTTATGATAATATATCTTCAGGCAAAAAGTAATAGGGAGTTTTTATGAGTGTAGATTTTTTACAAAAAAGACATGAGATTATTGATATTTCTAATTGGGATAATATTAAAATATACGAGGAAGGATCAAAAAATAAAAAAGAAGTTTTTTCGCCAAAAGAAAATAATAATAAGTATATAGAACCAAATTATAGATATATAAATAAATATTCTAGTAAAAGGCATAAAGAACAGTTTTGGATGGAGATTATTGCTTATTATATAGGAATCTTGGTTGGAGTAAATGTTCCAAGAACCTTCCTTTCAATTGATAAAGATGGGAAAAATGGAGCTTTATCAGAATGGTTTTATCTTGATGCCGATTCTATAAAAAAAGCATTTAGACAGTCTAAATTAAAAGAATTAATATATCATAAGGATATTGATTTAGTTTCTAAATATGTCTCAGGATACAATTTTATGGTTGCTGAGATTGAAGATTATGATATAGAGAAAGGGAAATAGCATAATATCAATACATTATTTAGTATCATGGAACAGGAAAAAGTGAAAGATTGGCAGGAACTATGGATAAAATATTTTACTTTTGACGCTTTAATAGGAAATACAGATAGGCACCAAGATAATTGGGGGATTTTGTATAAATCAAAAGGGAATTATTTGTCACCGGCATTTGATAATGGGACTAGTATGGGGCGTGAGATCTTAGAAAAATATATTAATCGAGGGTATCATCATATCAGACTGTCGCAAAATGATGCAGAGCATGTTAATCATATGAAACTTATAGAAATCTTGTTGAAAAAGTTTGGAAAAAAAGCAAAAAGAATTATAATTAATATGCTATCATTTAATGATAAAGAGCTTGAGGAAATATTAGAATATTTAGTAGAATTGACTAATATAAATCCTTTATCTAAAAGAAGAGCGTATTTTATTAGAAAACTTATTTTAAAAAGAAAAGAACTTTTGTTGAGGTTGGTAAGATGAATTTAATAGAACATATATTTGAACCTAATCATCTATTCTTAGTTTGGAAGGACCCAAAAGGAAGGTCTTTGCGTGTAATTGCAAAGCTTGAGAGAGATAATGGAGGTGCGAGACTAACTTATTTGGTTGATACAGATGATTTTAAGTTAGCTCAAAAAAATGGATTTATGTGTTATCCGGCATTTCCTGATATCAATAGAACATACACAATCAATGTGTTAGAAGTTTTTAGTAAAAGAATACCTCCACGGCAAAGAGAGGATTATAATGAATTTTTGGCTGAAATTAGGCTGCCTGCGAACGCCGGGGTATCAGATTTTGCATTGCTGGGTTACTCTGAAGTAAGATTGCCTTCAGATGGCTACGCAATAATTAATCCTTTTGATGAAGTAGATTCAGATTGCGAGTTTCTAAGTGAAATTGCTGGATTAAGATATTATGATAAGGCAATAAATCTGCTAAAAAATCAGCAAATAAAAAAAGGGGTGTCTGTAGCAATAATGCCGGATGATGATAATCAATACGATAATAATGCAGTGAAAGTTCTGTTTAAGGATCAAACGATAGGATATGTAAATAGAATACAGGCGAAAACTATCAGAAGATGGTTAAGTACCGGGAAAAAAGTACTAGCTGAAGTAGAAAAAATTAATGGTAGTGAAGATCGTCCTAGTGTAATACTTTTTATTAAGGTTAGGGTATAAAATTTATGATAGATTATATTAATGGCAGATTAAAAGAAAAGAGGACGGATAAGGTAGTTGTAGAGGCCGGCGGGCTTGGCTATTCTGTTCTTATTCCATCATCAACTTTTTCAGTTCTTCCGATTGTCGGAGAATCCGTGAAATTATACATTTACGAGTCTGCGGCAATGTATGGAAGCGCTGTCAGCTGGTACGGGTTTATTACGCAAGAAGATAGAGAATTGTTTGATATGATAAAAGGCGTATCTAAAATCGGAGCAAAAGGAGCATTGGATATTTTATCAAAAGCGCATCATAGCCTGCCTCAATTTAAAGACGCAATACTCAATAAAGACTCCAAAATATTAACATCATATTTTGGATTTACAAAGATTACTGCTGAGAAGCTGGTGCTTGGGCTTAAGGATAAGATTAAAAAGCTGACAATAGTAAATACACAGCATGGCGGGCAGGATTCCGGACGGCCTAATAATTATATATCTTTAGAATATTCAGGGAATGTGAATGACGCGATAAACGGGCTTATTGCTCTTGGATACAAAGAACAAATTGCAAGAAGTATTATACAGGAAGTGCTGGATATAAAAAAAGGCGAAGAGTTAAGCGTTGAAGAATTAATAACCGCATCATTAAGGTATTTAGCAAAAAGTAAATTTTAGAAAGATTAATTAGAAAATAAATTTATTAATATAAAATTACATAATTTGGGAGAGGTTTAATGGATGAACGCGTAATAGTTTCACCTGGCGCTGATATTGAGGAAGAGGTTCAAGAGATAACTCTTCGTCCCGGCAGGCTTGATGAATTTATCGGCCAGTCTAAGATGAAGGAGAATTTATCAATATATATTCAAGCAGCGAAGAATAGGAATGAAGCTCTTGACCATGCGTTATTCTACGGCCCTCCGGGGCTTGGAAAGACAACGCTTGCTCATATTATTGCAAAAGAAATGTGTACAAACCTTAGGTCAACATCAGGCCCTGTATTGGAAAAGGTTGGAGACCTGGCTGCAATGCTTACAGACCTGTGCCCGGGCGATATCTTTTTTATTGACGAGATACACAGAATGAATCGTATAGTGGAAGAAGCGTTGTATTCTGTTATGGAAGATTTTAAGCTGGATATTATCATTGGGCAGGGGCCAAGCGCAAAAAATATAAAGCTGGATATCGCGCCATTTACTCTGGTTGGCGCAACAACCAGGGCAGGCCTTTTAACATCTCCTATGAGGGATAGGTTTGGGATTATTCAGCATTTGAATTATTATAATTTTGAAGAGTTAAAAACTATTGTGTTTAGGTCTGCAAAGATTTTAAATATTCCGATTGAAGAAAAAGGCGCTGACGAAATTGCGGGCAGGTCTAGAGGCACGCCGCGTATTTCTAACAGGCTTTTGCGCAGAGTTAGAGATTATGCTGATATTAAAAACAAGGGTATTATTAATCATGAAAGCGCATGCAGTGGACTGGGCATGTTAGATATTGATGAACAGGGACTTGACGCAATGGATAGGCGTATACTTAGAACAATAATACAAAATTACGGCGGCGGGCCTGTTGGTATTGAAACAATCGCAGTCGCGGTTTCAGAAGAGATTGATACAATAACAGATGTTTATGAACCGTATCTGATACAGTCCGGGTTCCTTGCGCGCACTCCGAGAGGGCGAATGGTTACCGAGCATGCGTATACACATCTTGGCCTGCCGAGTAAAGCAAGGAATAATGAGCTTTTCACATGATCTCAAGAAAACAATTAGCAGGATTAATAATTCTTATAACAGTAGTTATAATTATTTATCTTCCGTCTCTGCCGCGCCCGTTCTTATGGGATGACCACACGGTTATTGTTCAAAATGAATTTGTCCGCGATCCGCAAAACATAAAAAATGTATTTAATAAAAAATATTTTGAGCTCACTAAAGAACTTTCTTATAGGCCTGTTGTTTCATTAACGCATCTAATAGATTACACATTTTATGGATTAAACCCGCTCGGGCATGATTTGACAAATCTTGTATTACATCTGATCAGCGCAGTTCTCTTATATTTTTTCTTAATCCTAATAATTCAGTCTCATGCGCCTGCTATGGCCGCAGTTTTTTTATGGGCTCTGCATCCTGTTCACGGAGAGGTGGTAATGTGCCCGTCGCTTAGAGAGGACTCTATTGTTATGATATTTTATTTAATATGCATGATATTTATGATTAAGCTGTTAAAGAGAGACGGAGAAAATAGATCTAGAGGAGTAATATTTATAATTATTTGCGTTAGCTATATTCTTGGCCTTTTGTCTAAAGAAAATATGATAATGTTTATCCCTTCAATTTTAGTTTTAGATTTATGCGGAAAAAAAGTTTTTAAAAATTGGAGGGAATGGGATTTAAAAAAAATTATGTATTATTATGTTTTAGGAGGAATTTCATTTCTTTATTTGATTCTTCGTTTCATTGTGATGAGAAGCCCCTCAGAAGAAACTGTAGTAAGGCCTGCTCAAGGAATAATTAATAATATTTTAACTGCAGGCAATGTTTTTATTGAATACATTGGGACATTATTTTATCCCAAAAAACCGGCAGTAAGCTACATTGCAATGACCATAGACCGGCATATGCTCGGAATACGCGGGTTTGCGGTAATAATGTTTTTTATCGCGTGCATTGGCATTGCTGTTTATTTATATAAACGTAATATAAAATCCTTTGTTATGTTATTTTTGTTTTTTATTTTATTACTGCCTGTGAGCAATATTATTACAATCGCGAATTTAAAAGCTGATAGGTATCTATACCTGCCATCGGCTTTCTTTATATGCGCAATAGTTTATTATGTTTATAATCTAGGTTTAGCAAATAAAAAAATCTTTCAAGCCGGCAAAATAATATCAGTAATATATATATTATTTTTTACTGCTATTAGTATTTCTAACACGCGTTATTGGGCTGACGAGTATTTATTTTATAAAACAAACTTAGAACATTCCCCGGATTCTGCAAAATTGCATTTTAATATGGCTACTGTGCTAATGGAAAGAGAGGAATACGAAGAAGCGTTGAATGAATATCGGCAGTCGCTTTCGAATGATAGAATAAAGGATAAAGCATATGTGCAGATAGGGTTAATTACTACGCTATTAAACGGCGCTTATAATGAAGCAATATTTTTCTTTCAAGAAGCCTTAAGTATTAATCCAAATAACAAAGAAGCGGAATATTGCCTTGCAATCGCTAAATCAAAAATCAAAGAATTATAAAGTTTCCATTGACAATGGACAATATTGACCAAATCTTTCCATTATGGATGGAAACCTCAAAAAATAAAGAGATGAAGAATAGAAAATAGGTACTATAGGGTATGAAAACAAAATTATTATACCCAAAAAGGTATAATAAAAACAATATTACACCTGAAAGGGTGCAAAAATATATTAATTAACTTGACATTACACCTTTTAGGGTATAAAATAGGCTTAAAAAAAGTAAGATTTTTTTAGTTTATAATGGAGTTAATATGTATTATTTAGGGAAAGAGATTAAAAAATTAAGAAAAGAAGCAAAAATTTCTCAGGTAGAATGTGCGGCAAAAGCTGGTGTTGGGTTAAGGTTTTTGAGGGAATTAGAGCAAGGAAAGCCAACGGTTAGGCTCGATAGAGTAAATTTATTATTGTTCTTTTTTGGATCTCATTTAGAAATAGTAAGAAATCAAATGGACAATTTTGAAGACGAGGATATTAGATGAAGAAAAAACTATTTCTTAACTCATGCTGCGGCCCGTGCCTTGCGTACCCGTATGATGCGCTGAAAGATAAATACGAAATAACAATATATAATACAGCGCCTAATATTCATCCATATAATGAATATATTGAAAGAAGAGACGCGCTCCGCGAATACACGAAACAAATAAACCTTCCATTAATTGAGGATGATTATGATATTCACGAATGGTTTGATTATATAAAAGGTGATGAGAATTCATTCGAATCATTGGTTAAAGATAAAAAAAACAGGTGCAGGCTTTGTTATAGGCTAAGGCTGGAAAGAACCGCTAAGCTTGCAAAAGAAAAAGGTTTTGAATTATTTTCTACAACGTTATTATACAGTAAGTATCAATATCATGACCTGATAAAAAAAATAGGCGAAACCATCGCGGAAAAATACGGCCTTAAATTTTTATATAATGATTTTCGAACCGGCTGGCAGAAGGGGATTGATTTATATAAACCGTTAGGATTATATAAACAAAAGTACTGTGGATGTATATTCAGCATTGAAGAAAGGTATAACAAGGAGAGGGCGGCTGTATGATAAAAAAGCAGGGTTTAAGATATATAATTTTTCTATTATTTGCTATATTGTTGTTTGACGGATGCGTGCCAACTTATAAATATAGATACAGAGACGACGGTAAAATTATTAGACAGAGGAGTATGCCAAACAGGATGGTTAAAATAGGTTTATCAATCAAACAGACTAATAAGCTGGAATTAAAACCGTTAAACTGCGACTTTAAAGTCTACGATAATGGAAAAGAAAAACTTACTTTACAAAAGGACACTGCGTATAGTTTAGGATTGTATAAAGGTAATATTGTAATAAAAGGCCTGAAGGTTTTAGGAAAGGAAATATTTTTATCTTCTCAAAATGCGAAGGGTATGTTAAAAATAAATGAGAAAACATACAGAGGAAGTATATTTGTTAAAGAGAAGCGCAATATGTTTGAAGTTATTAATGAATTAGATATTGAGGATTATTTGTATGGGATTATTGGCAGGGAGATATCTCCTTCATGGCCAAAGGACGCGCTAAAAGCGCAGGCTGTGGCTGCCAGAACATATACTCTTAGAAATCTAAACAGGCATGAAAAAGAAGGTTATAATCTTTGTGACACACAGCATTGCCAGGTATATGGCGGAGTTGACGCAGAGGATGTCAGGACAAATGACGCTGTTAACGAGACAAAAGGGCTGGTTATAAGTTACGAGAATGAATTAGCGCAGGTTTTTTATCACAGCGCTTGCGGCGGTAATACGGAAAACGTAAAAAATGTGTGGCCATACAATGGCGTTGTGCCGGAATATCTAAGAGGCAGGCGGTGTAATTATTGCAAGGGCAACCCTAAGGAAGAATGGAAAACACATATTAGTTTTAAAACGATAACAGAAAAAATGAAAAAAGCAGGTTATGATGCGGATCAGATATCCGGCGTGAAGGTTAAGGAATGGACAAAAACAGGCAGGATAAAAAAGATACAGGTGATTTCTGAAAACAGTAAGATCATTTTAAAAGGAACTGAGTTTAGGGCAATAATAGGTTACGATGTTTTGTACAGCACATTGGTTGAGCCGGAAAATAAACGCGAAGAATTAATTTTTCGAGGCAGGGGCTGGGGACACGGAATAGGAATGTGCCAATACGGCATTAAAGGCATGGCTGACAAGGGCCATTCTTGGAAGGAAATATTAAATTTTTATTTCCCCGGGACAAAGGTGAAGGAATGGGACAAACTTTAATAAGTCTAAATGATATTGATTTTGCTCTTCCGGAATGTTTTATAGCGCAAGAGCCTGCTAAAATGCGAGATGAATCAAAGCTTATTGTTTACAACAGATCGGATGACACAATTACTCACTTAAAATTCCATGAGATAACAAAATATTTTAATAAAAATATCCTTCTGGTTAGAAACACGTCAAAGGTTATGCACGCTAAACTGATTGGTAAAAAACGAGCAGGCACAGCAAAGATAGAAATTATTCTTATTAACGAAAAAACATTTACAAAAGACAGCATTACATTCTCTGTTCTAACAAGGCGCGCAAAGCTGGGTCTTGGGCAGTTCGTAGATTTTAATGATAATGTTACAGCGGAAATTATAGGCAGTAATGCAGATACAATGGATTTTAAATTTAATTTATCAAGAGCCGAATTTTATAATTATCTTGATAAATTTGGCAGGGCTCCTCTGCCTCCATATATAAAGAGGCGCAAAGAGAATCCAGAGATAGATAAAAATGACAAAGAAAGATACCAGACAATATATGCCGATAAAGAGGGGTCTATTGCAGCGCCGACAGCAGGACTGCATTTTACGCGCAATGTTCTAAATGAAATACAAAAAAGAGGAACGGATATTGAATCATTAACTCTGCATGTCGGCCTCGGCACATTTAAGCCGATAGTAAATAACGATATAACAAATCATAAGATGCTGCCTGAGAGATATTCAATATCAGATAAACTTGCGGGAAAATTAACTGCTTGCCATAAAAATAATAAAAAAATATGTACTGTAGGAACAACAACAACGCGCGCAGTAGAGGCTTTTTTTAAAACAGGAAACAAAGACTGCGAAGCGGATTTATTTATATACCCCGGATTTAGTTTTAATATTGATATGCTTATAACAAATCTGCATGTGCCGAGGTCAACGCCGCTGCTTTTGGTATCGGCATTCATAGCAGAAGGATATAAAAAACTGGGCGATAAAAAATATATCGATCATTCAATAACACGTCTAAAAGAAATATATAAAGAAGCAATAAAAGAGAATTATCGTTTTTATAGTTACGGCGACGCGATGTTAATAATATAGAAGTCTGAGGGATGCTTTAATAATATTTAATAAAGAAAAAGACGCTCCGGGTATAATCTATGCTCAGGAAGAGGAGCTTGAAACTGAATCAGCGCTTAATCAGATAGTGATATCTCACGAGATTAAAGGTATTGCGAATAATCCTGCCGCTCAAATTGGATTAATGTTATTGCTTAAGATAAGAGGCTTAAAGGATTCCGCATTAGTAATAGATACAAAAGACCTGCGTTATATGCAATGCGCAAATTAATAATTCTATTCATTCAAGCTTCATGTTTCCATCATAAAAACTTCATAAGTTATAGAAAAGCCTTATAAATAAGGGAGTATTACGGCTTTAAATTTCGCAAAAACTTCATAATTTCTTCTAGCATGCATCGCATGGGGATGTTTGATTATTAGTGAGAGAACAAAGAAAAAAAAGATGGTGTTCTCAGAAGGAGGGGGTTATGAAAAGGATAATAAAGATCAGCGTGGTTGTGGCTGTATGTCTATTTATATCAAATGCATGGGCAGGCTTTTCAGGTAAAACAGGCATGCATTTTTTAAAGATTGCCGTAGGTCCGCGCGGTATTGCTATGGGCGAGGCTCAAACAGCGGTTTCAGACGATATAAATGGATTGTACTGGAACCCTGCAGGACTTGGGCGCATTACTGATATAGAAGCGCACTGCATGTATAATAAATGGTTCCAGGAAATTGCAAGCCAGTATGTGGCAGGAGCAGTTCCCATAAGAAAGACAACAGAGGATGGAATACAAAAGAATTATGGAACTGTAGCGCTTGCTGTTAATTACCTTTCGGTTGAGCCATTCCAGGGTTATGACGCAGGCGGAGTGCCTACATCAATGGTTGATTCAGCTGATATGGCTGTTTCAGCAGCGTATGGACGCAGGCTTTACAGGAAGATTTATGGCGGTATAACATTAAAGTATCTATCTGAAAGGCTGGATACTGTTACAGCTACAGCGTTTGGCGCTGATCTTGGACTATTATATCCGTTAGACAATGGAGTTTCATTCGGCCTTGCTGTTCAAAACCTTGGAACAAGCATGACATTCATTGATGAAGCAGGTAGTCTGCCAAGGACAATTAAACTGGGAACAGGCTATACAAAAGACTTTTTCGGTCAGAAGTTTACTGCGGCGTTAGACGCTAATATGCCAAATGATAATGACATGTACTTTGGCGGAGGCGTAGAGTATTGGATAAAGGATATGATAGCAGTGAGAACCGGCTATAGAACAGGTATAGATATTGGAAGCGGGCTTAGGGCAGGTTTAGGAATAAAGGCAAGCGCATTTCAATTAGATTATGCGTTTGCTGATTATGGCGACCTTGGAGATACGCATCGTATCGGGCTAAGTATGAGGTTCGGCCAGGGCGTTAAACAAGATAGAGTTGACGTAATGTATAACAGAGGGGAAGTTTATTATAATGAAGCTAGGTACAGCGAAGCAATTATTGAATTTAATAAGCTTCTTGAGATAGCTCCAACACACAAGAAAACATTGGAGATGCTGAAAAAATCGCATGAAAAATTAAATCAGTCAATAAAGGAAATAAAGGAACAGACTAAGGATCAGGAAATACCTAAAAAGACGGAGAAGATATAAACATAAAATATGTTTTATAGGCGCGCAATAGCGCGCCTTTTTACGGGGCTCCCTCTATCCCTCCAGAGGTCCCCGTTTTTTTTATATATGGCAACTTTGTAAATTAACATCCACACAAAACATCCTTAAATGCTCTGCGCCCTTACTCGCCCTGCCGGAGTTAACAATAAACCTAGCCAAGTTACGCCCTGACTAAAGTCAGGCCTTATTTGAAGATGCGGCAGGGCTCACACAGCGCAGCGCTTTATTTTTTACTGCGCAGTACTTCTAAACCGCTCCTGAAAAAGCAGAGCAAAAACATTAAATTCCTATATT
>JBDRED010000012.1:0-10972 GCA_043820025.1 Elusimicrobiota bacterium
GCAAAGTAGAAATGTTAATTTTCTGATAAACTAAAACCTCCAAATTTAGGAGGTTTAAAAATGCAGGAGAACATTACTATGAGCCAAAAAGAATTATCTAAAGTCGAAATTTTATCTAAAGTTTTAGAGGGCAATATGCAACAAGTTACAGCTAGTAAATTATTAAATCTATCTACTGTTCATGTTAACCGTATTATTCAAAAAGCTAGAAGTTCTAATATTCATGCTGCTTTAGTTCATAAAAACAGAGGCAATGCTTCTAACAATAAATTTCCTCAGACTTTTATTAATAAAATTATTTCTATTTACAAAAAATATTATTATGATTTCGGTCCTACTTTTGCTTGTGAAAAATTACTAGAACTTAATAATATTTCTATCAGCAAAGAGTCGCTTAGAAAAATTTTAAAATCAAATAATATTCCTTATCCAACTCGTAAATCCAATCGTTCTGTTTGCCATGTTTGGCGTGAACGTAAAGATCATTTCGGTGAAATGGTTCAGCTTGATGGTTCTCCTCATCATTGGTTTGAAAATCGCTTAGATCAAGAACTTTGCCTTATGATTTATATTGATGATGCTACCAACGAAGTTTATGCCAGATTTTATGAATATGAGGGCACTTTTCCTGCTCTTGATTCTCTTATGCGTTTTATTAAACTTTATGGTATTCCTAAATCTATTTATTTAGACAAACACTCTACTTATTTAACTACCAGAGAACCTTCTGTTGATGAACTCTTAAAAGCTAAAAGAGCTGAAACTCAATTTGCTAAAGTTTGTTCTTCTTTACATATTGAACTCATTTTTGCTCATTCTCCTCAAGCTAAAGGCAGAGTCGAACGCGCTGGCGAAACTCTTCAAGACAGACTTGTTAAAGAACTTAGGCTTAATAATATTTCTAATATCAAAGATGCTAATGATTTTTTAGATACAACTTTTTTGCCTAAACATAATTCTAAATTCGCAAGACTTCCTAAATCTAATATTTCTTTATTCAAACCTATTCCTAATAACTTTGATTTTAAATGGTCTTTTGTTATTTCTGACACTAGAACTATTGCCCCTGATTTTACTATCTCTTGGCAAAATAGATTATTTCTTCTTCTTAACAGAACTATTTCAATGAAGCACAAAAAAGTTTTAATTAAACAATCTCTTGATGGTGAATTACAAATTTCTACTAAAGATAAAGTTTTACGCTTTCAAGAAATTACAGAAAAAGATTTACAAAGAGCTAAACATAATCAAAAACAATTACAAAAACTTGCAAAGCATTGTAATTACAAAAAATCTAAAAAGTCTTACATGGACAAATTTTACATCAGCAATCACAGAAATTTTTATTCCTAAAAATTAACATTTCTACTTTGCTGAAAAATTAACATTTTCGCTTTGCCTTGACAGCTTTTTTTATTAAATTAAATAAAATATTCCAAGTTTTTACAGGGACATTTTCAGCTCGGCATGTCAGGAGGAGAGACCTTTCTTTCCAGAACACCTGAAGCACCTCTCTATTGATATTGTACTCCTTTGCCAGCACATTTAGTAAAACCTTTCTGCGTTTTGAAAATACGAACTTCATCATATTCCCAAAGCCGGTAATTTCAGATTGAGCGATCAACATGTCTTTTTTCGGACCGGCGCAAATAACAGCCGAATCAACCTTTGGTTTGGGATTAAACACATTCCGAGAAACATTAAAACATTTTTTTATATCCCATACAGACTGAACAACTACTGAGAATGCTCCATATTCCTTTGAGTCAGGGCCTGCAGCCAGCCTGTCTGCCACCTCTTTTTGAATCATAAACACATATCTTTCGCAATTTGGCAGTTCATTAATACATTTAAAAATTAATGGAGATGTTATCTGATAAGGAATATTCGCGACAACCTTATTTATAACGCCTGACATTGCATTCCAATCATATTTCAAAGCGTCAGCTTGAATCAAATTAAGACTTGGAAAATTTTTAAACTTATCTGTTAAAAATGCGAAAAGTTTTTTATCAATTTCAATAGCTGTAACGGTTTTAGATTTTTCAAGCAAGAATTTGGTCAAAAATCCGTCGCCCGGGCCTATTTCTAAAATATTATCATTGGCTGAGACATCCGCAGACTCAATAATCTTTCTAACTATATTTTGATCTACCAAAAAATTCTGGCCCCATCTTTTTTTAAAATTAAAATTATATAACATAAACCGCCTGAAAAAGTTTCATGAGTTACTGAGCTAATTAGGAATTATATTTACTATACTAACTTCCTCAGCGCCTCTTCTATTCCTGAATTCTTTATAATATTTGTCCATGTCAAATCGCTTATATCCGGAGTCTTATACTCAAAATCTTCTATCTCATTCATCGCAAAATTACTTAGATCATTTGTTAAATTATAAAAAGCCGCATTATGTTGTTTTTCAAATTTAAGAGACCAATCGCATGATAAAGTAATAATATTTAAGTTCATAGCGCAATACTCCAAAAGTTTTGTTGATGTCTGCTTATTATATGGATATTTGTCAGGAACAAAATTGATTCCATATCTTGCCTTTGAAGCAATTATTGGAATATCATAATATGGAAGTCTGCCAAAATAAATTATATTATCACAGGAATACGCTTTTTTTAATTCATCCTCAACACTGCCGATCAAAAGTATTGTTTTATTTTTTAATTTATTCTTAAAAACATCCAAAAGCTTATCTATTTGCCTTTCCCTTGTAATCTGGCCTATATATACAAAATCGTATTCTTTATCGCCGGACTCTGCATAAAAAATATCGTCAACCCCCATATCGCGCATACAAAACGGAACATCGTCTGAAAAATTGAACCCGTTTTTTACAGCATTATTTAAAAATATTCTTAAATCAGGTTTTTTATTTATCACCTTCTTTATATTATTTTTCAAGCGCGGAAAAACGCCTGCGGATAAGGAGCCATATTCATGCACAACTATCTTATTATGATTCGCTGTGTCTATTCCCATAAAATACCAAAGTATATCAAACTCGTTCTGATTATAATCGGATATGTCTTGTGAATCATAAAAATTAAAATTAATATTATCATTAAAATATTTCTTGTATGCCTGAATTTCCGGCAGATATGCTCTGCCTTTGTTTATTAACAATACCTTTTTCATAGCCCCCCTTCCCTCACAGACTATTCGCGAGGACAAGCCATAACCCTCTCCCTAAAAGGAGAGAGACAAAAATTATTTACACAAAAGTTTATTTGCCCATGTAACTGCTTCTATCATAGATTCCGGGTTAGCTATTCCCTTTCCGGCAATATCAAGAGCTACGCCCTGCCCGGGCGAAGTGCGCACAAATGGCAGTCCGTGAGTAATATTAACGCACTTATAGTATGATAAAACCTTTAGCGGCAATATTCCCTGGTCATGATACATTGCCACAACAATATCAACATTGCCATCCAATGCTTTTTTAAAAATACTATCTGCTGAATACGGCCCTATAATACGCACATCTTCAGATATAAACTTATCTATAACCGGCTTTATTTCCGCTATCTCCTCTTTGCCTAATACTCCATTATCTCCGGCATGCGGATTAAGGCCGCAAACACCTATATTTTTTTTATCATATCCTAAACTATTTAAAAAATCTATTCCTATATACATCGCTTGATTTAAAGAATGAACATTAATATTTTCTGAAACATCTTTGATAGGCACATGCCTGGTAACCAGTATTACCTTTATCTGCGGATTTACGAAAATCATTCCAAATTTTTCAGTATCAGTCATAACAGCCAAAGCTTCAGTATGAGCAGAATGCGGCAGATCCGCGTTTACCCACGCATCCTTTGAAATAGGAGCTGTTACAATCGCGTTGCTTAAACCTGACCTTACAAGCCTCACAGCTTCCTCAAGATAATGAAAGGAAGCAAGAGCAGTGGAATTGTCAGGAGCTTTAAAACGCGTCTTTTTTAATCTATATAATTCAGGATAAAATACATTTATAGTATCCTTTTCATAAACTATATCATTATGTGATTTAATTTCATTTAATTTGACATGTTCAAGAGAAGAAATTTTGAGGCCTTGTTTTAAAACGCCGATATCGCCAATAATGACCGGTATACATTCCTTGTTTATTTCCGCAGACACAGCGGCCTTAAGTGATATCTCCGGACCTATTCCGGCAGGCTCTCCCATAGTAATAATTATTGTATTCATCAAACCCTCGTCATTAAAATCCGCTTTAAATAAAAAGAGGGGAACCTTATTTCAGCAGGTTCCCCTCTAAGACTTTTGTTATACATCTAACTTAAAATTCATTTATCGTTATATTTGTGGCTTTTTTCAAAGATGCTATCCACTCTACATATTTTTCTTCCATACGCTGTTGTGATAAAACCTGTTTTAAATATTCTCTTACCTCATTAAGCGTTCTTTTCTGCGCTGTGCGTTTTTCTTCGCAGCGAAGTATATGATAGCCGAACGGCGTCTCAACAATACCGCTTGTTTTTCCCACTTCCAAAGCAAAAGCCGCTGTCTCAAACTCCGGCACCATCTCGCCTCGCAAGAAAAACCCTAAATCTCCTCCGCGTTCCGCGCTTACTGTATCATCAGAATTTTCTTTAGCAAGCTGAGCAAAATCCGAGCCTTTATCAATCTTCTTCTTTATTTTTTCTATCTCTTTTAATGCTTCATCCTTTGTTTTTTTATCTGCATTTGCGTCAACCTTAACAAGTATATGCCTGATTCTTACGCGCTCAGGCTCAACCATCTTATCTTCATTTTCTTTATAGTATGTTTCCACCTCTGCGTCAGTAGGTATTTCAACCTTAGCCTTGACCTCTTTCTCGATAAGATCTGTCATCATAACCTGTTCGTCAATCTTTGCTTCAAAATCCTTTATTGTCATTCCGTCTTTCTTTAATTCTTCCTCAAACTCGCTATCAGATTTAAACTGCGACTTAACCTGCGTCATAAGCTTTTCAGTCTTGCGCTTTGATGCCTTTATATTTTCTTTCTTTGCCTTTTGCAGCATCAGTTTTTCTTCAACCATTCGAGTTAATATCTCATTTTTTAATTCTTTTTCGTTAGCGGTAGTAAACTGTGGATTCACCTTTTTATACTGCTCGATTATCGGGTTTGCAACATTATCAAAATCAGACAATAAAATAGTCTCGCTTCCGACTACAGCTACGGTCTTATTAACTACCTTAGCAAATACCAGCGAATCAAGCATTAATAAAACGCAAACTGATATAAAAAACTTATTTCTCATTTTCTGTCACCTCCGCTTCTTTTTTTTCCTTAGACTTTTCTTCCCGGTTTAAAACAGCGTATTTCACCTTAACCTTTAACTTCTTCTTCTGCTTTTCTAACCAGTTATCAAATTTATTTCTTTCTAATGTGGCTCCAAGATTATCTGATACATCAGCTAAAGTAAGCGGCTTCATTTGCTCAAGGTTTGTAAGTTTTATTAGATGGTAACCAAACTTTGTTTCAACAGGCGCTGAAACATCGCCAATATTTTTTAATGAAAACGCGGCAGTTTCAAAATCAGGAGCTAATTCCCCTTTCATAAAGAAACCAATATCTCCGCCCTTATAAGCTGTCGCGTTATCTATTGAATTTTCCTTTGCAAGGTCAGCGAAATCTCTGCCGGCAGCCAGATCGCTTACTAATTCATCAGCCTCTTTCTTTGTGTTCACAAGAATATGAGAGACCTTTACTCTGTATGGATTGTCATAATACGCTTTGTTCTCATCATAATAAGCTTTTACATCTTCCTCGCCGACAGCCAGATCTTTCTCCTTAAGCTTAGTGATCATCTTTGTGATTAAAAGCTGATTTTCAAAATCCTTCATTTCTTTTTTAAAGTCTTTGTCTTTATTCAACTTACTCTTTCGCCCTGCTTCAGCAACTATATATTCACGAACCATACTGTCTAAAAATTCCTTCTTCCCACGCTCAGTCTTAAAGAAATCGCCATAGTAATCAGGAAGCGCGTTAATCTTTTCATTAAATTCATTTTTTGTAATCTTTGAACAACCTATCTTTGCGACGATCTTTCCTTTTCCGCAGCCGGTCAGTATCAGCATGCTTACTGATAAACTTAGCGCTAGAATAAACATTTTTTTAATCATAATTACTCCTTCGATTCTGAATTCTGTATTTTTACCCCATCCTTCAGGCAGGGCTATATTCTATACTTTTATACATTATTAAATTAGCCAATTGCTTGCAAGAGTTTTTTTAGCGTATTCAGCTTTTCTATGTCATTTTTGCTGATATTCTTTATAAGAATCGTTCTTTCATTAGCAGGATCAAATCCAAAATTATTTGCCATATTTTCTGCCATTTTTATTAATTTCTCAACCGGAATTTCAGCGTCCGGCCTGAAATTAATGCTAATATCAGTTTTTTGTTCTTGTATTAACGCTATTTTATTATGTTTCGCCAGAATTCTAACTTCTGCCAAAAGCAAAAGAATGGAGACTTGGCGCGGAATAGGGCCAAACCTATCTACAAGTTCTTCATTAATATTATTTATATCATTTTTTGAATTACAGCTGAGCAGCGCTTTATAAAAACCAATCCTCAGAGACGGACTTTTTATATAATCATCAGGAAAATACGCGCGCGCATTAATCTGTAACTCCGGATTATAATCATCTTCGCCTTCACCATCCCTAAATTCATGCAAGGCTTTATTGAGCATAGAACAATAAAGCTCAAATCCGATTTCTTTAATATAACCATGCTGTTCTCTGCCTAAAAGATTGCCTGCGCCTCTAATTTCAAGGTCTCGCAAAGCCAGCTTAAAACCTGCTCCTAATCCTGCAAACTCTTGAACTGCTTTTAAGCGCTTTATCGCATTATCCGAAAGAGTAACCCCCTGAGGAAAGAGCATATAACAAAACGCTTTTTCAAATCCCCGTCCGACACGCCCGCGCAATTGATACAGCTGAGCCAGGCCCAGCGACTCAACTCCGTCGATTATCATCATATTAACAGATGGAATATCCAGCCCTGACTCAACAATCGTAGTAGCAAGAAGCACATCGATCTCCCTATTTAAAAAAGCGTGCATAACGCGTTCCAAATCGCTGTTATGCATTTGGCCGTGCGCTATTGCTACTCTGGCGTCCGGCACCAGATGTAATATCTCGTCATATTTTTTTTTCATACGCTCAACATTGTTATATACATAAAAAACCTGGCCGTCTCTTCGTTTTTCAAAAACCAGCGCGTCTCTTACCACCTGCGGGTCATAAGGCCCAATGTAAGTTGTAATGCTCTTTCTCGACGGAGGCGGAGTTTCAATCACAGAAATATCCCTAATTCCGCTCATTGCCATTGATAATGTTCTGGGAATAGGCGTAGCGCTAAGCATCAAAATATCTATCTTTGCGCTCATATCCTTTAAACGCTCTTTATCCTTTACTCCAAACCTATGTTCCTCGTCAACTATCACAAGTCCCAAATTAGCAAACCTAGGCATATCGCGAAGTATACCATGCGTTGATATAACAACATCAACATCCCCTCTGCCTAAAGATTTCCTTACCTCTTTCCTCTCGCCTTCACTACGAAACCTTGAAAGCATAGCGACATTTATCGGGTAATCCGCAAACCTTTCTTTAAATGTGTTAAAATGCTGTTCGCAAAGAAGAGTTGTAGGAACAAGCATAACCACCTGCCTGCTGTTCATCACAGCTCTAAATGACGCGCGAAGAGCAACCTCTGTCTTTCCATACCCCACGTCGCCGCATACCAGCCGTTCCATAGGCGCAGAAGAATCCATGTCCTTTAAAACATCATTAATAGCCCGCTTCTGATCAGGAGTTTCTTCGTAGATAAATGAATCGGCAAATTCCTTTTCCTCGGCCTGCGCTAATGAAAATTGTATGCCTTTTATTGTTTTCCTTTTTGCCTGCATTTCTATTATCTGTTTTGCCATTTCATTTATTCTTTTTGCAACACGTTCCTTTGCGCGTTCCCACGTCTTTTTGCCTAGAATATGCAAAACAGGCGCGAAATCATCCTGCCTCACATATCTGTGCACTAATGTAAAATCATATAACGGCACATATAATTTATCACGGCCTGCATATTCTATGGTTATAAAATCAGAGACGCTGTCTTGCGAAGCCACGCGATTAAGGCCTAAAAACTTTCCGATTCCATATTTTGAATGCACTACATAGTCGCCAACCTTGTAATCAATATCCGTATCCTTAAACACATCGGTATCTTCCGTAACTCTTGTCTCTAACACGCGGCCGTCATAATCTTTATATCTGTTAAATATTTCATGCTCTGTTACCACAACAATTTTTTCACTATGCGCTATAAAGCCCGTTCTAACATATCCTCTGTAAAATAATACCTTATGTTCCGCTGTTACGTCAGGAGAAAGAAGCGCTGTAAGTCTTTTTAGCTCGCCTTCCGAGTACGCGACTATTGTGACCGCATAACCATCCTCTATCCAGCGCTTAAACTCGCGGACAAAAAAATCCCAATTACCCTGAAAATTTATCATTGGCTGCATAGCGCAGTCGATTATGCCCGCATGAGCGAACGGCTCAATCGACACTCTCTTATAAATTGAAAAAATATCTTCAAAATCCTTTGAGTATGTACTGCCATAACACAAAATATATTCATCCTGCGGAAAATAACTAAAGATCGAAACATCCGGCCTTTCATTCGCTTGGAGTATATCAAATGACTCTGCCTTTGCCTTTGACCTCTGCGTAACAGGATCAAAAGAATAAATGCTTTCAATCGTGTCTTCATCAAATAACACGCGCATCGGAAGATTTTCTTCATGCGGCCAAATATCAACTATCTCGCCTCTGATACTAAACTCTCCTCTTTGGCTTATTTCATCTTCCTGCGAAAACCCAAATAAAGCCATCTTTTCTATGAATAGCGCCCTGGATATTACAGCGCCGACACTAACCTTAACAATTTCATTTAACAGATTTTTTTCAGAAATAGTCATATCTTTTACGCTGCTGCTATTAATTATGACTATCTTTTTATGATTATCATGTAGAAGATTATACAGAAAAGCCGGCCTCTGCATGCTTTCCCTGCCGGGCACATAATATACTTTAGCTGAAATATGCAAAATCTCAGTCCAAAACTCCATCTCCTCGGAAATATGCGGCAGGTCAACTGTGTCATCCACCACTAATATAACACTGCTTTTAGATTCCTTAGTAAGAATTGCGGAAAGATATGTAGTCCCGGAAGACGTAAGGCCGCTGACCTTAATCCTTGCAGACTTTTGAGATGAATTTAATAATGAGATTATATTTTTAAACATAAAAATATTGCTCCGTTATTCTCTAAGCATTCCCATGTAATTTAATAATTTAAATATAAAGCTAAATAGAAATATATTCGCAGGACCACTCAAAATCCCCATGCCGGACGGGGATTCCTATATAAATATTAATTGTATTATACAGCTTCGCGTATTTTAATTATCTGTATTATATCAAATTCAGAGATACCATCCACATCAATACCGTGTCTTACCAGCTCATGCCTTATCTGGTCAAGCGCCCGGCTTATTGGCAGGTTAAATACAGGCCTTATTATCTCTCTAACAAACCTTAAATCATTTCCCAAACAATGCTTTAACTTCATCATCGCAAATAATAGTTTATTAGATTTTAAAACTTCTTCCATTAATCCAATATCCAATACAGGCGACCTCATTATCTCAACATCTACAGGCTCGTTTTTTTCCCAGCTTCCGGTTTTTCTGTATCTTGCGATTTCCTTTAAACCATCATAATGCTCCCTCTCAACATACACATATTCTTTTACTGCTTTTATAATCCTTTCATAAACTATTGGGCCTTTAGCCATTCTTTCAATAAGACCAGCCGGAAACATTCCACATATTGATAAAACTATATCTTCATCAAAACCACTCCAGTCCTTAAGTACTTTCATATCTTTTTCTGAATTCTCATAATTTCTATTCAATAAGTTAAGTATCGCAGGCAATACAAACATTGAATAATACTTAAACTCACTACCGGCATACTGCATCGAATAAACATGCGAATCTACTTCGCCTCCCACCATTATCCAAATCCCCTGCTTATCTGCATTATTCATAAGTTCGCTCAATTTTTCCAGAAGTGCGCTGACAGCCCGAATTTCCGGGATTTCTTTTTCATACTTTCTTTTATTTTCAGCAATATAATAATTCTTAAACTTATGTAAAGTCACAAGCAGACCCTCTATCGCTTCATGTTTATATAATTCATCTTTAATTTTTTGAAATTTTTCTTTATCCTTGTTGCAAAGCAGTTTTGTAATCTGCATAACCTTTAATCCCTTTTCTGTAATTATCGGGTTATGATCCTCGCCTAAATATATTAATGGATCCTCAGTGTCCTCAGCATTAGGCGCTAACAGCTCATTACTATCAACATTCAGCTGTGTGAATCCTGCAGCCCAAGCCATAGTCTCTAATTCAACAGCCAAAGGATGAAATATGTTGTATACAATCTCTTCAACATCTTTAAAAAACACAGGTATTGTTGAATATAATCTTAATACACGCTCATCAGTCGTTCCTGTATACTGAGTTCTAAACTCTGTTTTAAACGCCTTATTATCTAAACTAAACTCTATATTTATATAAAGATAATCCTTTCTTCTTTCGTCAATTACCTTGCAGTCATTTAATTTATTTTCTCCCAATATTTTCTGCATACCTTTAAAGAAGCTTTTTATTTCATCAACTGTCATACTAGTCACTAAAGCTTTATTTATTCTGTTTATAACAGCATATTGTGACGGCGCGCAGGAAAGCTCGAGAGTATCCGGGGAATCATAATCTGTCATTCCCGCCCAGCTTATGGCCGAGTAAACTCCTGCGGGAATCCGGTACTCCATATTATCCTCATTTTTAAGCTTAATATCTTCGCCAAATTGATATCTATCGAAGATTCCT
>JBDRED010000013.1:0-13744 GCA_043820025.1 Elusimicrobiota bacterium
TTGCATATTGCCCTCTAAAACTTTAGATAAAATTTCGACTTTAGATAATTCTTTTTGGCTCATAGTAATGTTCTCCTGCATTTTTAAACCTCCTAAATTTGGAGGTTTTAGTTTATCAGAAAATTAACATTTCTACTTTGCCAGAAATTAACATTATCACTTTGCTACGACAATCAGCGAGTTTTCATTGCATTATCCGAGGATTTTTGCTTTAATATGCAACATATTATTACTTATTGCCTGGTAGTGTAATTGGTAACACACCTGACTCTGGATCAGGGAAGTCTAGGTTCGAGCCCTAGCCAGGCAGTGATTATGCGCAGCAAGCTGATTTATAAAAATAGTGTATATTAGTCCCCACAGGTTCAGGCTTGACTTCTATCTCCTTACCATAAAGCCTGCCATAACGCGGTTTTCTAATTTCCTGGTTTGCACAGACTCTTAAAACACTAATAAAACATTCCAGCGCGTTAAGACCGGATCCCAATTTGCTCTGCATCAAATCCAAACTTAACCCCCGAGATGGGACACTATCTTTTTCTCTACTCAATCTAATATTTTTTAAAGCAGATATTACGCCATCTTCAGTCGAATTATTGTCTGCGCTATCATCAAATACCATTAAAACTATATATATTAAATCAAATTTTGATTTAATATTTTCTGTGTTTTCCACAACCTTAAAAAACACATTTTTTAGCTCCTTATTAAGCTGCATGGGATGGTATCTTTTTATTTCTTTCCAATCTTCTTCCAGTAAAAGCTTTCTCAGGTATTCCAAAGCCCGATTCGTCATACTACTATTTCTTCTGTTTAAAACACTGCTTAGTCTAATTAATATACTTGTCTTTATTTTTACATCATCGGCCGTATTATACAAAGCAAACAGCTTGTCTAATGGGTGCGGGGCAAGCGTTGCTAGATATATCTGGTTCGACAAGTAAGCAAGCCCTTCGATTATTATCATTTTCTGTTCGTATTCATCACAGGAATCATAGAGACAGCGCCATTCATCAGTTTCATATACTCTCAGAAAGAATCTATATATTTTCAGCCTCAAATATAATGCTTCATTTGAAGTATTCCTCAATAAGCAACCTTTCTCAATCATCAGCAGCGCATTCAATATACTTAACTTATATTTACTATCTATATTCAAATTATACATCGCGATAAGCCTGTCAACAATCTGATCGACTTTTATATGACTTTCAGAATGATTTGCTATAAACTCTGAAGCCGCTATAGTATCCTCTATCATTTTCGGATGGCTCAACAGCGATTTCACATTCCAATCATGGGGAAAAACCATACTCTCATAACAGAGCACTGCCATATTCTTATATCTATTGTATTCTTCAGTTTCTTTTTCCATTTCCTCTCTTGTTAAGCCTCTTTGAATAGGCGGCCCGGGTTTTTTCCTAAGACTTGTAATCTTGAATTCATAAGGAGGCGGCATTTGATTTCTCAGTCTCTCTCTCGCAATCACTCTGCTAAATGGCGGTTTACTAAATTTTGAAAAAGATAATTTCCCATACTTCATAACATAAGTAATTTGATCCGATATTCTAGTTTTTAATGTATTATCGTCAGCCGTATCGTAAAAATATTTTAGCATAGTCAAATAACAATGCAGTTCAAAAACGCCGGGCGATGTCCTTATTTTGTCAAATACCTTCGAAATTATTTTATCTTTATCAGACCTTTCAGAAATAGTTGAATACAAGTATCCTAAAACACATACAACATCAAAACAAGTAACATTCACATTAATATTGCTTAACTTAGGTAAAATCTGAGCTAATGGCAATGAATTCAATCCGAAATTACTACAAACTTCGTCATACTCTTCTTTTGAAGACAGCGAAAAATTCTTAAACCTCAAATCACACTTTACTAATTTTTTGAGATTTTCTTTCCAATCATTTGTGAAATCATCGACACATTTATTTAAGACCAGCCTTCTCAGCATCGGATGAGTTTTATTTAATACGACAAAAAACATTTTTTTCCAAATGCTCTGATCATTTCCAATCCTGTGCCAAATCCAATTTACCTCTAATACTTTAGCTAGTTCAGATAAGTTAAGAAAGGTAAATATCATGAGACTTAACTCTTCGGGAAAAACCAGCGTAAAATCTTCTCCTTCTAAAATATTTTTCATACCCGGTTCAATCTCTGTCATTCGTTTGAAAAAGTAGTATTTATCTATACCTTTTGCATTAAGACTAACCTCAAACTCATTTGCCGTATCGATATCAAGCTTACCTTCTTTGAAAATTGAACAAAGTGATAATCCATATGTATGACCAGATGCATGTTCTGCATTACAGCGCTGTAAAGACTCGGAGCAAGAGATCATATAGATGAGAACTATAATAATTTTAATTACTCTCATTAATTTCCCAGTCACCAAACTAATCTGTAACTTTGACATATCTTAGATATAATAATATTGATCCACACAGACATGGCTATTAATTTATTTTGTACTCTGTGATTAGGTCCGGGGTTTTTTGGCGGATCTTTTTCAACTTTAGTTTATAAGAGGAACGAACATTTTTTATACCTAAATCGCCTGCAAAAGAAACTCCGCCGCCAATTATTATCGGAGCAGTTACAGCAATAATTGTATCAGCAAGTCTTTCTTTTATAAAGGACGTTATAATTCCCTGGCCGCCTTCAACCAATAAACTTTTTATCCCCAGTTTATTGAGCACCCGGCATAAGTCTTTTAAATCAACACCTTTGGTTTTATTATTCTTTAATATTATTACATTAATACCCTTATTATTAAGTTTCTCAATCATTCTGCCATTTTCCAATGTTCCCACAACAATTGTTGATATCTTGTCTGCTGACTTTACGATTTTTGATGTAATTGGAAGCTTGAGGCCGGAGTCGAGCACAACGCGTATTGGATTTTTTCCTTTCACATACCTAACATTAAGCATTGGATCATCATTTAATACAGTATTAATTCCCACTAATACCGCATCATGCTTTGCTCTAAGGCTGTGCGCAAATTTTCTTGATTTCTTAGAGCTGATCCATTTAGAATCGCCTGTCTTAGACGCAATCTTACCATCTAATGACTGCGCAAACTTAATCGTTATTTTTGGTATGTTTTTCATAAAAATTCCTTTTATTGATATTACGCGGACACTCCTCTCCAACCCTAAATCCTACTTTGAGGAATGCCCGCTATTTTTGGCATATAGGCATATCTTGTTAAGTTTACAAATATTGCATAATGGTTTTTTTGCGTTGCACACCGCTCTGCCATGATCTACTAACAGCGAATTAAAGTCCAGCCAGTCTTTCTTTGGAATTAGATTCATAAGATCAATTTCAATCTTATTAGGATTAATCTCTTTTGTTAAACCAAGCCTCTTTGACAGCCTTGCTACATGCGTATCAACAGCAATTCCTTCGGCCTTTTTAAAACAATACGATAAAATAATATTCGCCGTCTTTCTCGCGACACCGGGCAGTTTAACCAGCTCATTCATAGAATCCGGCACATTGCCTCCATAATCTCTAACCAGCATTTTCGAGAGAGCAATTATGTTTTTTGCCTTATTTCTGAAAAAGCCTGTTGACCTAATTTCTTCCTCTAAAACTGACTGCTTCGCTTTTGAAAAACCCTCAGGCCCTTTATATTTTTTAAATATTATCGGAGTTACCATATTAACGCGTTTATCTGTGCACTGCGCTGAAAGTAAGGTTGCAATCAAAAGCTCATAGGAATTAGTGTGTTTCAGTATTGTACGCGTTGAGGGATAGTTTTTTCTTAAAACAGCAATAATTTTTTTTATACGCGTTTTATTGTCCAAAAATATGTTCCTTAGTTGGAAAGCGCTATTTCCCTGCCATTAGTTTTAGCTATTAACAGATACTTCCCTTTTTTAATAATATAATCAGTTATATTTCCCTGCATAGTCTTTAGTTTTCCCGGACTATCAACACTCTCAGCCTTTAATTTAAATGAGTAGGATACAATAGCCGCGTATTCGCCCGAAGAATCAGGATTTATCTGCATTCCGGTTATACTTAGCGCCGCGTTTTGAAAATCTGCAAACATTTGATATAAATTATCTTCCAGATTAATATATTTTTTCCCATTAGACGCGCTCCAGTTTTTATCATAAGATAAAAGTATGCCGCCCACATCATCTGTGCTGTAGCTGTCTATAAGCCTTGCGTAAAGATTTTCTATCTTACTTTTTATATTAAGCAAATTACTGTAACTAATTTTATAATCCGCTTCAGCTCTCATAGGATCCGCGAGCGCAGTGATTTTGAAATCATAGTCGCCATACACATCCAGTTTATACTCGATCTCCCAGCTTTTTTCTTTATGCGTATTTGAAACCGCTTTCTCATTATCCAGCCTCGCTTTATAATTTTGATTATTTACTGTAATCGCTACTTCGCTGACCGCATAGCCTGACACAACCCTGCCCCGCAAGAAAATATTTTTTTTATCGTTTAAATCCTTATCAGAAATTTTATTTCTTAAAATCTTTTTTTCATGATTTAAAATTTCAATATTTAATATTACAGGCGCGTTCTCCTTTCTATTCTTTCTTTCTTTCAGAATTTCTTTGCCTCTCCCTGATACCCAAAAATCAGAATAAAGAAACTTAAGCGCATTATCCTGTTCAATAACGCTCTTTGAATATACAATAACCGCAGAATCTCTGGAAAGCCAAAGTTTTAAACTAGGTATCAAATGATTTAATTCTTCCTTCATTGATTCAAACCTGGCAATTCCCAACAAACCAATATTATTGTCTAATTCATTTTTATATAATTCAAATTCTTTATCGGTCATATCAACTGTTTTTTTATAATCAATATCATTAAGCATAGTTTTTAATATTTGCCGGTCTTCTTTAATGCCCTGTTTCACCCGCAGCTCATATTCCAATATTTTTTGCAGCATTTTCTCGGCAGATTCCACTGCCTGAGTATTGATACTATAAATTAACGCGTTACTATCATATTTATTCTTTAGTTTAATCTCGCCGACTGTTTCTATCTTAGGCTCTGAAATAAATCCTTGTTTAATATATTCATTTACATCCAACGCATTGACCTCGCAAAAGTTATCTAATATCCTCTCTTGCGCAGATAATCTATCTTTTGCCTTCTCTGCCTTAATCCTTAGGCCCTCTGCCTCTTTAAGAGAGAGTTTTATTTTATCAAGCAGTTTAATACATGATTCATAATCTCCCTGGCCCATAGCTTCAATAATCTGATTTTGAAATTTTAAAGGCTTTTCAACATCAGGAAAAAACTTAACATACTCCATGCCTCTTCTATAATTATCTATTGTCAGCTCATCGATATAGCTTTTTAAATCTCTTAGAACCTCTGTTTCTTTCTCTAGTAAATCTAAATACGCGGTTTTAATTTTTTTGTATTCGGTTTGTTTTTTTTCAAACTGTTTTACATTCTCAATTTCTTCTTTTGTCTGCGGCTCCTTTGCTTTGACCGCAAATCTCTGCTGTCTAAATTCCCTGGTATTTTCCGCGATTGAAAAAGAGATGATACAGAAGAAACAAAAAAAGCTAAAAAAAAGCAGTAAAGAAATCCCTTTATTTTTTATCACAGCAGCTCCTATAAACTAAAGTAATACATTTAATTTATTAAATAAACCCATTTTTGTAAAGAAAAGATGATTGAAATATTATTAAGAGAATCAAAAAAATGTGTTGGCTAAAATACCTAAAAGTATTACCTGCGGGACTGTGACAGCAGGCAGCCAAAGCGCTGTTTTTCGTCCAATATTAGACCATAAAAGACCTATTTCAGTATAGTCTGTCACAACACCGGCCATTAAAAAAACAAAACTATTCCCAAGAGCTCCGGTCTGCCTAAATATCTCAAACGCTAATGGCGCTGTGCCCTCTGAACATACTTCAAGTATAGTGGCTAATATAATCGTTATTAAAAGTCCTAGAGTCGAAGGGCCCATATAGCTCCTAAAAATATTTTGCGGCACATATGCAGCGGCTAACCCTGCTAATGTCATACCAATGAGCATCCAGCCCATTACCATTTTTGCTAAGGAGATGCCGCCCGCTAAAACGCCTTTAACATCCTTTCTAAGACCGCTTGCGGAAAATTTATAACTTTTCCATCTTTGTTTAATGTCGCTTATAATAGAAAAATCTTCCGCAACATTTACATGATTCGCATTACTCTCAATGAGCCGGGCTTTATCAAGCATAAGAAAGACAAATCCTGTAATAATAGCTACTACTACAGCTGATATTATTATAAATAATGCGTTAGTAATGCCAAAAAAACCGATAAGCATAATCGTTAATGGAAAGTTTGCCCAAGGACTAGCTAAAAGAAAACTAATAACAGCAGGTATAGCAGCGCCCTTTTTATAAAGCTGTATTGTTAAAGCTAAAATGCCGTGACTACAAGCGCTCATTAAAAACCCAAGCACAACTGCGTAAATAATACTTCTTTTTTTTCCTGCGGCAAGCACCTTTGAAACATACTCCCTAGGCACATAATAATCGATCAATCCTCCGAGAACAAGTCCTAAAAGAATCGCCCACCATATTGTGCGCGTATACATCCGGAAAGATCTTCTAAACGGCTCAAAAAAAGGAAAGAAATATGAAAGTATTATTAAAGTAATTATCAAGACTGACATTAAAAAAATAGTATTTCCAAACAATCTCTTCTTAGCTCCGCCGCATGAGACGCATACATTATCCGCATCTGTAATATTATTTCCTTTCTTGAATTTTTCCAGGCACTGCTGACTGCAGAAATAATACGATTTATCCTTATAGGTAATACTATTACCATTTTTCTCGTCAACATTCATTCCGCATATCGGATCAATTGCCATACATCCCCCGCTTAACAAATACTATATAAGCTGATTTTATTAGTCAAAGCGCTGTTATAACATTTATATAAAACAAAGTTCGAAGCTATTATTTCCAATTCATTTTTGTATAGAATTTCGCGCCAATTTAGTTCTTGCTCAAATACTCAAATATCGCTATTACCGCTTTTGCTCCTTCGCCGCACGCTACAATAATCTGTTTCCCGGGCACACTCGTTGCATCGCCGGCAGAATATATTCCCTCGACAGAAGTCTCACATTTACAATTAACTTGTAATTCTCCCGACTCATTTTTTTTAATTTCTTTAATAAAATCCACAGCAGGCGCAGAACCAATCTCAATAAATATGCCCTGAACTGCTATATCCCGCTTCGCTCCACCGTCACTAGATATGGTTATGCCTGTAACAAACTTTTCTCCGGAAATTTTTTCAACCTTTGCTTTATTAATTACTTCCACCTTTGCGCTGCTTAATGCCTTTTCAGTCATTACAGGATCAGCGCGCAAAGCGTCAGCAGTATCAATCAAATATATCTTATTTGCTATTGGCAAAAGCTGGAGCGCAGCATCAAGCGCAGAATTACCTCCACCAATAACCGCCACATCCTGATCAGCATATAAAGGCCCGTCGCATGTAGCGCAATACGCAACCCCTTTATTCGCATATTCCTTTTCTCCCGGAACATTCAAAAGCCGCGGCACTCTTCCGGAAGCTATAAGAACAGTTTTGCTTATATATTCGTTCTTATTGGTTTTAATGTAAATTCCATCGCTCTTTTTTTCAATAGAAATAACTTTCTCTGATAATAGATTAATACCAAATTGTTTTATATGCTCTTCAAATTTCTTCGCTATGTCTGCGCCGCTTATAAACTGATATCCTGTGTAATTTTCCACATTATTTGTCCACAGCGTTTGTCCGCCAATATTTTCTGAAATAACGGCAAATTTCATCTTCCTTCGCGCCGCATATATGCTTGCAGTTATCCCCGCAGGCCCGCCTCCGATAATCATTAAATCATATTTCATTGTATACCTAACTCCTCCTTAATAGCTTCTTTGTTAAATCCAACTATTATTTTCCCGTCAATATCTAATACAGGAACGCCCCTTTGGCCGGATTTTACAATCATCTCCTTTGCCTTATCCCGCTCATTGCCAACATCGTAATTTGTAAACTCGACATTATTTTCGCTGAGAAAATCTTTTAATCTTATGCAGAACGGGCATGTTGCCGTTGAATAAACAATAACCTTTTTTGCCATAGCAACCTCCAAAAAAACTAAACTGTTTTATGATTTTTTACTGATAAAGAATTAATATTCTTTTATTTATAATTACATTTTTTTTTGATTATGTCTATCAGGAATTGCGAACAACTAAATTAGAACTCATATCCTAAACTTATTCTATGTGTTGATTCGAAGAAAGAAGAAGGAACAAAGGCATAATTAAGATTTATCTTCTTATGAATAATCCCAAAACCGGTATGCAGTTTTAAGTCTTCCATATTAATTTTATATCCGCAGTTAATAGAAAAATTATTATAAACCATCTCTATTCCAATATCGGTTACGCCTGCGCCTTCGTTCAAACTGTATGAATAACCAACAGCGGGCATTAAAGATATTGAATTTAGCTCAAAAACTTTATTCAAACCGCAATACAATATAGCCGGAAGAGGATCTTCCTTCTCTACATAAGCGCTCGCCTTACCGAGATTATTTAGGCTTAAAGCAGCATTCATATCGTCTTGCAGAGTATATAATAGGCCCAGATCAACCGCATTGGCATTAGCGCTAACCTGACGAGCAATCGTGCTGTCTATATGTTTAACACTAATTCCCACGGATAATTTTTCCTTTAGCTTTCTTGCATACGTAATCATTAACAGCGAATCTTTTTGAGCAGGAACCTTTTCAGTCTCAACATCATTATCATTTATCCAATTCAAATCCATTGTGCCTGCGTCGTAGAACATACCTGTAACCGAAATACACCCGTTCTTAAGAGGCTGAGCATAAATAAATCCTCCGAGCGTGTCTTTCACAAACCCAAACTCAGAGCTTACATACAGCCTTTTATTGTCATTTTCCGATATCAGCGAAGGATTATAAAAAATGCCGCTTAAATCTCTTCCCGTGAGAGACGTAGCTGCAATAGACCTGAATCTGGGAGACTGCACCTTTTTGAGCGTTACCCATCCTGCATCCCCAAGCTTTGCAAAGGCGTTTCCGCCGCAAAACGCAAATATTAAACTTACTAGTATTATGTTCTTTTTCATCTTATTGCCTTTGTCCTATATAATAACTTAAAACTAAAATTTACACTTTGCCGGACCGGGTTATAATTCTTCTGATTTCTGTATTCTATCTTACCTGACTACCGCTGCCTTTTTATAATCCTTTACTCCATCGCCCTCGACATGAATAAGATAGATTCCGCTCGCAATATTCTGCGGCGTCCATGTTATCCATATATCATCGCCCTGCTCAGGCGTTTTAGTAAACTCCTCTATCAATTCACCTGCGAGATTAAAAATCTTTATCTCATACTCTTTACCAATATAATCAGAAGGAGCCCTGTCAGGCCTAAAGATAATTGCTACTCTGTCTCCTTTGCTCGAGTTAAGAACGCCCTTCATAGCAGCAGTCGACGCTTCAGAGATCAGCTTTACCTTCTTAGATTCAGGCGTCTTTACTGTAACGCTCTTTCCTCCGGCCCCTAATGTAATATCGATCTCAGCAGGAGATATATCTGCGCTTGAATATGCGCCTGTAAAATTCCAGCCGCTGACGCTTTGTTCTATTATTGCAGATCTATCTTCAGGAGAGAATCCATAATTCTTCTTCGTAACAGTAACTGTATGATAACCATACCCAATCCCTGTCAATTCATAGTTTCCACTCACATCAGTATATGTTGTCTTAGATGTTTTTCCTGTTAACACAACTGTCGCGCCCTCTATTGCGCGGCCGTTCACATCGCTGACCTTGCCTTTGATATACTTATTGTGCAGCGCGCTATACGCAAACTTACTCACTCCGTTTGAAGTCCCTACCCAAAGATTCCCGTCTTTGTCTATAGCAAGGCTCAGCACTACCCTGTTTACAAGCCCGTCATCCGGAGAATATAATGTCCATTCATTTCCATCATACTTGCTGGCTCCATAACTTGAGCCTGCCCATATATTTCCGCCTGCATCTCCCACTACTGCGCGGACATAATACAAATCCTTGTTGTCATTGTACGAATGGTTTGTCCAGGAAGAACCATTAAACTTACTGACCCCCATCTTTGTTCCAAACCATGCATTGCCATCTTTATCGACACATGCTGAATATACATCATTATCCACAAGCCCGCTGCTCGTTGTATATGAACTCCATCCTGTGTCAGACCTATACCTGCTTACGCCCTGGTCTGTAGCAAACCATTTGTAACCATCATACAGGGCGCCGCTAAAGTTTTCAGACGCAGCGCCGCGAATCTTATCGCTTATAAGTCCGCCGCTTGTGCTTGAATTTGTGTAGCTTGACCACATAGTGCTATAACTGCTTACGCCATTTTCTGTGGCAGTCCATAACCAACCATATTTATCCTGAATTATATCCTTTACATAATTATCAGATAACTTACTGTTTGATGTCGTTGATGTATACCAAACGCTTCCATTAAAACTATTAATACCCCCGCTTGACCCGCACCACATAATACCATTGTCATCTACAAATACAGAATGAACATTATTATTCGCCAAGCCGCTGTTAGATGTATTGTATGTAACCCAGCTGGACGCTGTAACATCAAAGCTCGACACGCCATCCGAAGTGGCAAACCATATCTTACCTGTAGTTGTATCCGCAAAAACATCATACACATAATTTCCGCAAATAGTATCTGCGTCAAAATAACGAGTAAATGCGCCGTCGTATTTTCTAAGCCCGCTCTCAGACCCAATCCATGTATTCCCGCTTGCGTCTATTGCAATGCCATAAACCTCTCTGCCTGCCAATGTATTATTAAAGTTTGTCCAGCTGGATGTTGCAACCACAAACCTTGTTGCTCCGCCATCCCTCAAACCAAACCACAACGTACCGCTCTTGCTGTCAATAGAATGCACCCTGTTTTCGCCTAACCCGCCGCTTGTATTTGTGATATTATAGGATGCCCACCCGCTAGAGCCATTGTATTTACCAACGCCATCATCAGTTCCAATCCACACATTACCACTGCTGTCTACCTCAACAGCATGAATATTATCTCCGACTATCGTAGGACTGCTGAAAGAAACCCAGTTTGCGCCGTCAAATTTATTAAGCTTATCGTCAGTTCCTATCCACTTATTATTACTTGCATCAACTGCAATAGCTGAAACATAATCGCTGGTTAACTGACTATTCGATTTATTATAAGTCGTCCAAACACTTCCGTCATACTTCACTATGCCTTTTCCATCTGATCCAAACCACAATACAGAGCCTTCGACGGCTATAGCGCAAATTCCGCTTTGTATGTATCCGTTATCTGTATAGTCTATCCAATTTGTTCCGTCGAACTTAAGAAGCCCGTCATTAGTTCCAACCCATAAATCACCGCCGGAATCTTTTGCCAATGCCTTTATTGCATTGCTATTTAAGCCATCCTTTGTCGTATACTTAATAAATGTTTTATTGGTTTTATCCCATTTCATTAAGCCGCCCAATGTGCCGCACCAGATAAAATTACCGTCCTCTAATACACATTGCGCCTCATTACCATTTGTATAATTTGTTATGGAATCAGCGAAAAGATACGCAGTATTTAAAATGATAAAAAGAATAATAAAGATTTGCAGGTTTATTTTTTTCATAATGCTCTCTCTTTAAATGTATTTAGGCTATCTTTTTATCAATTAATCGATTATTAGTCAAATATTTTTTACTTTCATTTTCTAAAAAATGGTTATATAATATAAAAATATTAAGTGACTTATTAAAATCATTACTTTTTTTTGGAGGCGCTGTGAAAAAAATCTTTTCTTTAATCTTATCTTTATTGATACTTACGTCGCCGGCATTTTCAGAAACATGGCCAAATCTTCTAAAGAAAATTAATAACAAATATGCGGGATTTGAGGACCAAATTAAAACAAAAACTATTGAGCAAAGTCTAATAAGCTATACACCGCAAGGCGAAATCAATACTGAAGCTGTATTTTACTCTCAAGGAGACAAATTCAGAGTAGAAGCAAAGATAGACATGGCAAATCTGCCGCCGCAGATGAAAGGAATGACAACAATCAGCATATTCGACAGCGAAAACATGTGGATTATATCTCCATTAACAGGTAAAAAGAAAATACCCATAGGACGAAATGACAAACCACAAACAGGCATAGACTGGTGGAAAGAACTTGCAGAAACCGCAAAAATAATCGGAAACGAAAAGATTGAAAAAAATAATTGTTATGTTATTGACGCAAGCAAAAGCAACAGCGCTTTTACAAAACTTTGGCTGGATGAAAAAGAATTGATTTTACGAAAAGCAGAAGGAAACTCCCCGCAGCAAGGAAAGATGCTTTATGAATTTAGCGATTTTAAAATACTAAAAGGATCTTGGAAGGTGCCATACAAAACCACAATACACATGAATGAAACAATATCCACAATAGCAACTGTTACAAGCTTTAAGATAAATGAAACCTTTAGAGCTGATTTATTTGATCCATCCAAGATAGAAAGCACCGGCGGAATGAACATACAAGACATGATTAATATGATGTCAGAATATAAAAAGCAAACCGAACAATAATAAATATAGTTATATTTAAGAATGGTTATAAATTTTTGTTTTTATTGGAATGACTGACAAATTATCCGGACAGAGAAACAGCCCCGTTTTTATGCGGGGCTGTTATTAGTTTACACTTATCTTTTTGGTGGTCTTGCTTTATCTATCCTCATTGGACGGCCCTTAAGGTCTTGTCCATTTAAAGCTTCTCTTGCTCTTTCAGCATCATCTTCATTGTTAAATTCAACAAAGCCGAATCCTTTACCTTCAATAAGAATAACTTCCTTTAACTCACCATGTGACGCGAAAGCATCACGGAGTTCATCCTGTGTCAGCGAATAACTAAGATTGCCAACATACAACTTACACTCTTGCATTCTATTCTCCTTTAACTCTGTCCATTATTGGACAACTAAAATATCTTTGTTTAATACGCACCTCGTAACCAATACTATTAACTCAAAGAAGAGATGTTAAAATATCACCTCTTTAAAGAGTATATACTATTGTCAATATAATTGCAACTAAAAAATGCATTGAAAAATTGTCATTCTATTATTATAATGTTTTCAGAAGCAGGAGCCTAAAATGCTAAAAATTTCATCATCATTAGAAAACTATCTTGAAAGTATATTAATGATTCAAAAGGATCAAAAAAAGACGCGAATAAAGGATATAGCCTCATTTTTAAATGTAAAAGCTCCATCAGTAATAGAGGCTATGGAACACTTAAAGTCAAAAAAACTTATAAAACAAGAGCCTTATGGCAGTATTGAGCTCACAAAAGAAGGCGAAAAAACAGCAAAAAAAGTCTATGAAAAGCATTGTATACTTAGAAGATTTTTAACACAAGTTCTTCATGTTGATCCAAAAACAGCTGAAATTGACGCATGCAATATGGAACATATTGTCAGCAAACGAACCCTGAATGCAATTCTCAAACACATAAAATCAATAAACAAATAATTATTTTAGCTCATATACAATGCCAAGACTGATTGTAAGACTTTCTTTATTCATCTCATCGGGCAATGGTTTGAATGGAGCTGATATCTGAATTGTATTCATACCTGCTTTATCGAGACGCGCAT
>JBDRED010000014.1:0-37212 GCA_043820025.1 Elusimicrobiota bacterium
TAGTTTATCTTAGAGAGAAAGATGGGAAATTGTCTATATGGCTCGATGTTGGGAAGAGGGTAGGAGAATTTGACAGGAAAACAGATGTGCGTGTATTTAGCTGTAATCCGGAAAATGAGGGAGTATATGATTGCAGACAAGTTGATCTGCCTAAGGGGTGGAGAATGGAAAAAATCAGCAATACTCTATTTGAATTCAAAGATGGAGATAAATCAATTGGAATGATGGTTTTTAATAATGGGTCTTCAAATCCTTTAAGTTTTCTGGATTGGGCCAAAGCGTCAAAAGAAACTGCGTTAAAATGGCAAAATATAATCCTGCAAGAACAGGAAAATGCAATTGCGGGGCTTGGCAGGAGGATAGGTATTGGCAGCAGCAAAAGCGCTGACTCAGAACCAAAGGCAAAAGAGCCGTTAAATGGTAGATCCCAAACTGCTCTTGTGACAAGGCGCTATCCTCCTACGCTTCGGTCATCGGCAAGAGATGTGTTTTATGATAAAGATGGGCGTATAATAAAAGTAGAATCAGTTGGCGGAGATGGCTCTGCTCTAGTTTATGATCCCAAAGAAGGGGTATATTTGAAATGGCCTGATTTCCTGGATACTGAAGGTAATGCGATTCGATATATGCTTGACGAGAAAGGCGAGGCAGCTGTTATAACCGGCGTTCCTCTAGATGTGGTCAGCGCAGGAAAGAGAACATACGACGAACTTATTAATTTTGCTCCGAAAATTCCTCTGCCAAAGTATGTAGATTCAGCGCCTATGCAGTATCATTTTCCAAGCGTTCCATATCTGTCTGATGATGAGGCAATAGCATTGGTCGAGCGCTTTGACGAACAGTCGCACGCATACTTTCCTGAGACGCGCGGGTTTGAGCATTTCCTGGGAGGCGTAGAAACAAGAATGCATTCGATATATCTGGGAACAGATGATAAAGAGCAGAAGGTTTATGATCTATATTTAAGATCTGAAGATGGATCTATGAAATATGTTGGAAGGCAAAAGATGAAAGATACTCCTAATCCTGTTGAGTTTACCTCTAAAGAAGGCTCGCGATGGTGGTTTGAATATCCAAAGATAGAGGATGGATTAAAACATATGAAAAAAGTGTTTTATTGGAATCCGCAAGGCGTGCTGGTGGAATACGATAATGAAAAAAATATGGCGTCTCTATATAATGCAAATCTTCAGTCATCTATAGATAACATAGTAGGTTCAAATCCAGAACTTAGGCGGCCGTCAAATCTAAGGTTTTTATACGATGATATGCAGGAGAGTAAAAATCTGCATGAAATGACTTTAAATGGCCATAGATATAGGTTAACTGCCATGAAAGGCGCCGCAACATTTCCTATTCAGAATTTGAAAGGAAAAGTTATTGGAAGCGCAGAGATTGATATGAGTTTATTCCCGGATAACCCGGCGGATACGCGTGATATTACAAGAATTATTAAGAGCCAAGAAATTGGCAAATTTACCTGGAAAAAGATAGATAAAAAAAGATACCGTGTTTCAAGAATCAAAGAGTTTTGGAGCGAGATTGAATATGACGAATTATTTAGGCCTGTTAGGGTTGTTTCGTATCATGAACCGGGCGATATAGTAGCAGATATTGTTAGGGACGGGCCTGATGCTGAGACTTATCATTATGTAGATAAAACAGGCGGCAATACGCCATATAAGTTGTGGTTGCATGATAATGGAGTAGAGTATTTGAGTGTAAAGAAAGACGAGGTTGGCGAAATAATAGAGTTCTATTTACTGAACTATGATGGCCAGCCTCTGTGGAAATGGGATCAAGCCTCCCGTAAGCTTGTCAAAAAAGATGTGCTGGATTCCGGAAATAGTGATTATATGGCGCTAAATGAAGAAATAGAACTTACGAGAGCGCCGTCTGAGGAATATCTGGTAAAGATCGCGCGCCGGTTGACAGCAGGTAAATCTGCCGCATTTTCAGATTTTATTAAAAGCGCGTCGAATAATTCGGGCGCAAAGGCGGTAACAAATTTTAAAAAAGAAACTTCTTTTAAAAAAAACATTATCATTGCATTGCTTGGGTTTTTGACAATGGAATTAAGTTGTTTTATGTTTACGCCCGGCCTGTTTAGGCTAAAGATGAGAGGATTTAGGTTATTTTTAAGTCGTCTTTTTGCCGGTCAGCAAGGCGTGAAAGTAAGGCATACGCAGACAGAGGAAGATATTACATATGATGTTTATAAAGTAATATTCCCTAATGATGCGCCACAGCAAAGGTATTATAAAATTATAAAAATGCAAAATGAATTCGATCTAAATATAAAGAAAAATAAAATTTATATGAGCCGGCGGTATTTTGAGTATTTAAAACGAAGCAGAGCGCTTAAGCAGGAAATTAAGAGAATATTAGAGTTAGAAGTCTCAGGAATATCAGGCGATAAGACTAAAGAATTCAGGTTCAATAAAGCTCGGTTAAAACAAATAGAAAGTATGAAATCAAAAATTGGCGATGAGCGGGTTAAGCAGTTTGTAGAAGATTGTACGATAGATGCGTTAAAAAGCTCTGATGATGTTTGGGAAACAAAAAAAGAAAAAGCTAATGAATTTACAAAAATTTGGAATAGGACAAATCAAATATTACAAAGTGTGGAAAATTGTAAGGATGAAAAAGAAAAATATTTTTCAAGGAAAAATGTTCTGCTTAACGCGTTTAATGTTGGCGGGTGGGAAGAAATAGAAAAAACTCTAAAGTCAAATGAGATTGAAGAAAATATTGATCCGGCTGTAGTGGGTGAGGCAAACACAGGAGAATCTTCTCTAGAGAGTATGTATTTAGAAATAGAGAGGCTTTCTCTGTCAGGCCTTTATGAGTTAAATATAAATTTGAAAAGTAAAAGGATAGCGCAAGAGCTGGCAGATGAAGATTTGAGTAAAAAGGCAATAGAAAAGGAATTCGGACACATTATTTATGGTATGCTGGTGCTAGGAAGAGAGGAGCTCGATATAAATAGCGAAATAAGAAACAAGATTAAGGAGCATAAAGAATTTCTTAAGAACTTTGGCGAACTACATGATATGGATGAAAAATCAGTCAATTATGTTAAAGGCGCGGCGCAGGTTTCAAAGGTAGTTGTTTATAATCCTCTTTTTAAGTTGCCTGATATTCTAAAGGATTATAAGAGAGATCTTCAAAGAAAAAAATACCTTAGAATGATAGGCAGTAGTTATTGTTGGACATGCTGTAAAGGAGAATTACAACAATGTATTGGTTTAAGTGATCAAAATATTAACGCTATTCTTAGCTTCTATGATGAAAATACTAAACCGAAAGAGCATGAACAGATCATGCGGTTTGGGGATACTATATATATCCATAGAGGTTTGTTTGATAGAATAAATAATGAGCCATGGCTTTTGCCAAAGATAAATGAATATTTAGATCTTATATCTGAATTTTTAAAACAGGAATCAGGAGAGCCGGCCGATAATTTAGAAAATGCCCACAAAAGAGCTGTGGCAGTATTGAGCGATATTTTTAAAGATCCTTTTGATGGGTTGAGCGTTTTCGAGAAACAACTTATTCTTAATGAATCTGAGAGAAAATTCTCAATGGATAGCGAGGCTGACAAAAGAGGCGAGTGGATATTATTGGAAATTGAGAAAGTAAAAAGATGGAAAGCAAAACTTTCTAAGTGCGCTAAATCAAAGAGTAAATTTGCAAAGGGCCTCGCCAAGTCTATTGGCCTCGGAGAAGAGGATGTTAAAATTCTAAAAGATGATGCTGTTTATGGATCGCAGATGATGTTTGTGTATAAGGGTAAATTATATATCACAAAGGAGTATATTGATTTTTTGAGCAATAATCCCGAGAAATCAGAGCAAGCGAAAAATGCGCTTAAGGTACAGAAAGAATATATTTCTTTTAGAACATTTACAGATATAGCGCAAAAGACAAAAAAGGACGAAGCGGTTATTAAAGACAGCTATGACGGCTTGATTAAAGCAGATCTGAATACCATTGAGAAATGGTTAGAGCTTATCTGGCAGTCAGCAGTCTCGTCCGAAGTCAAAAAAACATTAAGAGAAAGTTTAGATCATGAGCAGTTTGGACTAAGCGCCGCAGCAGCTGCCGGAAAAACAGCGAAAAGAAGCGGCGACGGAGCTTCTGAACAGGAAGCCGCTCGAGGTAATGGAATGCCATCTATCAGCTATGTTCAAGTTGTTTTACCGGCCCGGATATTTTCTGAAGCAGATCAAAAAGCGGTTATCTCTAGGCTGGAATTTTTAACAAATGTAGATAGGTTGTATATCGAAACTTGGGCAAAAGAAGGATTAAGGCAGGGGCTAACCGTGGATGAGATTGAAGTAATGATAGATAAATTAATACTTAATAAACTCAGATTGAGTTACGCGGGCCTGCGCGTTAAGGAGGGAGATTTTTTTTATGAAGTAGTTAGTCTTGACAACAGCTTTGCGCATTATCTTGGCAGGGGTTATTATAGCGTAAAAACCGGAGATGAATACAATGTTTATGACAGCATTAATAAAGAGATGATTAAGATAGGAGCTAAATCACATATTAAAATACTACTTAATAAAGAATCTAGATTGTTTATCGCGTTTCAAAGAGATTTTATGTGGAATACGATTCTTTTATCCAGAGATCTTAGCGTAGGGTTTCAGAGCATATTAAGCAATTTAAAATCTTACGGGGCAGGCGATGACAAATGTCCTATAATTTTAATAGTTGGCGCTGATAAAAAAGAATACTTTTTAGTTAGGTCTGAAGATGGAGAAAGGTTTTATGGGCTCTATGGAGAAGAAATGAGAGTAAAGGACTCCTCTTCTTTGGAAAGGATCACTCCGGGAGAATCAAAAAAGCGTATGAGAACATTTAATGAAAGGGCTTTTCTCTGCGGGTGTATTCCTCCTATAGGAACCCCTTATGTCTCGACGGGTCTTACAGCTCCCTATATAGCGGAATATTATAATAAGCTGGATTATGATTTATTAAAGCAAAGATATATTTCCAATATTCTTAAGCTTACCACAACATATAATGCTAAGTTAATCAGCGGGCTTGAGAATAACAGCGCATTTGCGCATTACGCCTTGGCGCATAGAAATATTGAGGAATTAAGCGCTATGGAATCCGGGAATGATTTTAGTGCGCTAAGAAAAGATTATGAGGAATCTTTAAGAGAAGATGAGGCCGTCCCGGTAGAAAGAGCTGAAGAGCCGGAAGCTGTGGCTGAAAAAAGAGAAGAAAGAATGGCTCTTAGCGCTGAAGAAATTACGGCAAAAAAGAAGGAATGGAAACGAATTCTCTTTGATGATGAAGAAATTATGAATGAGGATGTGGAAGAGCATTCTCTTTATGCTTTTGGGAGCAGGCTTATAGAGATGTATTATGAACGAAATTATTTATCAATAAAAAATGATGACCTCGATATGATAGAATTTTTAAGAGATAATTTAGCTGGTTTGCAATGCTATTTCCAAGACATAACAGCAAATAAATATGATACTGCTGTCGGATCCTTTCACGCGAATGGTTATGAGGGCCTTAAAAATATTTTTGGCGAGGGCCTGACAGCATTAAGAGGAACAGCTCTTCTTTTGGAATTCCAAGCGCGGTATGATCTTGAAACAGTTTCTGAGATGCTGATTGATGATATTGATAAAAAAATAAAGGCATATTTTGTAAAGAGGTTTGATTTGTCAAATTGGAAGATAAAATATAAGAAGCCTATTATTAAAAAAGAAGGGTTAGGCTCAGAACAGACTCTTCTTTGGATAGATAAAAAAGAAAAGGAGATAAACATTACTCTTTCTATGCGCTCAGCTTTAAAGATATTTGCAGAATGTTTGAATGATAAGCAGTTTAATATGTTACTTAATGAAATTGTTGAGCATGAATACGGCCATTTGGAAGGCAAGAGCGATGTGGATATGATGAAAAATGCAACAGATGAATTTAAATTATTCCTTGAGATACTGTCGTTAGTTGAATATTTATCAAGCATAAGAGAGATTAAAACCCGCGAAGAAAAGGCGTTAGTTTATAAAACATATGTTGAGCTTAAAAAAAATATAGTTAAGTTAAATAATGATGAGTCAAAAAGTATTATGGAGCATTTCCCCTATCTTGCGGCAGAATTAGAAAAGGTTTGGATAGAATATGGAAAAACAATCAGCCATAGGATAGAAGGCGGAAACAGTATAACTAGAATGGAAATGGCAGATGGTATGGTCATAGACGAGATAATGGATGATTTTGGCTTTATACGAGATGTCGTTATGATTGAGCCTCCTGTGATTAAGGGATTAGAGACAAGTTATTGGATGGAATTAAATGCGCTTGCGCGCAGAGGCCTGCGCGTTCTTATTGACGGAGGCCTTAAGATGTTTAAGGGCGCAGAGGATGTTGTTAATTTGACTTATAGCATTAGCGAGTTAGTATTGAATCTTAATAAAGAAAGGCCAATAGAGAATAAGTTCAAAAATACAGAACAGATCTTATCAGCAGTTTAAACTTGTTAACCGGAGCGTGTTTGCAAGCTCCGCCCGGCATAGAGAAACGCTCAAACACTACATCATCCCCTATTCATTTGACAATATATAATAAAGTATGATACCATCACAAAATACAATAGAAAAGGTTTATGTCTAGAGGTTTTTAACGGAGGCGGAAAGGTGCAGGAACTGGATGATTTAAAAAAACAAAGATTGGAAAAATTAGAAAAGATAAAGGAGCTTGGAGTTGACCCGTTCCCAAATTTCTTTAAAAGAACGCATTCTATAATTGAAATTAGAGATAAATACAATGGCCTTGAGAATGAAAAGATTACTGAGGACAGCGTTGATATTGCCGGCAGAATTGTTTCTATGCGCAAGATGGGAAAAGCCGCGTTTGTTCATATCCGCGACTGGACAGGGAAACTGCAGATTTATATAAAAAAGGATGAGGTCGGCGGCGATAATTTTGAGCTGTTTAAGCAGTTTGATATTGGCGATATTATAGGCGCCGGCGGCCCGGTGTTCGCTACGCGCACGGGCGAACTCAGTATATTGGCAAAAAAAATTACGCTTTTAACAAAGTCTCTTAAAACTCTGCCTATTGTAAAGGAAAAGGAGAGCGAGACAGGCGAAACCGTAAAGTTTGACGAAGTGCATGATGTGGAGTTTAGATACAGGCAAAGATATGTTGATTTAAATATTAACGATACGACGCGCGAAACGCTTAAAGCGCGGTCATCAATTATTCATTTTCTGCGCACATATCTTATGGATAAAAAATTTATTGAAGTTGAGACTCCGGTTATGCAGTCTTTGGTAGGCGGAGCCGCGGCAAAGCCGTTTGTTACGCATCATAACGCTTTAGACATGGAATTGTTTTTAAGAATAGCTCCGGAGCTTTATTTAAAGAGAATATTAGTCGGCGGAGTGGAAAAGGTTTTTGAGATAGGCCGTAACTTCAGAAACGAAGGAATATCAACGCGGCATAATCCGGAATTTACTATGCTGGAGCTTTATGAGGCTTATGCTGATTATAACACAATGATGGATTTGTGCGAGAGTATGCTCAGCGAATGCGTTAAATTTATAAAGAATGGAGATTCCAATGTCCAATTTGGCGAAACAAAAATAGATTTTACCGCTCCATGGGCGCGTGTAAAACTGGAAGATCTGTTTAAACAGCATGCAGGAATTGATTTTACATGGGTAAATGATTTAGAAGGCATCAAAAAGAAGGCTGATGAGATGAGAGTAAAGTATCAGGATAATTCAAGCGCATGCAAAGTTTATGACCACATATTTGAAGAAAAGATTCAGTCAAAGCTTGTAAATCCCACCTTTGTATATGATTATCCGAAGGCTTGGTCTCCTCTTTCAAAAGAGAATAAAAAAAATCCTGAGATTGTCGAACGGTTTGAGCTTTTCATGGCAGGCCAGGAAATAGGGAATGCGTATTCTGAGCTTAATAATCCGATAGAACAAAAAAAACGGATGGAAGCGCAGGCAAAAGCAAAAGCGTCAGGCGATGAAGAAGCATGTCTTGTAGACGAAGATTATATACGCGCTCTTGAATACGGTTTAGTGCCGTGCGGCGGATTAGGCGTAGGAATTGACAGGTTTGTGATGCTTCTGACTGATTCGCATTCGATCCGCGACGTTATATTATTCCCGCAGTTAAAGAAAGAGATAAAGTAAAAAATATATGGGTATAGGCTCTCGATATTATGAGGGTTTGTCTCCCAAAGGATATTATGAATACTTCATTTTTTATCAGCTGGAGATATTTATTTGCGAAACGTAAACAGGTATTTATTTCTGTAATAAGCGTAATCTCTATACTCGGAGTTGCGCTGGGTGTTGCCGCTCTTATTGTGACATTGTCAGTGATGAACGGTTTTCAGACAGATATTAAGAAAAAGATAGTCTCTGTTAATCCGCATATTATAGTTGTTGATCCTCGTAATGAAGAGATTCTTGAATACGAAAAACTGGAAGACACTATAAGCGTGATTAAAGAAGTCGAGGGAGTAGCTCCGTTTGTGTATGGCCAGGGAATGCTTAAAAATGGCAGACAGAGCGACGGCGTTGTTCTTAAAGGCATAAGCGCTCAAGAGATAAATGTGACATCTGTGTTTGATAAGATAAAACATGGAAGTTTCTTGACCAAAGACATAAAAGATGTTGTGATTGGAAATGAGCTCGCGAAAAAGCTGGACGCGTATGTTGGAGATGAAATTGTTTTTATTTCGCCCGGCGCATCCATTACTTCGTTTGGCAAGGTGCCAAGATGGACTAAGCTTAATGTTGTTGGAATTATTGAGACGGGAATGTATGAATACGACGCGCATCTGGCATTAGTAAATATTGAAACAGCGCAAAGCGTGTTTGAAATAGGAAAAGGGATAACAGGGCTGGGCGTGCGTATAAAAAACATGTATGACGCCGATATGGTTTCCAAACGTATTATGACAAGGCTTGATAATAAGGTTTGGACAAAAACATGGCTTAGGACAAACAGCAGTCTTTTTGCTGCGCTTAAGCTTGAGAAAATGGTTATGTTTATTATTTTGATATTGATTATTATTGTCGCTTCATTTGGAATAATATCATCGTTAATGCTTATGACAATGGAAAAGACAAGGGATATTGGTATTTTAAAAGCAATGGGCTTGAATCAGAATAAAGTATCGCGAATATTTATGTACGAAGGATTGTGCATAGGTTTTATTGGCACCTTTATGGGCGTTGTTCTGGGTTTGGGGTTAGTATATATTTTAGATAAATATAAATTTATTGACCTTCCTGCTGATATTTATTATCTGACAACATTGCCTGTGCAGGTAAGGTGGATGGATATATCGTTGATTATCGTATGTTCTCTTATTATTTCTCTAATATCTACTCTATACCCTGCGTATAAAGCAGGGAAATTAGATCCAAGTGTGGCGCTGCGTTATGAATAAAGAAAACGTTATTTTAAAAACAGAAGGACTTAGCAAAGTATATGTGTCGTCTAAAGAGACCGCGCATACTGCGCTTAGTAATATTGATCTTGAGATAAATGAAGGCGAGAGAATTATTATCTTGGGGCCATCAGGCGCCGGGAAGAGCACTCTTCTGCATCTTTTAGGAGGGCTGGACAGGCCGACAGACGGGCAGGTATTTTTTAGAGATAAAGAAATTGTGTGCGATAATGATAAATTTATTTCAAAGATTAGAAATGAAAATTTTGGATTTATTTTTCAGTTCCATCATTTACTGCCGGAGTTTACGGTTTTGGAAAATTTAATGATGCCGGGCAGGTTTTATGGCAAGTATGAAGAAGGTGTGTTATTCGACAGAGCTTTGGATTTGTTGTCCCAGGTTGATTTAATTGAGCACAAGGATAATTTCCCTCAGGAACTTTCCGGAGGAGAACAACAGCGCGTTGCTGTGATTCGCGCGCTTATGAATGACCCGGATGTGATTTTTGCCGATGAGCCTACGGGAAATTTAGACCAGAGAAATAGAGAACGCGTATATGAGATACTTTGGGAAAAGGTTAAGCGCGAAAAGAAGACGCTTGTATTGGTGACGCATGATGAAGAGGCCGGGGATAATGACACAAGGCGCGTGCATTTAGTAGACGGAAAGTTAGCTTTTGGAGGTTAAGGGATGGGGTTATACATAAATTTAAATGGCGAATTTGTAGAGAGTGATAAAGCCAGGGTTTCGGTGTTTGATCATGGTTTGTTATACGGCGACGGCATATTTGAGGGTATACGCGCTTATGACGGCAGGGTCTTTAGAATGGAACAACATATTAATAGGCTGTATAATTCTGCTGATGCTATAAAATTAACTATTACGCTTGATAAGGCCGGTATGGAGAAAGCTATTATTGATACCCTGAGAAAAAATAATTTGAAAGACGCTTATATACGCGTGGTTGTAACGCGCGGAGTGGGCGATTTAGGCTTAGACCCTGCGCGTTGTTCGAGATCATTTTATTTTATAATTACGCATAATCTCAAACTTTATCCTGAGGATTATTATGAAAAGGGATTGCGAATAATCACGTCAACTATTATGCGAAACTTACCTGAGGCATTGGACCCAAGAGTTAAATCATTAAATTATTTAAATAATATTTTAGCAAAACTTGAAGCAACAAAACACGGAGTTTTGGAAGCAATAATGCTTAATTATGAAGGATATGTGGCTGAGTGCACGGGAGATAATATTTTCATGTTTAAAGACGGGAAACTAACCACTCCGCCAACTGACATTGGGGCTCTTGAAGGAATAACCAGGGATGCTGTGCTTGAAATTGCGAAGAAAGCATGCTTAAATCCTATTGAAGATAAGTTTAAGGTTAAAGACATATATTCTGCCGAAGAATGTTTTTTGACCGGTACAGGAGCGGAGATAATTCCTGTTGTTGAGATTGATGGAAAAAAGATTGGCGATGGAAAGCCGGGAAAGATAACTCGGCGGCTCATTGAATTATTTAGAGAGGCGACAAAGACAGAAGGCGAAAAATATTAGCGAATAAGTTTAGAGAAAGGGACAGTCCCTATATGTTAACTTATTCGTTGTAGAAGGTGTTATTATGCTAAACAAATTTACACAAAAAGCTCAGAAAGCTCTGCGTATTGCTCAGGCCGAGTCAAGGCGTATGCATCATGACTATATAGGAACCGGGCATATTTTACTTGGCTTAGTTGCTTTGCGTGACGGCATGGCCAGCGCTGTGTTTGTTAATCTTGGAATTAATACGGATTCTATTATTGATGATGTTGAGGAAAGGCTGGGCATGGGAGCCGGCGCCGCGATGCTTGGAGATATTCCATACAGTTTTAAAGCCAAAAGAATTCTTGAAATAGCTATTGAAGAATCACATATTTTAGGACAGCATTATGTTGGCACTGAACATTTATTGCTTGCGCTTCTTAGAGTTAAGGAAGGCGTTGCGGCTAGTGTTCTTGAAAAAGTAGGATTAACCATTATGCTGGTTAGACAGGAGGTCGCGTTAATAATGAGGGATATGGATCATGCTACGCATCAGGAGACACGAAAGGCAAAGACGCCAATGTTAGATGAATTTAGCAAGGATCTTACTGACCTTGCCAGGCTCAACGCCTTAGACCCGGTTATAGGCAGAGAAAAGGAGGTAGAGCGTCTTGTGCAGATACTTTCGCGAAGGACAAAAAATAATCCTATTCTTATAGGAGATCCGGGCGTAGGCAAAACAGCGATTGTCGAAGGTTTGGCGCAGCGTATCGTGCTGGGGAATATTCCGGAGACGCTAAAAAATAAAAAAATAGTTGTTCTTGATATGATAGGCGTTGTGGCAGGCACAAAGTATAGAGGAGAGTTTGAGGAACGATTAAAAAAAATAATTGATGAAATTGTAAAACAAAAAAATGAAATAATAATATTTATCGACGAATTACATACAGTAATAGGCGCCGGAAGTTCTGAGGGCGGAATAGATGCTTCAAACATATTAAAGCCGTCGCTGGCAAGAGGAGAACTGCAGTGTATAGGCGCCACAACTTTAGATGAATACAGGCGTTATATCGAACACGATGCCGCATTAGAAAGAAGATTCCAGCCTATTGTGGTTGATCCTCCCAGCGTTGAGGAGACAATTGACATATTAAAAGGACTGCGCGACAGGTATGAGGACCATCATCATGTGTCAATTTCAGATGATGCTATCCGCGCCGCTGCAGAGCTGTCCGAACGATATATTACTAATAGATTTCTACCTGATAAAGCTATTGATTTGATTGACGAGGCAGGTTCCAGAGTGCATCTGAAATCATTGTCTGAACATCCTGAGTGCGAAGATATAAATGAAAAGTATACTGCTGTTGTGCATGAAAAGAAGAAAGCTATAGAACAACAGGAATTTGAAAAAGCGGCTCGTTTATTGGACGAGGAGAGGAAGATTATAAGCGACGCGCGGGTAATAAGGAAACAGGTCGTTTCAGACACAGATGTTCCTACCATAGAGGCTGAAGATGTGGCTGTGGTAATATCTCAATGGACAGGCATTCCTGTATGCGAGATATCGCGCCAGGAAACCGAAAAATTGCTTTCAATGGAAAAATATCTTAGCGAAGAAGTTGTGGGGCAGGAAGAAGCTATAAAGATTGTGTCTCAGGCAATAAGGCGTTCTCGCGCCGGGCTTAAGGATCCAAGGCATCCTATAGGTATTTTTATGTTTATCGGGCCTACGGGAATAGGAAAGACAAAGCTTGCTAAAACGCTTGCCAAATTTTTGTTTGGCAAGGAAGATTTTCTTGTGCGCTGCGATATGTCCGAATATATGGAAAAATTTTCGTTATCCAGGCTTATTGGAGCGCCGCCCGGATATGTAGGATATACTGAAGGCGGCCAGCTCACAGAGGCTGTCAGGAGAAGGCCGTATGCTGTAGTGCTTTTAGATGAGATCGAAAAAGCGCACCCGGATATTGCCAATATTCTTCTTCAGGTTTTTGACGAAGGCGTTCTTACAGACGGGTTAGGCCATAAGGTGAGTTTTGCTAATACAATAATTATTATGACGTCCAATATCGGAACTCCGCGTATGAATAAAAGCGCGCATATGGGGTTCAAGGCTTCCGACGAGGAAAATATATCTGTGCTGTTAAGGCAGAAGGTATTTGACGAACTCAGAAAAAACTTTAATCCGGAGCTGTTAAATCGTATTGGTGAAACCGTATTCTTTAATTATCTTGAGAATGAAGACGTAAAAAAGATATTAGATATTATGATAAGAGAAATTTTTGAGCGTATAGAAAAGCAGGGAATCAGTATTTCAATAACAGATGAAGCAAAGGAATTTATTATTAAGAAAGGGTATGATAAGAACGAAGGAGTAAGGCACCTCAAAAGGGTTGTGCAAAAATATGTTGAGGACCGGATTGCAGAGAGTATTTTAAAGACCAAATCAACAAAAAATACTCATATAGCAGTAGAGATGGTGAATGATACAATAGAAGCAAATCCAAGAAAGAATAAAGAGAAGATTAAATAAGAATAGAGTTGAGAGCCAATACGTTCAATAAGGGATTTTTAACTCACATCAAACCATAATGAAAAAAAGATCAAAGATAATTTTATTAGTTATAGCCATACTCATTATTTCCATAGGTGTATTTTTTTATAGAACAGGAATAATAATTGATTTTGTGAAAGTTGCCGCCTCGCATGAAATCTCTAAGATATTAGGCCTTCCGATTAGTATAGAATCAGTATCAACAAATGTAATTAATAAAATTTATATCTCTGATATTAAGATATATGCGGATTATAAACGCAGTGAACCTGTAATTACAAGCGATAAGCTGGTTATTAATTATAATATTTTTAATATTTTGCGTAGTAAAAATATAACCTTGAACGCTATAAGGTCTGTAGAGTTAGTAAATCCAAAGGCAGAGAGCGGCTGCAACACATTAAATGAATATTATAAAAAAATAATTAATAATGAAGATGAGAAAAAAAACATACAGCTTCCGGAAATTATTATTAGAAATGGCGAGATAACGCTGGATGTGAAAAACGATAGAATAGTTTTTACTAATTTAAACCTCTCATTTTATAAGGAATATCCTTTCTCCCGGCTTAGGTTAAATTTTCGAACCAATCTTGATCCAAAAACGAGATTTAATTTTACTACGGATTTTAACGCTCAAACCGAATCGGTTCGCATAAAAAGTTGGACAAGTAAAAAGATTAATATCTCTAATTACAAAGAATTAATTAATTATAAACTGCCGGTAATCAACGCGTTAAATGGTTACATGAATTTTTCGCTTAGTATTGACGCGCCTGCGGCCGGGGCATTAAACGAAATAATAAAACAGTCCAACATTGAAGGAAAGCTTGAGATCGAGGAAGTGAGTGGCGGGATTAGTGATATTATTAATGAATTTAAGGCTTTCTATGGGACAGAAAATATTCCTGAATTAAATGGCAGAGTTGAGAATCTTAATGCTATTTTGTTATTTAAGAAGAAAAGCCTTATTTTGGATAAGCTCGCGGCTGATATAGGCGAAATAAATTTAGAGATGTACGGCAGAATGGATGATATTACAGAGCCATACTTTACAGTATATTATAATATTAATGATGTAACATTTGATAAAATAATAAATCTGGGTCTTTTAGAGAGCAGTTATGACAATAATCTTATAAAGCCGGGGGCTTTTAAGGGAGAATTTATTGTCAACAATGAAGGCTATATGATGATAATGCATGATATCAGCCTTGACGCTGAATGGAAGAAAAAAATAGGATATTCTGTCGCAGGCGGCGATATTACTCTGACGAACGGCAAAACAGCTTTTAATAAATTGAAGATCAATGCGGCAAATATAGGAGAGGTTACATTAAATGGTTCTGTAGAAAAAGATTATATATCCTTTGTAGCATCTTCCGGCTTAATTGACATGGGGAGCTTGGTAAAAACATCAGACTCTGCTGTTGTGAATGAATTGAAAATGCGCGGAGTGACATTTGCATATAATAAGGAAATAAAAAATATTACTTGGAAGTTTGACGCGGGCATGGAAGTTTTGGGTTTATTTAAAGAGAAAATCCATGGAGGGAAAATAACATTCGGCAGGTATGGGAATAATATTCAAGGACAATATTATAATATCGATAAAAAGCACACAATGCAGTTGAGCGCCGCGCTTGGGATTGAAGATATTCTGCACATAAACGCCTGTGAAATTATGCTCCCTGAAGACAGTAAAATTAAGATTATAGGGAACCTGCCGCTAAATGCTTCCGGCGAAATGTCAATGGTAGTGTCAGGGCAAAATGTGCATATACCCACTATTTTTAAGATGTTTGGAAAATCGGATAAAGGAATAATTGATTATCTAAACGTGAACAGCACTTTAAGCGGCACAATCAGCGCTCCCAGCGCATTTGCGATTATAGAAATGCCCGGAAGCGGAAACGCGTATAATCTAAATGCTGATTTAAAAGTAAAGGCCGGTAAAGAATATATAGAGCTGATGGATGCAGGTTTTAGTAATGGGATAAGTATGAATGGGAAATACGATTTAATAAATAAGAATTATTTTTTTGAAATCAAAGCAGATACAGCGCCTTTTGCTTTTGTGGCAGATATCGCGCGCAGGATAAAGATTAATAGTATTAATGAAAAAATATTTAAACGCGTCGACGAACTTGCCAAAGCGCGCAGTTTAAAAGGAACATTGTCGATTACGAAATATGACGGGAAGGTATCAGGATCAGCAGACCTGGAGTTTCTCGATAAGAAGAGTAACAGCAGGAGAGAATATATAAAATGCAATTTGAGAAACGAGTCATTAGTTTTAGATTCGATCGAGGCCGTAAAAGACAAGATAAAACTTAGTATGTATGGAAATATAAATTTTAGAGATAATCTTAAGTCTGTAAGTGAAATTGATATTAACGGCCAAATTAAAGATGTTGACGACAAAAGCGGAGATTATCATGGAAAAATAAGTATTAAATCCGAGTTTGATGATACAGGCGATTATCGAGGAAAAATAAATTTAACTGATGTTGGGTTTAAAGATTTGGTGTTTGACTCGGCCGGTGTTAATTTCGTATTTCAAAAAAAAATATTGTTAATTGATGAAATCAATGTAAATGACGAAGTTAGCGGGAATCTAAAGATAGATTTTAATAAAAACTCAGCTCTTTCAGGAGAAATAGAAGCTGATTCGAATAGATTCAAAGAACTGATCAGCTTAGCGGGAATTAAAACCGTTGATCCGGGCGCGTTAGGTAGTTTATCAGGCGTCATAACTATCGGCGGAACATTGTTGTCGCCTATTATAGAAGTATCCGGGCTTAGGTTTCTTCTTAAGGATAAGGAGCATAATTTATCCGGAACATGCGATATTACTTATAATCTGGGAACATTTATTATTGATTCCGGAAAGTTGGTTTTGGACTCCGGCCTGCCGCTCCGATTTGGGGGAAATATAAATACTACTGTGTCAGCTGACGATACGCTTATAATGAAATTTGAAATAGGCATGGATTATTTCGACTCCCAAAAATTACAAAGTATTATTTTATTGCCAAATGTATTGACAGGAGAACTTACAGGCAATATTGAGATTGAAAAACACAAAGAACAAATATTAATAAATAATAATTTAACTCTTTCTAACGGCGCTATCGCGGGCATAGCGTGCGGCGGATTAAAGGGGCAGATTGCTTTGCGCAGAGCTGTTGATTCAAATATATATCTTAATAATTTTGAATGGCAGGATAATAAAGGAGTCTTAAGATTTAAAGAAGGATCTTATATCTCATTGCCAAAGGACGATTCGCCATCCTGCGCGCTAAATATGCATTTTACAAACTGGAATTTCTTTGGGATATGCCGCGGCTTTGGCAGCGCGCGCGTTAACGGAACCTGGCATGACCGGACGAAAGAATTTAGAGGAGACATAGTCACAGAAAGTTTGTGGGCAAAAAAATATAATTTTTTCAGAAAACGTGTGCAGTTTTCATTTTCTAAAAATATTATGACATTTTTTCCTAATGAAGACGGCAAAGGACTGTCCGGCGCTATAAATTTTGGCGAAAAAGCCGTAGAATTTTTAGGGATAAAAGCGCAGGATAAAGGCAATGTGATATTTACTCTTGATGGCAGTTATTATAGAGACGGCAGGCTGGATATTAAATCGCAGGGAAGCCGTTCTCCCGCGCAGTTTTTATCGGGAATGTTTCACTTTGGGCTTATGATTTATGGCGATATGAATTACTCATTTACAGTAGCCGGCGACGTAACTCAGCCGGATATTAATATGAATTTAGATATTTCAAAGGGAGCGATTGATATATTGTCATTTGACAGCGCAAAGGCATCATTTGATTTAAAAAAAGATGGAGTTACTATTCATGAGTGTTTAATTACAGGAGACAAACGCTACAAAATGGATGTGAAAGGCAATGTTCCGTTTCCATTGGTTGAGTCTGAGAAGGAGAATGTTTTAAAACAAAAGATGGACGTTTCTATAAACATGTATGAAACAAATCTGGGAATACTGAAATCATTATTTGGCGATACTTTTACAAAAGCTGATGGCGGCGCAGCCTTTAATCTGCATTTGGGAAATACAATATATGAGCCTGTAATGTCCGGCGCAGTTAATATTGAGAATGGAAGCTTTAGTTTAATCGACGGGATACGCAGTATGAAGAACTTAAAGCTTGAGGGAGTTTTAGATAATAATATTCTTACGCTTAGCACATGTATTGGCCAGATCGGACAAGGGATATTGGAAACATCAGGAACAATGATGTTTAAAAATTTCAAACTAGACGCCTTTGATTTAATTTTTAAGACATCATTGGATAAGGGTGTGTCGCTTGCTTTGGATTATCTAATGATACCGCAGAGTACATTTTTTGATAAGATAATGCCGTCAGTGCCGTCAAAGGGCGAGTTAAAGGGCGAGATCTCGCTATTCGGAAGGCCGGAAGAATATTATTTAAAAGGCAATGTGCTTATTGAAAACACGCATTTTACATATCCGCCAAGAGAGCCCGGTAAAGAAAAATTATGGGAAGAACAGAAGGAAGTATCCGACGAAAGTTCGGCGTTTACAGATTTTTTGCTTGGCGCAAATTGGAATCTTAAAATGGATGCGGGAGCTAATACCTGGTATGAGAATGATATGGTGAATGTTGTTATTGAGGGAAGATTTCATTTTTTCGGGCCCGGGAGTGAAATAGTAACAAATGGCAAGGTTGATGTTTTGCGGGGAGATATACAATATTTAGGAAAAACCTTTACCGTTAAATCAGCTGATTTTGAGATGAGAAGTAATGAGCCGTATGTGTCTGTTAACGCCGAGATGCCAATATCCCGCATGGAGCCCAGGTTCACAGGCCCTGTAGAGGATGTTATAATTTTAAATATAGAAAAATCAAAACTTAGCGAGATTAAACCTATGTTTAGGTCTAAGAATTATCCTGAGACTTCTCCGGAATCAGCAATGAACCTTGCATTCACAGGCACTGAAATAGAGCAGTTAAACAGCGAGGAGAAGCAGGTATACCTTAGACATGAATTTTTAAAACTTATTGACAGCACATTTACCAGCCCGATAATAAGAGGCCTGCTGAAAAAAACAGGCCTTGTGGATGTTGTTAGTTTTAGGACAGCTTTAGTACAGCAGGGCGTTGGCTCGTCTGATACATTTGAGACTGACAGCCAAAAAAGAGCAACAACCGCGCAGCTGCTGGAAGGCAGCGAACTTATGCTCGGTAAATATATACATCCTCAAATATTTTTGAGTTATTCGCTTGGTTTGGAACAGGGCGAAGAAAACGCTTTAGATATGCGGCACGAGCTTGAAGCGTCATACAGATTAAAAAGAAATGTGTATTTAAAAGGGATGGTTGAATCGCAAAAGGATAAGGAAAGCGATAAGCGGGTTTCAGTCGAATATCAAATACCTTTCGGGAAAAAATAGCGTATTGGATTGTAATCATGAAATTAAAATCGTATGCAAAGATAAATTTGTTTTTAGAAATACGCGGCAGGAGAAAGGACGGGTATCACAACCTGGTTTCTTTTATGCAGGAGATCAGCCTGTATGACGATATTGAAGTGATTAACCGAAAAGACAGTAATATTAAGGTTTCAGGAGACGGTATAAAAATCCCCTATGATGAAAGGAATCTTGCGTGGCGGGCTGCTAAAAAGATGCAGGAAGCTTCAGGTAAAAAAAATGGAGTTAATATTCATATTAAGAAACGCATACCAATAGGCGCAGGCTTAGGCGGCGGGTCAAGCAATGCGGCGTCAGTGCTTTTAGGCTTAAATAAGCTATGGAATACAGGTTTTTCGCTGAAAAAGCTGGCAAGGATAGGAAAAACCTTAGGAGCTGATGTGCCATTTTTTATTTATGGCGGCGCATGTCTTGTGCGCGGTATTGGAGAAAAGGTGCGTCAGCTCAAAAATATCCCCAAAATCAATATGGTTTTGGTGTATCCTGCTATTCATGTTGTTACAAAAAAGGTATATGAATCATATAGTTTTAAATTGACAAAAAAGTTCAAAAAATGTAGCATTGAACATTATTATAATAGCAGAGGCAGTTCTTTGTCATTAAAGAAAGGACTTTTTAATAGGCTGGAAGAATCATGCTTTAAATTATACCCCAAAATACAGAGGTTAAAAGAATATTTAATGAGTTATCAAGTTGGCGGGGTATTAATGTCAGGCAGCGGCTCTTCTGTATTTGCAATAGTTAATAATGCAAAACAGGCGCGCGCTATTAAAAAGGATATTGAAAATACAAGGAACACTGTCTTAATTGTGGAAACAAAAGGTAGGAGGTCAAAAAATAATGGAGATCACAGAAGTTAGAATTTTTTTAAGAAATGAGGACAAATTAAAGGCGTATGCGACAATCACATTTGATAACGCGTTTGTTGTGCGCAATTTAAAGGTTGTACAGGGACAGCAAGGATTATTTGTGGCTATGCCGAGCCGCAAAATGTCAGACGGTTCATATAAAGATGTAGCTCATCCGGTAAATAACGAAATGCGTAATAAGATAGAAAAAAAGGTTTTAGAAGCTTATAATACAAAAGCAGGAGAGACTGCCGGTTCAGAGGGTTCTATCGTGGGGTCGAAGTTTGGCGAATTCGGAGATTCAGAAACACCTGTAGAATAAGTAGTTTCAGGAAGCAGATAATTTAATAATGGGTCAGGTCTTTAAACGTAAAGGATCTGACCCATTTTAAATAAGAATTCGAGATGGGGCGTCGCCAAGTGGTAAGGCACGTGGTTTTGGTCCACGCATCCGGAGGTTCGAATCCTTCCGCCCCAGAAAAAACAAAACTAACCGAAATGAGGGACAGTCCCCAAATTCGGAAACTATAAAAATAATGAAAAAAAATAACGGAATAATTGGAATAATTTTGGCCGGCGGAGAAGGAACACGGATGAAATCCGGTGTTCCAAAGGTTTTGCATAATTTGGCGGGTAAGCCGCTCTTATTGTATCCGATTAACGCGGTTATTAAAAATAATTGCGTAAAAAATATTGTTGTTGTCGGACGAGATAAAGACCAGGTAATAGAGGCTTTTAAAGAATACGACTTAGTATTTACAGAACAGGTAAAAAGGCTCGGGTCAGGCGACGCGTTAAAGACGGCTATTAAAAAAATACCAAAAACATTTCGAGGGGATATAGTAATATTGTGCGGAGACACACCTCTTTTAACCGGCGGGTCATTGAGGAAATTAATAAGCGAACATAAAAAGAAAAAAAATAAAATTACAATCTTAACCGCGAAAATTGATAATCCTTTTGGTTATGGCCGTATTTCGCGAAACAAAGAAAATAAAGTAACAGCAATTATTGAAGAGAAGGATGCGTCTTCAATAGAACGTAATATCAGCGAGGTAAACAGCGGAGTGTACTGCTGTGATTATAATGCTATAAAACAAGCATTACCTTTAATAAAAAATAATAATAAAAAAAATGAGTACTATCTCACAGATGTTGTAAAGATTTTAGCGTCAAAGGGAGCGCGAATCGGCGCGTTTACGCTATCAAACAGTATAGAGATTAGGGGTGTTAATACAAGAATGGATTTAGCAAAAGCGCAAAAACATATTATGGAAAATATAACAAATAAGCTGATGTCCGACGGCGTTACTATCCTTTATCCCGAGCAGGTCTATATCGAGGATACGGTTAAGATTGGCAGAGATACCATAATACTTCCGGGGTGTATGTTAAAAGGCAAATTAAAAATAGGAAAGGCCTGCGTAATAGGCCCGAACACAGTTATAGAAGATTGCGCGCTGGGGGATGGGGTTGAGATAAGATCGTCGTATGTATATGGTTCCAAGATTGGAGATAATGTTAAGATAGGGCCGTTTTCACATGTAAGGCCGGGCACAGTTATTGGCAATGGCGCGAGGATAGGAAATTTTAGCGAGATAAAAAAATCACAGATAGGTTCTTTAACAAAGGTTTCACATTTATCGTATATAGGGGACACAAAGCTTGGCAGGGATGTTAATATAGGCGCAGGAACGATTACATGTAATTATGACGGAAAGGATAAGCATGAATCAGAGGTTGGAGACGGCTCGTTTATTGGAAGTAACACAAATCTAATCGCTCCGATAAAGATAGGAAAAAATGTTATTATCGCAGCCGGGTCAACTATTAACCAAGACGTCCCGGATAACTCTTTAAGTATAGCAAGGTCGCGTCAAACAAATAAACTTGGCTGGGTAGCTTCAAAGAAAAGGAGAAAAAAATGAGAGACATGTCAAAATTACAGCATGAGGTAGCGGCATACGGGCCTATTAAAATATTTTCCGGAACATCTAATCAACAATTGACAACGGAAATTTGCAAATATCTCGACGTTCCTGTCGGCGAGGTTATGATTGACAGATTTTCAGACGGCGAAATTAACCTGCGCGTTATGGAGCATGTGCGCGGATGCGACGCGTATGTGATTCAGTCTACATCCCCGCCGGTTAATGATAATCTTGTTGAACTGCTTGTAATGATAGACGCGCTTCGCAGGGCGTCAGCCCAGCGTATTACAGCTGTTATCCCGTATTTTGGTTATGCTCGTCAAGATAGAAAGGTAATACCCAGGGTGCCGATCACCTCTAAGCTTATAGCTAACCTTTTATGCGAAGCCGGAGCTGACAGGGTGCTGGTTGTTGACCTGCATGCAGGCCAGATACAAGGATTTTTCGATATACCTGTTGATCATCTTTTATCCGCGCCTGTGCTGGCAAAATATTTTCTGGAAAAGACAGATGGAGACGCTGTTGTAGTTTCGCCTGACGCAGGCGGCGTGGCAAGAGCAAGGGAGTTTGCTAAAAGGCTGAAAGCAAGTCTTGCTATAGTAGATAAAAGGCGGCCAAAGGCAAATCAGGCGGAGGTTATGAATGTTATCGGCGATGTAAAAAATATGGATGTAATAATATTTGATGATATGATTGACACAGCGGGAACGCTGAGCAGTGTGGCGCGCGCTCTCAAGAATGAAGGCGCAAAAAGAGTCTGGGCAGCAGCGTCGCACGGAGTGCTTTCCGGAAACGCCATAAAGAATCTGATTGAGGCGCCGATTGATGAGATAGTAATAACAAATACGATACATTTACCAAAAGAAAAGATAATAGATAAAATAAAGGTATTGTCAATAGGAAGTTTACTTGGCGAAGCAATAAAGAGAATTCATATAAATATGTCAGTCAGTTCGTTATTTGAATAATATGAAAAAATAAGTGTTTGAGCGCGTAAGTGTTTAGGTTGTTTGGTAAAATAAAAGTAGTAAATAGTAAAATAGGGAAAAATTCTTTTTAGAATTTTTTATGGGAGGAACGATGAGTAAAGAAATAGTATTGAATGCTAAAAAGAGGGAGAAAACGACAAAAGGCGCTCTCAATTTAATAAGAAAGGGAGGGTTAGTGCCGTGTGTTTTATACGGCGCCGGAGATAAAACAGTTGAGCTTACAATAAACGCAAAAGAATTGTTTCTCGGCCTGCATTCTGAAATGGGAGAGCATGCTCTTTTTCAACTGAATGTTGACGGGAAAAAGAAAATAGCTCTAGTAAAGGAAAAGCAGATAAATCCTGTAACAAGAAATATTATTCATGTTGATTTTCAGCATATCTCTCTTAAGGATGAGGTTGAAGTTGAAATTCCGTTTGAAATAATAGGTAAAGCGCCCGGTGTTGCGCTTGGCGGAATATTAGAGCTTCCGCTCCATGAAATAAAGATTAAATGTATTGCTGCGGATATTCCCAAGAATATACAGGTTGATGTAAGCAAGCTTGAGATAGGAAACAGTATTCACATTAAGGATCTTGTAAAAGACGGTAAATATAAATTACTGGCTGATCCTGACCAGGTTGTTGTGACCGTTACTGCTCCTGTCAGAGTAGAGGAAACTCCTGTAGCTGCTGCGGAAGTAGCAGACGCTGATAAACAACCCGAAGTAATTACAAAGGGAAAGAAAGATGAAGAGGGAGAAGTAAAGAAATAATTATTATAGAATACAGAAGAGAGATATGAAACTAATAATAGGACTCGGTAATCCCGGGAAAAAATACAACAGCACACGCCACAATATTGGTTTTGCCGTTATAGACAGGATTGCCCGGTCCTTTAATACAACATTTCGAAATTTCGCAGGCGTTGCCGAGATATCTGATAAAATAGATATTTTAAACACATCCATAATACTCGCAAAACCAATAACATACATGAATGAGAGCGGCTTAGCAGTAAGGAAGATTATTGATTATTATAAAATACCTGTATCTGATACTATTGTTATTGTAGATGATTTAAACATTAATCTGGGTGTTCTGCGGTTTAGGACAAAAGGATCTGCAGGCGGACATAACGGACTAAAGTCAATAATCGCGCATCTTGGCTCAAATGAATTTTCAAGGCTTAGGCTTGGGGTTGGGCCTGCGCCTGCAGGAGACACCTCTGATTTTGTTCTTTCAAAATTTAGTGCAGGCCGGAAAAAAGATGTTGATGATATGATGGCGCGCGCTCAGGACGCTGTTGAGCTATGGCTGAATGAAGACGAGCTGACTGTGATGAATAAGATTAATGGAACCGTGTAAATATAAAATATATACAAAGTTTTTTTAAGGAGCTTATTTTGGATAAGATTTTAGCAATAGCGGTATTTGCGCTTTGCTACGCAGGCATTATATTAAAAAAAGATAAAAAGGAAATTATTGTAATATTAAGCGTTGCGTTATTATTTATTTTGAGAATTGTATCATTTGATGATGCTTATAATATGATTAATTGGCGCGTGATAGCGATATTTACAGGAACATTTCTTGTGGCTGAGGTGTTTACAGGTTCAGGCGTTCCTTTGTGGTTTGCCGACCATCTTGTAAACAGGTCGAGAAATGTTGGACTGGCCTTTTTGTTTATAGTAATAATAACAGGCGTTCTTTCCGGTTTTCTCGAGAATGTTACAACAGTTCTTATTATGGCGCCCATAGCGTTTGCTCTATGCGAACGTCAGAAAATCTCGCCGGTAAATGTATTGATCGGCCTTGCGGTTTCAAGCAATCTACAAGGCACAGCCACTCTTATAGGCGATTCGCCAAGCATAATTCTCGGCTCATTCGCAGATATGGGATTTAATGATTTTTTCTTTTTCCGGGGAAGGCCGGGCATATTTTTTGCTGTTGAGGTTGGAGCTGTTGTGTCATTCATTTTCCTATACATGTACTTTAGAAAATATAAAGCTAATATCACAAAGTTTACGCCGCCGCATATTTCCGACTGGATTCCTACAGGATTATTGTTCGGGCTTATTGCAACGCTTATTGTGGTTTCATATATTTATAAAGAGAATAAAGATATGCTGGGTTATGTGTGTCTTGGGTTTGGCTTATTGGCAATAATTTGGGAAAGCCTGGGTAGAGCTGAAATGACTCTTAAAACATATATAAAGAAATTTGACTGGCATACGCTGATTTTTTTGCTTAGCATATTTATCCTAATCGGCGCTCTTACAAAGACAGGCCTGATTAATGACCTGGGCAGGTTTATGGCATCAAAACTTTATGGAAATAATTTTATTGCGTTTACGGTTATAGTATGGATGTCTGTGGTTTTTTCCGCATTTATTGATAATGTGCCGTATGTGCTCGCAATGCTTCCGGCTGTAAAAACATTCGCTGTGGCAGTGAATGCCTTGCCGTATGTTTTTTATTTTGGCCTTCTTATAGGAGCTTCTATAGGAGGCAATATTACCCCAATAGGCGCGTCAGCGAATGTTGTTGCTATAGGACTGCTTAAGAAAAAAGGTTACGCGGTTTCTTTTTGGGAGTTTGTAAAAATAGGCTTTCCGTTCACAATTCTGGCAACAGGCGCAAGTTACATATTCCTATGGATTTTCTGGCGCATATAATTTATTAACCTTTTCTATACCATTCAATTCCTTTATTAGTAGATGAATCATGTTCCAAAGGTTCTGTGTTTGTCAGCTCAGGCAATATTTTATTAGCTAATATTTTTCCCAGCTGTACGCCCCACTGGTCAAATGAAAATATATCCCAAATAATTCCCTGCGTGAATATTTTGTGTTCGTACAGCGCTATTAGTTTCCCGAGCGATTCGGGCGTAAGCTTATCAATTAATATTTTATTAGACGGGCGGTTTCCTTCAAATGTTTTATGTTTCGCGAGCCACGCGTCCTTTTCTTCAAGTAAAACCTCTTCGAATGTTTTACCCATTGCCAGAGCTTCAGCCTGAGCAAATAAATTAGCCATTAATTTGGGATGATGGTCTCCAATTGGATTTAACGAATGCCGAAAACCTATAAAGTCCAGAGGCGTAATTTTTGTCCCTTGATGTATAAGCTGATAAAAAGCGTGCTGACCGTTTGTGCCGGGTTCTCCCCAAATAATAGGGCCTGTCTGATATGTTACATGTTTGCCTTCCTTATTAATGCTCTTGCCATTGCTCTCCATGTCGCCTTGCTGTAAATAGGCGGGAAATCTTGATAAATATTCGTCATAAGGCAGTATCGCGTATGTTTCGCAGTTAAAAAAGTTGTTGTACCAAATGCCGATAAGAGCGAGTATCACAGGCAGGTTTTTTTCAAAAGGCGTATTCTTAAAATGCGTATCCATTGCGTAAAAACCTTCGAGCATTTTTGTGAAGTTTGCTTTGCCTATGCTGATCATGAGCGGCAGGCCTATAGCCGAGCACAGCGAATAGCGCCCGCCTACCCAGTCCCAAAATTCCAACATATTATTTTTTTCATCTATCCCAAAATTACTAACGGCTTCAGCGTTGGTTGATAAAGCGATAAAATGTTTTGTTATAGCTTTCTCGTCCTGCATCGCATCCAACAGCCATTTTTTCGCTGTTCTTGCGTTGGTCATTGTCTCGAGCGTTGTAAATGTTTTTGAGGCCGCAATAAAGAGCGTTTCGTCAGGCGAAAGATTATATGTTGTTTCAAAGAACGCGGTTGCGTCAATATTGGAAATAAATTTTATATTTAAACTTCTGTCCGAATAATGCCTTAGCGCTGTTACAGCCATAACCGGGCCCAGGTCAGATCCGCCAATTCCAATATTAATAATGTTCTTTATTGGTTTGCCTGTGTATCCGAGCCATTCGCCGTTTCTGATTTTATCCGAGATGATTCCCATCTTTTGCAAAACAGCGTTTATTGCAGGCATAACATCTTTGCCGTCGACATAGATAGGCTCGTTAGCCCTGTTTCTGAGCGCTGTATGCAGTACGGCTCTGTTCTCTGTCTTATTGATTTTCTCGCCTTTAAACATTTTGGCTATTTCGCTTTTTAGTTCGCAGGCGTTTGCTAATTGGATCAGCTTTTCCAATGTTTCAGGCAGTAGCCTGTTCATTGAATAGTCGAGATAAATACCCTCTGTCTCCAAAGATAAGCGCTCTACGCGGTTAGGATCCTCGGTAAATAATTTTCGTAAGTGCAGGCCTTTAATGTTTTCATAATGTTTTTCTAAAGCTATTGACGCATTCTCCCTTGCTCGTTTACTATCCATTTCTCCTCCGAATAAAGTTAAAAGTTTATTCCTTCGAATTTTAAGAGGGGACAGTGCCTATTTAGTGACAGTCCCCGAGTCCGGTTCTTTCGATTTCTTATAAATTTTGTATTCTGTCTTCTGTATTCTAATTTATTAAATCATAAAATTCAAATAAATAAATGCGCTTTCAATAAAATTGACTTTTATATACAGAAAGTTATAATAAACTATTATATAAAAAAAGGATAAATCAATGCCTAAAAAACGAGTATTTCTCATTGGGAATCCCGTAAAACATTCGCTGTCTCCCGCAATGCATAATGCCGGTTTTAAATATCTTGGCCTGGATTACGAGTACAGTTTAAAGGAAACAAAGGAAGAGGATTTAGAGGCTGTTATTAATTCATTGCGTGATAATGGCGTTGCCGGGGCGAATGTTACAATCCCATACAAACAAAAGGTAATGCAATATCTCGACGATATTACAGATGAGGCAAAGAAGATAGGCGCTGTTAATACGATTGTAAATAAAGACGGAAAACTATTGGGTGATAATACGGATGGCAAGGGTTTTATAAGATCGCTTAAAACGCGCGCAGAGATTAAAGATAAAACAGTATATGTGTGCGGAGCAGGCGGAGCGGCAAGAGCGATAGTTGCGAGCTTGATACAAGAAGGGGCAAAGGATATTTATATATATGATGTTGTTAAAGAAAAAGCTGAAGCTTTGGCAAAGCCGGGAAGTAATGCGCATGCAAATGCCAAGGTGGACAGTAAGAATATAGATATACTGGTTAATACGGCTCCCTGCGGTATGGAAGAGGGAGATGAAACAATGCCTGTTTCCGAAGGCTTTCTCCATCAAAATATGTTTGTGTATGATATTGTGTATAACAGAGAGACAAGGCTGATAAAGACGGCAAAAAAGATTGGCATAAAAACTGCGAGCGGGATTGAGATGCTGTTGTTTCAGGGCGTTATTGGTTTTGAGTTATGGACGAATAAAAAAGCGCCTGTAGATGTAATGCGAGAAGCGCTGATCGACGCAATGAAGTAATATCAAACAATGTATTTTCCCGGGGACAGTCCCCGCATGCGGGACTGTCCCCTCTGAGAACGAGTGTCCCGGGCAAGAATTTAAAAGAGGAATTCATGAATATAATTCTTACAGGATTTATGGGGAGTGGTAAGACAGCTGTTGGCAAAAGGCTGGCTAAAAAGCTTAATATGAAATTTGTTGACCTTGATAAGCTCATTGTAAAAAAAGAGGGCAGATCGATAAATGATATATTTACTGAGAGCGGCGAAAAATATTTCAGGGAGATTGAAACAGCGGCAGTTATAGAAATATCCGCAAAAGACAATATAGTGCTTTCAACAGGCGGCGGCGTTGTTTTAAAAGATGAGAATATGGATGTTCTTGGAAAAACCGGAAAAATTATTTATTTGCGCGCGCTGCCGGAAATTGTTTATAAAAGAGTGAAACGCGATAAATCAAGGCCGCTTCTTAAGGTTGACGATCCCTTAGCAAAAATAAAAGAGCTTTTAGAAAAGAGAGAAAAATATTATAAACGTAATGATTATGAAATTAATACAACGGACTTAACGATCGACGAAGCAGTCGATAGGATAATTGAAATAATGTAGTTAGAATACAGAAACCAGAAGCCAGAATACAGAAGTCAGAAGAATTATAATAGGAAATGAATATATGGACAGGGTTACAAACCCAGTCCGGCTACGGGAATCTTCGTGAAGGGTTTCTCTGGCGGAGATCCTTCGGATAGTAATCCTCAGGATGACACTACGTGTCACTTTTAAAACTTATTCTTTGGAGGAAAATATGATCCGATTTTTAACGTGCGGAGAGTCGCATGGCAAGATGTTATCAGTAATAATTGACGGGTTTCCCGCAGGCATGGCCATTGATGTAAATGAAATAAATAATGATCTTGCGAGAAGGCAGAAAGGCCATGGCAGAGGCAGCCGCAGCGCGGGTTTAGAACAGGATAAGGCGCAGATTATCTCCGGCGTAAGGTGGGGATTTACAACAGGCGCGCCTATAGGCATACTCATAGAAAATCGCGATTGGGCAAACAGAAAAAGGGAGATGTCTCTGGATATTAAAGACAAAAGCGTAAAATATATTAAGACAAAGCCGAGGCCCGGCCATGCTGACCTTGCAGGCGCGTTAAAGTATGGCGCGGATGACATTACCCCGATTTTAGAACGAGCAAGCGCGCGGAGTACTGCGAGTCAGGTTGCCGCAGGCTCGATATTTAAGCAATATTTACGAAATTTCGGCATTGAGACAATAGCGTTTACAGAATGTATTGGCGAAATATATATGACCGGCGAGTATAAGATTAAGAATATTAATCAGGCAGTAAAGGATATTGAGTCTTCGGCAGTCCGTTGTCCGGATAAGGCGTTGACAAAAGAAATGATTAAATATATTGATGAAATAAAAAAAGCCGGAGATACTTTGGGCGGTATTATTAAGGCAGAGGCGCACGGCGCGCCTGCGGGCCTTGGCAGTTACACGCAATGGGATGAGCGCATTGACGCAGAAATAGCGCGGGCGCTTATGAGTATTCCGTCTATAAAAGGCGTTGAAATAGGCGAAGCGTCGCATTCCGCTTTTAGTATTGGTTCAGCTGTGCATGATGAAATATACTATTCAAAACAAAAAGGTTATTATAGAAAAACAAACAGGTGCGGCGGTGTAGAAGGCGGTATTACGAACGGCGAGACAGTTACAGCGTATGTTGCTGTTAAGCCTATCCCGACACTATTAAAGCCGTTAAACTCAGTTGATATGAAAACCAAGAAGAGCGTTAAAGGACAGATTGTGCGTTCGGATGTGTGCGTTGTTCCGTCTGCTGTAGTTGTTGTTGAAGCTATGATGGCGTATGCAATAGCTATGGCGCACAATAAAAAGTTTGGCGGCGACAATATTGAGGACACAAAAAAAGCGCAAAAAGAATATTTAAAGAGAATAAAATAATCGGGGATGAGTGTCCCCATCAGAAGTTGAACTTATAATCGGGGATATTCCTCAAGGTGGTTTTTTAGGGTTGGGGAGCAACGATTGGGGACATTCCTCAAGGTGGTTTTTTAGGGTTGGGGAGCAACGATCGGGGACATTCCTCAAGGTAGTTTTTTAGGGTTGGGGAGGAGTGTCCCCATCAGAATTCGAACTTGTTAAATAGAGGTAATTATGAAAGAAATAAAGGTAAATCTTACTTACAATCCGTATATAGTTTACATAGGCGGGCAGTTTACAAAATCAGCTCTGCATCTGACTGCGCAGAAAGGGCAGAAGGCGCTCATTATTACTGACGAGAATGTAAATAAACTTTATACGGCTAAGCTTGAGTCTGCTATTGACGAGGCCGGATATTTTGCTGTTACAAAGGTTATTCCTGCAGGCGAAAAATACAAAAACATGGATACTGTAAAGATAATGTATGAGGAATGCTTAGCGCATAACATGGATAGAGGCTCAATAATAATCGCGCTTGGCGGCGGGGTTGTGGGCGATATGGCAGGATTCACAGCTTCAATATATTTACGAGGTATTCCCTTTATCCAGATTCCGACTACGCTTCTTGCTCAGGTAGACGCCGGTATAGGCGGAAAGACCGGCATTGACCTGCCGCAGGGAAAAAATCTGATTGGAACATTTTACCAGCCAAAGTTTGTATGGATAGACCCGAATGTTTTGACTACTCTGGATGATAAAGAGTATATTAACGGGCTTGCTGAAGTAATAAAATACGGAATAATAAAGGATGAAAAATTATTTGATTATTTAAAAGAAAATGTCAAAGATGTATTGGAAAAAAATACAAATGCGCTTGAATATATTTTATCAGCGTGCGTAAAGATAAAGGCTGATGTGGTCGCAAAAGATGAAAAGGAGCAGGGCTTGCGCAGGATTCTTAATTTTGGGCATACGCTTGGGCATGCTTTGGAAGCGCAGGAAGGGTATACTGCAAGGCATGGCGAATGCGTGGCAGTCGGCATGTCATTTGCTGCATTTGTGAGTCATAAAACCGGGATTTGTGATGGGGAAATACTTGATAAAATAGATGAGATTCTTGTGGATTATGGTTTTAAAGATGTGATTATTAAATATAAAGAATTGCTCGGTTCCGGCGGAAAGAAGGCAGATGATGTTATAAAAATAATGAAAAATGATAAGAAGATGGATCAGGGCAAGGTTAATTATGTACTGCCTGTAAAGATAGGCGGGGTAGTGGTTAAGGAATTAATATTAGATGATTTAGAAAAAATATTACACGACTGGGGAAAGCTGTAAACTTTGCCTGTCATTCTGAGGGAGCGAAGCGACTGAAGAATCTTTGTGAGAGGAATATCTATCGGAGATCCTTCGGATAGTAATCCTCAGGATGACGTGATGTGTTTGATTTGTCGATCGGGGATATTCCTCAAAGTTTCACCGGGGACAGTCCCCGCATGTGGGACTGTCCCCATAAGAAGAACTCATTATAACTGGATTCCCGCCTACGCGGGAATGACAAAGTGGAGGAAATATGAAAAACATAGAAAAGGTAGATCCGGAAATTAATGCTGCGATAAATAATGAGCTGAAGCGGCAGGAAGAAAATATTGAGCTCATTGCTTCAGAAAACTTTGTGTCAAGAGCGGTTATGGAAGCGCAGGGCAGCGCGCTGACAAATAAATACGCTGAAGGGTATCCGGGAAAGAGATATTACGGTGGATGCGAGTTTGTTGATGTCTGCGAAGATTTAGCTCGAGACAGAGCAAAAAAAATGTTTGGGTGCGAGCATGTAAATGTTCAGCCGCATTCAGGCACGAGCGCGAATATTGCTGTGTATATATCTGTGCTGAATTTAGGAGACACAATCATGGGTATGAAGCTTTCAGACGGCGGGCATCTGTCTCATGGTTTTAGCATAAACTTTTCAGGAAAATATTTTAAGGTTGTTAATTACGGCGTATCAAAAGAGACAGAGACCATTGACTATGACGAGGTAGAAAGAATAGCAATAGAGAATAAACCAAAAATGATAGTATGCGGCGCGAGCGCTTACGCAAGAACAATTGATTTTAAAAGATTTAAAGAGATCGCTGATAAGGCCGGGGCGTATCTAATGGCTGATATAGCGCATATTGCGGGGCTTGTAGTTGCGGGCCTTCACCCGTCGCCTGTGCCTTATGCTGATTTTGTTACAACTACGACTCACAAGACGCTTCGCGGCCCAAGGGCAGGCATGATAATGTGTAAGGAAAAATACGCAAAGGATATTGATAGAGTAGTTTTTCCGGGTATACAGGGCGGGCCGCTTATGCATGTTATTGCGGCTAAAGCTGTGGCGTTTAAAGAAGCGTTAGAGCCAAGTTTTAAAGATTACCAGCAGCAGATATTAAAGAATGCGCAGGCCATAGCAAAGGCAATGCAGGAAAAAGGATATAGGCTTGTGTCAGGCGGAACAGATAATCATTTAATTTTGGTTGATGTAAAGTCAAAAGGTATAACAGGCAAGGACGCTGAGATAGCGCTTGATAAGGCCGGCATTACGGTAAATAAAAATACGATCCCGTTTGATACTGAAAAACCGATGATTGCAAGCGGCATTAGAATAGGCACGCCGGCTGTAACAACACGGGGGATGAAGGAAAAGGAGATGGCTGTTATCGCGGGCTTTATAGACGAAGCGTTAATGAATAGAAATGACGATAGTAAATTAGCTGAGATAAAAAAGAATGTAAAAAAATTCTGTTCCAATTTCCCATTGTATAAATAATAAGTGTGTTAATTAAAATTAAAATAATAAGTGTTGAAAGAAGGCTTATAATAGAATTACTAAAATTGATAATTGAGGTAATAAAATGAAAACAAAATTTATTGTGATAATAGAGAAAGATGAAGATGGTTTATTTCTTGCAAAGGTCCCTGATTTGCCGGGCTGTAACGATTGGGGATATTCCTCAAGGTGGTTTTTTTGGGTTGGGGAGGAGTGTCCCCCCACAAGCATATAAAGGCAATTACTATTTTTCAATAAATAGCTGATTGTCTTTTTTTTATTGAGTAAAAATGCCCCGCAAAAATTGGGGATATTCCTCAAAGTTTCACCGGGGACAGTCCCCGCATGTGGGACTGTCCCCATAAGAAGAACTCATTATAACCGGATTCCTGCCTGCGCGGGAAAGACAAAAAAGCGCTATCTGTGCCCTAAAAGATTTCGCAAAAAATTCACTTGATCTTCGTTTAAACTTCACACCGATTTGCTATATTTATATTAACAATTTCAAAGAGGAAATATTATGAAGAAAAATATTCAAATATTTTTATTAATTACCTTGTGCGCAAATACGCTATTTTCAGCGCCTTTGACGACGGGTATTTCTATGCCTGCGCAAAGCGGGGCTGATATAATTAACTATGCCTCTGTATCACAGCGCGTAAACTTTGATATTGTTCAAACTATGCAAAATGCTGATGTATGCGCAACAGGCCTTTTACAAAATTTCGAAAATGTATCAATTAAGGCAAAACCCGTAAAAACCCAAAAGAATGATAAAAACCCTGTTTTTCGGGCTATTCCTATAATAAAGGAAAGTATAAAGAAAGGGGCTAAAAAAACCATAAAAAGCAAAACAAAGCCTGTAAATAAAGGGGTTTTGAATAAAGCTATAATTACAAACAATAATAACAATAATAATGGAACAGCTCAAAACTGCGCAAGGCAAGGGGCCAGGTCAGTAAGGACGCATACTCCGGGTATGGTAAGTCGAAATGATGATGGAGAGGCTGACCCTGCACCACTTTTTGTCGTCCTTGGGCTTGACCCAAGGATCTTCGAAAGGATAATATTTAACGAAGATTCCTGCTTTCGCAGGAATGACTATTATCTCTATCATCCTGAATTTAGTTCAGGATCTATTAAAAATGAACATTTAACAAAGATGCTGAACCAAGTTCAGCATGACAATATATATATTTGGGGACATTCCTCAAGGCAGGATTTAGGGTTGGGGAGGAGTGTCCCCACACAAGCTTTAAAGACAATTACTATTGTCATATAAAATAGCTGATTGTCTTTTTTTTATTGAGTAAAAATGCCCCGCAAAAATTGGGGACATTCCTCAAAGTTTAACCGGGGACAGTCCCCGCATGTGGGACTGTCCCCATATGAAGGAATAAAATACAAACAGAGAGGGAAAAATATCCAGGCATAAATGGGATAATAAACAGGAGTAAAAAATGAACAAATTTTCAAGAATCAGTAAAAAAGCAAAGAGTGTCCTAAAAAAACTGGGGACATTCCTCAAGGCAGGATTTAGGGTTGGGGAGCAACGATTGGGGACATTCCTCAAGGCAGGATTTAGGGTTGGGGAGGAGTGTCCCCATAGAAAGATTATCTCAATCATAGTTCTTACAGCATTTTTAACAGTAACATGCAATGACTTTGCATTTACGCAAATGCCATTAGCAGCAGCAGCTCCTGCAAACGCTATGGAGTTTAGCCTTGCGCTAACAGTTGGTAAGGTAAGCGAAACATATTCAAACCCGGTCTCAAAGGAGCTTGTGCTGGTTGTGCAGGATGTTCACTGTAATAAAGAAGCGCAGGAAAACATAACAGCAATTCTTAATAATGCAAAGAGATATTATGGCAAAGACTTTAAGCTTGTGGGTATTGAAGGCTCAACAGGCGAGATTGATCCGGGGATACTAAGAAGGATCCCGCATGCTGATGTAAAGGACAGCGTTGTAAATTATTTCTTAAACAATAACACAATAACAGGCGCAGAGGCATTTGGAGTATATAATGATATAAAGCTCTATGGTATTGAGAATAATGACCTGTATACCAAAGACTTTATGCTCCTATACAACAGCCTTTTATACCGTGATATAACAAGCAGTCTTTTTGGTGAAATGAACGCTACGCTTAATATTGGCAAGAACCTTATATATCCTTCAGCAATGAAAAATTTTGAAAAACAAGAATCATTATACAAACAAGGCGGCCTAAAGCTTGAAGAATATTTTTCATTCCTGATAAACCACGCGAAAACAATAAAGATTAACACAGAAAAGGAATTTCCTGAACTTAGAAGAATGCAGGAGGCAGTGCTTTCATTAAAGCGTATTGACCTTGGCAGTGTTAGAACAGAGAGCGCATATTTGTTATCCAGATTAAAGGATGCATTAACCGAAAAGGAATATAATGAATTGACAGCCGGGCAGAACGAATCGAGCGACGCGTATTACAATGCTCTTTTTAATATTCTTGAATCTAAAAAGGTAAGGATTGCTTCGTCATACCCAAACCTTGACGCTTATCTATCATATTACAATACAATGAAAAACATAGACGAGGTAAAGGTAGTTGAGGAAGAAGAAGCATTAAGGAGCAGAATAAAGGAAGAGCTGTTAAAAGGCAGAAAGGACGCGGAACGCATAAGGTTTAGCGACGAGTATTTAAAAATACTTGAATCATACATAAATAATGAGGTAAGCAGTCAGGATGTAGAGGCATGGGAAGAAAAAAAGAATGAGTTTAATAAAACATTAGCGTATTTAGACGATATGTTAGATGTTAAGGATACATATAAGAAGAATGAGGAAGTAATATTAGAAGCGCAGAATATAATGGACGAGTTTTACAGCTATGCGAATGAACGAAACAAGGCATTAGTAAACAACCATTTAAAGGAAGTAAAAAAAGAAAGGTCAAGCGTAAGCGCAATAGTAATAGGCGGCCATCATACAAAGGGCGTTACGGAATTATTAAGAGCGCGAGGCGTGTCATACAAGGTAATAACGCCAAAGATATATAAGGTAGAAGGTAAGGACGCATACACAGAGGGCCTAAAAGCCCAGGCAAAGAGAATGGGCGTAGATACAATAGGGACAGACCCTTCCTCTATGTCATTCTTGGACTCCCCTGTGTCATTCCTGCCCCGCCTATGGCGGGATAAACTCCAGCAGGAATCTTCGAAAGAGGTAATATCAAACGTAGATCCTTCGGGCAGTCGCCCTCAGGATGGCGGTGTGATAGACGATTCTCTAGCCCTTGCGTCAAAATTACAGCAGGCAAATGTTAATCAAGACTTAATCCCTCAAATCGTAACAACATATATCCGGCTTGCATACAAAGAAGAACAAGTAAAAGGCGCATTAGCTGTAATCGCAAAAAATCCTGGTGAAAATATGAAGGTTGAGTATAAAGAGGAAAAACTCACAATCGGTTTTAAAAAGAACGATAGCGACGAATATTTCTCTCAAACCTTTGACGTAAAAGACGGCAAACTGAAAAAGGCTAAAAAGAAAGCAAGACCTCGTCCTTCTGCTGGAATGGAAACCTTTACAATGACAGACGGGAAACAGGTTAAAGGAATAAGAATAGAAACTTCAGGTCGAGATAATAAATGCGCGTTTAACGCGTTTGGCGCAGGCTTAATGGATAATATTAAGCTTGGCCGAGTACAGCTGAGCGATAGCGATCCTTTACACATAGCATTTATAAAAAATTTCATCACAAAATGGAATAATAAATATTATTTAGAAAACTTAGATAAAAAAATGCAAGCAAGTAACTTTGCTCAATTTGTTAGTTTGAACTTTGATTCAGCAGACACTGATCATCAAAACATTGCAGGCGCGGCATTATTTAGTTTATTTAATACAGAAGAAATTAAGGCCAGGCTGGATAGCTTTATTATGCCTGCTGTAGAATCTGCCGAAGATTATGCGTTTGCAGGAGAAGGGTATAAAGGTATTTTACAAGAATTGAAGAATCGTAAAACTGCGCAGGCTCGTAAAGAATATTGGACAGAAACAGGCCGAGACTTTTATCTGCAGGCTATTAGTGAAGGCAGTTTTGCCGGGAGCTATGAACAAACGCTTCTTGCTGATATTTTTCATGTCTTTCTTTTTATAGAAGGCCAAAGAGGCGCAAAAATAGAGGGCACTCAATATGGCGGCCCAAGGATATTAATAAGTAATACAAGCGCAAGTCACTATACGTATTACAGAGAAGAAGGGGTTAATAGTGCTCTTAGCTCTAAAGATAGTCTTGATTTAAGCGGTGGACTAGTCTTAGACGGCTTAGATGATGATGCATATTTTGGATATAAACAGAGTATTGTTGAAGGAGAAGA
>JBDRED010000015.1:0-19790 GCA_043820025.1 Elusimicrobiota bacterium
TATTGAAGGAATAGAATCAAGTTTCTGGGAATGGTCTGAGATAAGTGATCCCAGGATAGCAGAATTAAAAAACCAATTAGATTCGTTATTAAAAGGTTATATGGAAAATAAGGTTCCTGCTCTCCGTCTCCGCGGCGGCGCTGGTGAGTTTGGCGAGCTAGAAAGTGAAACCGGTAGTGAATCAAGTGAAGAGGAAGCAGCAGTCTCGCTAATAGAATTAATTGATGATACTTTGGAAAGATTAAATACGTACGCTATTGTTGATGAAAGAGGAGTAATTGCCGGAACAAGACCCGAAAAAGCTCAAAGCGTTACTTATTATAATTATGATGGTACTGAAAAACAAAAGGTTGAAGGAGAAGAGCTTGAGAATATAAAAGAGATAGATTTAAAGATCATAGTAGCCCAAAAAATAAATTATGATAGTTTTCCCCAAAACAATATTATTTACAAAGTAGAGGAATATCCAAATGGAGCCAAAGTATTATATAGACATAATTTAAGTGGACAATGGTTTATAGCTGAACCCATAATTGAAATAGACGGGAAGGTAATTAATCTGCATGGCGTAAACGTGCAAAAAAATGGGGTAGCTAATGCATATATTGGAGAGAGCGTAAATGAGATAGTTGTAGGCCTTCATGAAACTGCAGTAAAACGAAGAAGGAATGTTGAACAAGCTAAAATAGACGCAATACAAAAAATACGAATTGTGAAAGCAAGGAATGATAGTAAGCGTAAAAAGGTTATTTTAACAGGAGAAAAACTTATATCTTATGGATTTAACGAAGCTGATGGGAAGTTTAGCGCTGAAGGGACAGAAGTAGAGTATAAAGACGGTATACAGGTAGGTGATTATGGGAGGATGAAGCCGAGCATAAAAGGAAATACATTGTATTTTACTCCAATGCTTGGAGATAGTGATTATGAAATGGTTGAAATTAATTCGGATGGACGGCCTGTTACAGCAGTAAGACGCGGCAGGGCAGTTACGCCATTTATTAAGTCATACACAGGAACAGATTGGGCTGAAGACGTGCCAAAGGCTAAAATAACCATTCAAAGTATAACAGACGATAACAGATATATTAATAAAGATACACAAGCAGAGATTACAATAATTAAGCCAACAGCGATACGAGGCAGGCTGGAGTTGTATTCAATTAAGGGTGAGCAGTATGTAGATGAATATGAGCTGGATGGTATTACGCTCAGAACAAGAATAAGGACAAAAGAACTGGATCTAACCAGCGGTATTGTTTCTGCTTACAGCTCACAATTTCAAAATGATTTTTTTATACAAATTATTGTTGGGAAAAGGATAATAAGTAAGTTGCCCGGTATTGGAGAGAGAATTAAATCAGAAAAAATAGATAGTAATCTGAGAGCGCTTGCAGAACAATTAATAGCATTTAAAGTATTTAGTGTAGACGGTGTAGCTCCGGATGTGATGAGACGGATATTAAGTGATCCGGACCATACAAGGGTTAAGGATGGTATAATAGAAAGGACTATTAGTGCGCAAAGAACAGGTATTCTTGGCCGTTTATTGGATAAGGTTAGCCCAAAGACCGCAACTTACGTATTTGATTTAAAAAAATTAGAATTTGTAGAAAAGCATGCGCTAAAAAGAGGAGAGGAATTAGAATATGTAGAATTAGGATCAGGAAGTTCAGGAGCTGAGGAGGAAATGGAGAGTGTGTCAAGTGACTCAGACTATGAAACGGAAAGTGATGATGGTGAGGGAAGTAGCGGTGAGATAATAGGCAGTGAAGAGCAGTTAGTAACAGATGATAGTGAAGAGGAAATAAGGGCGGCTTCTCAGGAAGGAACAGAAGAAGGGTCAGGTATAGAGGATGGAGGGGAAGTTCCCATTGTTGAGATGACAACAGGGCAGGTCAATGTTGGGCGTAAGACCAGGACACATTGGGGCCGGCTTATTGGGAATATGCTCCTTTCAGCTTTGTATTATTTCTTTGTTGCTGTGCCTAGGAGCTTTGTGTGGCCGCATAAGCAGTATAGAAGCTCTAATTATCTTTTCAAATATTGGATACCATATTTTTCTGCGATTCTTTTGTCTCTCATTATGGCTGTCGTATTCGCAGTGACAGGAATAACGCTTGCAGTTACAGTCAGCCCATACTCCTTGTTTATGCTTGCTGCAATATTGATCATACCTGTTACTGCCGCGTTCTTTCCTATGTGGTCAGGCAGGCGGCTTGCAGGAGATGTTCTACGCAAGAGAACCAGGCCGTATATAAAAGAAATACTTCAGCGTGAAAAAGAGGATAATGAAGAGAGGCTGAATAATAATAAAAAATTTAAATTTACACGGCTTAAGGTTTTGCGCGTTATGGCAATGTCCAGGCGTTTTACAACAGGCTTTTTCAAGGGATTATTCGTAGACCACAAGACATCAAAGAGTAAGGTTATAACAATATTTCGTATGATTGCGTACGGAGCGCTTTTTATTAGTTTTATAGCTGCTGTTATAGTGGCAAGCGTTAGCCCGTATCCGTTTGCGTCTGTGATGGTGTTTGGCATAGGCCTAAGTATTGCCGGCTTTATGGGGATAATCGCGTTTCGCAATGCGTGGAAGTGGGCAATGGACACAAATGATAACTGGAAGAAGGTAGAATCTGACATGAAAAAAGATATTCTTGATGTGGTTGAGCCGAGTCAAGAAGAAAAAACAAAAGCGCTTAACAGATTAGATAAAATCAGAGCCGGGGCAGCTGTTCAGGCTGAAGAAGAGGCGGACGCGGATCAGGAGTTAATGGATGCAGAAACACTGCTACGGCAGCAAGAACCGGCAAGGCGCGGTTTCAGAAATACACTTAGAGCTGATATATTAAAAAGTATTCAAAACAGGGAAGTTTTAGGAATAGGAGATAACAATAAAGGTATTGTCCACCTGCTGGCTCTTAAGTGGGTTATAGAGCACGAAATAATTCAACCACAAACAGAAAAAAATCAGAGGCCCGGAAGAATTGCCGGAGGCGCGGCAGAAGTTTTGTCTTCGGCTTCAGCGACAAGCTCAAGGACGTCTTCAGAGTCGAGTTTAGAGACAACTTCAGAGACAAGCTCAGAAGAAAGCTCAGAAGTAAGCTCAGAAGTAAGGCCGGAAAGTGTAGTGATAGAGATGCCTGCTGAGCAAGAGGCAGGATTATTCGAAGGCACTGTTGTGGCAATTGTGGATAATAAAGTAGTAATAACTCCTCGAGGCGCTGTAACAGACGCTGATTTACAGAAAGCGCGAAGAGAACTTTTTAGTATAGAATTACGAGAGCATATTAGAGATCAGCTTACCGGAGAGGGAGCTCATTCTGTGACATTAAATGTGGCAAATGAGATTAATATTGATGCATTCCTTAGGGCAGTAAAGGATTATTATCCGAAGGTAACTAGATTAATGAATGCGGATGACATTACTAAGAATGATGATAGAACGATCCGGATTCCGATGAGGTTTGGACAGAGAAGAGAAGACGTTGAATTAGCTCCAGAGGAGATTGTGCAAGTAGGGCAACCGGTGAGCGAAGGCCCGTTACAAGGACTTGTAGTGGGAAGAGAAATTATGGCAGCCGGAGGGTCGCAAGAATTAGTAGAAGAAGACGTTGAAAGAGAAGAGGGTCCTCGTGTCATTCCTGGGGAAGCGGGAATTCAGGTTAAGACTATAGTTAATAATATCGGAACCAATGCAGAGTTTGTTGAGCAGGCAAGAAAAGATATTGAGAGTGAATTGTATGTAAGTAATGACAAACTCGTCGAGATACTTACAGATGTTTATAATGATCGGGTAGTGCGCCTGCGCGATATGTCATTTAATTATGCAAAAAAGGTTGAACAGGTTTTAAATAATAAATTTAAGGAGCTGGGATTAACAGGGCTCATGGTTCAGACTATCCAGTATGGAGCCGCTGGAAGCAGAGGCATGGTGGTTGTATATAACAGCCTTGATCCGGGAGAGAATACTCCTGCAGAAAGAATGAAGAGTAAGGTCGCGAGGTCTCAGCGCGCGTTTGCCGCAGGCAAGGTGTTTAGCCTTAAAGGAATATGGGATGTAGCAAAACACTGGAGGTCAAATTACAGGATATGGTTTACGGAAAATGCAACAGGCGAAGCTGTAGACGATTTTGTAAACAGGTGGCGGTTTAGAAGATTCTGGAAAACGGATTCACTGCCAAAGAAAATAGGTATTGGCCTTGGCGGCCTGGCATGGGGAGTAATTCTCTTTGTTCCGTTTATTATTTATAGAATGATAAAGAGCCTTGGCCTGCCTGTAGAGATGATTGGCGAATGGGCAGTAAAGATCGGCGAGGCGGTTGGTATTTTAGAGCGGTCGCATGGAGTTAAGGATATCAGGCTGGACGCCGCGGCTCCATTGCCGTTATGGCAGAGGACTATAAATGCGTTTGTTGTTCTGCCTGTTTTAAGAGGAATGATTACTAGGGGCATTAGAGGCGCGTTTAGGTTAAAACCTGAAACAACATTAAGCGAAGCGCAGATAGTGGATAGAAGAATAGAAGGTATGTATGAGAATCTTAATTTTGATCCGGGATTTGTAATAGATATAAATGTTCTCAATCCGGCTTATAGGGATGAAATATTGAGGTCAGATTATAACAGTGAGTTATTAAAACAAATTCTTGGAGAAGATAGGATAAATGAATTAAAATTACTAAATACTGTTGCTGATCCTGAGACAGAAGAAGCAGTAATAAGAGAAGAGCAATTAAATAGTACTCTGCGCAACGAAGCTCTGCGCAAGGAAGTATTTAGAATATACTACAAATCCCTTATTGCAACAATTATCCAAAATGACGCATTGCAATACTCAATTGATATGAGGAAAGGATTATTTAACGCATCAATACCTATCCTTTTAGGGTTCCGCGGCGGGCTTAAACAACACTGGTTCAGGGCATTCTTAAATGACCAAAATGTAAATTTAACATACGGCCGTTTTATAATTTCAAAAAGCGAAAAAGAAACACACGGCAATCTTTTGGTCCGTACATTATTAGGCCTTGAGAAAGAAGGATCAAATCTGGTTACTATGAGCCTTGCGTTTGTTAAGGTAATGCTTGCGCTATTAATGAAGCTCTCATATTACCTGTCAGGAACATTTATCGGTATTTTCGGTATTAAGATATTTCATAAATTTATATTTAATCCTGTAAAGATATTTGTAACAGAGCTTCTGGTGCATAGCAGTCTTGCGAGGCAGTTTATATCCTTAATAGGCGGCTCAATATTTTTAATAACCGAATTTTTAGCGCTTGTTGTTACATTTAAATGGGTCTTATTTATTTTTAGCGAACACAGAAAGACTTATGTTCGAAAATTCAAGCAAGGGCTCAAGCTTTATAAGGCTGTTTCAAATGAAGATTACCCTGATAAAGCGCAGAGGCAAAAAAAAGAGCGCGCGCAGGCAAGAGATATTATTAAAAATGCGTTTAGGCTGTACTCAAAGATAGCGTTTGCAATATTCTTAGTGATATTTATTTTCTCGCTGGTTAATGTGATTGCTCCGGGCGCTCTGTCGCAGTTTACATTTATCGGCTATATTATGCAGGGGCTGGGTTATGTCTCAGTGACTACCTGGGTTAGTACTGTTATAAGCCTGTGGGCGCCGACTAATGTAGTGTCGCCGGATTTATTGGATCTTACGCCCCAGCCTGATGACCCGAATCAGGAAACGCAATGGGGGGAGTTTTATACAGGCCTGTATGATAACGCGGCAGACGGTAATATAGCGGGTGTTACGCAGACGCTTGCATACAGCTCAGTTATGGACTGGATAGGTTTATCGCCCGGCGATCTTATGGGATTATTTATGAATTCATTTGGAATCCTTCCCGGCCCTGACGAAGATATTATTGAAATAACAGGCGATTTCGACGGCGATGGCAAGGAAGACACTATTTACGCGTATGATAGGAATGGCGACGGCGAACCTGATCTTATTGACCCTGACGGAGATCCAAATGATTATAATAATTGGTATGCGCAGAAGATCGAGTGGGGCAATGGCAATATGGATGTATATTTTTATAACAAAGACGATAATAAGCAGATAGAGTACATAGTTAAATACGACTCGCATAATGCGGATGATTCCACAGATTCTATTGACGACGATTTTCTTGTAAGCATTGAATTTAAATCCGGCGAACATGAAGGCGAGACATGGACGTACGAGCAGAGCGCGCAGGAAAATATTATTATTGTAAGAGACGCTGACGGTAATATTATCGACGAATATTTGTATGGAGGCAGTGCTTTTGACCAGGAAACATTTATGTTTGATAATCAAGATATTGAAGCGCACCTGGAGTTTGATCCTGCAACAGGCGAGCTGGAGAGCATGACAACATATACGTACAACGGCCCGGATCCTGAGAATCCTATAGTAACGTCTGAATTTGTTAGAAATGACGACGGAAGCGCTGAATGGATATTTTATGATGTTGATGGGAATGTTACGCGCCGCATCGAGTTTGAGGATGGATTTTCATGGCAGGCTGATGGTACGGTATCAGGCGAAGGAGTTGTATACGACGCAGATGGTAATGAGGTTGGAACAGCTTCTATGGATTCAAGCGATCTCATTGAAAACTCGACATCCAGGTTAATCATTAGAGAGGATGGACAAGAAGACTTTATACTGGAGTATTATAATGAGTTTGGAGAGAATGTGGGTTCGAGCGAGGCTGCGCCTACTGTTACAATAGGCGATACTACATACCGCGACGCGGACCTGGACGGCGTTCCGGACGAAGACCCGTATGGCAATAAAATAATAATACGCAAGGACTATGCTGACGGGACTTATGAGATTTATGATTATGGAGACACATTGTATGACGATGATCCTGAGGTTGAGTATGTCAGGCAGTATAATGAAGACGGCGCGCTAATTAGAATTGACGATTATGATGATACGGGAACATACATTGAGGAGCAGATATATTATGACGGCAAAGGCACAGCCGGCGGAAATATTTTAGTTCATAACCGGTTTAATAGTAATGGGACATTGACAGATCAGAATATTTTCGCAGATGTGGATAATGACGGAGACCTTGACCTGTATATGGAATACCACATAAACGGCGGAGTAAAATACGATAACAATCCTATAACAATTATTCATAGCGATCCGGGCGATCCGTCAAATGATATGACGATTGAATGGGACCCTGATACAGGAGCAGGAACCGTATATAATACTACAGGCCAGATAACAGGAAACGCCTCAAAAGATGCAGATGGAAATATTATAATAACACTGCCCGGCGATGATAGAGTAATTACAATATCACAAAACGATAACGGCACATTAGATGAGATCTTGACTGAAGACCTTGCGGGCAACGACCTTACGCATGAATATTACGCAAACGGAAGACTTCTTCTTAAACAGGAATATATTTACGATGCTGACATGAACCTTTTAGTTATGAACGAATATGATAGTAATGGCGACCTGATTGAACAGCATGTTAACTGGGACGTTGACGGCGAGTACATAGAAGTTATTTATTATATGACATATGACGATGATGGCGATGGCGTAATAGACAGGGCTGTTACTATTATTAAATACAAAGACGGTAGTACTGAAACTATATCCTGGGATGTTGACGAGAGCGGAAATGTTACAGGCAGCGGTGTTATAGAAGATGCCGCGACTGTAGAGTGGACAGATACCGGCGGGCCTGCAGGCGCTGACACAGGTATTATTATAACCTATAATGATGGCAGTAAGCTCGAGATATGGCAGGATGAGGATGGTAACCTGGTCCAGCTTGACAGGTATAGCGCTGACGGCGATTTAACGACTGAGTTTTATGAGGACGGCAAGCTGACAGGCACCTGGGAGTATGATTATGAGTCAGGCAGGCTTATTACTATTACAAAGTATGATGCTGACGGAGATATTACAGTAGTTGAGACATACCAGTTTGACGGGAATCAGGATGTATTGATACAGGAGGATTTCTACGACGCGGATGGAGAAAAGATTATTTCGCAGAATTATTATAACCTTGACGGGTCATTGCGGGAATCTTGGAATTACACATATGACGGCGGCGGGAATCTTGAAACAATAGAAAAATTCGATGATACGGGAACGCGTTTCCAAAAAGAATATTATGACAACGGCGAGCTTGTTATGCGTAATAATTATGACACAGACGGCGTAAGCATAGTAACTCGGGAAACATTTATAGATCTTGATAACGACGGGCAATTAGACACTCTTATTTACACCACAGCAACGAATGAGACACAGGTTCAATACTATGACGGGACAATAGAATATATTAACTGGACAACAGGCGAGATACTGGACGAGGACCGTAATGTAATAGGCGGTGTTGTAGTTAATGGCGATGCGTCATTATATAACCAGGACTATGACCCTGACGCGCCCGCAGGGTCAACGGAAACGATCCTGTTTTATAACGATGGCACGGTTCGCAGAATAATATCTGACAGCGAAGGAATTCCTGTTATTACTGTAGAGGAGGATATTACAGAACACTTTACAATCGCTATTCAGTCAGGCCCGCCTACCGCAAGGGCTACAACATATTATATTGACCTTGACCGCGACGGAAATCCTGATAAGGATAAATTTGGGAATGACATGATATATAAGAGAGAGGTTTATAATACTACAGGCGCGGAGCCGGTTCTTATTAATATTACTGTTTATCATTATGACAATATCGCAGGCGCAAATCCCGCAAAAATAAGCGAGGATATATATACCTCGCAGAGTGATTTTGATAATGGAATAATTGAACAGACAAAATTTTACAGCGTTGACACAGGCGCGTTTACAGGGTATTGGGAGTATGATTATGATAATAACAGGATAAATATTTATAACGATACTTATAAACTTATCGGCTGGGATACGTATGCGTCTAATGATTTTGATAATCTGATCGCAAGCAGAAGATATGAATATGATGTTGGGAACAATATGATCCTTATTTATGAAAAATACTTTTATGATATTGACGGCGATGGAAAGCTTGATACGGTTACTTATGTAACAAACAATAATACGGATATTGACGGAGACGGCGAGATAGATACAACAGTAACATTTATCGAATATGGCGACGGCTCAAAGGAAACAATAGTCTGGGATACGGATAATGACGGTATTATTTACAATGAAGCCGGAGAGCCGGTTGGAAGCGCGGTTCTGCATGGAGATGAGACGATTGATCCGGAGACAGGATTACCTGTTAAAACATATCTAACCATGGTTTATAACGACTACACAGAGATAGATATAACGCAGGATATGTATGGAATTGTTGAGGCAAGGGATATTACGACATTAGAGACAGTTACGCGCACAGTAGGCCCAAATACATATATTGTCAGAGACCTTGACGGCGACGGCAATCCTGATAAGATCAATCCTCTCGGCCCTGATGATCCGTCGAATTGGGTAATAATTAAGCAAACGCATATATCGGGCCGTGTAACAATATATAACTATGATAACCTTGTTGCTGATGAGCCTGTCCTTGCGCGCGAGGATATTTACAACAGCGAGGCAGACTATACTAACGGCGATCTTGCAGAACAAATTTACTATGAGGCAGGCGCGCTCAAGGAAACCTGGACATATAACCGCGTATCAGGCGAATACTATATTGAGATAGAGGATTCCACCGGGAATCTAACTGAAACAAGGTCATACTATGACGAAGATTTTCAAAATGTTAAAAGCATAAGACAGTATGAGTATGATGCGTTTAATGAAAGATTTCTTGTTTCCGAAGATATTTATGATACTGACGGAGACCTATTAATGTCATTTGACCGCGACGGCCAAGGAACAACAGGTATAACCACATTTTACGAGGCTGACGGCCAGACCGTTAAAGAAACAATAGAGTGGAGTAATATTGATAAGGATAGCACAACAGGCGCGGGCATAGCCTATAACAGCGCGCACGATGCGATAGGCATTGCAACGCTTGAAGCGGACACTACATACAGCACGCCCGGAACAAAGCTGACAATTGATTATTCGGATGTTGGCAGAGCTGATCTTGTGATTTACCAAAACGAGCAGGGAGATATAATGTATCAGGAAGGCGGCGAGGTTGGCATGGGCGCAGGCGCAGGCGTTACATTAAAAGGAATTCAAGAGGGGGCGATTACTACTAAAGAAACAACCGGGGAACAGCAAGAAACAACTGAGAGGGAAGAAAAGAAAATACAGTTAAAACCCGAGGTAGAACGTAAGAGAGAAGAAAAAAAGAAGAGGCAGGAGCTTTTATTTGAGAGGATAGTTAATGGAGTGGGCGCATTATTTGGGGCTGAAGAAGAGGAGCGGGCTGAAAGAGATGCCCTCGGGTTAAAGTATATAAGACTGGCTGAGTTCCAAGGCGGTAATCCGGCAGTGCAGGCAACAAGCGGCGGATTACAAAATATAGCCGAAGCAATTGCAAACTTTGGGCTGGAAGATACAAATAGCAGGCTAACAGAAATTATGTCGGTGAATGGGGTAGGCCTGCAAGTTACGGATGCTGTCAGCGAATCAATGCAGGACACAACAGATGCGCCAAATGTCAGTCTGATTAATGAAGGCGCCATGGTATCTATTAATCTTACAATGCTTAGAGCGCTGGATGCTATTAGAAATATTTCTGAAACTATTTTCGAGAGTTTTACTGCGCAGCTTCTTGCAGGAGTAAATCCTTTTACAGCAGATGCAGAGCTTGCAGGAGCATTTAATAAAATGTTACATTATTCGAGAAGCGAAACAAGGTTTGATATTGCAACTCTTCATAGCAATGCTGTTGCAGTTGCGCGCTGGGCGTCAATACAGGATACAACAAAGCAGTATACTGATAGAGATATAAAACAAGCTTTTGGCATAACAGAAAACGCTCTTCCTGCGGAACATATTATTTTATTAAATACTTTGACGCATAGTGTTTATGAGGAACTTGCGCAAAGAGGTATTTTGGACAAAGGCAAATGGATAGGAGAAGGTATAAGAGTAAAGTTTGTGCGAGATTCGCAATTCGATTATACGGATGAGAGAGCAGTTACTCAGCTTAAGCAGATTAACCGCGCGAGCGTTTTGGCAGAAACAATGAACTCACAGGCCGAGGTTGTTTACGGCGAATTAGCGTTAATTGCATTATTAGAAAATAAATCCAAGGAACTTAACGAGCAAAATATATCAGGCATTGGTAATCCTTTAAGCATAGATACTGCGGGTAATATTGTTACAAGCGCTGGCGTTCTGGATTATTGGATAAGAGAAGAGATAATGAGAATGACAGGGAAAATGAGGTTCCAAGATGTAAAGGAGAGAGATATTATAGATGTTACAAACAGCGCATTCACATTAATGGTTAAGGCTAATCCATATTTAAGCGCAGAGATGAGAAATAATTTAATTAAGCCTTTGCCTGCAGACAGCGCGGCAAGAAAGAGAGAGATAGAAAGAAGAACAGTAATGTTAAAAGAATATATTGAAGGAATGGAAGACGCTCAAGCGCGATCAAATTTAAAGGATGTATTACAAACCGCGGGCATTACTGATACTGCTGACCCGAAACTTTTTGTTGTAGTTTTAAGCGCAGTATCATTCGTTTATAACAACGAAGAAGGAAGGCAGGGTATTATGTACTGCCAAGCTATAAGTAGCGAGCATGCAGATAAAATGAAGGATATCTCACAGATGCCGTTTGGATTAAAAATAGAACTTCCAAAAGAAACCGAGGAAGCGGTTATGCATTTACAGGGCGATGAAGCCTCTTATGGAACAAGGCAGGTAACATCTGAAGGTATTGAAGTATGGTTGACACAGAAAAGGCATGAGATCACAATTACTCCGCAAATTCCTCAAGAGCCTGAGAATGTTCAGATTAAAGAAGGCCCTGTAAGAGAAAGGGTTGAGTTGTCTCGTCCGGAAGAAATTCAAAACGCAGTTCTAAGCACAATGTTAAATATAGCAGCTCAGCTTGAGGGCGCAATTGCAAAAGGAGTGGGAGAGATTTTAGGCGCAGCTTCGCTGACATCTGTAATACCTGGAGCTAGAATTGATAAATTAAAATATGAAGCATTAGACAGTAAGCGCGCAGACATGTACAAACGCATCGAATCCGCCGCATAATAAGGGGTCATAATAAGGGGTCAGGTCTCGAAATTCGAACTTTCTTGACAAACGATGAATAAAAGTTGTATAAAACAAACATGACAAGACCATTAAGAATAGAATATAACGGAGCATATTATCATATAATTGTACGAGGGCATCGTAAAGAATCGATATTTTATACTGATATTGATCGTATAACCTTTCTAAAGAATCTCCAAGAAACAAAAGATAAATATAGTTTAGAAATATATGCATTTGTGTTGATGGATAATCATTATCATTTACTTTTAGAAACCAAAAAAGGTGAACTAAGTAAAGCGATGCATAATTTAAATACTAGTTATGCAAACTGGTTTAAGAAAAAAAATAATCTTGTTGGGTCAATTTTTCAAGGAAGATATAAAGGGATATTGATAGAAGATGAAAAGTACATGTTAGCAGTGAGTGCATATATACATCTTAACCCTATAAGAGCAGGCATAATAAACTACGGAAACATGTATAAGTGGAGTAGTTATATGAATTATTGTAATAAAGGAAACAAAAACGAAAGATTAGTAAATACTGACTTAATATTGAGTTGTTTTAAGAATAAAAAAAGTTATAAAGAATTTATAAATGATCTCTACAAAAAAGGAATAGGTAAAGATGATATATATGGGAAAAATGCTATAGTAGGAAATGAAGAATTTAGAGATAACCTTAAGGAAAGAATAAAAGTAGATAAAAGAAAGAAAGATATTACAGAATATAGTAATTATAAAGATATAGTAGGCATGAATAAAAAAAATATCATATCTATTATGGAGAGGTTGTATGGAGTAAAATCATGTGATATAAGGATAAAAAAAAGAGGAAACATATATAGAAAAATATATGTATATGGATTGAGAAAATACACATCGTTAAGTATAAAAGAAATAGGAGAAGATTTAAACGAGAAATATAAGACAATATCAAAATACTATACAAATTTTTTAAAATTAATAGAAAAAGAAAAGAAAGTAAGGAAACAAGTTAGGTTGTTTGATAAGAAAATAACAGGAGAATAATAAAAGTTCGAATTTCGAGACCTGACCCCAAATATGACCCGAATTTCGAGACCTGACCCCAAATATGACCCCAAATACATGCTTGCCAAAGGCCGTTATTTTTGATTTAATACACCTTATGCAAAAGACAGTGTATGTAATATTATCATTTCATGGGCATGAACCGCTTTGGGACCTGCCTGAGCAGATACAGAAGACGTTCGACGATTATCGTATTTCACAAGCTTTTACGCCTGAAAATTATTTAAGAAAACGGCTCACGGAAACCCGCAATATTTATAGAGACCTGTTAACATTCCTTAGAAACAGCAAAATAAAAGCCACAGTAGATTTCACAAACGAACTTTTATATCAATTAAGAACAACAGTGCCAAACACATATGACGCTTTATGCAGGGCATATAAGGAAGGGATTTTATATCCGCTGTATACAACTGCGCATCATACTCATATCACAATGTTAAACCAAAAAGAGCTTGCTGAAGAGCTGGATATGAATAAGGACTTCTTACATAACGCCATGAAGGTTCCTAAACCAAAGTATAACGGATTTTTCTTTACGGAATGCTCTGTTGATAAGAAATATATCCCGGCTCTAAAAAAGCTCGGAATAGATTATATTATTTATCCGCATTTAAACGAACGCAAAGCAAATTTCAGCGTAAGCGATAAATCATACGATTACAAATATAAGCCTTTTAAAGCAGAAGGAATGACAGCGCTTCCGAGGCATTTTAATGTGTCGCAGGAGATATGGCGGCCTATTACGCAAATGTACCCTGACAGGGTAAAGTATCAGGGATATCTTCTTGGGCAATACAGCGTGTTTGGCGACGAATATAATTCACACAGCACAGTTCCTTTTCCAATAAGCGAGAATCAGGCAGTATCTGAGTATGCGGTACAGCTGTCGCGAGCATTAGACGAGGCGCCGGATAAAGGCCTTATTTTATATATGCAGGATTTGGAATTAATGGATTTTGGCGATGCAGCGCTTAGTATTATGGAAAAAGCGTGGAAAAAAATAAAACGCACAAAAAAATGGAATATAAAATTTGTAACGCCGGATGAGTATTTAGACGCTGTTAAATCAAACAACAAATTGCCGGCTGTTAGGTGCAGTAAGATAAGCTGGGCGCCTGAATTGCGGCTTGTGTCGCGTTTTGACGGGCATTATCCGCCGCTTACAGCTACTGATGTAATGGGCAGGGATATTGTGCCGCAAATATTTAAGAAGAGGCCGTTTATTTTTTGGGAGATGGGAGCGTATCATACAAATTTTTTCAAATGGCTGATTTCGGCGTTTAATTATAAAACTACTGTAGACGTTGACGCGTGTTCAATAGCCGATGAAGGATATCAAATATATAGATTTCCATATTACCAGCGCCTGCCTATGCACATCAGGCTCATGTCACGCGCGTGCAACTGGGGCTGGAGGCCTGACGAGGGGAGAAGCAAGAGGCATTATCTCCACGGGTACTGTATTGCAGATGCGTTATTATTGATACATAAATTTTACCCCAAAAAACTAAAAGTAAAACACGCGCCGCTTAATTTGAAATTAATAGAAGGTATGAAAAAATATTTAGAGATAGTTGTTGATATGCGTATAGCGTATCTTAAGTTTGGACTGGAGCGGCAGAAGGATGAACGCGGATTTGATCCGGCATCAGCGCTTAGAGAGCTGGACTATGCAGAAGGGTTTAAAAAACAATCTATTAACGGGCTTAAAAGAATAGTGCATATATATAAAGGCGAAAAAAATAATTCTAATATGTGGAAAAATTTGTTAATAGAGGCAAGAGAGAGTTCCAGAAACGCGTTTATTGCGCTTGACCACATACAGCGCGCATGGGGTAATGGCGGAGATACCGACTTTCTTGTTATGTCTATGTATAAATACCTCTATGATATCGTCCCGCCGAAAATTGTTACTACCCTGGACGAAATAGAAAAATAAATTTCAGAAGTCAGAATACAGAAGTCAGAATACAAAAAGAATTATACGACGAGCTAGGGAGTCTAATATATGTCGCAAGATGTCTGGTCTCTTAAGATGGGAGCTAATATAAATAGTGATAACAGTGTCACGTTTCGTGTGTGGGCGCCTAGCGCAAAGACCATAACAGCTGAGATTGTTTCACAGGGAAACCGTTCTTGTGAAATGCAGAGAAATGATAAGGGTCTTTGGGAAGGGACTTTTTCACAAGTTAATGCAGGTGATAAATATTATTATAAAATAAATAACGCGTTATTAAGGCCTGATCCTGTTTCAAGATTTCAGCCTGACGGTGTTCATGGCCCGTCGCAAATAATTGATCCAAATGAATATGACTGGACTGATGAAGAATGGAAAGGTATTGCTATAAAGGATACAATATTTTATGAATTGCATATTGGCGTGTTCACAAGACGGGGCAGGTTTCTTTCGGTTATAGATAAAATTCCGCATTTAAAAAAGCTTGGCATAACATGTATAGAACTAATGCCAATCTGCCAGTTTCCCGGATACAGAAACTGGGGGTATGACGGCGTTAATCTTTACGCTCCTCAGAATACTTACGGCGCGCCAAATGACCTTAAAGCATTAATCAATGAATGTCATAATAACGGGATAGGCGTGTGTCTTGACGTTGTATACAATCATCTTGGCCCTGAAGGGAATTATCTTACAGATTTTGGGAAGTACTTTACATCAAAATATAAAACGCCTTGGGGAGACGCCGTTAATTACGACGACAAAGAAAGCGCCATGGTAAGGAAATTTATTATAGACAACGCTTTATACTGGGTTAGCGAGTATCATATTGATATGCTGCGCCTAGACGCTGTGCACACAATATTTGATAACAGCGGATACAATATACTTGAAGAAATAAATGATAATGTGCAAAAATACGCTGAGGCTCAAAAAAGAATTATTAATATTATTGCTGAAAGCGATTTAAATGACGTTAAGCTGATAGAGTCAAAAAATGAAGGCGGTTATGGCCTTGCAGCGCAGTGGATGGATGATTTTCATCACACAATACATGTAGCGCTTACCGGAGAGAAAAGAGGCTATTACGAAGATTATACAGGATTAAATGATATAGCTAAGGTTGTAAATGATAATTTTGTGTATGACGGGAAATATTCGAATTATAGAAAAAAGAATCATGGCACCGACGCTCGAAAATTTATTAAAGATAAATTTATTACATGTATGCAGAATCATGACCAGGTAGGTAATCGCGCAATAGGGGACAGGCTGAATATATATCTTAATTTTTCGGAACAAAAATTTCTCGCGTGCTTTTCCGTATTAACGCCATTTGTGCCGCTTCTTTTTATGGGCCAGGAGTACAGCGAGACAGCGCCGTTCCCGTATTTTGTGGATCATGGCGACAAAGAACTGATTAAGAATGTTTATGAAGGAAGGAAGAGGGAATTTAAATCATTCGGTTGGATAGACGATATCCCAAATCCAAGCGCTGAAAATACATTTATGAGCGCAAAACTTCATTGGGAGCTGATTTCGATAGACGAACATGTGGCTATATTAAAACTGTACCGGGATTTAATAAAGATCAGAAAAAAAATGAAAATTTTTCATATTTATGAGAATAAAAGCGTGACAGCGCAGGCGGATGAATCGCCGGGATTAGTAATAATAAAGGAAAACATGGACGAAGAAAGCGTAACCTTAATATTTAATTTTTCAAATCAGGACACAAATATAAACGCTAATATTTTAACTGACAAAAAGGAAATAATTTTATATACAGAAGCTAAAGCTTATGGCGGGAATAGTAATATATCGGATTTAAATAATATAACCATTAAAGGAAAAAGTTGTTTAATAATATAGAATAGAAAATCCGGAATGACAGATAAATGCAGTATTAAATTTTACTATCTGGAGCGGTTATGAACTTCAATTATGATTTTCTTTTAAAAACAGTCTCAGGAAAAAAATGGGCAAAGGTTGGTAATAGAAGGCGCGCAGGCGTTGCTGTTCCGCTGTTCTCTGTTTATTCTAAAAACAGTATAGGCATTGGCGGGATTAAAGATATAAAACTCTTGATTGATTGGTGCGTAAAGACAGGCCAGACAATTTTACAATTGCTCCCGCTTAATGATACGGGATCCAGGTTTACTCCTTACGATGCAGAGAGCTCTTTCGCGCTTGATCCGATGTATTTATCATTCGAGGATATGCCGTTAGGCGCGTACACATTTAAAAAGGAAATTGATTTTTTGAGGGAAACATTTCCCGTAAAAGACAATTATGTTAATTATAAAATTAAAGACGCAAAGATAAATCTTCTTAGAAAAATATTTTCCATACAAAAGGGAGAGGATACGGGCAGGTTTAGAGCGTTTGTAAATAAAAACTCATATTGGCTGGAAGATTATGTTTTATACAGGCTCTTAAAGGATTTTTATCCGGAGCGCGGGTGGCAGGCCTGGCCTGAGATGTATAGAGACAGGCATAAGGATGCTTTAGACGTGCTCAGAAAAACATATAAGCCAAGGCTTGAGTTTTATAAATGGATGCAGTGGCAGTTACATGAACAAATGCGCGAGGTTAAACACTACGCGAATAAAAAAGGCGTTTTCATAATGGGTGATATTCCGTTCCTGGTAGCCGGCGACAGCGCGGATGTTTGGGCGCATCAGAAATATTTTAAGCTTGATGAATTGTCGGGCGCGCCGCCTGACGCGTATTATGCGCAGGGCCAAAGATGGGGTATGCCTCCTTATAACTGGGAAGCGCAGGAAGCGGATAATTATGAATATTACGCCAATAAACTTTCGTATGCTGAGCAGTTTTATGATATGTATCGTATTGATCATGTAGTAGGCCTTTTCAGGGTATGGAAGGTGAATAAGTATGAGCCGTATGAGACAGCCGGACTAAAGGGTGTGTTTGACCCTGCGGATGAAGATAAATGGGAACAGCATGGAAGGAAACTGCTTAATATGATGGTTAATTCTACTTCAATGCTTGCGTGCGCCGAGGATCTTGGCGTTATTCCCAAAAAGTGCCCGGATGTTTTAAATGATATGGGAATCCCGGGGCTGGACGTGCAGAGATGGATGCGCGCATGGGACGAAGATTTTGAATATAAAAAGCCGGAGGAATACAGGCTGTGCGCATGCGCTACCGTGACAACGCACGACATGATTAATATTAAGGCAATGTGGGATTATGAATTAGGAACAATTGACGAGGAATATTTTTTACTGCTTTGCAATACAGCAGGTATAGATTTTTACGGTATTAGAGAAAAAATATTTGATTTGGATAGGTCGGCTTACGGGCGTCTTCGCTGGAAGGACGATCTTTCCATACAGAAACTTTTGAACGCTCTTGGCAGGGATAAGGCTGAGGTGCTTGAGATAACCTCAATTTTTGAAACGAGCTTTCATGAAAAGATAATGCTATGGAACAGGCTGGGATTAAAAACAAACTTTAGCGAACACTCCAATAAGGAAATACTAATGCGGATTATGGAATTTACAGCTGAAAGCGCCGGTATTTTCTGTATACAATCATTGCTTGATTGGGCTGTTATTGAGTATAAAGATCTTCCGGATATACCAAAATTTAAAGTAAACACTCCCGGAGCCGTAAGCCGGTTTAACTGGAGTGTCAGACTGCCCAAACCTTTGGAATATTATATTAGCATGGAATTTAACCATGAAATATTAGAGTGTAATAAGATGTCAAATAGAGTATAATATTCAATATTCTCTCGATTTTCACAAATTTTTCGCAAAACATTCGCATATAAGTTAAGTTTTTGTGTGGTATAATTATAATAGATTATAAAGGGATTTTTATACCCTTTACCAGTTTAATAGGAAAGGATTATGAAGACGAGATTATGTATATACACAATTATATTAATAATGACTGCAAGCTTTACTCTGGCTGCAGGCGATGTAATTATAGATTTAGACACATCTGACGGCAGTTCGCAGCTGGCTATTGAAAATAATAGCGGAGTTATTATCTCATCCTTCAGCTCAAGAGGCGACGCGTACTTTAAAGGCAAGGTTGGGATCGGCACAAAGAGCACAAATACAAACCTGACGATTAACGGAAATATGGCGCTTTCTTCCGGAAGCTTATATCTCCCTGACAATACATATCTCTCCTCAACAGACGAGCTTGGCTCAAAAAATTCATTAAGCTCGGATGACGGGTTAATTCATAATGTTGTGTACGTTGATAATGCAGGCAACGTAGGAATAGGGATTACAAGCTCAATAACCTCAAATTTTTATGTTAACGGGAAAACATATTTTAATAATGATTTAACATTGGACGATAACTTACATATCGCTTTTGACGAGGCGCGCGTGCGCGCGAACGAAGTGAGCGATATTTTATTTTTATCTAACAGCGCGGGCACGGAAGGCCTGCGAGTTACAAACTCAGGCAATATAGGGATTGGGTCCGGCGAGACGACAGCGGCTCTTCATCTATCGAGCGATACTGCGACAAGTTCGCAGTATTATTTAAAGATTACTACAGGCACTACTCCTATTCTTGCTGTAAGAGGAGACGAAAGGGTAGGTATTGGCAC
>JBDRED010000016.1:0-51302 GCA_043820025.1 Elusimicrobiota bacterium
CACAGCTAATCTATACTCAGCACCTGATGTAACAATAAAACTTGAAACTAATGACGGGTCCAGCTCTGTAGATATAAATGATTCTTCAGATAACAATATCTTTAGGATAACCTCAGATGGAGATATATCCGCGGATGAGATGAGCGTAAGCACTATCCAAGCAGTTGGCTCTGGCGGATTAGCATTATTAGATGATGGGAATAATCCCGGATTATTTATTAAAGATGGTGGGAATGTTGAAGTTGGCGCAGGTAAAAGTTTAACCATTGCGGATACAGGCGGCAGACAATTTAGCATACAATATCAAGCTTATCCTGAGGTTATAATTCAAAATAAAAGCGGTGGGAAATGGACAAGATTTACAGAGGCTACAGGTAAAAATGTTTTAGGCATCTGGAATAGCGGAGATAGTAGTGGTGTAATAATTTCTACTAAAACTCCAGGAGCAACATATTTCCCGCCAGCAAAAGGATTATGGGTTCAAGGTAATGTCGGGATAGGAAATGATAACTACGGAAATACAGCAACAACATTAGAGGTAGCAGGCAGTGGTTCATTTACCGGGTCTGTAGGCATTGGCACAACTCAGCCAAGCGCAGACCTTGAAATATATTCAGGAAGCTCTGACAGAGAATTAAAGATAGCAGGAACAGGGTCAAACTCATGGAACGCAAGATTGTTATTATCACGATCAGCGGCTTTGCGCGCGGCAGGTATCTGGATTACCGACAGATCGGCAACAGAATCAGATTCATTTATTGGCGTGCCTTATGGGGGTGGCGGTATAACATTCGGATATGGGACAAGCCCTGAAGGCAAGTCAGATTCAAAAATGTTTCTAAGTAATGGCGGTAATCTAGGTATAGGCACAACAAACCCTACGCAAAAATTAGAAGTCGCAGGAATAGTAAAATCATCGGGCGTATATGCTCGTGGAGCAGACGGACTAAAACTTTATAATGATGGAGGCGAGGGAATATTTATAACAGACGGAGGCCGAGTAGGAATAGGGTCAAACAGCCCTGGCCAAAAATTAGATATTGCCGGAGGCAGTATCCGTCTTGACGATGGACAACAATTAGATTTTGGAGATAATTATAGAGTATTAAAGTATCAGTCAGGATCGCCGCAGTATATGTCTCTGCAAAGTCCTGAAGACTTAGCTGTAATTATAGATAATAATAATACCGGCTCTATTAATAAATTCAGCGTAATGAGGGACTCAACTAACCCGGCAGTAGCCACAACAATATTTTCGGTTGCAGAAACAGGCAAGGTTTATTCATCAGGTAATATTGGAATAGGCACAACAAACCCAACAGCAGCAATATGGGTATCAACAACAACAGGTAAGGGAGACATATATTTATCAGGCGGGTTAAACGGCGCAGCTTATGGATTATCTTTAACCGGAGGACATATAGGCGGAACTTATGGAACATGGAATGGAGGAGGAGCAACTGTATTCTCAAATTATGACCATAAATTCAAATTCATCAATATAGGTACCGGAGTTTATGATGTAGAAATATCATCAGGCGGAAGTTTTATAGGCGCAGAAATAAAAGCAATAGATTCTACAGGCTTAAAGGTATATGATGACGGTGGTAATGGGTTATTTGTTCAAGATGGCGGTAATGTCGGGATTGGCACAACCAACCCAAGCGAAAAATTACATGTAATAGGCGATATATTATCAAGCGCAACAATACAGGCGCCAATAGGCGACTTCACGGATATTTATGTTTCAACAATACGCGCGCATTCGCCAATAATAATTGCAAACGAAACAAACAATGTCTTATTCACAGGCGCTGGTAATGTAGGAATAGGAACAGGAGCGCCTATAGGTCCGCTTGAGGTGTACTCAACGGATAATAATACTCCTATAAGACTTACTGCAACCAGCGGCACACCCCAGACATTTAATCTTTATTCAGCAACCGGTGCAAACAGCTTAGGCACAGGTTTTTATATCCAAGATGTAACTGCTTCAGGAGCAGTAAGATTAAAAATAAATGCAGATGGTAATGTAGGCATAGGCACAACAAATCCAACTAATAAACTCCAGATTGGCGGCGCATCAAGAATAACTATAAGCTCTACCAGCTATTCGCTCATAGGCACACTTAACGCTGATGGCGCAGACAATACAAGAATAGTGTTAAGCGGCTATAACCGTCCGGGATATGGCGGTCGAATTGATTATACATTGGCGCAGAATGGAATAGATCCTAATCATGTATTCTGGAAAGGCAGTACAGAGCTAATGCGTCTTACAGGCGCTGGCAATCTAGGAATAGGCACATCAAACCCAAGTGCAATGCTGGATATAAGCAAAGATCTACCAAACGGAACAAGAATAGCAAAGTTTTATGACACATCAATGACACAATATGGCGGAGAAAAGGTATATCTTCATTTAGGACAGAGTGATAGTAATGGTAATACAGGAGAGATTGCTTTTTGTTACAGAGCTAATGATGATACATATAATTATATGCAATTTGGTTTCCATTCAAGTGCGAATTTATATTTACAGAACAATACAGGGCATGTAGGCATAGGAATAACAAATCCAGCAGCGCCATTATTTGTAGAGGGATCTGAGTGGATAAACAGCGGCTGGGTAGGTAGCAGTACTGATTACTGGGATGACTATTTTTATTACGGTGGAGAAGTAAATAGAAGCCCAACAGAAACAAACTATGAGGAATTGACTATAGTAGCAAATGGAAGCATAGGCGGAAGAACATTCTATACATGGTCAGATAAACGTATAAAGAATATTCTAGATTACCCAAAACCAAAGAGTTCTTTAGAATTAGTGAATAAATTAAAAGTAGCAGATTATAAATATAAAGATGCAAAAGAGCGAGGAAAATATACTATACAGAAAGGTTTTATAGCGCAGGAAGTAGAAGAGGTATGCCCTGAAGCAATAACAGATACAATTCAATATATACCGGACATATACTCGGCAAGTGAAAAAATACAGTATGATAAAACTAAAGGCGAATTAACGATAGTATTAGATAAAGAACATGAATTAAAGAAAGGCGACCAGGTAAGGATAATGATGAAAACAGGCAGAAAGGATAAAGAGGTATCTAAGGTGATATCATCTAAAGCATTTATAGTAAATTACGTAAGAGAAGAGGAATTGGGAGATGATAATAGGGTCTTTGTATATGGAAAACAGGTAAATGATTTTAAGACAATAGAATATGATTATTTATATGCGATGGGCATAGGAGCAATACAGGAACTATCCAAAGAATTAGAAGATCAAAAAAACATAATTAACTCGCTTCAAAAAGAAATAAATGATCTAAAAAAGAATAATTGACAATTCCCTGTTTAAGAATAAAATATAAGACATGCTTACATTAATATTTATCTCTTCAATAATTATTTTTATAGTTGCATACAGATTTTATGGAGCTTTTCTATCCAAAAAATTTGATATTCATAATAAAAACCTAACTCCTGCGCATACAGAGAACGACGGCGTGGATTATGTGCCTACGCATGTAGCTATGCTCTTTGGACATCATTTCTCATCAATTGCAGGCGCAGGCCCTATAGTAGGGCCTATTATTGCAGCCATGTATTTTGGATGGCTGCCTGCGCTGATCTGGATAATTGTAGGTTCAATATTTGTTGGAGGCCTGCACGACTATGCCGCAATAGTTGCCTCTTTAAGAAACAAAGGAAAATCAATCGGCGAGATCGCGAAAAACGCTATGGGTGAAAAAGTATTTCACGCGCTCCTATTATTTTTGCTTATATGCATAGAATATGTTTTAGTGGTTTTTTCTGATCTTACCGCAACAACCTTTGCAAGTAACGGCAGTGTTGCCACATCCTCTGTTTTTTATATATTTGCAGCATTAATTTTTGGAGCTGTTCTCTATAAATTCAAGGCAAATCTAACGAAAATTTCTGCGCCGTTTGTTATTCTGATTTTTGTAATTATCGTGATAGGATTTTTCTTTCCAATGCCGTCGTTTGCTTTATTTGGTCTTTCCGCAAAACAAACCTGGCTCATAATATTACTCATATATTGTTTTATTGCGTCAATTATGCCGGTCTGGGCTCTGCTTCAGCCTAGGGACTACTTATCATCGTTCTTGCTGTATTTTGCAGTGATAGTATCATTTATTGGTTTATTGTTTACAAAAAATACAATAAATTTTCCATATTTTATCGCAATTAATGAAAGATCGTCTCATAATTTAACGCTTTTTCCGGTTTTGTTCATCACAGTAGCATGCGGCGCAGTATCCGGCTTTCACGCTCTTGTATCATCGGGAACAACCGCGAAACAGCTTTCAAAGGAAACAGACGCAAAGATAGTAGGTTATGGAGGAATGCTTGTGGAAGGCATAGTAGCGATAATAGCTTTAGCGACAATAATGATGCTTTCTCACAGCGAGGCAGTAAGCCTAAGCAATCCTTTGGTAATTTTCTCCCATGGAATAAGCAGGTTTCTAGCTTTATTTGGAATCAATCCTTTGTTTGGCAAAACAGCAGGTCTTCTCATAATATCAACCTTTCTTCTTACAACGCTTGACAGCGCGACCAGAATAACGCGATATTTATTCGAAGAACTTTTCAGTCTGAAGGGAAAAAAATCACGGTTTTTTTCAACAGGAATAGTATTAATTATGCCTTTGGCATTCGCTTTTTTAAAAATTAAGGATAAGACTACAGGCGCTGTATTGCCTGCATGGAATGCGATATGGCCGATTTTTGGAGCAACTAACCAGCTTCTGGCAGCTGTGACACTTACAGTTGTGATGTCATGGATGCATCATAAATACACACGAAAATCAATGTTTTTTATATGGATACCAACAATTTTTATGTATGCCGTAACATTATTTTCCCTAGTCACGCATATCATCTATACGCCGATATTAATAATAAAAATAACCTCAATTATCCTAATAACGCTGTCTTTATTTATGGGATATGTGTATTTCGAAAAACATTAAAAGCTGGACATATTGACGAAGTCTATATATAATTAAATTATATTTTTATTATCTAGGAGATATTGATGGATACTGAAATCGTAGAAAACGACGCTCAGCAAATGCTTATTCCTGTGCAGGATATTCCAATTAAAAAAGCTAAACCTTCTGAAGAAAAAACAAAGATTATTCAAAAGCAAGCCATAGAAAAACCAAATACACATAAAAAACAAATTAAAGAGCGTAAAGCAGATTACGTTCCTGTTAAAGAAAAAAAGGCCAAAGAAAAAACTGAAAACTCATCAATCAAGATGCCTGAGAGGAGGCGTTTAATAGCTCCTGTAAGGCAAACCTATCATATTGAAAAAGAACTCGTCGAAAAAGTCAAAATTTATGCTTATATTGAACGCATGAAAATATCAGAGGTAGTAAACCTGGCCTTAAAGGATTATTTAAAAGACAAGAAATTATCAATATAACGTGAAATGTCATCCTGAGGATACTGTCCGAAGGATCTTCGAAAGAGGAACCTTAAACGGAGATTCTTCGGACAGTAACCCCCAGAATGACAGAGAATAAATTTTAATAAACTCAAATTAATTGAGTCAGGAGGGGAAATGAAAAAAATTCTATTAGGAATTGTTTCGCTGTTTTTATTAGGTAGCGTTGCAAGCGCGGCATTTACAAGTATGAGCGTCTCAACAAACTCTGCAAGCGCATTGCTCACAGCCGCAGGCTCTGCTGAGATGATGGTTGAATTGAGGGATATTGTCGGAGCAGGTTATGGCGTTTCCGTAAGCTCAATTTATTGGAGCGGCATTACTGTCGGCGTAACAGATTTTAAAGCGGCAGATACTGTGCTTGTTGTGCATGCTACGAGCACTGTCACAAATTGGGGAATAAGAATTTATACGGATAATAAAGATGGATCGGCAAATCCGCAGTATACGGGAACCGGCGATCCTGCAGGTCTTGTTGCAGGCGACGATGGAGCAATAACTCTTCCAATGTGCTGGAGAATAACCGCTAATACTACTGACACGCTGAATATTCTAGAAGATGGGTCAAATAAACTCTATGAACAAAGCTTAGGTTCGTCATATAATTGCTATGTATGGATGCAGGATTTCAATACAACAGGTTTTTATAGCGATGATTATGCTGTTATTTGGAATGAGAATGGAATCCATCATGCTGAAGGCGCTAACTGGGGCGCGTCAGCATCGCCAAATTTCATATATCTTGGCGCTAAATTTACAAATGCGACATCGCCGAGAACATACTCAACCAATCAGCTAAAGGTCGAGCTGTATTGCGAATAAGAAAGAGGGATCTAGGGTTATTTGATGCGGGGTCGTGGAAAAGCAGGAATCTTTGATAGATAATCATCTGCGATGTATGGGTTTGATTCATCAAACCCGCTTCGTTATTAGGGGCTTGATAAATCAAGCCCCTACAAAGATCCTGAAACAAGTTCAGGATGACAAAAATAGCACATCACAACGGGGTTAATTTGAAAAAAGGCTTTTTAACTTTACTATTACTTATTATGATTTGTTCGCAACTCTTTGCCGGAGCTTATAAAATATTTTCAGAGCATTATAAAGACGGCGCAAAGATGGTGGATACAGTCACGGATTATGACCAAATAAAGCTTGAGCTTTGGACATGGGAGGGATCAAATCCTCTAACAACAAATTTCTTCGGGACAAAATATGATGAATTTACAGAGGGTGGAAAAAGTGTAATGGGTTCGTTTGACCCGGGCGCAAACTATACAGCAACCGCTTTTTTATTTTATACTGATCCTGCAGTTGATAAATTCGATCATCCCAATGATCTCAGTAATTATAAATATTTATTATTTGATATTAAATCATCTACGCAAAATATCAATTTCAAGGTAGTGTGGAAATCAGGCGCATCTTCATCTTCATCAAGAACCAAATCATTATCATCTTTAATTAGTGGGGACAGAGATAACTGGTATACTGTTAAAATAGCCACTTCTGATGCTTCATTTGTAGGAGTAAATTTTTCTCAGATAATAGAATTCGATTTTTTAACAACCAATGCAAGCGCAACATATTATATAGATAATTTTATTTTCATTGAAGATGATATTAATACTATAGATATTGCTCCGTCAGATACTATTGTTCCATCTGGAATGAGAAAGGTATTTTATTCAAACCCAAAGGACACAAGCAATGAGTTATCAGGCGAGACTGTCCCCTCATGGCAGAGAAAGGTAAGCGGCGGAAACATCGGGACAGTGCCGTCATATAAACGGCATGAAATATTCTTTGACGCTGCGTCTACTACTCCCGGCGCTGATATTTTAGGACAGATAGAGGTGTCATCGGATTCATTTTCAAATACTTATGAGACTAATATCACTGTATCGAGCGTTACCTGGCAGTCATCATATAATTTGTATAAGGATTCTGTTTTAAACGGCTCTTTAGGAATTTCTAAAGGCGGATCCGATACATGTACTTCTTCGGATGATAACACGATATACACAGAAGGCAGTTATTCATTAAAGGTTGATTATAATGTTGCAGATAAAAATGGCTGGGCAACTGTATTTTTTTCAGAGCCGTCTCCGCGAGACATGACGCCGGAATTTTCCAGCTCAACAGCTATATTGGATTTTTATGTTAAAACATCTACGGACTTGGTTATTAGTATAAGATCGGATAATATTACTGCCGGCGAAGAAACATCAAAATTCAGGCTTTCTGATTATGGTATTTTGTCAGATAATAATTGGCAGAGAGTTCAAATCTGCGTTGACGATTTTTTTCAGAGAGATCAAAGAATTGATTTTTCTACAATGACAGTTATATTTAATATCGGCTTAATCGGCGAATATCTTGGTTCCGGCGCATCAGGCACGTTTTGGATTGATGATATTAAATGGAGCACTACAGAAGAAATCTCTCCAAACTTTACAACTGCTCTAATGGAAGTATCAGCGCATACTTCAACAGATACATTGCATTGGTATCCGTCACTTCCTGAAGACTGGTTAGCATCCTTAGGATATATTAAGTTAAATCTGACTGTTTATAATAATATTTGGGGCGTACAGATTTATACTGACAATGAAGAATCCGACGCAAATCCGAAATATACAGGCGCCAATAATCCGGCCGGCCTCATAGCTGTTGATGATGGATCTGTAAGACTGCCTATGTGCTGGAGAGTGACTGAAAGCACAAAGACTGTTTCAGAATTATCTATTGCTGAAGTGACTGTAGGCTTGGATGTTAAGCTTTCCTCTGCGACTGACAGCGCATATTATACATGGCACTGGATGAAGGATAAGAATACTCCGGATGATCCAAACACTCTGGGAACGGATGAAGAGTTTGTGAATGGCGAGGATGGGATTATTGTTATGGACAGCGATAGAGGAATACAACACGGCGATGGAGCTTATTATTCTGCGCAATGTCCGGTATTTATTTATATAGGAACAAAATTTACAAACGCTACTACTCCAAGAGAATATAAAACAAATAAATTAAAGCTGGAATTATTCTCGGAGTAAAAACAGGAATTGAGAAATGGGAATCGGAGTATGAAAATTAAACTTTGTTATTTAATATTTTTATTCTTATTGTTCTTTCAAAATTTATTATTTGCAGGCATTAAGATTATTCCTGTCAAACAGGAGTTAAGTCTATCGCAGGGACAGAGTTTTCGATCAACGATGTCAATTTCCAGGGCTTCTGAATCTGATTTTGAAGCAGTGAAAGTTGAAACAAAGAAATGGTTTGAGCTAAAAGAAAACAAGAATATTGAAATTAATGACTGGCTTAAATTTGACGAATCTGAAATTGTGTTTAAAGAAGGCGAATTATCTCGCTTGTTGTCATACACAGTTTCAGTGCCTACAAACGCTGTGAGCGAAATTATGGCAATGGTTTCGTTTACGCCAATAGAAAAAAATCAAAGCCAGATCACTCAGGTTTTTAGCGTGCCGATTTATGTATTTATTAAGGACACGGGCAGGCTGGCCGGAGAAATTGCGCAATTTGAAGCAGTAAAACAGAAAACAGGCGCAATTCAATGCGTTCTCCAAATAAAGAATACCGGGAATATTCATTTCAGGCCTGTTGGTTCTTTTAAAATTTTTAAGGGCAAAAAAGAAATTGAAGCTTTTGAAATGAAATCAGGCCGGCCTGTGTATCCTGACAAAACACGGACATTTGTAGGATATGGAGAGCAACAGCTTAATGATGGCTTTTATAAAATTTTAATTGAAACTTATTACAATAATAACAAGCAGGAAATTTTACATAAGAAAACATATAAACTTCAAGTTAAGGGTGATTTAGTAAAGGTAAAATGATGAATAGAACAAGTAAAAAAATTATTTTAATAATTATAAGCATTCAGTTTATGCTTCATACATATGCTTACTCTGATTTTATATCTGTGGATATTCAAACATTTTCATGCGGAATAAGAATAGAGACTACATTGTCGGAAATAAATATCGTAAATACAAAGCCTGATAAAGATATAGAAATCATAGGCAACGATGTTAGTATCAGCGCTAATATAACAAATAATTTTTCATTTACTGCAGCAGCATATTACAGTATTAATGACGGCGTATGGGAATCACATTCCATGACATTAACAAATGCGCAGGATAAAACCTATTCGTATACAATACCCGCGTCAAAAATAACAACAAACGGCACTTTGCAATATTATATTAAGGTTACTGACACAAATAACTCAAATAAATCCTCCTCGGCTGTAACTGTAAATATTAAACAAACAAAGGAAGAAACCATTCCTGAGAGCGGCGGAACAATAACAATGAATGATGGCAATCCTAATGACGGCCAGACAACAATTACAATACCTGCAGGAGCATTATTTGGAAACACAAAAATAACAATGGAGCAAAAAAATCCAGCTGATTATACTAGCGGCGGGACCGGGAATATCATTTCACAAAACCCATTTACTGTTTTTGAATTCGGCCCTAACATGTATTTTAATAAACCATTAACTATCACTTTATTGTATTTTGATTTAAATGACGACGGGAAAGTAGATGCGTCTGATATTAATGAAGGGCTTTTAAAGGCATTTTATTGGGATGGTTTTGAATGGCGACTTATGGGCGGAACCTTAGATACAGTAAACAATACAATTACATTCAAATCAACGCATTTTTCAGTTTACGCAGTATTCCCTGCAAATATTACAAAGGATTCCTACAGGCCAAAAGAACGTATTATTACGCCTGCGTATGTAGATAATAAGAATGATTATGCGCAGTTTGATGGATTATCTGACAATGTTACTGAAATAAAGATATATGATGTCCAGGGAACGCTTGTGAGAACATTAAGCGATATTCCTTACCAATGGGACGGCAGAGATGAGAATGGCGCAGTAGTTGAGAGCGGAGTATATATTTATCAATTTTTAGCAGATATTAACGGAAAAACAGAGCTAATAAGCGGCACTATTGCAATAGCTAAATAAAAATGTCATCCTGACCGAAACAAAGAATCTTCGAAAGATAAATCATTATCGAAGATCCTTCGGGCAATAGCCCTCAGGATGACGCAGTAAGGAAATCGATATGAAAATAAAATTACTATTATTATTATTTATTATTTTAATGATTACTTCCAACGCATTTTCTGCGTTCCGCAATATGAACTGGCACACGCGCGCCCGCGCTATGGGCGGCGCGTTTACAGCTGTTTCAAATGATATGGGCGCAATGACTTATAATGTCGGAGCTTTAGGATACATTGACTGGATAGAAACAAACTTTATGTATTCCCGGCTATTTACAGGCCTTGATGGCGTAGATATGGGGCTCGCATACGCAGGATTTATTTATCCTTTAAATGATGGGACATTTGGATTAGACTGGTCTCGATTTGTTTCAAATGACCTTTATTCCGAGGACATTGTACAGTTAAATTATGGATATGTTTTTACTAACGCGCTATTTGCCGGTATAGGACTGAGTTATCTGCATCATGGCTATGTACTAGATAAAAGAACTGTTGATGATCCGGTATTTGCTGATAAAAGTTCTGATTCCGGCATTGGTATAAGCCTTGGTGGAAAGTATATCCTTTATGATTATAACTTAGCTGTTGGCGTTAATTTAAGAAATATCAATAAACCTGATGTCGGCCTTAAAACAAAAGACATAGTGCCGCCGGAATATAGACTCGGGTTAGCGTATACCACAGAAAAATTTGTTATTCCGGTTGATGTTTATTTTAGAGATCAGGAGTGGGGAAATAATAAAGATAAATGGGGCATTGCAATAGGAGGGGAATATAATATCGCTTCATTTATTGCTGTAAGAGCAGGATATGGCAAAAATGAAGTAACAAGCGGATTTTCAATAATCCGGGACAAAATCTTTGGTGACTGTGATATTGTAATAGACTATGCGCTCATTTGGCCTTTAACAATTGAAGAAACCACCGGATCTCATCAATTATCGATAATTTTTCGTTTTGGCAGATCTGAATAGAATACTATCTCAGATAGAAGGTGTTTTCCGGTGATGGAACAAAGGATTTTAAAATCAGTTTTCTGTATTGTTTATTTGATATTTAATACGCATATCTATAGACCTCAAAGAGCCGCAGATTTAAATACTTCTCTCTTCCCACGATATAAGTCACTTGCGCTTGAAAGTATTTTTATGAATGAAGGGATGTATGAATCTAACCCTGAATTTGTCCAATCATTCATCAATTTACTAGAGAGTCTTGAAGAATCTTACAGATACCAAATTCTAATGCAAATTGAAGAAATATTTTTCGAAAGATTTTCTATCCGCAAATATAACGAGAAGAATCTCGCAGTATTCTTTAATGAGATACATATTGCAATTGTTCGTAATACTCAAATATCTCCTTTAAAACATCCGGATAGGGAACAAAGATTAATCTTAACGAGATTATTTTTCGAACTTAACATTAAGCTTTCTAAATATAATAAACAATTCTTATTGTGTCATCATACAGTAATATCGCCTTGTAAGTCCAATCTAAATTCTCTCAAACGCATTGTTGGAAAATCAAATAATCTTTACAGGTACCTTGAATACATAACTTGGCGTTATGAAAATAGCTATCTGCCTTACCATTCTGATGACGTCTTACTGAATGAATATAACAACTATGTATTAAATTCACTTGAAAGAATAGCGGGATTTGACAAATCCTTAGTTCGTAATTATTTGTATAGGAATGATGATTATAGGAAATACTTAAAATTAATAAAAAAAGACATAGATTTAGTTATCGCGTACTTAAAAAGATATGGTATTAATAAAACAGAGTTAGACATAATTAATTCTGTTCCGGGATTAGGTACCTTACTAAGAAGCAATAATACATACACTACAAAAAGTAGATATGGCAAGAGTTATATTTACCATTTTTACCTTAATGGTATGCTTGTAAGAAAAGAATATTCTGCAGAAACTGCCAATACTACAATTACTGACATAGAAGTATGTAAGCATTCTTTACTAGAAAGTATTGATTCATGCAGACTATTTAAAGACTACGGAAAGCTGCTGAAAGAGCTGGATAATTCATCTTTTAAAATATCAAGTTTATTTAACAATAATGATTCAAAAACAAGATGTTTTATTTATACAATACTGCATACCCTTTATGAGACAAATCAGCATGATTTTCTATTAACAGATTTAAAAAATGTTATCTGCTCAGCCTAAAATTCGCAAAGATTTCACTTGCACATTTCAAATAATATGATTAAATATAAGTAGGTTACGCATAAAGTCTAAGTAAAGGAGGGAAATACCAATGAATAAGTCCAAATGGCATATATTGGTTATTTCTATATCAATACTAATATGCTCAAACTTCTCTCATGGAGCAGTAAATACATCATTGTCAGGAAATACAACTCTTACTGACACATTAGAGGACGCATATGCCTTTCCTAACCCATTTAGGAGCAATAATGAGGACCATAAAGACATAACCTTCACAGAATTGACAACAGAAGCAGATATTGAGATATATACGCTATCCGGAGAGCTTGTACGAAAGCTTACTAAAGATCCGGGCAAACTTACATTAACCTGGGATCTTACAACTGATTCCGGAGATGAAGTTCTCAGCGGTGTTTATATCTATTCTATCAAATCCGGGACTGATAAAAAGTCCGGCCTCTTAATTGTAATAAAATAACAAAACCGGCGCTCTAAAATAAATTCCAAATCAAATCCTCTATTTGACTTATTCGACTTATCTAATGTTTTAAATTTTGATAATTATCTACTTTTTGATTCGTTTCCCTATATTCTGCCTTTCAATAATTTAAAGGGGCTTATGTTTATACCAAAAACCCTAAAAAAACGCCTTAAAACGCAAATTTGGAGGCAATATTAAAAATCGCCTTTATTTTCAATGGTTATTTGAATAAACACTCTGCAAGGTATGTTTTTTAGGCAAAAATGCGCTTGTCATACCTAAATTGTTTAAACCTCATAAGGAAGCAGAAATTATACAGAATTAAATGATGATGCAGTGAATAAACAAGGCGTTATTACCTTTATTACATTTCGTAATGTTTCACGTTCAATTTACTTGCAATTCCGGTAAATAAAATGATTTTCAAATCAAATGGGATCTTTTTGTGAGTATATACGAGCGCTAAAGAAAATTACTTAATAAACAACGTTAATTAATAAGCAAGATATATTGATAATAAAGGATTGTTTCGATATAGCTAAAGATTAACATTAACAAACAAAGCAATGATTGAAAGATGTGTTAGTTAACATAATATATCTTATGGGACGTTGAACATACCTAAAGTTACGTGGTATCCTTTTTAATAATAAATGACATAGGTGTTGCCTATTACCAGGATTACCTTGTGCTTGGCACTGTCTACTTAATTTGCATTAATATTTTATTTTTAATGTTGTATTACTCAGTAATAATAGTAATAATAAACGGGATTAACGACTTATTTCCCTTTTATTCCTGATTGTATTGTGTTTTTAGCTGTGTAATTATTTATTACCTGGATTTATCGTTGAAAAGAAAGGCAATTTTTAATATTGCCTCCAAATTTGCGTTTTAAGGACTTGTTTTACTGTTTTTGAGGGTAAGGATAGCGCCTTAATAAATCGATATTTAAAAAATCCACCTTTTGTTCGAAATTGATAGTAAGAGTTGGTCTTATAAACATTGTCTTAATCTTTTTATTTGACGTGTATAAAAAGAAGACATATTTGCATCTTTAGACATCAAGCTTATTATTCGATTTAAGCATTCTTTTATAAACCCTTCTCCAAACAAATCAGTGCCATCAGATGAGGATGAGCTTATATCATCCGTATCCGTATCCGTATCCGTATCCGTATCAGATTTCAAAGGTTCTCTTTGTTTTATATCACTTTCATCTATATCTTCCTCTACTCGTAATTGAAATTTTGTAGTAACAGCTGATTTAATTAATTCTCCGGGAACATACGCTGGATTCTCTAGGCTTCTGTTGCTTTCATATGTATACCAGTCATAGCCCTCTGATCTATCCTTTTCATTAAAATCCAGCGATAAATCCTCAACACCACCGAAGTAACCCTCAATCAGGTCAGCGCCTAGTCTTTCTATAGAGCTTACAATTACCTTCCCGGCGCCACTTGTGTTGCAATTTGCTATTACAGCTAAGTTTATATCATCGTATAAAGTATCCAAACTCCCTCTGATTTGAATCTCATCATTTTCAATTGTAATCGTTCCTATAGCTTCTAAATCATCATTCTGTTTTAAAAACAAGTTTATAATATTAATTACAGAGGCTACAATATCTCTAGATTTGCCTTTGCCTTTGCAGTTTGCTATATTAATAATGATTTTTTTATTTATCTGAGCTCTGTCCTTCATAAATTTCAATGCGTAGCTTAAATATTTTGCTGCAGCAAGTGAAATTTCATGTATTTCAATGTACCCAACTTCATAAGATACATTATTTCCTATGCAAGGAATAATTCCATATAATATTGGATCATCTTTTCCACCACCATAGCTTATGATAAACGGAATCTGTTCTTGATCAGCAATAAATCCTTTAAAATTAGGATCATTTACCGGGTTATTTGCAGGTTCTCCTATTTGAGGTCTTGGTTGTTGTTGTTGTTGTTGTTGTTGCTCCCGCTCCCGCTCTTGCCGCCTGTGTATTCGCAGTTGTTCATGGTGTTGTTCATTATTATGTAATATTAATCGTTTAAGTATTTTTACTATGCTATAAATAACAGCTCCAAAAAAGATACTTACCCCGCCGGATATTGCTATAAATAAGACGAATATGCTAATACCTGCTAACACCCACCCTATTAATGCCCAATCGCCTGTAGCCCAATTCCATGTTCCGGAATCATCATCGCCGCCTGATTCCTCTACGACATAAACGTGTTTAACAGTCCAAAAATTATCATACCATGTGCTTACAGTTCGGCCATCTGAATATGTTTCTATTACGACAAATGACGATTCATAGTCACTAGACCCGGTTATTTTTATTGTCCCGATTTTTACGCCTTCATTATTATAAATATCACCGCTATATACATTTCCATAAACATCCTCGCCTGTCCAGACTACTCTTTCAGTAAGGCTTCCATTTGTATCATAGAAATACGTAGTAACAAACCCATTTTCTCTTACCCAAACCATTCGTAAACTTCCATCGTTATAATGGAATTCATTTCTTATTAATGCGCCTGTGTCAGCAGTGCCATCGCCATTTACGTCATCATAGACAGACCAAGAACCATTGCTATCATTATTAACAAACAATTCCTTATCATCAGCAGTCCAATATTTTATAACATTGCCCTCTCCATCACGCCATTCTTTGCGCAATAATGTGTCGTCTTCATCTATTATTCCATCATGGTTATTATCGTAAAAAATATCCCAATGATCTCCATCTTGTTGCTCTAACTCATTAGGCCCAAGCCCTAAAGGTTCATCAGGTACATCGTCCCCATTGCCACCACTTCCATCTTCGAATGTATTGTCCTCAAAATTATTAGAAAATACCGTGTTTTCAGATTGTATATTTGGAGATTGTAATATTTCAATATCATCAGGCAAAAAATCATCCAATCCTTCTATATCAAATGGCATTGAGACAAGTGATAACATTGTAATAAAAGACGGTATTGTTGGCATATATGGCCCTATTATTTGAGATATCCAGCTCATGATTGAAAAGTATCCAAAAAAATGCGCCAAAGGATTCAGAAATGTTAAATTTGTAAAAAGTATACTTAATAATGAGAGAATAATAATAAGAATACAGATTAATCCAATCGCCTTAAAGTAATTTTTTAATAGAAATGCTATAGGTTTGCTGTATTTATTTTTCTCAAGCAAATGTATAAATGGATTAACAAAGCTTTTTCTTAAAAACTTCATTATAAGTATTTGCAGTATTGAGCCTGTTAATAATCCGATAATAATGCTTAATCCCAAAGAAAACATTGAGCTAATCTTTACGCTGCCTTTGATCTCGTCAAGGATTAAATTTTTCCCGGTCTCACGAATTTGCGTTAAAATTATTTTTCTTTTGATTTTACTATTTAAGGCTGAGCTTAGTGCTAATACATTAGATTGATTTGATTTATTAAACGCTAATGAAAGGTTTTTATTAATATTTATGAAAAAGATAATTAAAATAAATATGGATATGAATCTTATAGTATTATGTAATCGCATAAATAATCTCACACCTCTTACTTTCTCCAAATACCTGCTATTTTGTGATTACAAAACCTGCACTGCGCATCGTCAGATATTAAGAATTGACTTATAGTATAACCTGCGCGGTCAATTATTTTTTTGCCGCAATTTGGGCAATATGTGTCTTCTTTCTCATTTCCGGGAACATTACCGACATAAACATAGTTTATGCCTTCCTCTTTCGCAATATCATATAATTTTTCCAGAGTTTCTAAGGGAGTTGGAGACACATTTTTGAGTTTATACATTGGCTGAAATCTTGAAAGATGCAGAGGGACATCAGGCCCAAGGTTATTTTTTACCCACCTAAACATTTCTTTTAGATTATCCGGATCATCATTATACCCGGGAACAACGAGCGTAGTTATCTCAAGCCACACGCCTTCTTCTTTAAGTATCTTCAGCGTATTTAAAACTGTTTCCAGGTCTGCTTCGCACACATCTCTATAATACTCCTCTGTAAAGCCTTTGAGGTCAATATTAGCGGCGTCGAGATATCTGCATAATTCACGCAAAGGTTTTTCATTTATATAACCATTTGAGTGATAAACATTTTTAATGCCGGCTTTTTTTGCAAGCCTGGCAGTGTCATACATATATTCGTAAAAGTTTGTTGGTTCTGTGTATGTGTAAGCAATGGCATCACACCCCATTTTTTTTGCAAGCGCTGCGCATTCCTCGGGCGTGTAATGCGAATTAATTGTATTTAAGGGGGTTGTTTGTGAGATCTGCCAGTTTTGGCAGAATTTACAGCGCATATTACAGCCTGCTGCAGCCACTGAGAACGCTGTCGTTTCAGGCAAAAAGTGAAAAAATGGTTTCTTCTCTATTGGGTCAATATGCACAGCGCAAAGATTATTATAAGAAAGAGCGAATAATTTGCCGCCTATATTTTTTCTGGATCTGCAATGGCCTGATTCTTCGGGTTTTAACACACATCTGAACGGACATAAACCGCATTGAACTGTATCCTTGCCTATGCTGTCATAATACCCGGCTTCTTCGTACTTATCAGCAAAAAGTAATGATATTAATACTAAAATATAGAAAACAACATAAACTAGTCTTTTCATATCCCTTTACCTTTTATTCTGTATTCTGATATCTGACTTCTATTCAAATATATCAAATTTTATTCGGGAATTCTATATCAAAAAAAGAAGCGCCATAATATATATGACGCTCCTTTTTCCTTCTCCTTATACCTGTCTCCATTCGTAGTTTACCCGGTCACTTCCTTACGGCGCATATACCGCATAATACCCATCATTTGCATCAACCGTGCCATCACTATTCTCATTATATATCACAGTTTTTAATGGGAATGCGCCCGGATCCTGTATCTTCAGCGCATTACTTACAGCTTCAACTCGTAATGTCTGAACACTGCCTACCCCATCCACAACAAATGTGCTGGTTCCTGCGCCTACGCTAAATAGATTATCGTTTGAATCAGGGCTTGAGCCTGTTACAATAAGCGATGCGCTTCCTGCCGCAGGTATTGTTGATATATGTATAGCGCCTGAGAACTGGTTAACAGCGCTTGTGCCATCTGAAATCATACTTCCGCGCGATCTTATATTACCTAAAACCCTCAAGTGCGCATCCTTATTATTCCAATCGTTCTTTTCTTTAATAAGGAATGTTTTACCGTCGCCCATTGCATAAGTTACATCGCCGCCGGACGCTGTTACATAGAATGTGCTTGATGTTGTAAGTTCAATCTGGTTCAGGCCGCTGTCATTACGAACAGCAAGAAGTTTGTAATATTGGCTGTCATCAGTACTGCCGCCCTCTATTCCCTCGCCAAATACTCTTCCTGATCCATTGCTTAAGGTCTTGATGCCAAAAACAGAGGTATTCTCAGCTTTATTAACGCTTAAGATACTTCTTGGATTGCCTGCTGCCGCATTGTGCACTATCAATCCTGTAGTTCCTGCTGTTAATGATTTAATAATGCCTCCGCCGGCAGTAACATTTAATTTTGAATTTAGATTAAGCCCGCCGTCAGCAGCGAATGAAGAATAAGTCGTTCCAATTTGTGTAATTACATTACTAGACATTAATATATCATCGTTCATATCTAACTGGCCCGCAGTATTAAACGCAGACGCATTAGTTCCAATATTAGATATTTCCTGTCCGCCTAAATTTAAATCGCCTGTAAGAGTTCCGCCACCCAAAGCAAGATAAGTAGCGTTTATCTTATCTGATGTCCAAAGGTAATTTGTGCTCGCTGATTGGGCGTCGTCTACATCTTTGCCGTCAACCTTATCAACATTCAGCCCGCTTACCTTTTCCGGGAATGTGACTGTAAATGATTCTGTAAACGTCAGGTAGCTGTCAACATCATCGCTGGCTCCGCTTGATGCGTCTAAGAATGTATCCTTAAGTTTATCGGATGTCCAGATAATAGTCGACGAAGCCGTATTGTAAGCAATAGCTCCTGTGTTTACAGTTACCCCGTCTACCAAATCAGCATTTAAATTTGCTATTACAGCGTTAGATGTAATGGTAAACGGATTATTTCCGAAAACTAAGGTGCCTTCAATGTTATCTCCTGTTACTGCTACAAATGTTTGAGTTGACCTTGCTGATGTCCAGAGCGTGTCTCCTGCGTTTACAATACCGGTTGTTGTTGTATCGATTGTTACGCCATGCAGTAAATCCGCGTTTAAATGCTCTATAACTGCTTCGCTTGTAATAGTAAATGGGTTGTTGCCAAATACCAGCGTGCCTTCGATAATGTCCCCTGTTACAGCAACAAATGTCTGTGTTGACTTAGCTGATGTCCAGAGTTTATCAGAGGCTGCCGGATTTGTGTCTGATACATTTGATCCATCAACAGAGTCAGCATTTAAATTTACACTTAGTGTGCCATTTGATATTGGTATATTGCCGTTTAAGTTTCCTGTGTTATAGCCATCTAAAAGATCCGCATTAAGATCAATAACCTTATTGGTAGCCGCTACTGTAAAAGGCGCAGTTCCTGTCTTTGAGAATACAGCTGATTCTTCGAATGTTACAGCATTATCATTGAATATATGCGCGCCTGTCCATGTAAAGCCTGCTGTTTTGTCTATGCCTATATTATTTGCATTAATAAACAATCCTGAATCTGTTCCTGTTGCAACATTGATCTCTACAGTACCTGCGCCGTCGTCAAAGCCGGTTAAACCAGCGCCTATATCAATGCTTCCGACTGACCCATTTGGCGCAGTTATTGTGATAGTATCATCAGTTATGCTAAATGTAATGTTTGTTCCTGCCTTAAACGCGAGGTTTGGCGTATTGTCAATATGGCCAACCAATGCGCCCATATTGTTATATACCGTAGCTGTAGAGAAAACATTCGGGCCAATGTCAACAAGTCCTATTGTACCATCTTCTATCTCATTTGTTGTTATTGTTCCGGCAGCAATATTATAACTTCCTAATGTTCCGGATTCTACCTTATCCCATGTTATTGTATAGTCTGCTATCTTTCCTGCAGTAATGGTTTTATTTGTTAAATTATACGCTGATATTGTTGACGCTGCTATATCATTGCCTATAATACTGCCATTTATAATCTTAGCGCTGTTAATCGCGTTATCAGCAATATTGGACAAGGATATTGTTGACGCTGCTATATCATTGCCTATGATTGTTCCATTTTTAATCTCTGTTGTTGTTATTGTGCCTGCAATAATATTATAAGCGCCTATTGTTGCCCCTGCTATATCACTGCCTGCTATTGTGCCATCTTCTATCTCATTTGTTGTTATAGTTCCGTCAGCAATATTATAACTTCCTAATGTTCCGGATTGTACCTTATCCCATGTTATTGTATAGTCTGCTATCTTTTCTGCAGTAATGGTTTTATTTGTTAAATTATACGCTGAGATTGTAGACGCAGCTATATCATTGCCTATAATACTGCCATTTATAATCTTAGCGCTGTTAATCGCGTTATCAGCAATATTGGACAAGGATATTGTTGACGCAGCTATATCATTGCCTATGATTGTTCCATTTTTAATCTCTGTTGTTGTAATAGTACCTACTGCAATATTATAACTTCCTAATGTTCCGGATTCTACCTTATCCCATGTTATTGTATAGTCTGCTATCTTTCCTGCAGTAATGGTTTTATTTGTTAAATTATACGCTGATATTGTTGATGCAGCTATATCATTGCCAACAATCGCGCCATCCTTGATTTTCGCGCTTGTAATTGTGTTATCAGTAATATTGTATGCAGATATTGTAGACGGTGCTATGTTGTTTCCGGTTATTGTGCCAGACTTTATCTGCGTCGCAGTAATAGTTCCTGCCATGATATGGTATGCGCCTATTGTTGACGCTGCTATTTCATATCCGGTTATCGAATGCTGATAAAGTTTAATTGCAGTTATTGTTCTTGTTGCAATATCAAGCCCCGCAACTGAATAGTCTTCAATCTTTCCTGAGTTAATCAAATTTGCCGCAAGGTCATCGCGCGCAATGGTTCCATCAAAGATATCCTCACTTAATATAGTTTCATTTATAATCTTATCGCTGTTAATCGCGTTATTTGCAATATTTGATAAGGATATCGTTGACGCTGCTATATCATTGCCTATAATACTGCCATTTATAATCTTATCGCTGTTAATCGCATTATTTGCAATATTTGACAAGGATATCGTTGACGCTGCTATATCATTGCCTATGATTGTTCCATTTTTAATCTCTGTTGTTGTTATTGTGCTTGGGATAATATGAAAATTACCTATCTCAGCAGCTGCAATCTCATCTCTTGTAATTGTATGAGGATAAATCTCAGTTGCAGTAATAGTGTTAGGCTTGATCTGAAAAGACCCGATCTGATCTTCAGGTATTTGATCCCCTGTAATTGCTACTCCTGTTATTTTTGACCATGCTACGTCCGCAATCTTTGCGTCTGTTACCGCGCTTACCGCTATCTTTTCTGTTGTTACAGCATTATCTGTAAGTTTTTCTGTTATAATTGCGCCGGTATGAATCTGTCCTGTTGATACATCAACTGATGCCACCTTTGACCATGCTACGCCCGCAATTTTTGCGTCTGTTACAGCGCTATCTTTTATTTCAGAAGTATTTACAGCATCACTGCCGATTTCCAAAGAATAAATTGTATTAGCCTCTAAATCAATTCCGGTAATACTGCGATCCTTTATCTGTGTTGTTGTAATGGTTCCTGTAATAATATTATAAGCGCCTATTGTTGTCCCTGCTATATCACTCCCGCTTATTGTCCCATCCTTTATCTGTGTTGTTGTTATTGTTCCTATAATAATATTATAAGCGCCTATTGTTGCCCCTGCTATATCACTCCCGCTTATTGTCCCATCCTTTATCTGTGTGGTCGTAATTGTGCTGTCAGCAATGTTATAGTCGCTTATAGTTTTTTGCGCTATCTTTATGCCTGTTACAGCATGCGTTGCAAGCTTTACAGTTGTAACAGAGTTATCCGCCAGATCTTCCGCAATAATATCTACCTCGCGTATTTTATCCCATGTTACTTCAGAAATATGGTTGTCATATATTGCGCCGCTGACAATGTCAAATGAATCTACGGAAACGTCATAAACCTTTGTCCAAGAAACGCTGTCAATCTTAACATTCCCTACTGCGCCGTCGGCAATCTTTGCAAATGTGACAGCTCCGGCATTAATCTCATCGCTGTCAACCGCATTAGATGCTATCTCGCTGCTACCCACTGCGTCTGCCTTTATCTCGTCGCTGTCAACGGCGTCTGCCGCTATTTTATCAGATGTTACCGCGTCCGTTGCTATCTTAATTGATGTTACAGCGTAATCCGGAAGTTTTTCTGTTATCACAGCTCCATCCAATATTTTGGGCGCTGTTACAGCGCCATCAGTAATTTTTGCTGCTGTAACCGCTCCTTCATGAATCTGAGCTGTTGTAACATCAATGTCATAAAGTTTTGTATAGCTCATACTGTCAATCTTGACATCTGTCACAGCTCCGTCAGCAAGCGCTGCAGTATCCACAGACCCGTTAGCAAGATCGCCTGCGTCAATTGATATACTTGTAATCTTGCTCCAATCAATAGATACTATTTTTGCGTTTGTTACCTGATTATCGCCGATCTTAGCTGTCAGCATAGCTCCGTCGGTTATTTTATCGGTAGTTACTGAACCGCTTCTAATTGTATCTGTGCTTACAACATTATCAGGTAAAAATCCGCTTGAATTAGATATATATATACTATTAGCAGTTAAAGTGGTCGCTGAGTCACTGCCGTCTAGTTTGTTCGCTGTAAAAGCGTATGGAGCACTATATAGCGGTTCTCTGGGGGAAAGAGTTGTACCGGCTATAGTTACCGCCAAATATACAGGCGAATTATCAAAAATATCCTCATCAATAGGATTTAGTATTCCTATTACCACATTACTGCTCATACCGTTTACAAAAGGCACAGCTGTCTGTGACTCAGTCCATAATGCTGAGCCTCCTGTTGGAGAAGCAAATATTTCAAATGTGATGTCTCTTGAGGCGTTTACAGGCACGCCGCTTTCCTTAAGCCGCGCCTGATAATTGAGCCTCTGCGGCACTGATGAGGCGCCGTAAACTAACGCTCCCGCGTAATAAAGCATAACTCCTAATAATAAGAACTTTTTGATAGTTTTCATTGGACCACTCCCCCTTAATAAATTATCTAATAATCATCAACTTACCGGTCTTCTTATCAGTCTTAGATTTAATATAATAAATATAAACTCCGCTAAATACATTATCGCCTGAATCTGTCTTAACATTCCAAACTTCTTGCGCAACCGCTGATCCGGAGGTATCCAGATGGTTAAATGTTCTTACCAGCTCGCCGGATATAGTAAATATTTTTACCTCGCACTCAGACGCAAGATTAGTAAATGTAATATTCTTATGCTGAGGATCGCTTGGTTTATAAGGAACAGGGAACGCGTAAGCATTGCTTAAGTCATTATCCTCAGCTCCAATTAAACCAAACACGCTAAAATGCGGAACCTTTGCGCTTAAGGTTTTATTAACCGTATCAATTGCGGCATCCGGCACACGAACCCATAATTTATGTTCCTCGTCGAGCCAATACATACGCAGTGTTTTTACGCGCACCGGCGGATTACTGCCGTCAACAATTCCATCGCCATCAGCATCAGCGTACGGAATAGTAATTGTCGCGAATTTTGCAGGGTCAGATGTTCCGGAATTTTCAGGCGATGACGCGCGCGCTGCAAGTCTCTGCGCCATATTTACGCCTGATTGATCCTTTATAATAAGTTCATGAATACTGGCTAAAATTGGATTATTAAACGCGCTCTCATTTTGTTTCTTTCTATTTGCTTCTGTAATATCAAAAAGTTTTACTTCATTTTGTGTGTTTAACGGATCATTATTAACAATCAAGTACCCGTTTTCTATCAAGAAGCCTTCAGGTATATCTATCCTTGTCCTGCCTTCAGGCTTTATAGACACAACAACATTGTCTTCCTGATAATTCATGAGGTTTGTAAATTCCCAAATTTTCGCCGAAGCTATCTCATTGCGTGAAATATCCTGCGCTGTAAGAGCAAGGTTGACCTCGTATTTATAGTTATATTTTAACGCTGTAGACGGAGTAAAGGCTAATTCAAATGTATCAGCATTAAAATTAACTGTTCCTGAAATTACTTGATTTAGATCATTACTTAGATTATCTCTTACTGCGCGCACACTAAACGCGCTTGAAAGCGTTGGCGTATACATTAATTCATTAAATTTAAGTTGAATCTTAAGATTTACAGGATCAAGGTCAATAGCATTTTCAACAGGATAAATCTCATTAATTACAGGAGCTGTTGTATCCTGGTCATAGGTAATGAGCTGAGTCGCAGATCCGGAAGAAATTATTGGCAGATAACTGCCTGCCAAACTTTGTATAAATGTGCCTGTTGTGACTGCCACATAAAGCGTCTTTGTGCTAGCGCCGGTTTCATAATCCCATGACGCAATCTGTTTCCAGTCCGCTTCTCCAAGTGTAATAGTTGCTGAGGAATAATAAACATCTATAACGCTCGTTGTGGAAACCTTTAAATAGTTGCTTGTGTTTGATATGTTTGCTTTATCTTGAAGAATTAAATACGCAAGATTACTTTGTGTTAAACTGGTTTTATTGACCGGATTATTAAATATTAAATCGAGGTCGCGTGTAAAGAAACTATATCCTGCGTTTGTGAGACTTGTTATAGTTGGATCTTTTGTCCAGCCGGTTACATTGGTTGTTGCAACTATTGTGTTATAATTTCCATTTGTATCTTTGGCCACATCTGCTTCAAGTGATATACGTAGATTTGCGCTCTTTCTCTGCCATTCTGATATTGTATCTCTATGGCTGTCAGTTAATGTGTAATATAACGTAGTGCCCAATGTTAAAGGCGTTTCATCTACCACAAACTCGCCGTAATCTGCTCCGCTTAGATCATTTGACAGCGTAATCCCTGTTTGCGCTTTATTAGAGGTAAATATTGATTCGCTAAATCTTACATCTAATTCTTTAGATGTATGGATATATCTTGAATAAGCGTAGCTTGGAACTACATTATCAACAGCAAATGCTATGCTATCAAGCGGTGACAGGTCGACATTTGTGCCATCAGTTAATGTTATTCTAATATAAGCTGTAACACCCATATTCGGGATATTCTGTTTTGAATCCCATGTAAAGCCAACATCATTTAAGCCGGCAGAAACATCTATATAATTTCCGGCTGTGCCTATCTGGTAATCCACTGCGGAATTATTAAGCCCAGGAACAGATCCTTGCGTCACAGAGATTGAACCTGTCTCAATGTTTGCTTTTTGCCATGGCCCGGACACTCCTGAAGTAGAGTAGAATACTCCCATACGAAGCGTTGAATCAAGGTCATTGTCATATACCCTTACGCTCATTGGAACCTTGCCATCGCCTGCTACAGACTGAGCAGGTACTGTTACGAAGTTCTGAGCAACAGGCCTCCATTCAGTACGCGCCATAACCTCAGATATTGATGTTGAAACATTTCCATAATTATCCGTAGCCCAAATATTTGCATAATATGTTGCGCCTTCAAGCAGGCTTGTAACAATCGTTGAACTCGTTGCTGCAACTGCCAGAACGCTGTCATCCGTATCATTCCATAGCGCCTGGGCTGCGCCGTTTCTTGTTATAGGGCTAAATGTTGCATACCAGATTTCGTAGGTATCGAAATTTGGATCTGTTGCAGGAGTCCAATTATAACGTATAGATGATGCAGTCAAGTACAGCGCCTCAGCTTGTAATCCTGCTAAGCCTTGAGGCGCTGTATTATCAACCGTAAATACTGAGCTTTCATCAATTAATCCATCTCCCTCAAACGCTGCGCTTGAATGAGGCGTTAGCTGAATCTTAACATTAGAAGACTCTCCAATACCATCAGCCTTTGTATCCCAAACTATTGTAAGAGTATTTGGAGTAGCAACATCTGTTGACGGCCCGATCTGATATTCCTCATTATTATCAAAAGGCAGTATTGCGCCGGCATTATCAGTTGCAACAAGAATTGTCGCACTATTCCAGCCGCTGCCATCAACATTATATTCCATCTTTATTGAGCATGAATCATGATCAACATCAAATAGATCTGCTACGAGCCTTACATAGCCTGTGCCGTCTCTGGCAACCTGTAGATCAGTTATATAAATTGAAGGCAGTGATGTTGTAGCTATAGGCCCGACAGTTGTTGTGCTTCCAAGATTGCCATAAGTATCATACGCAAAAAGATTAAAGTAATAACCTGTATTATTTGAAAGGCCTGTTACTGTGACAGATGACGCTCCGCCATAATTAATTACGCCTAAAGAAGACGCCTCATTCTTTGTAAATGACGCGACATTTATGCCATACGCATTAAATGGAGTATATGTTGCGTAGAATATCACATATTCAGAGAAATTTGTCTCAGTTGCAGGAGCGCCATAATTAAGCGTTATGGAATCGCTTGTTATAAACGCTGTTTCTTTGAGCATAGATGTTATCGGAGCTTTATTATCCAGTGTGAAGCTGTAATACCTGCTAAAGTCCATATTATCATCTGTTAAGAAGAGTTTTAAATATTCGGTTCCATCTATATTAGGCCTATCCGTCTTGCTATCCCATTTAAATGTAATGGTATTTGTGCTGGTTGTTATTATTCTAGTTGAATTACCTATTTGATAAAGATCGGTTGTGATGCTTGGAAGCGGCGTTTGTATATCTGATGTTATATAGCCTGGAACAAGCGATGCTTGATTTGTGTACGTTGATCCTCCATCAGATGACCAAAGCACCTGCATTCTTGTAACTTCCTTTTCCGGATCACTGCATGATACAGAAATTTCAACTTCTCCGCTTCCATCCAGAGCCTGTGATGAGAAATTTATATCAAAGAACGGCGGTGTTCCCAGCATTGATAAAAAACCTGCAAAGAGCTCAACATCTCCGCCCCATAAATATGTTCCGCCTGTCTGGCCAACATATGAATCAAGAGTAATATCGCCTGTGCCCTGCATAGATGTTATTCCTGATGTTACAACATCGCCGCTTATCTCGTAAGTCCCGCCTTCCTTTTTTGTTGCTCCTGCCTGACTTACAAGCAATAATAATATTAAGCCGGCCGCTATCTTACTTAGTGTTCTTTTTAAAAGATTTGCGTCCATACAAACGCTCCTTTACGGTAATTCTGTTTTCGTCCTAATTTCGTCAATATGCGTCTTTCTTATCATTGTTGACCCAGCAACAGCAGGATCATTGCTCCATGACCATGACGCGTTTACAACAGATAACACGCTTTGCAAATTGTCGCGCAGGTCATTAATATTCTCAGCGCGGATTCTGTTTCCAATACTTACATCCGCGTCAAAATTATGCCATGTTCCGGCATCCAAGCCTCTAAACAATCTCAGGTTTGAAATATGCGTTTTAAGTTCGTCAAAATGTAACGTTTTGATATTTGTTGAGCCTGCTGTTATAGCGGCCCATGAAGGATTTTTTATTTCAAATATCATTACCTTTGTCCAATCTGTCCAGTTCAAAGAATCATTAAGCCTTACTCTCGCATACCAGGTGGTATATGAAGGCAGTTCATCGTCAATACTGCTGATTGTTACAGTTGATATTGCATTGCTCCCCATTTCTCCGCCTGACCAGCCTGACCATACAAGAGGATCTGTATCATAACTATAATTTGTTATGTTTTGGGTAAAATTAATATCTGTCGCAAATTGGATCTCTGCGTTTTGATATGGAAGTTCAGCTGCGCCTGATTCAATGGAGACAGGCACAGAAATATTTAATGTATATCCTTGCGGATAAACTGAATCTGCATATACAGCATAAGGCACAGGAGAATTCCAGCTTGGCGGCGAAGGCAGTGAGAATACCCATCTAATAGTATTTTCACCGCTGCTCGTTTCAAACTGGCACATAACAACCTTATCTTGCGCAGGAGAATCAATGTAAGAATCCTTTACATAAACATAGGTTGCGCGTTGTATTTCATAAATATAAATATAAAATCTATTTCCCGGGTTATCTGAGGTTAAAAAAATCTTATTGCTGTCTCCTGCTGAGCCTGTTAGCTGAAGCTGTCCGCCGCTCTTAATTGTCTGCGTGCTTCCCTCGACAAATTTTAATGTCTTGCCCGAATCATAACACCTTAAAATATTAAATATTGAATTTCCTGAAATGGTTGATGTGCTCGGAGCGCCATGAAAAGCGACAACGCCTTCGTTTGCGGTAAATGTTCCGCTTTTTGACCAATTTCCCTGAAGAGTGATTGTAGCTTTATTAACCTCTAAAGCGCCGTTTGCTCCTATTGTAACATCTCCGGTAAATGAATATGTTCCTGAATCTAGAATCACTGTTCCATTATCAATTGTTAAACCGCCCGCAAATACATTTATAAATGAGAGAGTTATTAAGAATCCGCAGGTGAAAATGAATTTTTTAATTTGCGTATTCATGCCTTTCTCCCTCCTCCTTTTTATTTTAATCGCCTTTTTCCTCAATAGTATTAAAGCATATATATGTGTTGTTTTTATGAAAAATATGTGAATTTTTTGCGAAATGTTTTAACGCTGATTTACGCATTTTTGATTGATTTGGATTGATATTTTAGAAGATCTGAATATGGTTTTTTATCCATATTATTTGTCCAATATTAAAACAGTTTTACTCGGCAGACCTTTTGAAGCCGGAAGCACAAACGCTTTAACTAAATGTTTTGTAGCATTTAATGTAACATTCCCGGTCACTAAAGCGCCTTTATTATTATGCGCTTCTGTAATTATGTGTATAATATCTGAGTTTTTAATATAGTCCATTATGTGAGAATTTAATGGAGAGCCTGCTCCCTCAATTTCATTATTCGCAAAGATAATCTTATTTTCCTCATCAGCGATTAATATAACTGCTTTGTTGTAAAGAGTAGATAATGTATTTTCTAATCTATTTTCTTCCAAGGTTAATAACTCATTTTGGGCTGATTTAATGTCATGAGCAGAAGTGCCTAAATAGCCTACAAGCTCATTAATTGCCCTGTATATATCGCCTATTTCATTTTGAGTTGTTATCTTAAACTTAAATTCAGTCAGATTATTTTTCATTAAAACTAAGCCTTCCCTTATCAAGCGCAAAGGATGAGTTATTCCAATATGAATAAAAATTAACAATATAATGATAAATACCAGAGAGAAAACTGAAGCGAATATCGCAATATTTTGTTTTTCAAGCTCAATAGCTTGAATAATCGGTCTTCGTGAAACTCTAATATATAAAAATCCCAAATTGCCCTGGGTTTCATCAATGAGCGGATACGCGAATGAGAAATATGATTCATTCTCAAAAATATCTGTTTTATGGATTATACCTTTGCTTAATGCTGTCCAATTTGAAATATCATCATTGTATATTTTGCCTATTTCGTAAACATCGCTGTGCGCAAGCACCATTCTGTCTCCATTAATTATATAGGAATATGTTATATCTTCCGCTGTTTCAAGCCTTTCAATAAGAGACACTAATTCAAGATCGTTATTGGCAATGAGATTTTGAACAATTAATGGTTTATATAGTTTTATTATTGTGTCTATTTTCTGTACCATATTTTCATTTAACTGTCTTGTTCGCGCAATCAAATAATAAAAACCGGCCGCTGTGAAAAGGATTGCGCAAATTGTTAATGATAATATGAACATTCGTAAACTAATACTTATTTTTATTTTCATAATTAATCCTTTGTTTTGTTATTTATTACTTAACGCCTTTTTTGCTTTTTGAAGATTTGTATACGCTCTTTCATGCGCGGGGTCTAGGTTTAAAACAGCCTCCCACTCAGATATAGCTTTTTCTAAATAACCATTCTTATAATAATATAATCCTTGATTGTAATGATTACGCACCTCTTCTTCATCTATCTGCCTTGTAACAACGGGCTCTTCTATTACAGGGGTTATTTCTTCCTTGATTTCAGGAACCTTTTTGCCTTTTGAGAGAGCTATTTGATGCTGAGCCTTTCTAATGTAATCTTGCACCTCAGAGATACGTTTTTTATCAGGCGCATAATCCAACGCTTTTTCAAAACTTTTTATGGAGCTGGGATATTTTGAATCTCTGTATAACTCAAGCCCTGTATTGAAGTTATTATAATACAAATTATCCATCCGCACTTCAATACTCTTTTTTAAATTAATTGCAGGTTGGTATGAAGCATCTATGCGCAATGCTGTTTCAACTTTTTTGAGAGCGGTTTTTAATTTCTCTTTGTTATATAAGTCTCTTGCTTCCTCAACAGTATTGTTTAATTTTGAATATTTTGACTTATCCACAGTCTTTTCTAATAATGAGGCTAATCCATGATAAGTTGGCACTAAAGCTAAAACCGCCTCCCATTCCTCTATAGCTTGATCGTATTGTTCCTTTCTATAATATTCCCATCCCTTAACATAATGCGGTTCAGCTAAAAGATGCCTTGCATCAGAAATAGATGCTTGAATAAGAGCTGTTTGAGAAGGATTCAAAACTAATACCCGTTCCCAAATATGCAGCGCTTTAAGATAATCAGCGTTTTCATAAAATTTTCTGCCTTTTTCATAGTATTCTTCAATGACAATATTTTTTGCGTCGTAAATCGGATAATTTTGCATTTTTTCTATTGCTTCAGATAAAAATTCAGTTTGTTTGTAATTTTTATTAATGTCCATTATTTTTCTAAAATAAAAAGACGCCTCTTTAAAATCATTGACCGCATACAATTCCAATGACTTTTCATATAATGCTCGTAATATAGGTTGCGAAGCATCCTCTTCAATATAATTAAATTGAGACAATATTTCACTTTTATCATCTTCAAGCCACGCGAATGATTTTGATATAATAATAAAAAACAGTAATATAGCAATTGAAATATTCCTTTTCCCCATCTTTACCACTCCTTTATTTCATTGTATGTTAAGCGCTCAGCTTTACATATTCTATTTAAGCATGAAATTTAAAACATATCTACTAACTGTAATATAATAGGTCCAAAAATCAGAATGAAAACTCCCGGAAAAATAAACATTATCATAGGAAATAACATTTTAGTAGGCGCTTCCATTGCTTGTTTTTCGAGTTTCTGCATCTGATTTATACGCATTTGCTCAGCATAACTTCTTAGAACCTCAACTAAGCTGGTTCCTAATTCTTCAGCTTGAACCACCACTGAAACAAAGGCTGTAACATCGTCTATTTCGCAGCGTTTGGAGAAATTCTTAAGCGCAGTGCGGCGATCTGCGCCTAACTGCAGTTCTCTCACAATCTCCTGAAATTCTTCTGTCAAAGCGTTCTTCTCGGTATTCTCTATTATTTTTGAAACAGCAGACATAAAATCTATGCCTGCGTCAACGCAAAGTGTTAACAAATCAATTGACGAAGGCAGATTCTTTTCAATATCCTTATATCGTTTTGCAATTTGATTCTTGAAAATAATATCTGCAAAATAAAAAACAATTACACCGGCAATTATGCCCAAAATAATTGATTTAAATAACAGCCAAATAAAAATTAAAGCAACAAAGCCCAAGAGTTGTTTTGTTACAACAATATCCTCAGGCAATGGATAGCTTGGCTTCCCAAGCCCAATCCAAATATCCTTAGCTTTGCGATTTATTGACTCAATTTTCATGAATTGCTTATGTATTGCGATTGTGTTTTTTAATTTGATTATAAAAGGAAGCTTTCTTTCTTCGTCAGAAGTTATTTTTATTGAACTGAGAAGCGCAAATAATAAAACAAACACAGCAATGAAAATAATTAATAATGCCAAGATTTTTATAATCAACTGTGTCTCCCATCTCATCACGTATGCATAAACATGTAAAATCTGTTAAGTCTCGATAGTAACTATTTTTTTTATCACGAGCATTCCAATAAACTGTAAAAATGCCATCACAGAAAGCATTATAATACCAATTGTTGTAGTAAATAAAGGCAGCATCAGGCTTGGCTGAATAATCAATAAAAATACGCCCATTGCCCAAGGCAGAGCGAGAATTACAATAGCCTGCATTCTACCTTGCGTAGTCAGCGTTTTCAGCTTTGTCTGCAGTTTATTTGCTTCCCTTATCGTATCAATAATCTGACTCATTATCTTTGTTATATCGCCGCCGGATTCACGTTGAATGATTATTGAGGTCACAAATGTATTGATCATCTTGCTGTTAAGTTTTGAACGCATGTGTATCAACGCTTCTTCAAATGATGTTCCAAGATTATATTCCTTCAAAACTATTTCAAATTCTTCTTTCATAGGCGCTTCCATATCACGCACAACCAGCTCAAATCCCTGAATAATATCTAGTCCGGCGCGCAAAGAATTAGAAACCAAGACTAATGCAGGCACTAACTGCGCTTCAATTTTTAGCGCCCTTTTTCGTCTAATTTGATCAACAATTACGCCCGGAACGTAGTAGAGTAAAAACAAAATAATAATAACAACAATAAAACTGGTTATTATTGCAAGCATGATTCCCGATATTATTGCTGCTATAATTAAAATTGCAGGAAGTTCTTCTTTATGTTTTTTTATATGCAGCGCTGTATCATTTAAGAGAAAAATTTTCTCGCAGTATTTCTGCCACAGAATTGATATAAAATTTGGTCTTTCTTCGCCTTTTGCGGGCATTTTGAAGGAAACTAATAATAGATAAGTCAATCTCGCTGTGATATAAAAGAATATAATATAAATAATAACTTTCAAAATAAAGTCATGCATAATTAATTTTATCTATTTTCTAATTCCTTTTTTGTCCTCTCAAGATTCTTTTTTACTTTTTCATTATTTGGGTCATATATCAATAGTTCATCCCAAATTTTTATAGCGTCATTCAGATTTCCGAGCGCGTAAGCCCTCAAGCCTTTATTATACATATCTTGAATTTCTTTCTCACTGAGTTGTTTAATTGATTTTTCTAAGCGTCTTTTCTTTTCGGCTTCTGAGGCTTCTTTTTTTCTTTTTTCGTCAGCAGTTCGTTTTTCTCTAAGCATTTTTTCCTTTTCTTCAGTCTGTTTTAGTAAAGCCTTTTGCCTGCGTAATTCTTCCTCTTCACTGCGTTTCTTTAATTTTTGTATTGAATTATCCAAATATTCCTGCGCTGTAGTATTAGTTTTATCAATTTCTAAGGCATTTTCAAATGACTCAATTGCTTTTTCATAATTTTCAGCGTTATAAAATTCTATACCATTGGTAATATGATTTTTAATAGTCAAAGATTTAAGCTGAGCTTTTTGATCTCCTTTAGAATTCTTATACAAATATTCCGTTACTTCCGTATTATTAGCGTTTAACGCCAATACCTTTTCCCATTCAATCACAGCCTCGTCAATTTTACCATTTCTATATAACATATATGCCTGAGCATAGTGGAATTGTTCTATTTCATAATCTTCGCGCGAATCAATAACTTTACGCATTATTTTATCCATTTTACTTATCCGCCTATTAATCTTCATCCTGTCCCACCAGCCAACTTTTTCCAAGCTGTATACCTTATTATAAAGATCAAAAGCTTTTAGATATTCCTTGTTTTTATTAAAATTATCGCCTTTTTCTATAAGTCTTTGAGCAGGGCTGATATTTAAAAAGTGCTGTTTTTCGTTTGTATCCTTTTCAAGCTGAATTCTGCTCTTTTTTAAATATGAATCTATATCTTTATCACCGGGATTAAGCGCATGCGCCTCTGACAAAGCCTCAATCGCATCTATATATTTCTTATTATTGAAATGATTTACGCCGCTTTTATATAATAATTGAATATGCAAATCTATTATTTTATTATTAACCTCTTTTATTAAAGTATTAACTCTGGGCTGATTTTTATCAAGATCTAATGAAAGCAGTAAAACATCAAGAGCTTTTAGATAGTTTCCTTCTTGAAAATAACTCAAGCCTTCTACATAATATTTTTCTGCCCGGTTTGTTTTGTCTTGTTCATTTGCAGCTGAAATTACTGAGGATACATTAAAAACTAAGAAAAAAATAATTAACAATTTTGATTTATGATTCATGTTTTCCTGCTCTCCTTAATAGCGTTCGTACTCGCGCTAAAAGCTCTTTTGGTTCAAAAGGTTTTGACATATAGTCATCACTTCCGCACCTCAATCCTGTAACATGGTCTTGCTCTAATGTTCTTACTGTTAACATAAGAATTGGAATATCCGCATATTCTTTTTTCTCTCTAATTTTTTTGCAGACTTGATAACCGCTGATTCCGGGAAGGTTTAAATCGAGAATGATGATATCGGGAATAGACGCCTCTAGCTTTTTTAGGCCGGTTTCTCCGTCGTACGCAGTTATTACGGCGTAATCAGCGTTATTTAAAACAATCTTTATTAAATTTACAAAATCTTCTTCGTCATCAATTATTAGTACTTTACAGTTTTTTTGAGACACGATTATATCCTTTTTTTATATAATTACAACAGGAATCGTAAAATAAAAGGAACTTCCTTGTCCTACGGTACTTTCAACCCAAATTTTTCCGCCATGGGCTTCTACAATACCCTTTGCGATTGCAAGGCCTAATCCGGTACCTTTTACTTTTATCTTTTTAGATATTCCTGTTACCTGCTCAAACTTATCAAAAACCCTGCTCACGTACTCCTGTGCTATACCCACACCTGTGTCGGTTACTGCAAATTGTAAAGCATGTACAGCATTAACTTCCAAGCTATCATTTAAATACAAAGGCTTTGTTGTAATCTCAATTGTTCCGCCCTCGTCTGTAAATTTTATAGCATTATTGAGTAGGTTTGTCAACACCTGCTTGATTTTGTCTTCGTCTAAATAAAGAGAAGTTATTGTATTATCCAAATGTGTGCTTATTGAAATATTTTTATTTTCAGCCTGAACTCTAAAAAGAGATACTATGTCATCCACAAAATTCGCGATTAACGCATTTTCTTTGTTTAATTTTAATCTCCCCGCTTCAATCTTTGAGATATCCAGAAGATCATTAATAAAACGCCCTAGTCTTTCGGTGTTCTTTTTTATTCGCACAAGATGTTCATGGCGTTCTTTTAAAATAATTTTGCTGTTATCTTGACTATTATCTGCATTGTTTTCCGGAGTAAAAACAGAATTTACGTCTTCCTCGAGCATTAAATTAACGTAGCTTTCAATTGCGCCCAAAGGAGACCTAAGCTCGTGAGTTACATTAGAAACAAACTCCTCCTTCATTTCATCCAACTCCTTGAGTTTTAAAGCCATTTTGTTAAATTCGCGCGCCAGCCAACCTAATTCATCCTTAGTTTGTATATCTATTTCTGTATTTAATTTGCCTTCGCCTATCAAACGTGTGCCCTGCGCTAATATCTTTATTGGTTTGCTTATTGTTACTGCAATCAGTAAAGCTATTATTACGCCAATGATCAATGTAATTATAGAAACCAGTATAATTCTACGCCGAGTCAAGTCTATTGTCTTTGATATAGACATATCAACCACATCCTGCAAAAATCCAATGCGCGCAGTAACTACGCGCTCCCCCTTTCTCCACTCAGCAAGTGATATCTCATAAATATCTATTCCAAGCTCCTGCTCGCCTAAAAAAGGCTGTCTTGAAACTATTTCCGCGCTTGTGGTAAATGTCTGTTCATTAATTCCCTGACTATCTCTTTCCTCAAAACCCATACGAGCATCAATATTACCAATAAACTTTGGGTCTGTGTGCGCAATTATCTTGCCTGTATCATCTGTGACATATCCATAAAGAATCATTGGATTTGTTCGTTTAACAAAATTTAAATAATTAATTATTATTAGAGGGTCGCCGATAATGAGCGATTCCTTGCTAACCTGTGTCAAGCTTCGGATAATCTTCATTTGGCTTTCTTTAATTTCGTCTATTAAGAGTTGTTTTTCCGCAATAAAAATAAATATGCTTACCGTTAGAACAACGGTAACAACAAGAAAAGTAGCAAAGAATGATAATTTAGTTCTTATTTTCATTAGTATAATATTAGCCTAAAGAGTTGCAAGAGTCAAGAAGTCAAGGTGTATGCTTAATAATATTTATATCTTTTTTCCCGGCTGGCGATTGTTTTCTTGTTTGTGTTTTCCAAATCAATTGATTTTAAATTAGTAATTTGACTGATACTTGTTTTATTTGGAGCCGGTTTTTCATCTATAATCTGTTTGTGGCCATCAAATAATTTTTCAAGTTCTGTATATGTTTTTCTCATAAGCTCAAGCGCTTTAAGATTACCCGGAGCAACTTCCAATAGTTTATTAAGCGTATTTATTGCTTTAGTATATTGCCCCTCTGAAAAATATTTTTCTCCTTTATTGTACAACGCGTCCTTTCTTGCATAACTATTTCCTTGTCCCAATTTCATAGACAATCCAACTCTATGAGTATTGCCAAGATCGCCAAATCCGGCAAACGCATAATCAAGCTGAAAAACATTCGCTTTAATACCTATGCCTGCGCGGAAACCTGACCCGATATCAATACCGCCTCTGTATCCTGACCTTAGCGCTATAATATCTTTTACCCAATACTCAGCGCCCAATCCCAAATACGGGCTATTGTCATTTGGAATCGTTGTATCAAGTGAAACTATTAGCGGCTGATTAAATATTTCCTTCTCATACGCTATGCCGAGCGTAGTTATAACCGGCAATGGGCCTTTTTCATCTATGAACTTGATCGGTGTTCCAAGATTTTTTATAGTTATTCCAAATCCGAAACCAGTCAATGTTTTAAGTAATAGGCCTATGTCAACAGCGTATGAATTAGCAGAAAAACCGGCAAGATTTTCTGATAAATATTTCATATTTATACCGGCTGAGAGATTATTTAATAAAAGCTTTGCGTAGGAGACTGATATAGCCACATCATTTGCATTTAAAGATGATGTGGCTTCTCCTAAATAATCATAACCTTGAATCGGGTCCATAGAAAGATATTGAATACTTGTGGCTATTGCTCCGTGATTACTTATATTTTCATTATTTTCTTTTTTAGAATATAACGGCGCGCCATAAGACAAATATTGCGATCTAATGCCCTGAAACCACTGGTTATACATACAATAAACTTGCTGTGACTCAATCTGTGTAAGGCCGGCAGGATTCCAATAAACAGCGCCTAAGTCATCTGCCACAGCTGTGAACGCTTCTCCCATCGCGATACCGCGGGAGCCCTGCGCTATCTTTAAAAAGTTCATGCCTGTTGACCCTGCGGATAAAGCAAATACCTGCGCTGTCGCTATCTTTGTTGTGAGCAGAAAAATAATAATTGTTCTAATCTTTTTGTTGTGTGGAATTAAAAACATATTTTCCTTCTGATTTATTGATTTCTATTTTAAAGTTTTAGATTACATTCTTTATAGCAAATCAATTTGACTAAATTGCGAATAAAAGTTGATTTTTTTGCGAAATTTTCGCTCGCCCAGATAACCGGTCGCTGCGCCATGGCCGCTCAAATTTCCAACATCCTGCGAATATTATCTCTACTCAGCTTTACGCGGGTAAGATATATATTGCTCAAAAACTTCATTATCTACGTGAAAATCATAGATCTCACCGCCAAAATCTATTTGTTTTACAGGCATTATACCAATCAATGAATTTGTTATAAAAATATTTGCTCCATAAAGAAAACTTTTATTAATCATCCTATACTCAACCCTATTAAATTTTTCAGTTATTACTCCTTCCATTACACCATCCAGCCTCGAACCATCGCTTTTCGGAAGGAATACGATATCATTCTTATACACAATCATATTAGCGTTAACTGCTTCTAAAATTTCATCATTGTCATTAACCAATAATGATGAAAAACAGCCGTTTTTCACAGCCTCTCCCCTGCAATAATTATAATAAAAATAAGAAGCGCTTTTAAAACCTGCCCAAGGCGCTGAATATATATTCTTTTTTACATTAAGTTTAACGCCTGTTTTATAGAGACTATCTGCATGCGGAATATATTTCTCTGTAGTGATTATTGTATTAATCACATTTTGGAAATCAAATGTAATAAGAATCTTTGCTTTAATAATCTCGTCTTGCAGATTGTTTTGATTTATCAGCTGTTTTATTGATTGATCATAATTAACATCATTTAATGTTATTCCAAAAAAACTTAGACTATTTTTTAATCTTTTTATATGTTTATCATAAAACTGAATTTCATTCTTCTCCACCTTTAGAGTCTCAAATAATCCCTGGCCGAACATAAAGGAAGGATCAGTAATATTGATTTTTGAGTCATTTTCTAAAACGATATTATTATTTATTGATAAGTAGTTCATACGTATTTCCTATTCCTGAATAGCCTCAAGAAATGGCTTAGCTTTATGCAAAGTTTCTTTATACTCATTTTTGGGAGTTGAATCAAGTACTATTCCGCTGCCGGCGCTATAATAGAACTTAATACATTTCTTCAAAGGCACAGTCAATGCTGTTCTTATAGCCATGCTTAAATCAAAATCTCCATTATATCCATAAGAACCTATAGCGCCGCAATAAAATCCTCGTTTTGCGCGCTCAATTTCCGCAATGATCTCCATTGCCCTAATTTTGGGACAACCTGTCACAGACGCAGGAGGAAAAGCATTTCTTATTATATCAATGCTATTATATGAACTTTTAACTTTAGCGGAAACCGTTGCGACTAAATGATGCACATTGGGAAATGATTCAACCTTTTTAAATTCTTCCACCTTCACAGTTCCCGGCAATGAAGAAATGCTCAAATCATTTCTAACTAAATCAACTATCATTGCCAGCTCAGCTTCTTCCTTTTGACTAGAAATTAAATTATTATAACTGATATTATCCAAATTCTTATATTTTTTTCTAGGCGAAGTGCCTTTTATAGGTTGAGAAATTATAGTATCTCCGCTTCTTTTTAGAAATCTTTCCGGAGAACATGTCATTATTTGATAATCGCGCATGTTGATAAGCGTAGAATAGGGAGTTTCGCTGTTATTTTTAAATAAATCAAATATATCCTCCCATTTCTTATTAGAACAGCCTGAAAATGTTTGGGCAATATTTGTCTGATAAACATCCCCTTTTTTTATGAAGCCGCGAACTGATTTTACAGCTTTGCAATACTTCTCTTTTGTAAAATTTGAATATATTGTATTTTTCTTTTGCGTTGAATTTTTCAAGTCAGTGTTTTTTGCATGCGCTTCTCTAATAACCTCATTTACTAAAAGTGAAATCATCTGATTATTGCCTGATTTTTTATTTATAACAAAGTATTTACTTGGAAAAAACGCGATTAGGTCAGGAATATTTTTGTTATCATATCCACTCTTAGCTTTAATATTTTTATATGAATAATCCCCTAATCCATACCCAAGAGCTAATATAGAGCCTATCTCAAAACCTATATTAGCGAATCTAGCATATTCTTTTTTATAATTATTAAAAATTGTTTTAAGAATATTCCAAGGATCGCTTTTAAAAGTCCTTTTAATTTTTTCGGTTTTTAAGGAACATATATTAGCTTTAGCAACAAAAATAAGAAAAGGATCATAAGCATAAATTTCATAATCCTTTCTTATCAAATGGCAATACTTTTGGTTAGTACATTTTGGGATATCTGAATCATTTAAGATTAGATCCATCTTGATTCCATTAATTTTTGGGAGCTTATCCGGGAAAGTCATTTTCTATACTTACCTCATAAACCTATTTTCTTATTATAAGATATATTTAGGAAGTTATTTAACAGCTCATATCCATATTGTGTTAAGAATGATTCCGGGTGAAACTGTAATCCGAAAATAGGGTATTTCCTATGCCGTATTCCCATAGGAATACCATCTTCCTCTGCAGTAGCTGTAATTTCAATACAGTCTTTAATATTATCTGTCATCAATGAATGGTATCTTGCCGCAAGAAAAGGAGTAGGAATGTTTTTAAAAATATCTTTAGCATTATGAGTAATCTTGGAAGTCTTTCCGTGCTTAGGCGATTTATATTGTTTTGTTTTCCCTCCAAAAACCTCATTTATTATCTGCATACCGAGACAAATACCCAAGATAGGCAGTTTTGTTTTGTAATTTTCAACTGTTTCCATACAGTATCCGGCATTTGCAGGATTCTTTGGCCCGGGAGAAATAACAAGCTTATCCGGTTTCCATTCTTCAATTATTTCGCTGATGCGCTCATCATGTTTAATAACCTTAACATCCGAATGAAGAAATTGTAAATACTGAGCGATCGTATAAGTAAAGGAATCATAATTATCAATTATTAATATTTTTTTCATAAAATAAGTTTCAAGATTTTCAAAAGTGACACTTTGTGTCGTCCCCGGAAAAGAGGGGCTGTCTTCTATGTATCTAAAGTTCTTTATGATTTATTTCGTCAAAATGCAGTACTGACCTAAATTCGTTTAATCGAGCCGCAATGGTTCCTGTATCAATAACCTTAAAACGTTCAAGGCTAAAATCCTCAACATTAATAGAAGCCATTATCGTTCCTATCACAATAGCTTTCCTTATTGATTGATGATTTATTTCCCCCCCCAGTTTTGCAAGATACCCCATAAATCCTCCGGCAAAACTATCTCCGGCGCCTGTTGGATCTTTTACAATTTCTAATGGAAAGGCCGGCAGAGAAAATATTTGCTCATTATGAAATAAAAGAACTCCGTATTCTCCTCGTTTAATAATTATATACGCAGGACCGATTTTTGAAATCTCTTTTGCAGCCTTTACAAGATTAAATTCGTCTGTGAATTGCCTTGCTTCCCCTTCATTTATTACGACCATATCAACCTTTGAAAAAACTTTTTTTAATGTATTTTTTTTGTTTTCAATCCAAAAGTTCATTGTATCAACAGCTGTGAATTTAGGAGATTTTACCTGATCCAAAACATTTAACTGAAGTTCAGGATCAATATTGCCAAGAAATACATATTCGCTTTCTTTATAATGATCAGGCAGTTGGGGATTAAAATGCTCAAAAACATTAAGCGCTGTTTTATGTGTTTTCGCATTATTGAGATCATAGCTGTAACTGCCTTCCCAAGCAAATGTTTTGCCCCTGCCAATCTCAATGCCTGATGTATCAATGCCTTTATGCGCTAAAAATTCTAATTCCTTTTTAGGGAAATCTGAACCAACTACTGTCACAAGATTTACCGGATGGAAAAAACTCGCTGAAACAGAAGAATATAATGCAGACCCGCCTATAACCTTTTCAGCTCTGCCAAAAGGGGTATCAACAGTATCATACGCAGCTGATCCAACAATTAAAATACTCATTACAAACACTCCTTTCTGAATTCTTAATTCTGTGTTTTCAGAGGGGCAGTCCCTATTCAGTGACAGTCCGCGGCCTACGCCTTTTCGATTTCATTGTATTCTGTATTCTCATTATATTATTATCGATAGATCCTTTTTCGCTTTTTCAGAAAAAGCCTCCGGCGATGTTACTATGGCAAATCTTAATGCATCGCTGCATCCGCATTCTTTCTTGTTTTCAATGTGTCTTACAGCTTCCGCAATGAGCTTTTTAGCATTTTTAGAATTTTTATGTAAAATCCCTAATATTGCTTCAACTGTGACATCCTCTTCTTCAGAATGCCAGCAGTCATAATCTGTAACTAAAGCTATAGTTGAATAACACATACCCACCTCTCTAGCAAGTTTAGCCTCAGGCATATTGGTCATGCCTATTACATCCACATTCCATGATCTATACAAATTTGATTCTGCTCTGCTTGAAAATTGAGGGCCTTCCATGCAAACATAAGTTCCACCCATCTTGCAAGAAAGATTAAGATCTTTAGCAGTATTATAAAGCAGGCTTTGCAGTTCATTACAAACTGGATCTGCCATACTTACATGCGCTGCTATACCATTATCAAAAAATGTTGATTTTCTGTTTTTCGTAAGATCGATAAATTGGTCAACAAATACTATATCTCCGGGTTTATGTTCTTCCTTCAAACTGCCTACAGCGCTTACAGAAATTAAGCTCTGAACTCCGAGACTTTTTAACGCGTATATGTTTGCTCTGTAATTAATTTCGCTTGGCATTATTTTATGGCCTTTGGCATGCCTAGGAAGAAATGCCACGTTTTTTCCGTTTAGCATGCCTATGGTTATTTTGTCTGAAGGCTCTCCAAAAGGAGTTTCAACCATAACCTCGTCAACATGTTCAATTCCCTCTATATCATAAAGTCCGCTACCGCCTATTATTCCAATCTTTACAGTCATGACAGCCTCCAATTTAAAAGTTTATTTATAATGACATATTTTTTTAAAGCTCTTCTTAATTTCAGGATTATAGTAAAATCTCGGTTTTGTAATTTCAGCAGGAATTTTCTTCCCGCGTATTTCAATTGCAACATTAGTACCAACATGAGCAAACTTGTGATAAATATACGCTAATGCAACCGGTTTGTTAATACTGTAAGAAAATGAACCGCTGGTAATCTGTCCAATCCTAATATTATCTTTATACACAATACATCCCTGCCTTGGAACTATTCTTTCGTTTATCACACACCCTACTAATAATTTTTCCGACTTTGACGCCAGGCTGACTAAAGCGTCTTTACCAATAAAATTGTGTTCATTGAGCTTTATTGTCCAGCCCAATCCTGCGTCAAATGGATTTGTTTCAAGGTTCAGTTCATGTCCATACAAAGGATATCCTGCTTCAAGCCTCAATATATCTCTTGCGCCTAATCCGCAAAGTGTGACATTATCGGAATTTATTATTTTATTTAATATATTTATAGGCAGATTATTATCCTTAGAATAATCAATCCAAAGTTCATATCCCGGCTCTCCTGTGTATCCTGTCCTTGCAATAATAATATCTTTTGAGTTTATAAATGAATCAGAACACTCAAAATAATCCAGAGTAAGCTCGTTATCAAAAAGTTCATTAATTATTTTATGCGAGTTTGGGCCTTGAATAGCAAGTCCGGCGAAAAAATCGGATTTATTTTCAATAATTATTTCTTTATTACCGTTATTTTTATTAAATGCGTCAAAAACTGCGCTTATATTTGACGCGTTAGCTATAACTAAAAAATTATCGTCAGCAAATTTATAAACAATTATATCATCAATAATTCCGCCGGATTCATTGCAAATTATGCTGTATAAAGCGCGTTTTTGATTTAAGGAATTGATATCGTTTGTAATTACCTTGGATATAAGCGCTGCTGCTGATTTGCCTCTGATCGAAATATTTCCCATATGAGATATATCAAATATTCCAACGTCTTTCCGAACAGCATTATGTTCATCCTTAATACTCGAGAAAAAGACCGGCATCTGCCAATTAGCAAATGATACAAAATGACCGCCTTTTTCTTTTAAAATATCATAATAAATTGTTTTCTTTTCCATAAAATTTTCCTTTTTATTGATTAATTAAACAGAAATGGTTAGAATTTTTTCTTAAACATCTTTGTCAGACCCGCTACTGTCCATTCAACAGCTGTTTCAATATCAAAAGATTCGTAGCTATATGAACCAATCCAGACAACATTGCCTGTTGTTACCTCAAATAAACGGGCTGTAATTCCAACATCCGCGTTTGTCAATACAACGCTAGCGTCGTCCTGTGTAAAATCCATAGTCCTTACTCCTGCGCCATCAAGCGCAATCATGTCATTTTGCCCCTTAATAACTAAATATCTTTTTTCCGGAATATATTTACTAACAGTCCCGGTCATTAAATAATCCACTCCCAGCTTTTTTCCTATCTCTCTTATTATTGCAGGATCCTGCACATCGCCATATTTATAATTTAATTCACGCATTATTGCTTCTATTCTTCTTCTTTCAACTACTGTATATCCTTTTATCATAAGCTGTTTCGAAAACTCGTCAGCAACCATATCTCCTGATGACGGAGTTCCGGTTGAGTAAGAAGAGAAAGATAGTATTCCAATACGCTCAACATTGGTAATATCAAAGCCTTTTCTTATAACTCCTATAGGAGCGCATCCAATTTCCAATGCCAATAATATAATTCCAATTAATTTTAAATATTTGTTTTTCATTGAATTTCTTCCTCTAATCTCTCAAGATGCTTTTGAGCTTCTAAAATAAATGTTCCATCTGTGCTGCTATTTGAATGCCGTAAATATTTATTCCAATATTCAATAGCTCTTTTATTATCTCTCTTTGCCTCATAAATCATAGCGATCAGCTTATAAGAAAGCGCTTTTGCCGGATCAATGCTAATTGCTTTATTAAGGGAATCTAATGCTTTATCATGTTCATTGTTATTAATGTACGAAACTGAAACTGCGATCTGCTCATCAAAGCTTGAAGCCGAAAACAAAGTTACGGCGCTGACAGATAAAATTAGTAAAACAATAATAGTTTTTTTTATCATAATTAATACTCCGGATTTTCACACTCAGCTATCTTTGAAAGACGCTTTTCATGGCGCCCTCCTTCAAAGCTTGAGTTTAGCCATGCATGAATAATATCTATTGCTTCATTCTGATTGATTAGCCTGGCTCCCAAACATAATATATTCGCGTTGTTATGCCGGCGGGATAATCGCGCCATTTCAGTGTTAAGGCACAGCGCTGCCCTAATTCCTTTAAACTTATTAGCGCATATACTCATCCCTATTCCTGTGCCGCATATTAAAATACCTGCTTCGACTTCTTTGCTAATTACTTTTAAAGCCACATCTTTCGCATAATCAGGATAATCACAGCTATCCTTTGAATTAGAGCCGCAATCAACTGCAATTATGGCCTTTTCATGAAGATACTTAAGAATAGCTGATTTTAAATCATAACCTGCATGATCATTTCCTATAGCAATTTTCATATTATTTAAACCCTTTATGATAACTTAACGATTTGTGTAAATGAATCAGTCTTTAAGCTTGCTCCGCCAACAAGGCCGCCGTCAACATTCGCGCATGCCATTAATTCTTTAATATTCTCCGGATTTACGCTTCCGCCGTAAAGTATTCTTACTGTTTCGGATAATTGTTTATTATACAACTTTTCGATTAAATTTCTAATAAAAGCATGCACCTCTTCTGCCTGCGCAGGAGAAGCGGTTTTACCGGTGCCGATAGCCCATACAGGCTCGTACGCAATTTCAATATTCTTAAGCTCAATATCCTTTAATCCCTCTCTAACCTGCTTTTCAATAACTTTAAAAGTTATTGCTTTTTCACGTTCTTCAAGTGTCTCTCCAACACAAAAAATTACAATTAATCCATTTTTTATCGCGTTTTTTATTTTCTTATTAATTATTTCATCTGTATCGCCAAAAAACTGCCGTCTTTCTGAGTGTCCGATTATAACATGCGTACAACCTGCATCAATAATCATTGCAGGCGAAATCTCGCCTGTATACGCGCCGCTTTCCGCATAACTGCAGTTCTGCGCGCCAAGTTTAATGTTTGACCCTTTTAACGTTTCTTTTACTTTTGCTAATGCTGTAAATGGCGGAGCTATAAGTATATCTTTCATATCTGTATCCTTTAAATTTTTCGCTAGGTTTCCGGCAAGTTCGCAAGCTTCAGAAATATTCTTATTCATCTTCCAGTTACCTGCTAAAAATGGTTTTCTCATGTAATTCCTCCAAAAATTGATACTACGCGTCATCCCCTCGCATTCGCTTCGCTCAGTGTAAACTCAGCCAAAGATCCAAATACGATAACTTTCACTACTTTTTGTATTATAGCAATTTATCTGTTTATATCAATTATATTTTACCAAACTCGCTATAAACCAAGAATTTGTTTTATTTCTTGTGTTACGCGCATAGGTTTACCGTCTACATTTACAAATGGATGATTTGTGCTGCCTTTTGCGATTATTGCGCCATCATCTTCTCTTATTATCTCATATGCAAATATTATGCTGGCCCGTCGCAATTCTTCTACCTTTGTATGAATATGCACAATATCATCATATCTGGCAGATTTTATATATGAGCATTTTGCGTCTGATACCGGCAAAAAAAATCCTTTTTTTTCGAACTCTTTATATGAGGAACCTTTGCTTCTGAGCATTTCTGTCCGCGCCCGCTCAAACCAAATAAAATAGTTAGCGTAATACACAACCTTCATCTGATCTGTGTCTGCATATGAGACTCTATATGTATATACAAATGTATCTTTCATAATTGAATTCCTAATAAAGACCTTAGCAAGAAAAATAGGCTTCGCAGCCCAAATTCCCAGCACTAATAAAAGTTTTTGCAGCTGCGCAAAACATTTTTAAGCTTTTCCTGAACAACCTAAGACATCCTTTATCTTATGCTGAACAAGCTTTTTAATTTCATCACGAGCAGGTCCCAAATACTTGCGCGGGTCAAATTCTTCAGGGCTTTCGCTGAACACCTTTCTTATAGTGCCGGTCATAGCAAGCCTTAAGTCAGTATCAATGTTTATCTTACACACAGCCATTTTTGCAGCCCTTCTTAACATATCCTCAGGCACTCCCATAGCTCCCGGGATTTTTCCGCCGTATTTATTACAATATTCGACTAAATATGCCGGAACGCTAGATGCTCCATGCAGAACAATAGGAAAATCGGGCAGTAATTTTTGTATTTTTTCCAGGCGTTCAAAATCAAGTTTTGGTTCAGCTTTAAATTTGTAAGCGCCATGACTTGTGCCTATGGCTATAGCTAAGGAATCGCATCCGGTTTTCTCAACAAATTCCTTTGCCTGGTCAGGATCTGTGTATATTGCGTCCTTAGATGAAACCTTAACATCATCCTCTACTCCAGCCAACTTGCCAAGTTCTGCTTCAACAACTACGCCTTTGGAATGCGCATAATCAACTACCTGTTTTGTAACTCTGATATTTTCCTCAAACGGAAACTTTGAGCCGTCTATCATCACTGAACTGAATCCGCCATCAATGCAAGACTTGCATTGTTCGAATGAGTCGCCATGGTCTAAATGCAAAACTATTGGAATATCGGTTGTCATCATTGCAGCTTCTACCAGCTTTATTAAATACTCATGCCTGGCGTATTTTCTTGCTCCTGATGAAACTTGAAGTATCAGCGGAGATTTCTCCTCTGCGGCAGCTTCAACAATACCTTGTAAAATTTCCATATCATTGACGTTGAATGCGCCTACCGCATATCCTCCTTTATAAGCTTTTTGAAACATGTCCTTTGTTGAAACCAGTGGCATATAAATCCTCCTAAATAGAATATTTTCCCATTTTTTTAAATTTTTTGTATCTTTCTTCGATCAATGTATTTGGCTGTATTTTTGATAAAACAGCTAAATGCTTTAATATTGCCCTTTTCGCATTATCAGCAGCTAATATATAATCTCTATGAGCGCCGCCTAATGGTTCATCAATAATTTCATCAATGATATTTAATGAAAATAGATCTTCAGGCGTTAACTTAAGAGCTTCCGCAGCTATTGATGCCTTTGCAGCGTCGCGCCAAAGTATTGAAGAGCATCCCTCAGGAGAAATAACAGAATAAATCGTATACTGCATCATACATATCCTATCACCTACTCCTATAGCAAGCGCTCCACCGCTTCCACCCTCGCCAATTATAATAACTATGATTGGCACTGTGATCATTGCCATCTCTTTTAGATTTCGAGCAATTGCTTCAGCCTGCCCCCTTTCTTCAGCGCCTATACCGGGATATGCGCCCGGAGTATCAATAAATGTAACAATAGGCATTTGGAACCTTTCAGCCATTTTCATAAGCCTAAGCGCTTTTCTGTATCCCTCAGGATGAGGCATACCAAAATTTCTGGCAATATTTTCGTCTGTATTTCTGCCTTTTTGCTGACCAATTATCATGATTGGTTTTCCTTCAATCTCAGCTATGCCGCCAACTATAGCTTTATCCTCAGCAAATAACCTATCACCATGGAGTTCTATGAAGTTATCTGCTATGTTTTTAATATAATCCAGGGTGTATGGCCTTTGTGGATGCCTCGCAAGCTGAACCTTTTGCCAGGGCGTGAGATTAGAAAAAATCTCTTTTGTTAAAGTAATGCATTTATCCTCAAGCTGTTTTAATTCTCTAGAAATATGCAAATTCTCTTTTTGGTCTGAATTTTTAAGTTCGGAAATCTTATTAGACAGATCAAAAATAGGTTTTTCAAAATCTAAGTAGTGGTTCATTTTCCCTCATTTATAAAAATTTTATATTGAAGCTATATGCTATAAAAAAGTCCCTGATTTGTCAATAAAAGATGGTTCTTGGACGCTATGCGGAAAAATGTCATAGGATATCATATATTCTTGAACAAACGAATAAATTATGTTATTCTCTTGCTATGAAATCAATATTATTCTTAACATACACGGTCATATGTATCTATACTGACTTACGTTACAGAAAAGTGTTTAATATTGCGGTATTATTTATGCTTGCGCTAAGCCCGGCTTTTAACATTGCAATTTATGGAACTCCCGGCTTATTAGTATATTTTCAAGGATTGTTTATTGGATTAATACTCCTTATTTTCCCATATTTACTTGGTATTGTAGGCGCAGGAGATGTCAAGTTTTTAGCCGGCGCAGGCTGTTTAATTGGATGGGAGATTACACTTTTAGGAACTCTTTATGGCGCAGTTTTAGGCGGAATATTCGCATTTATTCGACTGATTTATACTAAAAGATTTAAATATTTTATAATAACTGTGAAATCCTTAGCGCTAAGAAGCGCTACAGTTAAAGACACCTCATCAATGGATAATAGGGATAATCTTCCATATGTTGTCTTTCTTGGGATAGGATTAATATTAGCATACTTTCTAAGGTTTTAGTTTATTTTTAATACTTTCCAAGGCAGTGTATGGAACATCCACTGCTCCTAAAACCATTTTCCCGTTTTTTATTTCGCCATGAAAATCAGAACCGCCTGAAACGCATAAACCATTTTTTTTCGCAAAATCCAAATAATATTCTGTGTCTTCTTTAGAATATTTAGGATAATAGGATTCAATACCCATTAGCCCGGACTTGATATAACGTTTAATTATTTTTTCATCCTTAATATTAAACTTTGGATGAGCAAGAACAGGAACTCCCCCTGCTTCAAGTATGATTCTTATTGATTCCTCAGGCGTAATACTTACCTTAGGGACATAAGCAGGCTTTCCATGAGCAAGATATTGATTAAAAGCGTCAAAGGTCGTTTTAACTATCTTTTTCTTTACTAATGACCTTGCGATATGTAATCTGCCATATACTGACTCTGCCTCTTTTGTATTCAATTCATCAATTTTCAAAGAAACTCCCAATTCATTAAGTTTCTTAATAATCTCAAAAGCTCTTTTTTTTCGTTCTTCAGCAAAATAAGCGAGTTTATTTCTAAAAACAATACTATGAAGATCAAAAAAATATCCTAGAATATGCACCTCATTCTGATCATTACTATCATAAGCAGAAAGCTCTACTCCGGGTATTATTTCTATCTTATTGGCTTTAGCGTAATCAAGTATCTCTCCAATACCTTGAATTGTATCATGGTCAGTTAAAGCTATAGCGCTTAACCCTTTGCCCTTTGCCAGCTTAACAATTCGTTCCGGAGAGAGTAAGCCATCTGAATAATAACTATGAATATGTAAATCTATTTTTTCCATTAGGTCCTCAAATTAAACTAGGGACAAGGACTAGTTTAAAAAAACTAGTAACTCTGTCCCTAGTTTCAAATTTATAGCGGGCGATGGGGATCGAACCCACGACGTCCAGCTTGGGAAGCTGACATTCTACCACTGAATTACGCCCGCGTTCATTTAGGTGTTATGCGTCCAAAATCATCTTCCAGACGCACTATATCATCGTGTTCAGGAGTTGATATTTCAATTATTTCAATATCTTCGTAGGGCGCATATACTCTATGGACATTACCCGGCTCAATGGTTACAGTCTGTTTTTCCGCAATCTCAATCTCTTTATCATTTAATTCCAAAATGAATCTACCTTTTAAAGCAAAAAATGTTTCATGTTTTTTATTGTGATATTGTTTACTGAGACGAGATCCTTTATTAACACAAATGATCTTTCCTAAATAGAATTCATTTTTTACAAACCAGAGTTCTTTTCCCCATGGTTTTTCGACAGTTTTCATAAACTACCCCTTTATAGTTTTCACAAAATATTCTGCTGTTTCCTTTAAGCCTTTAGATAATGTGTGCTCAGCATTCCAGCGCATTAGCTCTTGAGCCTTTTTTATATCCAATTTACTGGATTCTAATTCGCCCGCTCTGCGCGGTTTATATACAGCCTTTTTATTATATCCATAAAATCTTGAAAGTTCTTTAAAAAGTATATTTACATCAGCAGATTCACCGGTGCCAACATTAATAATTTCATTTTTAGGATTATTTAAAGCCTTTAAATTAACTTCTGCAATATCTTTTACATAAATATAGTCCCTTGTTTGTTTTCCACTTCCAAATATATTAACAGGTTCATTATTTATCATTCTTTGCGAAAAAATCGCGACAACTCCCGCTTCTCCATAAGGATTCTGTCTTGGGCCATACACATTTCCATATCGTAAAATTACATATGAAATTCCGTAATTCAATGCGTAAAACGGCAAATAATTCTCAATGCTCAATTTTGAAATGCCGTATGGGCAAAGAGGCCTAGCGAGCTCGTCTTCATTTTTGGGTTTTTTACATTCCCCATACATTACGCCTCCGCTTGAGATATTAATAATCCTTTTGCATCCATTTTTAGCGGCATTTTCAAAAATATTTAACGCGCCTAAAATATTGATTTCCGCATCATTCACCGGATCATTTACAGATTCTCTCACATCAATCTGCGCGGCATGGTGGTTGACAATATCAAATCTTTTCTTTTTAAATAACCCGCTTATTGTTTTACTTCTTATATCGCACTTAATAAAATCAGCTTTCCTGTTAATATTAACCTTCTTGCCGGTTGATAAATTATCAACTATGGTTACTTCGTGGCCGGCTTCGATATATCTATCAACAACATGCGAAGCAATAAATCCGGCCCC
>JBDRED010000017.1:0-6392 GCA_043820025.1 Elusimicrobiota bacterium
GCCTTATGAGGGATAAGGAGAGCCCTGTAAAGACGCTTGCTGATGTAGAGAAAGCGTTTAGAGAAAAAGGCATGGAGATATATGCTGAAAGCGGCCATATTATAAGGGTCTTAACATTAATAAGAAACGAAGGATATATTACAGACGAGGAGTTTGATGATTTTAAAGATATATTAGAAAATCCTGTTAAGCGGGCCGGTGAGTTTAACAGATATGATACAAACAGAAAATCATACAAAAGGCTTTTTGGCAGGGAAGCATTATCTACGCAGAAAGGCCTGATGTTCCTGGCAACAGCTGTTTTCAATAAGTACTATTTATCTGTTGATGAGTACTTTGACAGCATTGTTCAGGGAAGCCATCTGCATCTGGTAACAACTGAAATGGTGCAAAAGAGTTTTGAGGAGTTTTTCTGGTTTGACGATACGGAAATACATAGCGATAAGAAGACCCGCGAGATAGAGACAGGCGCAGGATTTTTGGTATATAATCCGAACTACAGGGCAAGCTGGGAAGACCTTGTTAAACGTCTAAGAAATTCGGGTGATATTTTAGAGCAAGAAAAAGAAGCGCTCTTAACATTTGACAGACAGCTCAGCATACACGATCCTGAGGCAGAATGGCTGAGGAAGCTTCCGGAGGATGCGCGGGACGCAATAACAGAATGGCTGAACCGCAGGACTCCATGCGCAAATAAAGCGGCTAATGAGATGCGCAAGCTTTTCACAGAAAGCTGGAGAAGGCATATATCAATTCATAAACATAATAAGGAATATTGGCATCTTGATGCTTATCAGCAGGATCAGGTAGATACTATTGTAAATAATACATTCAGGTATGTCTTAAAAGCAGGGCCTCCGGGGATAGGCGCTCAAACAAAGGATATGGAAAAGATACGCGCAAGTTATCTCAGGCTGTTACGTGATATGGATATACCAGAATATAATCTATTCTATAAAACCGTAGCAAATATGGAGCTTAAGTGGAACGGCGGGTTTAATTATAATCCCGGGAATCTTAATGAGGCTATTACGATAGGCCATGCAGGCCAGATGTTTGATATGATTTTTAGGATACTGCCTAAGCGCCCTGACATCGAAGAAGCATTAAAAGGATTTGAGCGTCCATCCATCCTGCATCTTGAGATTATGCATAACTTATATACTACAAGGCCCCAAGCAGAGGATGCTGATCGCGCCGCAGTAATACAGAAAATGAGAGATAAAGGACTTAATACAGAAATTTATCTTAAAAACTATCGTAAAATATTTGAAGATATTTTGAAAGAAACAGGGGATGGCGCTTTGAACAATGAACAAAAAAATATCTTAAAGAATATTAAGAATAACAATGAATTTAAGCTTCTCTTTGATAAAGAAAAACTGGACATACGCCAGTCTGAGTATATGCGCACATGGTTTATAGGACAGAGCGAGATAAATCATTTAATTGAGTGGCAGTATACAAAGAAGTCCGCAATACCCGGCGGTTATAAAGCTGATGATGGCGGAATAGACGCGCAAGTATTAAAAAATATGTATTTAACACTTTTAACAAGATTAGGATGCCAAGATACAACTCTTTATAATGAATTGGAGTCATTGGTTGGCGGTAAATTGACAGCGCGCGGTATAATATTCGATATTGAAGAAAAATATAAAAAAGATGATAATATTTTTGCTGAAGTACAGGCTGCAATTGAAGCATCTGGAATAGAAGAAGCTCAAGCTGAAGCTCTAGCTGATGCATTGTTTGATATGGACACAATTGAACGAGTGTATAATAAATACATAATATTAGGGAATAAAGGAGCGGCAAATATTGGCGAACAATTGAAGGAGTGGCTGGCAGAAGAAGTAGAAGAAGTAGAAGAAGTAGAAGAAGTAGAAGAAGTAGAAGAAGTAGAAGAAGGCCAAGTTGCGGCAGGCGCATTTAATGCTGTGCATAAAAGCGCTGTTTACGATAAGCAGTATACAGCTGATAAACGTGTGCTTGACGAGTACGGCCGAGTGCTTCCAAGCGGGCTACGCTTTCTTAATGCGGAGATTAAAACTCAGGGCCATGCAATGGTTTTTGTTGTTGCTGATTCTACAGATTATTTATATTTAGTCAGATACTTTAAAAACCCGGATATAGGTATGGCAATGCATTTTCTAAAAGGTATTTCCGGCCAGAGCGATACTGACTCTGAGGTCGGGCCGGGTATGGCATTTAATCTTCCGGGCGCAATAGCAGATATTGCGGGTAACTCAAATGTAGCTATGGGAATTATTCCGATCTATGTGCAGTATGAAAATAACAAGATAGGTAAATCAGCGTCGCTTGCTGAAACATCGGGATCAATGTCAGTAAATGAAGTGTTTGGCAGGTCAGATATTTCAGGAAATGTCGGTTCAGCATTCTGCTGGGGTAAGGCATATCAGGAACAGCGTATGATGCGCAAAGCGCAGGCAAAGAAACTCGGCTGGGTAAGCGAAGATGCGGTTGAAGGCTATGATGCTGAGGAGATGGGCTGGAGTGTTAAATATATGAACAGGTCTTTAGTGCGCCTTGGCGAAGGTATAGAATCGCGTAAGACAGGGCTTATGGGTTCATGGCGAAAGTATCCGCGAGGTAATGTTGAATTAAAATTAAATATTTTTGATAAATATATGCGAAACATGAATGTGCATCCAACGAATAAGATTCGCTTGCTTATGACAGCCGGTTTTTATGATAAAAAACCGATGGTTCTTGCTTCAATTATCGCTGTAGTTTTATTTGCGATATTTATGCCGTCATTTAATGTGTTTGCGTTCCTGCCTATAGTTTTCTTAACTCTCGGCTGGTTCTTTACAGAGGCAATTAACCTGGTCGGGTTCCAGGCATATAAGGAAAGATACGGGCTTAAAAAAGGTTTAAAAGAATTTATTAAAGATTTCCCGTTATTCATGGTATTTTTTACAATTCTTATTCCAAGCTATGCAAATGATATTATCGAGGGCACAAAGGGCCATGCAACCTTTCAACTGCGCGACCCGTCTGAAGATCAGTCAACATTTACATGGCAGAGCGTCTGGGAACAGGATAAGCATGCGATCATGTTAGGCGCTTTATTACTGCCGCTTCTTATAATGTCATTCAGCCCTATATCAGGCATAGCGTTTATTTTTTACTATCTGACTATTTTCGCATGGGCAGTAGGGCCGTATATTATGAACACAAATGTCAGCTGGTATGAAAAGCCGCTGGACGCTGCAAAGGGATTAATTTACAGCACTGTTCAACTGCCATACTGGGGGCTAAGAATATTTGAGGTAATATTTATAAATCCGATACTCGACTGGTTTGGCACAGAGGCGCATAATAAATATGTCGAGGGAGTGCAGGAAAGAGGCCATAAGAGCAGTTTATGGAACATCTGGGAATACCGCAAAGACTGGCTGTCAACATTGCTGTCAACAATCTCGCAAAGGCTGGTAGTTCTTCCAAGGCCAATAAATTATTTTACCAGAGGCCTGTTAACAAAGGATAATGTCTCAGGCGTGATTAGTAAAAAATATGAAAATATTAGTAAAGCAGAGAGAGCGCGTTTGACAAATCTTATGTGGAACAGACTAATAATTACAGGATTTATCAATGAAAAAGGCGAGATAAATCATAATAAGATGCGGCTGGTTACACAAGCGGATGCTCGAAATAATTTTAGAAACGTGTTTAATACTGACATAGAATATTTAAAAGAAAATGCCGAAACTCTTGGAGATGCTGAGTTTAAACGAATCGCGGCTGATCTATATATCTGTCCGGCCTCAAACCTGGAAGAGCAGGTGGAAGAGGAAGAGGTAGAGGTAGAGGTAGATTTAGAGGTGTCAGAGGAAGGATCAGAGGAAGGATTAGAGGAAGGAGTTATTGTCGCAGTGCAGGCGGAAGAGTCAGAGTCAGAGTCAGCGGGAGTGGCAGCATTGTTTATTAGTCAAGATTATTCGCTTCAAGATAGGGAGCAAGACTTAGATAATCTTTTTGATAGAATGTATGTAAGGATGAAAAAAAAGTCTGACACAGACATATTAAAAATGCGTGTATGGTATGGCGCGGATAATGATAATTATACGAATTATTTTGAAGATAAAATTGGAATATATAAATACCCTGTAAGAGGAGCGCTATTTATAGCGCATTGGATTTTGCGCGCTATAGGCTTTATGTTTGGTGCTATGTTGGGCGGAATTTTTATTAACCTGTATATCCCGAGAATAAATATGTCGGATGTTAGTCAAATAGAGGGAGTAAATTTTAGTTATGGGTTATGGGAATATTTGGTAGAAAAAGGTTATATAGCCCAAAACGGCAGAGTATTAAAAAGCGATGTGGCGGAAGATAACAAGCCAAAATCGATTATATCTCAAAACTTAAGAACTAACTTGGGAGCTCTATCTGGTACGATCAGACGAGGTGACTATACAATTGATCAGGGATTTTTCTTGAATAATATTGATAACATAAAAAATTCTGACGGCCTTACACAGTGGCTTGTAAATAATAATTATATTACAGTAAAAACAATTACTATGGAGAATATTGGTGGAGAAGAAGGAAAGGTGGAAAGCGTAACTATAAATAAAAGTTTAACTGACAATTTTGCTCAAAACTATAGAATATGGGTTAGAGATGGTTATGTAGAAGACGCAGAAGTAGCAGTAGCAGTAGAAGTAGAAGTAGAAGTAGAAGTAGCATCCCGCCTCTTAAAGCGCAGGCAGGCTGTGTCAGACCCTGCAAGCGTTTTGGGTATTAGGTATTTATTGGAAAATGGCAGGTGGTATGACTTCTTCCGCTGGTTCTTGCGCAGACTGCTTAGGCCGTTTGCAATTGAGAAAGCGGTTGACGCATTATTTGCAAAAATACCTAAGCTTGGCAAGGATGGCAAAGGCCCGATATTAAGGCTGTTCAATTTCGCTAAAACAAAAGCAATTAAATTTGTTAAAAATAATATTTTCAGCCTTAAGTTCTTAAACAACTGGGTCATTGCGCTGAGTTCAGGCCTTGTTCTTGTTGGTATTGGCATATTCTTCTGGCAGGTACTGCCTGTATTGGCAGGCGCAGGAATAATGTGGGCAGGCTATGCGGCTATACCTATTCTGCCGTTTGTGTTTGGCTGGATAGGCGGAAGCGCTATACTTATAGGCGCGCTCTTGGTAATAGGCACGCTCGCAAGGCTGTTTAGCACATACAGAGGCAGGGACAATAAGATAGGAAGCGAGTGGAGATGGGACATAACGAAAAACTTCGATAATGAAACAAAGGCTTGGCTTTTATCTAAAGGATACATAGATGAAAAAGGCCACTCATTAATAGACAGAAAGAAAACAAGCTTTACGCAGGAAGAAAGTATGGAGCTCTGTGATATTGTTTATGAAAATCCAGATCAGGAATTTGCTAATAAATACGCTAAACGCATAATGAAAAAGCTCAAGCGCGGCCGCAATGAATCGCGCTTAAAATCATTCAGTATCAGAGCAGTACTGGTTAGTTTTGGCGCAGTAGTATTCTCTATAGGCTGTGTTATTGTAGTGCTTGGAGTATTTACAACCACATTCAGCGGGCCTGTTGTGCTTGTAATGGCAGGCATAGGCTCTGCGCTTATACTTATCGGCTCTGCATTCATAGCGCGCTCTACTAAAGGCGCAAGCTTTAATCTTCTGCCAAAAAAATTAAGGCCTTGGTTTATGCCAAAGGATGTGGGCGAAAAGTTAGCATGGACAATACTATCAGTATTCTTTTACAGCATTGCTGTTGCAGGACTTGTTGTAGCGTCCGGCGCCGCAATACATGTTATAAATATACCCTTAGGTATAAGCATAGCTCTGCTTGTCGCGGGCTTTTTATCAATGTGGATGGTAGTTATACCTGAGCCTGTTACAACATTTGCTAAAAATAAATTAATGGCTCTTCTAAAATTTATTGACACAAGAATAACCAGAATACAAGTTAACCATGCGGTTATAGGAGGCGCGCTTTCAGCAGGCTTTATGCTGGCAAAGTTATTTGGCGCAAGCCCTGTATTGTTCACGCATTTAAAAATATTTGTCAAGATTGTTACATTCTGGACAGCAGTGCCTACAGCAGCTGCGCTTATGCTTATGGGCGGTAATGTTTATCCTGCGCTCGCGCTGTTTATAGTCGCAATGATGCTGATTATGGTTTATGCCGCATACCTCATTACACAGGTAAGGGAGGTTGAAAAAGGCATTACACCAAAGGAAGAAGAAGGGATCGCTTCAGGCGGCGAAGAAGCTATGGAAGATAAAGCAATTCCGGTCAATGTGCCACGCGCAGCAAGAATTAGAAAATTCGCTGATGCAACTCTGCGCAAAATCCCGGGAATAGGAGAATTATTAGCAAATGGATTTTTT
>JBDRED010000018.1:0-18866 GCA_043820025.1 Elusimicrobiota bacterium
TCATTATCATAATCTCCTACGCACATTCTTGAAGCTACCTGGTCAAACTCAACCTGCAGTGAGTATACTCCGGAATCATTACGATATATTCCAATACCCGCATTACCAGCCCCAATATTACCGCCTAAAATAATATCCAAATCATCATCATTATCATAATCACAAAGCAGGAATGTCGGATTATATAAACCACCGGGCGCCGAAATATCTAATATCTCTTCCGAAAAACTACCGGCAAAGACTGAAACGCTGTCAGACCAAACAGACCAGTTAGACGCCTCATCTGCGCTTCTAATCCATAAATAGTTTGTAGCCTCACGCACGAGTGTTGTTATAATCTTACTCTGGCTTGAACCGGGAGCCCAGCTGCTGGAAAAGGTTAAGTCATATTCAGCTGTATCAGGCGTTGCGCTCGGACTTGAAGAATATTTGATTTGAAACCGGCCGCCTGTAACATCGCCTGTATCACCGTCATCTCCTGTTGCACTCCAAGTTAATTTAACTTGTAAACCAACTTCTCCTGAAAAAACCGTGATCTTATCCGGCGGAGTAGTGCCCGCAAATACATTTGTTATCAGCGCCCCTATAAAAAATATCGCAATTAAAAATGCATGAAAAAATTTATTTTTCATTATTATCCCCCCGGAAAAATGCTGACGCATATTTAAGAATTAAGTATTTAGTGCTAAGGAATCAGGCCGTATTAGGTTTCTATATTTACTTTTTTAAACCCTATCCGGCCATTTTAATATCTTTCTTATCGAGACACTTTTTGTCAGATTTTTGATAACATATCAGACTGATATGATAAATACCGCGTTTTTGGCGAATATATTCGGAAGTAAATGCACGCCTCTTTTTTCAGCCAGGAAATATGTTTTCTCAACCTTAATCTTTTTATCAAGACAAAACTCTTTGAAATCCTTAATGCTTAAAAAATGCAGGTTTGGCGAATCGTACCAATGATAAGGAAGAGCATAAGTCACAGGCGCGCTCCCTTTAAAAAATAATTGAAATCTCGCTTTATAATGCGCAAAATTAGGGAAACCCACAATAACCTTTCTGCCTATACGAAGCGACTCATAAATAACATCGTCAACCTTTTTAAGCTGCTGCATACTTTGGTTTAGAATCACATAATCAAAAGCCTTATTAGGATATTCCTTAAGGCCGCTCTCAATATCTCCGTGAAATACATGCACGCCTCTTTCAACGCACTTGTGCACTAAATCATCGTCCAGCTCTATACCTTGAACATAAGCATGCTTTTGTTCCTGAAGGCAGTAAATCAGCTCGCCATCCCCGCATCCAAGGTCTAGAACACTGGAACCGTCAGGTATAACTTCATAAATAATTCTATAATCAACCGGCATCTTATTATGCATAAAACCTCATCTACTAACTCCCATATTTCGTCATCCTGAGAGAGCATTGCTCTCGAAGGATCTCCATTAACTATTTCTCCACCGAAGATTCTTCGGGCAATAACCCTTAGAATGACGCAGCAGCGTCACCTAAACACTCAAACACCTACCCGCTCATTTCTCATAGTTTGCTCTCAAAAAATTAGAAACAAGCTTTGTCTGATCCTCTATCTCCAATAAAAACGCGTCATGCCCGTATGTTGACGGAACAGCGCAGTATGTTGCGGCTATTCTCTTTCGTTTTAATGCTTTTACTATCTCAATGGATTGATATAGCGGATAAAGCCAGTCAGAATGAAATGCAATTACAAGCATTTTTGTCTTGCAGTCATGCGCAACGAAATTATCTCCCGATAAATCGAAATAGTCCATAGCCTTTGTTATATATAAATATGAATTTGCGTCAAACCTCTTTACGAACGAATCGCCCTGATAACGCAGGTATCCTTCAACCTCAAACTCTGCGGGAAATATTTCTTTTCCTTTTTCTTCTTTCATCCGCCTTGAAAATTTTTGCTCCATAGAATAATCGCTCATATAAGTTATGTGCCCTACCATGCGCGCAACCGCAAGCCCGCGCTCAGGTATAGTATTTCCATAATAGTTTCCGCCGCGCCATTCCGCATCAGCCATTATTGCCTGCCTGCCCACCTCGCTAAATGCAATCTGCTGAGGAGAATGTTTAAGGGTTGTGGCAATTGGGATAGCAGTGCGCACCATTTCAGGATAAGCCGCAATCCACTGCAAAGCCTGCATACCGCCCATAGATCCGCCTATAACGCATAAAAGTTTTTTTATCCCAAGATAATCAATAAGCATCTTTTGTATCTTAACCATATCTCCAATAGTAATCACCGGAAAATCTAACGCGTAAGGTTTTTTTGTTTCCGGATTTATCGACGACGGCCCCGTACTTCCCATACACCCGCCTAAAACATTCGAGCATATTATAAAATATTTATCCGTATCGAGCGCCTTTCCGGGCCCGATCATTGCGTCCCACCAGCCGGGCTTCTTGTCTCCTTCATGATAAAATGCGGCGTGCGCGTCTCCGGAGAAAGCATGTTCAACTAATATTGCGTTTGATTTATCTTTATTTAACCCGCCGTATGTTTCATAAGCTATTGTGATAGGGCTTAATGTCTGGCCTGACTCGAGGATGAAATCATTTCCTTTTTCTATGCAGTTAAAATATTTTGTTTCAACTATACTTTTTTTATCCAATTATTTCTCCGGAATAACTCTACTGATCTTTTCCCTCAACCTATCATTACTTGTAAAGGTTACGTATTTCGTAGCCTAAAAAGAAATAATATATAGTCATTCCGGACTTGATCCGGAATCTTTGAAAGAGTTATATCTTATGATATCCGGGGCCAAAGGCCCAGCCAACATATGATAGGAATCTAACGAAGATCCTTGGGCCACGCCCAAGGATGACAAAGATATAAATATTATAATTCTTCTGACTTCTAAATTCATTGTATAATAATGTTATATATTATATAATTATGCAAAATTTATACACAAAATGAAAGGAAATTATTATGGCTTTATCTATCGGCATTGTCGGCCTTCCAAATGTGGGAAAATCAACGCTTTTTAACGCGATCACAAACGCTTCGGCAGAAGCGCAAAATTATCCATTCTGCACTATAGAACCTAATACCGGAATAGTGCCTATACCTGATCCAAGGCTGGATGTTTTATCAAAGATGAGTAAATCCGAAAAAACCATTCCGGCAACAATAACATTCGTTGATATTGCAGGCCTTGTAAAGGGCGCGTCAAAAGGAGAAGGACTTGGAAATAAATTTCTTTCGCATATACGAGAGGTGTCTGCTATAGCGCATGTTGTAAGATGTTTTGAGGACGCAAATGTTACGCACGTTGAAGGCAGTATTGACCCTATCAGAGACATTGAAACAATAAATCTTGAATTAATTCTTTCTGATCTTGATACAGCTATAAAGATGCGCGACAATACCGAAAAACGCGCAAAACATTCGGCAGACCAAGAAATAAAAGACAGAAGCATACTGCTAAATAAAATAAATCAAACACTGGAACAGAATCAACCTATACGCAGTCTTTCATTAAACCGGGAAGAAGAAATACTTCTTAAGGGAATGAATTTTCTTACTTCAAAAAAACTAATCCAGGTATGCAACATAAGCGAGGATATGCTTGGCAAACCCTCTAAGTATGTTGATATTGTAAAAGAATACACAGAAAAAGCAGGCGACGAGTTTGCTGTTATTTCAGTAAAAATCGAGGAAGAGATATCAAAATTAAGCGGACAGGAGAGAGATGAATACCTCGATGAATTAGGGATAAAAGAATCCGGCCTTGACCTAATAGCGCATAAATGCTTTTCTTTGCTGGGCCTGCAAACATATCTCACAACAGGCGTAAAAGAAACAAGGGCATGGACTATTAAAAAAGGCGACACAGCTCCTCAAGCAGCCGGCGTTATACATACAGACTTTGAACGCGGATTTATTAGAGCTAATGTTGTTTCATACAATGATTTTGTAAAGCTTGGGGGATTTAAAGAAGCAAAGGAAAAAGGAGTTTTAAGGCAGGAAGGCAGAGATTATATTATGCAGGACGGAGATATAGTTGAATTTTTATTTAATGTATAATTTTTATTCCGAACCAAATTATAGCGGCATAAAAAACATCCGAAAAAACACCCCTGCAATAACGGCTGATATAACCCCAAGAATAACATTTATTGCCTGAAAATTTATTTTTATGATAGCTTTCTTATAAATATACCATCTAATCAAAATAACAACCGGAAAAATCATCCACCACCCGCCGGGCAGAAGAAAACAGCTCAAAATAATTATTCGTTCTAAAATACTAAAATACTTTTCTTTCCACTCAATTATAGATTCTTTATAAACCTGCCTTTCGGCATAATATATTGTTATAGTCGTAAAATGCGTGGCTATTATAAGAACGCTGATTACAAACACCCACGCAGGCGCAGGCATTGTGCTCATTTTTGCGAACTGTATTTTATACGCAATAAATATAGACAAATAATGCGACACTTGATCGCAGATATAAAAATAAATATTATCCCAAGACGGATTATTACTAATAATTTTTGTGCGGCCGTAATCAATCGCAAAATGCGCGATCCATAATAACACAAGCGTAAACCGGATAGATTTAAAATAAGGAAGAGTAAAAATTATGGAAACAACAAAAAAAATACTGCTATGAACTATCAGCCCGAAAATACTCTTAGATTTCCAAACAGCCAGCTTATTTGTCTGCAGGCTAAAATCAGCTATAAGATGCGCACACACTAACCGCCACAATATATCCATACTTCCTCCAAAAACTAAGCTTAAAAAGCGACACGTAGTGCCATCCTGAGGATTACTATCCGAAGGATCTTCGGACAAGGCTCCTCACTCGAAGATTGCCACCGCATTTTGCGGGGCCCCGCCAGAGGCGGTGGCTTCGGGCACTATCGCTCCCTCGCAATGACAATATTAGTTATTACAATTATTCTGTATTCTAGCTCCTGGCTTCTGTATTCTGTATTCTTATGTAATTATTTCACATGTCTTTTGAGAGGCATCGTCACAGATCCTCAAGACCTCATAGATTTGCGTCTCATTTTCCTTGCCCTTGACCTTAACTCCGCCAAGGCTCTTTACCTCAACTATATCCTTAACCTTTTGATATGCCGCTTCACTAATAATAATATGCGTTTTAAAATCTCTTGTCAGCCCTTCTATTCTCGAAGCAAGGTTAACATTATCTCCAATTACCGTATAGTTCATTCTTTTAAACGATCCCATATTCCCAACAATCGCCTCTCCTGTATTTATTCCTATGCCAATATCTATTATTCTCTTCCCTTCCTTTCTCCATTTTTCCTGCATAGATTTCAACACATCGATCATCTCAACAGCGCATCTTAATGCGAGCTCAGCGTGATTCTCCTGCGGCAGAGGCGCGTTCCAAAACGCCATTACAGCGTCGCCAATAAATTTGTCAAGCGTGCCTTGGTATTTAAACACAACGTCTGTCATAGCAGTTAAATATTCATTGAGGAGCGCGACAATTTCTTCAGGAGAAAGCGCTTCGGATATTGAGGTAAACCCCACTATGTCTGAAAATAAAATTGATAATTCATTCTTTTTGCCGCCGAGCTCCAATCCTCCGGGCTTTGAAAGAACGCTCTTAATAACATCCGGCGATAAATAATAACTAAATGTTTTTCTTATACGCGATTTTTCTCTGCGTTCAAGAATCATTCTAGATAAAATTATAAGCACATAACTGCCAAAAATTACAAAAAAAGCCGGAAACAATTCCAGCCATAAATTATATTTGCTAAAAACAACCTGGCTGATAATAAAATAAGAAAGCGCTGACACGCCTGTAAGCGCTGTAGCCCACCAAGGCGATAGAACAGACAAGCCGATGCCCATTAAAATAACTATAATTACAAGAGTTTTATATAAATCCGTTTCTCTCGGCCCTATCATAAATTCGTTATTTAAAATACTTGATATCACATTTGCGTGTATTTCAACGCCCGGGAACGATGGAGAGAAAGGAATAGGATGCCTGTCATACAAACCTGCAGCAGTCGCTCCAATAAGCACAACCTTATCCTTAAAAAATTCAAGAGGAATATCCCCTCTTAGAACTTTATAATAAGGCAGATATCTAAAATTGCCGTAACCGCCTGTAAAATTTATTGTGAGTTCGCCGTTTCTGTCTAAAAATACGCTTTTTATTATTTCGTCCGGCGATTTATTAAAACAAAATGAAATCGCCTCTATGCTTAAAGAATAATATTTTTTGTCGTTGTCATAAAGTACCGGCAGCATCTTCCTGACAGCGCCATCCCATTCAGGAATATAGTTTGCATATCCAACGCGCGCTGCCGCTTTCTCAATACCCGGGATTGGCCCGGTAATCCTTTTTATTTTTTTTCCGTCGAGCTGCATAAACATACTGTAAATAACATTTCCCGCCATCTTTGTGCTTTTAACAAGTCTCATATCCTCTTCTGGGAATAGCGTATCCGGCTCAGGAAAAAGAACGTCAAACACAATTGCTTTCGCCTTTGCCGACGCTAAAAGATCAATCATTTTTGCGTGCACGTCGCGCGACCATGGCCATCTTCCGAAATTATTCTCCGCAATGCTTTCCTCGTCAATATTTATTATAACAACATTATCAGGAGCGCGCCTTGGCCCGCGCATATCAAACCGCCAATCAAGCGTTTTAAATTCCAAGCTCAAAAAAAATCCGCCAAACCTAAGAAGCAAAGCAAGCAAAGCAATAAGGCCGCTTACCATTAATCCTTTAATTATTCTCTTTAGCATACAACCTCAGAAAAACTTAGAATTGAGAATTGAAGGAAAATAAAATTAATGAGCAAAAACAATGAATTATTTTTATTTTTTTATTCTGTCATTCCTGCGAAAGCAGGAATCTTCGCTAAATATTACTCTCTCGAAGATCCTCGGGTCAAGCCCGAGGATGACATAATAGCATATTATAATCCATTGCTTTGATCCATTTACCTTGCCTCAATTCTCTATTCTCAATTTACAATTCCCGATTATCTCCTTACATCCGCTATTCTCGGCCCCATACCCGGAATTTCCTCTCTCATTAAAAACACCCATTCTCTCTCCATTGCAGGGACCCCTTTTCTTTCTTCTTTTAATGTTAATTTATAAGCCTTATTACCTTCAATCAAAGTAGGTATAACGTCAATACCTATTACTGTGACGCGTTCAATCACATCGTTCTCTCCAAGAAATGTTTTAGTTAAACTATCCTTGAATGTTTTTGATTTAGCAAAATCATAAAAAACCGTGTTCAATAAATACCTGCGCGAAAAACAAGCGTACATATCTTTATAATTACCTTTACTAAGCGATTCAAAAAAATACAGTATTAATTCTTCCTCATTCATTGAGCTTAAATATTTATCTAATTTGTCGTTTTTATTTACAATCTTTGCTGATATAAGCCAATCCTGCCACTGCTCGCCATTTATCTGTCTTAAATTAACCGCATTTCTATCAAGCGAACAGCCGCAGTTAATGCCTGATATCCAGGCTCCGGCTATCTTTTCATTGTAAATTACTATCATAGCCATCGCAGCAGTGAACGGCCTGCATGATTCAGGAAGAATCTCGTTAAGAGTAAACATGCGCACCTTAACATTTTTGCCTCTGTATTTACTTAAATCCAAACCGATTTGTTTTGATAAAACATTATTGTACGCCCAAAATAATCCGTTGGGATATTCGCCCGCGCTATTAGTAAATTGTTTCGGGATTTTTGTTGCAGTATCAAACTCGCCATACACAGTCCATCCATAATCACTCAAAAGTTTTTTTGGGTCATCCGTAACCGCGGAAAGCAAAGATGCCGAGAAAAGCGTTAGAAAAAAAATCGTAAATAAAATAGAAATCGATCGTTTTAAATATATCATACAGCAGTCCTCCTTGAAATTTCTACACGTTAGATATAATTATTTCAAAGATCCTCGGGTCCCCGCCTTTGACGGGGCAGGCATGCCCGAGGATGACAAAAGCACGTGTCATTCCTGCGCAAGCAGGAATCTTCATTAAATTAACATCCAAACAACAACCCGACTTTAGCGCCGTTACTTGATTCTTGTTTAATTTTTAATCATTATATATAATAACACATGCAAATCATTATTTCATTTTTAATCTTTTTCATTTTTTTTGCAACAATTTTTTATGCTTCATGGCCAAAGATCAAAAAACCGCGCATTATATTCCTGCTCATTGAAATCATAAGCTCATTTTTTTACGTCATCGTTTTCGAGATAATAATCATCCATCTTAACAATATTTCCTTTTCAGCAAGCAGTATTCTATCAGCAAAATCTTCGGCTGTATATGCGGTAATTTTCTTCTTCGGATACTTTGGAACGCTTAGATCAAAGCCATTATTCCCCTATGACAGAGAACTTTATTCACACCTATTATTAACCGCCTTAGAAACAGCTCTTATTAGTTTAGTCTTTTCCTTGATTATTTAATGCAGAAAATATTTGCCTAAATTATAAATCAGCCAGGACGCGCCATACGCAGCCGAGGTAGTATACATAACCATAAAAATTGTCCATGCCAAAGAAAATGATTCTTTGTAAAACACAATAGTCGCTGATAGGCATGGAACATATAAGAGAACAAATATTATCAGGCTTAACGCAGCGCTAGCTGTAAAATGTTTATCCTTTTGCAAAACGCTCTTTAGCCCGCCCTGCATATAATCCTCTGTTTCACTGCTATAAATCGTAGAAAGGCTTGAAACAATAATTTCCTTCGCTGAAATTCCGCTGATAAGCGCTATACCTATCCGCCAGTCAAAACCAAGCGGCCTTATAGCAGGCTCTATAACCTTGCCCATCTTCCCTGCATAACTATCCTGCAGTTTACTAAATTCTACGCCTATCCTTTCAGGCGAAGTTTTTTTCGATATTGGGAAATTACTTAGAAACCAAACAACAATGGAAGCTAAAAGAATTATTGTGCCGGCTTTTTTTATATAAAGCCATGCTTTTTCCCACATATGCATAATAATATTAATAAATGTCGGCATACGATACGGCGGCAGTTCCATTACAAACGGCTCGCTCTCTCCGGAAAGCATTGTTTTTTTTAAAAGCTTAGCTGTAATCAGCGCAGCGCACACTCCGAATAAATAAACGCAAAACATTATTGTCCCTGAGATATTTTCAGAAAAAAACGCGCCTATTAATAGAACATAAATAGGCAGTTTTGCGCCGCAGCTGATAAAAGGAATAACCAGCATTGTAGCAAGCTGGTCATTTCTGTTTTTCAAAGTTCTGCACGCCATAAGCGCAGGCACACTGCATCCAAAACCCATTATCATAGGAATAAAAGACCTGCCATGAAGGCCTATCATATGCATGAACCTGTCCACTAAAAACGCAGCCCTTGCCATATACCCTGACTGCTCCATAAATGAAATTGCCATAAATAAAATTAGAATATTTGGCAGAAAAACAAGAACTCCTCCAACGCCGCCTATAATTCCGTCAACAATAACCGAGCGTATTATGCCTGCGCTTAAAAAATTACGTAAAATATCCTGCAGAAACCAAAAAAAACTCTGCATCCATTCCATGGGTATACTGCCCAGTTTAAAGGTTATATGAAATACGATCCACATAAACAAAAGAAACAATGGTATTCCTAAAATTCTATTTAATAAGACCGCGTCTATTTTTTCAGTCTTAGTAGGTTCTGTCTGCTCAGAAATTTTAACTGCTTCAAGCACAGCTCCATGAACAAAGGAATATCTTTCCTGCGAAATAATAACCTCAGGCTCCATCTCATAATGCGTTTTCAGCCTCTCAATACTTTTATTAATTAAATGATTAATCTCAACCCATATCACCCTATTATGCAGGATGCTGTAAACCGGCTGATCCTTTTCAATGAGTTTTATCGCAAGCCATCTTAGAGAATATTTTTCAGAGAGTTCTCCATCCTTTTGTAAGACAGCGCTGATTAATTCTATCTCCTGCTCTAACTCAGTTTCATAAAATAATTTATTGCGCTTATAATCTGATTTTATAAATGCAATTACATTATCTAATAAATTATTTATTCCTTGTTTTTTTACTGCTGATGTTGGAACGAGCGGAACGCCGATAAGCGTGGCAAGATACTGAACATTAATCTCAATACCAAGATCCTTTAATTCATCGAACATATTTAAAGCGATAATAAGAGGCTGGTCAAGCTCCATAAGCTGAACTGCAAATGCAAGGTTTCTATTGAGGTTTGTGCTGTCAACAACATCTACAATTAAATCTGGCTTTTCATTAACAAGAAAATTTCTGGTAACTGCTTCTTCCTGAGTATAGGGCGAGAGGCTGTAAGTTCCGGGCATATCAATAAACTTAATAGTATAACCTTTATACTCTGCTATGCCTTCTTTATATGTAATGGTTACGCCGGGCCAATTACCAACATGCTGTCTTGCTCCGGTCAGCGCATTGAAAATACTACTTTTTCCGGAATTCGGATTACCTGCAATTGCCACGACCATATCTATTTTTTTTACCATGACACATACCCAGCCTTTCTACAATTATTAAATCCGCTTCATTCTTTCTTAGTGTAATACAACTGCCCCTCATACATACATAAATAGGGTCTCCCAAAGGCGCCTCACGCTCTACCCTAAGACAAGTTCCAATAACAAACCCCATATCCAAAAGCCTGCGTATAATCTCGCCTTGTCCGATAATATCAACTATTTCCGCGCGCAGGCCTATCTCCAACTCGCTCAATTTACAGATATTTTCACCATGTTTTATTCGTCTCATATGTTTCATTGTATTCGCCTTATAGATTAATAATGTTAGACTACCCTAATTTTTCATTATTGTCAATATCCTTCCCGCCTTAGCCATTCCCTCTGTACGGCAGGGTTGTATAGCACATGGGGGACAGAGGAGCGTGTTAATTTATTAATTCACAATACTCTCTTTTATTTCGCTTTTCTTGTCAGGTAATTGACGATGTTTGATGTGATGTGCTCTAAGCAGTCAGTTAGATTTACGCCTTCCTGTGAGTGTACTGCGGCAATAATAATCTTTGATTTCTTTGTATCAAATAACACTACCTCTACGCTTAATCTTGCAGGCGCCGGAAACTCCGGATATGCATCTTCTTCCCTAATCTCAGTTATTACTCCGGCCAAGACAAGATCTTCCTTAAACGCTTTCAATGCTTTTACATTAAGAGAAGCAGGCTCTATATCAATTAATTCAAACTTTACGGGAATACGCGACCTGTCTAACATTCTCTTTATATAAAGCCCGGGCATATCAATAAAGTCTCTATTGATTTTTCCATCCAAAAGAGGCGCATTAATAAATTTTGTAACCCCTAATGTTTTATAATTTTTATAATTGAAATTCTTATCGCACCATACCTTATTTAAATCCTCATCCTTAATCATCCCATCATAAGAAGAAAGCCTTACGTCTCTTTTTATATATTCGGCCTTATCTTCTTTAACAGGCGCAGTAATTTTTTGGGAAGGTTTTGCATAAGCATATACTGCAACTAAAAATATAAATAGTAATATTTGTAAGCTCTTCATAATTTTATTTTAGCAAATTATATTTAAAAACAACAGCAGATATTCAAACCGGCAGTGTCAAGAAAGTTTCTGACATTTTAAGCCTGGGCGGGGTTTACAGCTTTTTTTCGCAATGCTTAAATACATTTGTCATTGCGGGCGCTTTGCGCAACACGGCAATCTTAGCCAAATTAATATACAAACAATACCCCATTTATTCGCGCCTCTAACTGCTGAACCTTACACTGCTCTATCTAATTTGTCAAATAACATCATATTCTGATCATAATTTCTACCATTCCGGTCAAAATGTGTTACAAGCATGTTTGCTGTATTAAACGCTTCTTTAACGCCTGTGTTTTCACCATTCAAAATCGTCCCTAAGCCCTCGCTCAATTTTCCAAACAGTTCAGCCCACATGCCAAATGTAACATTCTCGACTACAGGGGGAGCAGCAAGATTTCTTTCTTGTGTATAGACAATGCCGTCATATGTTAGATAATTGCCATCTTCAAGTTTTATTTCTCCTCTTGCTTTATCTAGCAAATATAGCTTTTTCAAATTAAAAAATGCATTTAATATTTTATCGTAATCTATACTCTTACCTGTCATCTCATATATAGCGCGCTTAACTTTATCAATATTATCCCACATCTGCTTTCGCATTTCTCTATCGCCGATTTCCTTAATATTTAACAGCGTATCGCAGACATCAATTATTTCTTCTTGAAATTTTTTCGCGTATTTTTGATTATCTCTCATTAGAATCTCATCATGCTTAACAGCTCCTTCGTTAATCTCCATTTTCTCATGTTCCTTTATTTCAGTAATCAGCTTCTCATAATCCTCTTTAGCAAGAATCCCTCTCATTATTTCCAATATATTGCCAAAACGCTCTGATATTCGCATTGTATGAACATTGCCTGTCACGGCTTTTACAACAGCTAAATACGGAAGTTCTTGTTTCAAGCCTGTTAGTTTGTCTTTCAGCTCAATATACTCGACATCCCAGGCCGGTTCTATGTTCCCTTCAGATTTTTTCTGTAAATCTTTTAGAGGATTGTCAAAACCCTCAGCAACAGACTTTAAAGTTACTATTTGATACATACTGTCTATTGCATCTACAGCTTTGCCAAAGAGTGATATCTGAGTTTTGCCGGCATCACTGTGCCCTATGCCGGTTTCAATATCTGCAATATCATGACCATGTTCTTTTTTATATTCTTCCCTATATTTTTGCATAGGAGTCAGCAAATCATCTTTTGTTAAAGCATTTATTCCACCAATAAAAAAACTCTCTCCCCCACTGTTTGTTATATCCGCGTAAATATACGGATAATACAAATACATTAAATCAAAATTGTCCGGGCCGTTAGGAAAGTTATATTTTATACCATGGCCTTTTAGCGCGGGAAGTAGTCCTGAGGTGAACACAGAATTTAGGTCATTGTACGCCTGTTGAATACCTTCTTGGGATAGATTTAACCTTTTTCCCATTTCTTCAAGAATATGCAGCATAATAACCGTATATTTAAAAATCTGCATATTACCATTAACATCTTTCGAATTAAATTTCAATAATATTTCGTTTAGCGTTTCCTCATCCTGACCGGCTAAGAAATGCCAGTGCAGAACTAAATATTTATATAACTCGTTTCGTTTACTTTTTTTGCGCAGCATTCTTTAGCTTATCATAAAAAACACAGAAATTTAAAGCTCTCTTAAGAAAGTTTTCTAATACTACTCTGTTCAATTCTTGGCTTTGAAGCTCACACGCCATTTGCGCAAGAATATTATTATTTAATGCCAATACCTCATAACCAAATTTATCGGCAAAAACGTCAAAGAGCGACTCATACTCATACTTAATATTTTCCCTTATTATTCCAACCTTAGTACTGCCAATACATTTCAACACTCTATCTGTGAACTTACTTATCTCGTCCGGCTGTAAAAAAAGCATAAGATATCTCAGCATTGGAGAGTTCTGATACCTCATCTGCATGTCCTGCGCATCCAATACAGCCTTATTTGTAGCAAACAAATCAAGCCGGTCTTTTGTAATATACTGCATAAGTTCTTGTAAGCGCGGATTACCCCGAATAATTTCGTTCTGTGTTGTATTATCTGTTCGGGTTATGCCTGGCGCTGGCGCTGTTGGTAGTGTTGCGGGCCGCTGTATTGTTGCTGGCACTGCCTGGTTCGTTGGTGTTGATGCTGCATGCCCGGCATCCTTATGTTTATATTGTCTTCCAAATACAGCAGGGAAACCCTGTTCGCTTACACGTTTAAGCAATTCATCCCCCCCTTCAACTATTTTTTCCCATTCATTTATTAGAAGCGCGCCTATTCGTTCCGGCAGTTTTGTTGAATCATCCTGTTTGATAAATTGTTCCTCTATTCTCATATATTTGTAAAATAATCCTTTTTGACCGAATAACTTATTGCCAATATCGTTTACTCTTTGATTGAGTTGATCGTTTGAAATACTCAGATTGTTTGCGACTATCCTTTTTATTATCCTTATTGTTACTTCAGTTTCTATGATATTACCTTCAATACCATAAATACTTTCGCCTTTAAATTTATCAGTATATAACCTTGTTTGATCTTCTTTTTGCATATCAAATACCATCATAAGATACGGCTTAAAAAACTCGTATGTATCTTCTACATACTCTCCATTGTTCTCCTTTATAGACATATTCCAAGCATTTACCATACCGTACCAGTCGCACAAGTTTTGAACCTGAATGGGAAATGTTATACCCTGAGGATTTGTATAGTATGCTTCATTGTCAAAGTAATGCCGAATCATTAGAATAAAGATATTGTTGTCTTTAATAAATGTATTTTCTCCAAATGCGTTATAAACTTTTGTATACGTTTCTTCAATCATATCGATTTTCCCGGTTTTTTTCGTACGCATTACAAGAAACTCTTTCCTATGTTTTTCAAGATTTTGCATACCCGGTTTCATAGGTGCAGGAGTACTTTTATCCTGAAATTTTGCAGGTTTCGCGCTATTTTGACCTCCGGCGCTATTTCCCTTAGCCTGCGGTCCGGGCGCTGATGAGCCTTGAGTTTCTCTGCCAATGATGTTATTAATATTAGTCTCAACAGTATCCAAAGAATTAACATTAGTATCAATTGTGGGTATTAATCCATTTCTACTGTCGTCCTGCATATCAAATACGTCCATTAACGTATTTTCAAACTTTTTGTATAGATCTACATCAGAAAGTGGAGCTTTTAATGCTTTATTCAATTTTTTTAACTTATCATACCACTGAAGAAACGCATCTATCCTTTCACTAAACTTATTGTCTTTGTGTTCAATATCTGTATACAGTTTTATTAGCTGTATAAAAATATTACTTTTTGTTCTTAACACATCCGCGCCAAATATTTCCAGCATTCTTTGCCCAAAATCGCCAAACATCCTCAGGCCATTTTGATCGTCAATAATTTTTTTGATCAGAACGAGATCATAAATCCATAAATAGCGCAATATCGGGTACTCATCAAATACTCCTTTATTCTTCGCATACATTCCGCTACCGGTTGTTGCCACATTATATGTTCTGACTTTCATCGCGTAATCCTCATAATCTTTGTCAGACTCAGGTATAATTTTAGCCAGCCAATCAGCATCTTTAATCATCAAATTCCTGCCTTCAAGATATAATTCCTCATTACTCTTCTGTGTCTGCGCTGTTTTTGTTACCGTTGTTGTTGTTGTTGTTTGTGTTTCTGTTCCATTATTATCGACATTGCTTTTGCTGCTCTTTCCCAATGTTCTTCTTTCCCCTGAAAAAGTTCCTTTTCCTTTGCTTAAAGACTGCTTTATGCCAAGTTTAACGCCTAACGCTTTCTCAAATGTATATCTAGTTTTGCCCATATATCCTTCTTGCTCTGCCAATGGCAGCATTGCAAGCCTGTGGCTAAGCTCATCATACCTACTAGCGCCATATTCTTCAAAAACGTTGGAAGCAATTTTTGCAACCTGATCCTCTAAAATATCTATAGTTCCTGCATATTGAGATGTTGCTTTATTTAAATATCCTGCAACGTTATTTGTATCATCTGTCTTACCCAGCTCTGAAACTTTTTGTTTACGTCGCTTTTCCGCCTGTTGAAGAAGATTCGTTAAATTCTGTTTATAATGTATAATCAGCTCGTTCTCAAGCCTTTCATGCAGTATAATCTGGTTAATAAAAACGCTTTCTTTTCTCTCTTCCATTAAAACAGTATATAGCGAATCAGAGATAAATAGCGTATTGTTATGAATCATTAAATGCGCCCAGTTTTTGCTCTTATCAGAAAATACAGCAGGAAAAACTTTGAAAAAGCCTTGGCCTAAACCAGGAAAATAGCTTTTTAATCTTTGAAGAAAATTCTCCATAATTTCATTTTTTCGACCAATTACATCTGTTATAGAAACATTATTAGTATTTACTATTGTATTTATCAGAGCTGTTTTAGGCTCCCGGAGGTTAGCATTGTTTTGTGTTAATAACCTTTGGTAGAATTGTTTTTTCAAAATATTCTCTTGTGGAGTAACCATTTGCATAGAGGAATCCGCAATAACCCTCAATCCTGCCAGCATATTGTCTACAATATCTCTCCATGACCCGCTGTGCAGGGCTGTTGTTGGCCCGGATTCTGTAAGCTCGAATTTGCTTTCCTCATTTTTCTTAAATACCAGGGTCATCTGATTCCTATCCGGACTTTGGCATGTCACTGTTATAGAATCATCGTCATTCTTAAAACTAATCTGAGCGCCCGGTCCCATACTCATAACAGTTTCTGCAACAATCCCAATCACAGGCAGTATTGCATCCTGGCCAAAAACACTCGCAAGCTCAAGCATACCAGCAAGATTACAAGGTATAAATCCCGGCGTAACATTCTGCCAATGAGCCTGCTCGCATAAACGCTTAACATAAATTTTCTTATCAAAGCTCTCTCTAATAACAGGCCTGATAACAATATAGGATATGCCTTTTGCGGCAAGAAGCTCTTTAATGCCCTGAGTATGGTATCCGCCTGTTACCATAACATTAACTTTGGAACCGGCTTTAGCCATTCTTTGAAACATATTATTAAGCATCTCTTCGTTACGTTTATTTGCCAGGCTGTAAAAACTATTCATATTCTTTTCAATGTCTCTGATATTCGCAGTAAACTTATCAAACCCGTCATTGCGGATAAGATTGCCTAATATATCCCTGCCGTTCTTATAAAAATTATCCTCATTCTCCTCCCATTTCTGCGAATCATAAACGCTTGCGCTGTTTTCCAAGTACCTGTCAAAGAGCTTTACATACCTCTCGCAGTATACAAGCTTTTCAGCATCGCCTTTGCCCTTTGCAAGCGCGCCCTTTATTTTAAACGCAATATCATCAACCTCAGCCAAAAGCTTAGTCTCGTTAATATTTGATAAGTAGTCCTGATATTTAAAATAGTTCGAAAGGCTTGGATAATGCTGCCCTATATTAATATTAATATTATTCCTATTAATTATTTCCTTAAGGAATTTATAATAATCATTTGCGGCCTTGTTCTTAAAATCCTTTAGAGCCGCATAATCAGCATCAGGGATAATATCCATTATTTGAGCTGTTACAAGTCCTGCCTCAGCGCTCACCTCAGCTGAATTCAGTTCCGCTAAATCATTCTTTTTTATATATAACTCAAAGTTCGGATAATTAATTGAATGATCTATATGCAATTTATCCAGCATTATTTTTAAATACTCAATATATTCATTAAGCGGATACCTGCAGTCATTATATTTTTTTTGGAGTTTTTCAAACTTGATTAATTCAGGCGTATATAAAAGCTCTCTGCCCCTGTCTATTGCTCTATAAAGTTTATTAAAAAGCGCCTGTGACCGGTCTCTTGCCTGAACAGCATTATACAATGAAAGAAAGTTTCGGTTATAAAGCTCATTAGTTTCTATGCCATATAACTTGAGCGTTTTCGGATATCTTATTGTATACAGCTCAGGCCCTGTGATATAGCCCAAGCCTAAGAAGAACTGCGTTATTTTTTCTCTGGCATCCTTATCCTTTATTCTGCCTAATACAGATGTGTCAATACCGCCTGCAGAACCTTCCACGCCTATCCATGAAAGATCGCTGCCAAACCGCTTCTTTAGAAGATATATAATTTTGCTGATATTCTCCTGCGCCTCTTTGTGGCAGTGGAGATTTTCAATGCAGTATATTATTTGCGATGATGCGCCTTTATAGCTGTCGGTTATTTGCCCGATATCCTGCGGAATACTAAGCTCCTGAACAATGCTTTGAGACGAAGCGGCAAATGCAAAATTTTGGCATACATTTAACATAAAACATACAACTAAAATTTTGGAAATTATTTTCCCTGTCATAATACCCCCGCCCCCCAAAAAATTATAACGAAATATTCCTAAAAATCTTTCCTTAATTTTTAATTATATCTTTTTGCTTTGCGGAGTGGCAAGCGAACTAATTGCGAATTATTTGCGAATTTCCGAAATTGATGGAATTGAGGGACAGGAATTGAGGGACAGGCCCCAAAATTCGGAAATTCCGGGGTTTCCCCCTATTCTTCTTGAATTTTATTTATAAAAATGTACAATCTTTTCTATGAATCTTACACTCTTTTTTATTATTTTATGTTTAATAATATGCTCCTCATTTTTTTATGTATTTTTTTCATCAAACATAAAAAATTACGGACGCTTTACCCATGAATTTAAAAAACCGCTCTTTGTGTATAAACGCCTGGACATTGAACGCGATGGTTATATATGGCGCGTTTATCTTGGAACAAATAGAATGTCTGTATCAGACGTATATGTGGATGTGGAAGGCCCGTTATGTAAATTCTGCGCTGCTCACCTGGAACCGCAAAAAACATTTTTACTATCCATATTGTTATCTAAAAATATCTGGAAATGTAAAAGTTGTGATTATAAAAGAATTGCTTCTATCCGGGCTTTCGCGAAAATACGGAATCAGCTTAGAAATGAGCTTGAAATAAAATTCCGCGAAGAAGGATATTTGGTATAGTGTTTGAGTGTTTGAGTTATAAAAGTGATAAATCAATTCCTGCTTTCAAATCTCTATTTTCTAATTTCTAAAAATGCGTCAGCATTTTTTGGTGGAGGTGGCGGGAATTGAACCCGCGTCCAAGAACACATTGATAATAACATCTACAAGCTTAGCTGGCATTTTAATTTAACTGCAAACTCTCCTATCCAGCAGGATCATTCTGCAGCTATCCGGATAAATGTCCGTT
>JBDRED010000019.1:0-24661 GCA_043820025.1 Elusimicrobiota bacterium
GCGCCGCCGCGGAGACGGAGAGCAGGAACCTTATTTTCCATATAACCTTTTAATAACGAATCTAATTGGTTTTTTAATTCTGCTATCCTGGGATCACTTATCTCAGACCATTCCCAGAAACTTGATTCTATTCCTTCAATACCGGCATTCTTTACTGTAAATGTTTTACCCTGCGGTGTTTTTACGGTAAATACAACCTGCTCTTCTTCAACAGCAAATGAAATATCCAAATTCATTGCATTAATATCAGCTAAAATCTGCGCTCTAGGCGTATCCTCAGCTAAATATTCAACTAATGTCCTGCCGAGCATTGCCTGCCACAGCGCGCCAAATAGTGTCGAAGGATTAAGCGCCTTTGCTTCCATACCGGGAGTTATGGTTTTGCCTGCTACGGTTATTGTATTTATTCCTGCTACTCTTGCCTGCAGATGCAGTCTGTCCTCATATATTCTTCTGTCTGCAGCGCCTGATATTGACGGAGAAACTACTATATATGATACTCCTTTGCTTCTTAATATACCCGCTACTTCTTCTGTATGATATCCGCCTATGACTGCGGCTGACACATGCGCTTTTTTATTGCGCGCTTCTTTCAATAAATTTGAGACCATAATATCGCTTCGTTTATCAGCCAGTTTATAAAACCTTTGCATGTTGTCTTCTGCTTCATTTAATATTTCCCTGCTATCCTTAAACTGATTCTTTAAAGCCAATCTGCCGTTTATATCCTCCATAAATCCGTAAAACTCATTCTTATTACCCTGCCAGTCCGCCATATCCTTAAAACTTACCGCATTATTAAAATAATCCTGCATAAGGCTCATGTAATATTCGCAGTACACCAACTGCTTCGCATCCTTTCTCTTCTCAACTATTTTCTGCTTAATCTTAAACCTTATATGCTCCATTTCCTCAAAGAGTAGCTCGTATGAGACGTTTTCCAAATAATCTGTGTATGCAAAATATTTTTTTAGGCCCGGATAGCCTTCTCCAATGTCAACCTTATGCCTTTTTAGAACATTTTTTAGAAACGCGTAGTATGCCTCAGTCTGCGACGGCGCTAGTTTCTTAAGCTGTAAATATTCCTTTTCAGTAACAATATCCTTAATGCGGCTTATTACTGCTTCTGATTCAACGGCAATTACCGCCGGCTCAAGGTTCCTGCTCATCTCTCTTGCTTTTAGAAAATTAAATATATTCTGGTAGCCGCGGGAAAGGTCTATATTCTCCTGCAATGCTGTGTCCCGGATAAATAACAGAAACGCGTGCAATGAAATTTTATGTTCCTTATACTCTCTCTCCCTTTCTTCAAACTTAAGAAGTTTCGAAGGATATAAAAGAGTCTTGCCATAATCCATTGCAGGCGTTATTCCGGAAATTATAGCTTCTGCGTCATTGCGGTAATAGAGCGATTTAAAAAGAAGCAGAAAATCTTCGTCATAAATAGTCTTATTCTCAAGCCCAAACAATTCAACTGATCCGGGATACAGCACATCATACGCCTCAGCGCCTGTAACCTGCCCTCTCTCCATAAAGTATTCTAAAACCTTTTGCTTTACCTTCCGGTTAGGAATTACGCCGAGGATTGACGTGTCAATCGCGCCCTGGTCGCCTTCAACGCCGACAAGCTTAAAGTCATTGCCATAATAATCTTTAGTTGTTTTTATTATTCGCGTTATATTTTCCTGAGCTTCCTTTTGGCAGTGCAGGTCATTAATAAAGACAACAAGGTTTTCGCCTTTACCCGTAAATGTCTGTGTGATTGTGCCTATATCTTGAGGAATAAAGAGAGGAAGAGGCGCGCCAATAGGCTGAGCTATGCTATAATCACGGCATAAAACTACCATGAAAGCTGTCAGCGCTATAGCGGAAATTGAGCGCGTGAGCTTGGAAAATTTAAAAATATACTTATTTCCCAAAGCTTTTTTGATAAACATATTTTTCTGCCCCCCTTCTATATATATTAAAGGTTATAAAGACCCCATCTTCAAGCGAAGTTATTATGAATTAATGTGAATTTATTGCGAAATATTTGCAAACACGATTTTTGTGGGATATAATATTTATGGAATGCGCAGGAATGACAAAGAAAAGGCAGTAAAGAAAATAAATATGGATGTGATATTATGCCAAAACAAAAATCAAAGCTTGATGAAATATTAGAGCCTCTGATAAAAAACCTTGTTTTTAAAAAGACCATTACAGAGTCTGACCTAAATACAGTTATTGATATTACTATAAAGAACGTTGTAGAGAGTATTGGCGCGCAGTCAATAACCGTATATCTAATAGGCAAGGACGATTTAATATATTTTTCATACGTCTACTTTTCAGATACTCTCTATAAAGATGACCCTAAACTTAAGGAAGCGTTCGATAAAAAAACCGAGCTCTTAAAAAACATGACGCTTAAAAGAGGGCAGGGCGTTGTCGGCAAGGTAATAGCGTCAAAGGATTCATATATCTGCGTTGACGCTGACAAGGACCCTGATTTCTATCAGACGGTTGATAAGGAAATAGGTTACAAGACACGCACAATGATAACTGTTCCGTTCATGGTAGATAACAACGCAATTGGAGCGATACAGGTAATAAACAAAGGCTCAAATGATTATTTCACAAAAGAAGACAAACTTTTTTTAGAACATGTGGCTAATTATTCGGCGAAAATAATACAAAAGGTATATTTTCCGGAGGTTGAATTTTCAGAGCAGGAGCTCGCGTCTTACATAGCGCAGCTGGCCAAATACCCTTACCTGGCGCTGGATGATAAGTTCGAGTATGATGAACAAGTGTTAGATTCGATAGATATTGAAATTTTAAAAAAATACGCGATTCTGCCTATAAAAAAGCACGGCCTGCATTCATTAGACGTTGTTTTAAGCAATCCGTTTGATCTGCAAACTATAGAAGCATTTGAATATTCGTCAAAGATGAAAATTAAATCAATCACAATCAGCGCGCAGGGAGATATTGTAGAAGTTTTAAACAGGTATTTAAAACAGCATAACGCTCAATTCGCAGCGTCTGAAATGTCGGATGTTGCGGCAAAGCTTGACGAGTCTTTGGAAGAGGATGTTCAAACAATCAGCATTGATACCAATGATGTTGTTGACGAGCAGAGCGCGCCAATCGTACAGCTCGCTAATCAGATCATAGAAGACGCCTTTCATAAAGGCGCAAGCGATATACATATAGAGCCGTTTGAAACGCAGGTTATTGTAAGATACCGTATTGACGGAGTCCTGCATGAACAGTTAAAACTCCCTATAAACGCTATAAACGCTCTTATCGCGAGATACAAAATAATGTCCAGTTTAAATATAACCGAAAAGAGAGTTCCTCAGGACGGCAGGATTAAATTTAAAAACTATACTAAAAAGGATGTTGATATTGAGCTCAGGGTCAGTACAGCGCCGCTGGTATTTGGGGAAAAAATAGTGATGCGTATCTTAAATAAAACATCAACCCTGCTCGGCCTTGAAGTCATGGGGTTTTCCGAGCATAATTTAAAAACTTATAGAGAGATACTAAGCCAGCCCTATGGCATGATTTTGCACGTCGGGCCAACAGGCTCCGGAAAAACAACAACGCTATACTCTGCTCTCAATGAACTTAACAGCCCTGACGTAAATATCCAAACTGCTGAGGATCCCGTGGAATATATGATCCAGGGAATTAACCAGATGCAGATGCAGTCAAAGGTAGGCCTTACATTCGCAGCTGCGCTCAGATGTTTTCTTCGCCAGGATCCGGATATTATAATGGTCGGAGAAATCCGCGACCGGGAAACAGCGGAAACAGCAATCGAAGCGTCGTTAACAGGCCATCTTGTTATATCAACACTGCACACAAACGACGCGGCAACGACTGTGACACGGTTTATTGATATGGGAATCGAGCCGTTTCTGGTATCCTCCAGCCTCTTAGGCGTATGCGCGCAGAGGCTTGTTAGAAAACTCTGCCCTGACTGCAAAAAGGAATACACATTATCCGACGCTGAATGTAAAAACCTCGGACTGAGCAAAGGCGCAAAAATGTTTAAACCCGTTGGATGTAAGAAGTGCCATGATTTAGGTTATAAAGGCAGAATAGGAGTGCATGAACTTCTCACTTTAAATGATGAAATGCGCGTATTAATAAATGAGAGAAAAAGCGCGGATATTATAAATGCCGCCGCTGTTAAAAACGGCCTTATCCCATTATTCCGGGACGGGCTTGAAAAGGCTGTTAAAGGCATCACCTCGCTCGAAGAAGTTTTCGCAAACTTAAGAAAATAATCATAATTCGCTTACAATATTTTTTTTGCTATAATTGCTTATACGATTTACAAGGAATAACTAAATGAAAAATAACTTCAATACTATTAAAAGACGCATAATTCCCTCATTAAAACGCGGTAATGTTAAAAGAGCGTCTATATTTGGGTCATATTCTCAAAGAAACGCAACTACATCCGGCGATTTAGATTTATTGATTGAATTCCAAGGCAAAAAAAGCCTTATTGATTTAGCAAGATTAAAGCTGGGCCTCGAGAAGCTTTTAAAAATAAAGGTTGATCTTATCACATATAAGTCTCTACATCCATTGCTCAAAGAACAAATTTTAAAGGAACAAAAAAGGATATTATAAAACTTGATAAACAAATCCGTAAAATTCAGAAAGATTTAATCTTCTGATTTTTTTCGCCTGTAATATGGCTCGTTTAGAATAGACCCCAATAAATACACTCCTTTAAGTTTCTTAACTTCCTTGGCGCCGATTTCGAGATAATTTACAAACTCCACCTTGTCAAACCCTCTAAGAAATTCTGAAACATCCTCAAGCTTTAAATTACACTCCTTTGTTTTGTACGCCATAGGAATAATTATTTTTGGGTTTATTTTATTCACAACATCAATAGCCTCCTTTGGCGAAAGCATATACAGCCCGCCTACGGGAATTATTAATATATCTATATCTCCCAGCTTTTTATACTGCCTGTCTGTCAATGTTTCTCCCAGCGCTCCGCAATGAAGTATGCGCAATCCATCGGTTTCGATAATATACATGATGTTTTGTTTTTTCTTAAGCGCCGTCTCGGAATCATTAACAAATGACTGGAAGCCCTGAATAATAATTGATTTGTATTTATGCGGCCCAAGCTCCTTAATAATCTGCGGCCTGCCATGCGCCCATGTTAGAGAGCTGTGTTCTGGACGAGAATTGCTTATTGTCACAATGTCAGAAATAATATACGGCGCCTCATATCCGATTGACGTATCAAAGGGATCCATTAATATACGCGTTCCATCGGATGATTTTATTAAAAAGCCGGCGTGGCCGCACGAATATATCTGCACATCGCTATACTTGGCCATAGCGTGCAGAAGCAATACTGAAGATATGATGATTATTATTCCAATACTGATAAGAATTAATTTCCGCATATTTTTCCCATCCTGTATCCTGAATCTAATCAAGTAAATATTTTACCTTAAGCCGAGTAAAAATATATTCTGTTCGTCACATCTTTTCCGGAGCGCTGATACCTAAAATATTTAATCCGTTCTTAATCACTGCCGCGACTGCGCTGCACATAATAAGCCTCGCGCGCGTTGATTTATTGTCGTCAGTGATAACGCGTTGTTTATTGTAGTATGAATGAAATGCCGCCGCAACTTCCTGGAGATAGCTGGTCATAAAATGCGGGGAGTATTCCCTAACGCATCTGCGCAGAACTTCCGGAATTCTTGTGATCTCCTTTATAACCTCTAATTCATTGTCTCCAATATAATTATCAATCTCCTTGAACGCTTCTTCAAACGAATAATTATTTTCCTTCTCAGCTTCTCTAAAAATACTTGATACCCGCGCATGCGCGTACTGCACATAATAAACCGGATTATCATTAGACTGTTTTTTCGCAAGCTCAAGATCAAAATCAACCGGAGAATCGCCGCTGCGCATCAGCATAAAAAAACGCGCCGCATCGCTTCCAACCTCATCCAGGACCTCCTTCAGAGTTACAAACTCGCCCTGCCGCGTCGACATAGCAACCTTTGTCCCATTACGAAATAAATTAACCAGCTGATATAGCATGATACCCAAACTGTCCGGATCATATCCTAAATATGACACTGCGGCTTTCAGCCTCGGTATATATCCATGATGGTCAGCGCCCCAAACATCAATAAGCTGATTAAATCCTCTTTTGTATTTATGATAATGATATGCAATGTCCGAAGCAAAATATGTAGGCCTTCCGTCAGCGCGTATTACTACCCTATCCTTTTCATCTTCATTCTCGCTCATTGCTTTCAGCCACCACGCTCCATCCTTTTCAAATATAAAGCCTTTTTGTTTTAGCATTTCAAGAGTTTTATCTATGTATTCTTTTTTATGATCATCGTTATATAAAGCTGATTCATGGAACCATGTGTCGAATATCACTCCAAACTCAGCAAGGTCATTTTTGATTGCGCCTAAAACATACTCTCCGGCTTCTCTCTTGATAAAATCGCTGTCTACCTCGTTATTCTCATCAATCATACTTATTATTTTTTTCGCTATATCTACAATATATTCTCCCTTATAATAATTCTCCGGAAACTCAACCTTCTCTCCATTAAGCTCTCTAATTCTTAGTTCAACGCTTCTGCCTAAAATATCTATTTGATTTCCAAAATCATTAACATAATATTCCCTTTCAACATACGCTCCTGAAGCCTCCAATATTCTTGCCATTGTGTCGCCGAGCACAGCGCCTCTGCCATGTCCTATATGAAGCGGGCCTGTGGGATTTGCAGACACAAACTCTATCAGCACTCTCTTATCTTTATTTTGAGCTGAATACCCGTATTTATCCTTTTCTCTAAAGATACGTTCCAGTTCTTCAATATAAACATTTTTCTTAAGCACAAAATTAATAAATCCGGGGCCGGCGATAGAAACGCTTTCAATAATATCACTGCCGATATTTTCTCTCTGTATTGTTTTTATAAACTCGTCCGCCAGCGCTCTAGGCGCTTTTTTTAGAATGCGCGCTCCTGTCATACATATACTAGCCGCAAAATCCGCGTTTATTTCCTTTGGCGGTATATCAATCTGAAACTGGCACTTATCATATCCCATTCTTTCCCAGACGTATTCGACTAATTTAGAAACTTTATTTCTGATCATGCGCCTTCTCCCATTTTACATTTTTTGATCCATGCCAATTTTCGTCCAGGCTGTAATGCATACGCGCCTCGCGCGTGCAGATATGCACGATTAAATCGCCGTAGTCAAGAACCGTCCATCTAGACTCTTTATATACTCCTTCTCTATGCAGAGTATGCACGCCGGCGTCTGAAAAATGTCCGCGCAGATCATGGGCTGTTCTCACTACATGCATTGTGCTTCGCCCGGTGGCTAATATCATATAATCCGTTATATCGCAGATTCCTCTGACATCAATAATTTTTACGTCCTCTGCCTTTCTCTGATCCAGATACTGCGCCATTTCTTTTGTAAGGCTGCGCGCGTTCTTTTTTTTAGTTATTTCCAATGTCTTCTCCTAATATTATAGATACATCAACAAACCGCGATGAATCTGTTTCTGTGTACACCTCTTTGCAGTGAAGTATATCAGCGACCGCCTTTGCGTTATTCCAATTCCCCAGCCTGTCTATAACCATGGTCACAGGCTGTATTATATCATAATTTCCCCAGTTTTGCACATCAACGCCGGCCTCGCGCAAAGTGCTTGTTACAGCCAACGCCATACCGCTTTTTGAAGAAGCGTTTAGCACTTCAACGCTTATTATTTTTTTTGCGCGCCCTGTATTAACATTCTCAAAAAGTTCTTTTATATAACTATCCATATTAACTGTCTGCGCGTCCTGATCAGCTGTTATGTGTATTGGAATAATATTATTCTCATCAAAATACTTTTGTTCCGCAAATAAAGCTGCTGTATCCATCCATGAAAGGAATGCGTGCGTATTTTTTATTTGCCGTAGAAAAAACATAACTCTCTTTTTAGGAGAAGTATTATATAATTTTATCAGAATACTTTTTAACAGTCGTGTATCATTGCGTAAGCTCGTCTCTTCATGATTGCCGGCGCCGTCAATTATCATTGCCCATAGTTCGTCAATTTCTTCGCCGGTAAAAACCCTTCTTCCTCCAAATTCTATGCCGTCCAAATCATGTATAATGTTTTTTAATTTCTCGTAATTAAGGTACATGCAATGAGGGATGTTTAAACCAAACTTTTCTTCGTATATTTTTAAGAGCACTTCACAGCTTTCTTTTCTGTTTCCGGTTTTTGAAAACAATATTCGCGTTCTCCATAGGTTGCCGTCATAAGGCAGTCTTGTATCAGGAGACATTGAGCAAAGAATATAATTTCTGTTTCCGGGATTATATCTAAATAACATAATGCCTTTCAATGGATACGCCGCATTATCGTCAATAATATAAACCATGCCTAATATCTTCTCATTTTGCCGTATATACCGCGCAAAATTACTCTTAGCGACAAAACTAACTGAGTTTATTATTCCGATTATTATTATTCCTAATATTAACCATTTTAATATTTTCATCTATCAAGCGCTCCTGAGAATATTATTCCTTAGCAATTAAACGTTCCGTTTATAACTATAAAAGCATATTATTGAGCCTGCCGTAATGCGTTTTTTAAATTACTCCAATCAATACTTGCATCCTTTTGTAACTATATCATTCCATGCGTCAATTGTTTCCCCGCACATATAACCTTTATAATCTAACACGGTTCTTATCTTACTAATAAACGCAAGCTCTAACGCTTTATCAAGATGCCTATACGCGTATCTTCTTATTTCATTCACGCCATCGAATTTTCTAAGCGGCTCTATGCAGTCAGAGACAAATATTATTTTGTCTATCAGCGACATATTCTTACAGCCTGTTGTATGGCGCTTCACAGCGTTAAGAATTTTATTATTTTTTATTCCAAATAAATTCGCGGCTATCTGTTCTCCCGCATAACTATGAATAACTCCCGGCGCGCGCGCAAGCAATGTTTTAAAATTAGGAATTTTGTCCGGGTTTACGCCAAAGTCAGGCAGATGCGCAAATGGTATATCCTTTGCTGAATCGTGCAGGTACCCCGCTATCTCGCAATCATTCTCGTTTTCGCCATAGCGCGCTCCCAAAGCCTTTGCTATACGCGCAACATGCGCAGAATGCTTAAAACGCCTTTCTGTCATTAATGTTTGCAGTGTGTATTTTATATCGTCTGGTGATTTCATATTTTGTTTGTGTATAATTTATGTCTTTTTATATATTCTTCTATCTTGCGCGGAGCTAAGTACTTAATGCTTTTTTTTTCTGCGCATTTTTTTCTTATATCAGTTGCTGAAATTCCCTGCTGAATGTCTTGCGCGTATTTTACCTTTTTCAAAAGCTTATTTGTGTTTTTTATTTCACTGCCAATTCTTTTTATAACAATGAACTCGCACATATCCAGCAGCGCTTCTTTTTTTCTCCATTTATTAATAGCCAGGAAGGAATCCGCGCCTATGATAAAATATATTTTATCTTTTGAATATTTTGCCTTAAAATACTCGATGGCCTGATATGTGTACCTGTATTCTCCGGACAATTCAAGCGGAGAAACGCGAAAATATTTATTATCAGCTATTGAGACAGCTATCATTCTATATCTATCCAAAGCAGGCGCTAATCCTTTTATTGACTTATGCGGCGGCTTGCCTGCAGGCACAAAAATTATTTGTTCAAGATCAAACTTTTGACGAACCGCTTCAGCGATTATTAAATGCCCGTTATGTATTGGGTTAAAGGATCCGCCAAAAATTCCAATATTCATAAAAACTCCCTTTACCGGCGTAAGCAATGAATTATTATCCATTGCTTTTATTCATTTTCCTTCCTTCAATTCTCTATTCTATTCCCTTATCTGTCCGTTCCCAAATATAATATATTTATAGCTCGTAAGTTCCTTTATCCCCATAGGGCCCCGCGCATGCAGTTTTTGCGTCGAGATTCCTATCTCAGCGCCAAGTCCGAACTCGCCGCCGTCTGTAAATCTTGTTGAAGCGTTCCAATACACTGCCGCAGCGTCAATATTCATTAAAAAGATATGCGCGCGGTTCTTATCTTTAGTGACAATCGCCTCAGAATGGCCTGATCCATGCTCCTGCACATGCTTAATCGCATCGCCCATGCTGTCTACTACTCGAATGGCTAGAACAAGCGATAAATATTCCGTATCCCAATCTTCCGGAACAGCATGCTCCGACGCGATACCCTGATTCATCAATATTTTATACGCTTTTTCGCATGCTTTTAGCGTTACGCCTGCTTCTCTTAATTTTTTACTTATAAGAGGCAGGAACTTTTCAGCAATATCCTTATGCACAAGCAATGACTCCATTGCATTGCAGACTCCCGGCCTCTGCGCCTTTGCGTTAAACGCGATTGACACTGCCATATCAATATCAGCCTGCTTATCAATATATGTATGGCAAATGCCTTCTCCATGCTGTATCACAGGTATCTTTGAATAAGAAACTATTGTATCTATCATACTATGACTGCCCCTTGGAATAATTACGTCTATATATTTATTAAGCTCTAGTAGTTCCTTTATAGCCTCTCTGTCAGTTGTGTCTATAAACTGGATCGCGCCGTTAGGAAGCCCCGCCTCATATCCTGCCTTGGAGATTATCTGCGCAAGCGCGTGATTAGAGTTTAATGCTTCGGACCCTCCTCGTAAAATAACCGCGTTCCCTGATTTTATACAAAGAACGGTTGTATCAACCGTTACATTTGGGCGAGACTCATAAATTATTCCAATAACTCCTAATGGCACTCTTAATTTTTTTATTACTAATCCGTTAGGCCTGTTTATTGTTTCTAATATTTCGCCGACAGGATCTTTGAGCGCGATTATCTCGCGCACGCTTTTCGCGATATTTTTCACTCTTTCCTTTGTAAGCGTCAGCCTGTCAATCAGCGCCTCATTCAACCCGGCGTCTTTAGCTGCTTGAACGTCAATTTCATTCTTGAAGATTATATCATCCATATTTTCCTCAAGAGCTTTTGCAATAGCCTCCAAAATCTCATTTTTCTTCTCACTGCTCAGGCCCATCATCATGCGCGACGCTTCTTTAGCGGCCTGCGCCTGCCCTATAATATTTGACTTACTCATATTTCACCTCTTTATTCGTTTCGCGCGGCGCGTAATGCGCTGAGCGGATTATTATAATATTCCAGCCTCTGTATTTTGTATATTATATAATAACCTTCTGTGTTGTTCAATTATTATCTTCATTGCGTTATACGGATATAATTTGTAAAATAAGAACAAGTTTAAAATCTTATCTGATTTGAATATTTTTTTAACTATTACAAAATAAAATAACCGGGAAATTTTATGAAATTTATAGCTGATTTTCACATTCATTCTCATTATTCCATGGCTACAAGCAAAAAACTCACGCCTGAACATCTTGATTATTGGGCAAAAATAAAAGGCATTAATATTATTGGCACAGGCGACTGCATACACCCGGGCTGGCTTAATGAACTAAAGGAAAAGCTCGAGCCTTGCGGAAACGGGCTCTTTAAACTTAAACCCGCTTATATATTACAGGATGAAACTATTCCTAAAACCTGCCCTGATATACAGCCGTTATTTATGCTCACAGGCGAAATAAGCAGTATTTATAAAAAAGCCGGCAAAGTAAGGAAGGTGCATAATGTATGCGTGTTCCCGAGCTTTGAAGCAGTAGAAAAAGTTCAGTCAAAACTAGACGTAATCGGGAATATTAGATCCGACGGCAGGCCTATTCTGGGCCTGGATGCGAAGAACGTTCTTGAATTAACTCTTGAATCAGCTGAGAACTCCTTTGTTATACCTGCTCATATTTGGACTCCTTGGTTTTCCGTGTTAGGCGCAAAATCAGGTTTTGATAATTTGGAAGAATGCTATGAAGATTTAACTAAACATATTTTTGCTGTTGAGACCGGTTTATCCAGCGACCCGCCCATGAACTGGGCGTGCAGTTTCTTGGATAAGTTTAGGCTTGTGTCAAACTCAGACTGCCATTCGCCTGACAAGCTCGGCCGCGAGGCGAATATATTTGACACTGAATTAAGTTATAACGGGATATATAACGCTCTCAAAAATGATAAAGGTTTTATCGGCACAATCGAATTTTTCAGCCAGGAAGGAAAGTATCATTATGACGGCCATAGAAAATGCAATATTTCTTGGGACCCGCTTGAAACATTGAAACACGGCGGTATTTGCGCTGTATGCGGAAAACCTGTCACAAAGGGCGTAATGTACCGAGTCGCAGAACTAGCTGACAGAAACCCTGATGATCCCTCTGTCCCAAAAAAGATATTTTATTCTAAAACAAGCCTCATAAATATTATTGCAGAAACACTGCGGAAGAATGTAACTGCGAAAGCAGTTGCCCAAGAATATTTCAAAACAATAAATCTGCTTGGATGTGAATTTGATATACTACTTAATATTCCATTAGAAGATATAAAGAATAAGGCCGGATATTTATTAGCGGAAGCTTTGCGCCGCCAACGCTTGGGCGAAATACATATTGTTGATGGTTTCGACGGAGAGTTTGGCCATATCTCAATGTTCAAGAATAACGAAATTCAAAAACTATCAACCGGCCCCGAACTACTAAATACCAACACTGCCTCAAAGCAAAGAAACAGCGTTACATTTAATATTAAAGAATTTAAAAAACAACAATTAAAAAAGAAAAAAGAAACCGAACCCAAAGAATTGTCTCTCTTTTGAGGCTTTTTTATAATTTGTCAAAACCGCTTCTGATGTTTTCAATTCTTTACAAACTTGAAAAATAATTACTATAATGCGCATAATGAGTACCGTTGAAAATAAAACCAGTAGAAATATTTATATCTTAGGCTTTGTCTCTCTTTTTACGGATATTTCAACGCAGATGATCTATCCTCTGATGCCTGAATTTTTAGTCAGCCTGGGAGCAAGCACAACAATTATCGGAGTAATAGAAGGCATTGCAGAAAGCACAGCGTCAATACTACGCACCATTTTCGGCAACCTGTCGGATAAACTAAAAAAAAGAAAGCTTTTTATATTTTTAGGTTATGGATTATCAACTCTCTCAAAACCATTTTTATTCTTTGCTAATTCATGGACAACTGTTCTTGTTGTTAAGTTTTTCGACCGCACAGGCAAGGCCATGCGCGCTCCGTCGAGAGACGCTCTAATTTCATCATCCGCTAATCATAAAATGAAGGGGTCTGCATTCGGTATTCATAGAGCGATGGACAGAACAGGCGCGTTATTAGGCCCGTTATTGGCTCTTGTAATATTACATTTCTCGAGTAATAACCTGCGCCTTGTTTTTATTCTTTCCGTTATTCCCGGTATTATATCAGTTCTTTTTATTAAATTCGCGAAAGAGGCCCAAATAGAATCGGCTATTGACTCCTCGCGAATCAAGTCAATCAAGAGTAAGCCGTTTATTATGTTTTTAACTGCTATCACAGTATTTACTCTAGGGAATTCTTCAAATGTCTTTCTAATATTAAAGGCGCGGGAAGCCGGCCTTCCTTTATTATTAATACCTTTTATTTGGGCAGTGTACAATTTATTCTGCAGCGTCACAGCGCCTATGCTTGGATCTCTATCCGATAAAGTTGGCAGAAGGCCAATAATTATAATTTCATTTTTATACTACGCTTTGATTTATTTTCTTTTCGGCATAAGCGCGTCATTAATAATGGTCTGGATACTCTTCTGCGGATATGGAGTATATTATGGATTGTCGGAAGGGATATTCCGCGCTTACATCGCAGATCTTATTGAGCCGAGCGCGCGCGCAACAGCATACGGAATGTTTAATACCGCAATCGGCCTTGCGTTATTTCCCGCGTCGCTTATTATGGGAACTATGTGGCATACCTTTGGGAGTAAATACGCATTCCTTTTATGTTCTATCTTCAGCCTTCTGGGTTTTTTGATTTTTCTGTTCAGCAGTCAAAAAGATTAATCCATTAATCCGTATGAATAAGTCTCATATAATCTGTAAACCATCTCAAGGCCTGTGTATACTGAAATCAGAGGGTTATCATTTGATGTAACCATTAGTTCAAGCTCATCAAGCGACACTAATTTTGATTCATTATGAACTTCGTCCTTTGAATGCATAACCAGCCTTACAGGTTTATTAAAAAAATCTCCGAGTATGTATGTGTTTTTATCTTTAGGAGCGGCTCCTAATAGAATATAGTAATTGCCTGAAAATAATATTATATCTCCAATATTAAGCTTATCCTGCTCATTTTTTACTTTATTATATATTCTCATATCCTCTTCTTTTTAATTTATTTTTAAATAATGCTACTATATTGTTTTCTATTGCATCATCGCAGCTAATATTCGATATTAATTTTTCCATGCAAAAATACGAATATCGCCATTTGTTAAAACGATATTTGATGTTCCGTTATACGCATACCCCCAGCTTCCTCCTCCTGCGCGCACATAAATACTAGAGCCATCATAACGCAATTGAGCGCCGCCCCACATGGAATCGTCTCCTTGAAAAGATATTGGGTAGTACATAGTTGAGCTCGAGTCAGCTCTCCAAACTATCTCTAATCTATTAAATATTGGGTTTGTTAATCCATGCGAAAGTGTGTATTGAGTAATACCTGATGTTGTAAACCAGCCGCTGTCATAGTCAGGGCCATTACCATTCTGCCAGTTTCCCTTTCCACTGCCGTCAGATGTCCATACACTGCCGCTCGTTCCTGCGCTGTCTATCATATATTCGCCATTCTGGATTTTTGACGAAGATAATGTCCCATCCGCCAAATCTTGTAAATCTGCGTCAAGCCTTGCATTAGCTACTGTCCCCTCTGTTAGATTATCCGCATTCGTCCATGGAGTAGATCCATTTGCGAGACTCTGCAAATCCGTATCCAATAAATTATTATTTATCGTTCCTGTATTGATATTATCCGCATCTGTCCACGGCGTTGTTCCGTCGTCTAATTTTCCTGTTCTTAAATTATCTACCTCTGCCTGCGTAAAATCATCCGCCGCTATTGTAACACTGCTTATTGCTCCCACATCTCCGGCTATTGCTCCTGTTTTATCTATTTTACTCCACGCTATCATTGCGGCGGCATTTATGTCATCATTCGTTATTGTCCCATTCGTTATCTCACTTCCTTCTATCATATCTCCCAGCTTTGTCACGCTCGTTGATAATCTTAGGTCTGATAATATTCCGCTCGTTATATCTTCCGCGTCTATTTCATCTGTTATTATTCCTGTTAATGCAGACCCGTCTCCCATAAATTTAACAGCCTTTATTGTGCCTGTGCTTTCTATATCTCCGTTTATAGTTAACTGCGACGATGTTATACTTAAAGGCTCAGTATTCCCTATTTTAAAACTGATTGTTTCTCCGGCTTCTTTTCGCAAGCCTTCGGCTGTCTCTGAATGCAGGGCATACGCGTCTGCGGTTATCTTATTTCTTGGAGTAAGAGTTCTGTCATTTACCATTGTCTCTATCCAATATTCTGCGCCTGACCAATCTATGCCTACAGGCTCTAACACACATCTAAACACCCCATTTGCCACATTTTGCGCTTTAAATTCCTGGCTCCATATTGGTGTTGTTTTATCTTCTTTGTCATACAATAATATCTTAATATCCCTGGTCCCTGTTACTGCCGCGCCATATTCTTTTAATATCCCCCGATATGTAATCTCACTCGGCATTGCGCTGTATAACTGCCCTGTAAATAGTAATATAAATATTATGCCTAATATTTTTTTCATAAATGATCCTCCTGTCTTTATTACGCTTACATATTAGACAGACAGAAGATAATTTTGTTCCAGATATTTGCAATTAAAGCAATTTTAGCAAAAGTGTATCTAATATTGACAAATTTGGGAAATTATTATATATATATAAATATCACTAGTGAATTTTATATATTTCTTTCATTTTCACTAAAAGGAGCTGATAATGTATATTAAACGCAATAAACTAGCCTACTTAAAAAAAACAATAGCAAAAGAACCTGCGATAATACTCATTGGGACAAGACAGGTTGGCAAAACAACATTAATGAAAAAACTGGAACAAGACTTAAAAAATGAAGAACAAAACACATTTTTTTTCAATCTTGAGCTTCCTTCTGCATTAAACATATTTTCTTCCGGGGTTGAATCATTTGTAGAATATTTAAAAATTCATGAAAATAAAAAGAATGCAAATAACGCTTTTATCTATATTTTTATAGATGAATTTCAATACATTCCAAAGGCCGGTAAATTTTTTAAAGCATTAATAGATAATTATCCTCAGTTTAAAATTGTAGCTTCCGGATCATCGTCAATTGAAATTCAACAATCACTTCAAGAATCATTAGTTGGAAGAAAGAGAATTATTAAAATATTTCCATTAGATTTTCATGAGTTTTTAAATTTTCGCAATTTAAAAGAAGCTGATTATTATGAAGATATTGATATTCAAAAACCTATACCAAAAAATATTTGCGAAATATTCAACAATGAATTCAGTGAATTTGTTATATGGGGCGGCATGCCAAAAACAATTCTAGAAAACGATTTTGAAGAACGAAAATATTTATTAGAAGAAATCTGCAGTTCCTATCTGCAAAAAGATATAAAAGGCCTCTTGGGGGCTGAAAATCTCGGTAATTTTAATAAACTTATGATATTATTATCTCAAGAAAGCAGTACAATATTAAGCACGCATTCATTATCAAATGATTTGAATATAAAAAGAAGCAATTTAGAAAATCACCTTTTTATTCTGGAAAATACGTTCGTAAATTTTCAGATAGCGCCCTTTTTCAAAAACAAAAGAAAAGAATTATCAAAGTCAAAAAAAACTATCTTCTACGACACCGGAATAAGAAATAATTTAATAAAAGATTTTTCTAGTCTCGAATCAAGAATAGATAAGGGCATTCTAATAGAAACTGCTGTGTTTAATGAAATTATAAAGAATATGCATCCTGCTATGGAAATATATTATTGGCGCACGCAACATCAAACAGAAATTGATATTATCATAAAACACAACAACGCTTTAATTCCCATTGAAATAAAATTCGGAGATAAAGACAATATCCCCCCATCTCTTCTATCATTCGCAGGCGAATATAAGAGCCCCTTTGTTATAGTTATAAATAAAAGCACTTGGAAGGAATTGAATATAAAAGGAACGAGAGTATTTTTCGTGCCCGCATTTTTATCAAGTTATATTCCTTCTTTTATTTCAGATATCACAACGTCTTTAGTTTGATATAAAATTCTAAATTACTTAGATAATTTTCCATGCTAAGATCCTTATTTCACCGTTCCCGCTTGAAAGCGTTGACCCTGCGCTATCTACATATCCATTCCATATACTAACTGCTTTAACAAAAATATTAGCGCTATTATATGACATTATTGTTGAGCATCCTGATGAACCATGGTCATTATCATGTATATGTGGTCAGGTCTTGAAATATCACAAATTGAAGTTTTTGGCTAAGCTCTCTAAATTAACATTTAGAATCTTTATAAATTGGATATTGCTTCCAAGTGTTTAATTGATATAACTGTAATATTCTTATCAAGCTTATAGGTTTCTTCTCCTGGATATACAACCCAAAGATGCTCTAATTTAAGATCGTTAAACGCGCTATGCATAGATTTTGTAATTTTAGGAGCATCCTGATATTTGCATTCAATGCCCCACCTTTTCCCTTTATCCTGCCAAAACAAATCTAATTCAGCGCCACCATGAGTATTCCAGAAGAAAACATCCTCATCGCTTTTCTTTATTGTCTTTATACAATTTTCAAGAGCAAAACCTTCCCACGAAGCCCCCAGCTTATTATAGGTATATAATTGATCCGGCGCTTTAATAGTATTTATCGCATGAAAAACACCCGAGTCTCTTAAATAAATTTTAGGCCTCTTAACCAATCTCTTACCTACATTTTCATACCATGGAAATAAAACCCGGATCATATATGTATCTTTTAAAATATCGATATAATGTCTTACTGTCATATCAGAAATCCCGAAAGACCTTCCAATTTCCGAATAGTTTATTATTTGTCCATGATAATGACTTAACATTATCCAAAATCGTCTTAAAGTATTTGCAGGGATCCTTATTCCTAATTGAGGGATGTCTCGTTCTAAATATGTAGTTATATAGTTCTCTAACCATAAGGCCGCGGCTTCATCTGAATCAGCAAGATAAGCCCGAGGGAACCCGCCCCTTAACCAAAGCTTTTTTATGTTTGATGCTCCAATATCTCGTATACTAAGACCATCTAAATAATAATATCCGATTCTTCCGGCAAGAGACTCTGAACTTTTATTAACAAGCTCTTTTGAAGCGCTGCCTAAAATTAAATATTTTTGTTTTTTATTTGTATCAACCAGGTATCGTATTAAAGGAAATAGATTTGGCAACCGTTGAATTTCATCTATAACTATTAATCCTTCTAAATCACCTAACGCAAGCTGCGGCTGTCCAAGCTTTTCTAAATCTCTTGGGTTTTCAAGATCAAAATAATAATCAGCTTTTATCTGTTTAGAAATAAAGGTCTTACCTGCCTGTCTTGGTCCTAAAATAGCAGTAATTGGAAATAATCCAATATATTTTCTAATTTTTTCTATATCTTGTTTACGATCTATTATCTTTTTCATGATATAATTATACAATTTATCATTGAAATGTCAAGGATTGAGTTTGATATTTCACCGATAAGGGTCAGTATGTGGTCAGGTCTTGAAATATTGTAAATTTAACTTTTTAAATAGCGTTCCTGCATTATACATATTATTTTTAATCAAATCTCAAGAGAAGTGACATTTGATGAGCCATTCCTAACTCCCCATAAGGAGTCCACGCATAATCAAGCTCTATATCATTAAACAAAATTCCCCATCCCAAACTAATATCTTTTGTCCCTTCCAACTCACTATGGTCTGTTCTATATCCGGCTCTTGGGCTAATACTAAACTTTTCATTTATTTTTATTTTATACTCAGCGCCTAAATTAAATCCTATCTTGTTGTCTATAGGCGCATTAACATCTCCCGTTATAATAAGCTCGCCCATACCGACTGGTGTCTTGTAAGCCAACCCTGTTTTTATATTAAGAGGAAGAGAAGTCCCTTCTTTTATATAAACTAAATCCTGTCCAATATTTTGCACCGCTATTCCTAATGATACCACATCTTCCGCAAGTTCAAACTGCATCCCTACATCGCCGGCTATACCTACCGCTCTTTCAGTATCTATATTGCTTGAGATATATTTTAGATTAACTCCGACCGGCGCGCCAAACATCACTCTTGCATAACTGAGCGTAACCGCAATATCCGAAGGACTATATTTATCACCCAGCGACTGGCCTGTATTTGTTACCTTGCCTATTGGATCCATACCCAAATAGTTTACCATAAGCCCGTAAGAAGCGTCTGATGTGGGGTGCGCAAACACCAATGATTGATATCTGATATCTTCAAACCAAATGCAATGCATAAGAGAAACTTCATTCCTCTCTATCTTATTTAATCCGGCAGGATTCCAATAGATTGCATTAACATCATCGCTAAGCCCTGCGTATGCTCCGCCCATTCCCACTGCGCGCACTCCTACCCCAATCTTTAAGAATTGCAGGCCTCTTGTGCCTGCGTCATTTTTTGAAAATCCGGCAAAGCTTATTCCAATACATACAATCGTAAATATAATTATTGCTATTATTTTTTTCATTTTTTCCTCCATCCCTATCTTATCACCGCTATCTTGCCTTTTGATTTTTCGCTCTCATTATCTAGGTTAGTTATAATATAAATATATACTCCGCTCGCTATCCTTTGATTTGCGTTGTTCTCTGCCTTCCATTCAAATTTCCCGTCACCATCTTCTTCATAGCCTTCATAAACCAGCTCTCCAGCGATTGTATATATTCGAATCTTTGCTCTTTTTGTGAGCTTATCGAATAACACACCGCCCTCTCTATCATAATCGCCGCCTGTTCCGGGCTTATATGGATTTGGATATACTATTGCTTTACTTAAATCATTTTCTGCGCCTGGAGCGCCAAACACGGTGTACACTGAAAAATGACTTAACGCTAATGTAATTGTGTTCTGCTCCTCATCAACTATGCCGCCTTGAAGAATCCATTCCTCTAAATTCTCGTCCAATAAATAAACATTTAAGTTTTTTTCATAAATATCTGTATTATCCACAACCCCATCCTGATTTTCGTCTAAGTATGGAATGGTTATTGTTACTGGGAATAAAAATTCTTGATTTAATCTTTCGCCATTTAACTTATACATATTCAGCTCAATAGCTATTGACCCTTTTTGAATATCTCCTGCTTCTATTATCTTGTCCTCTGCTTGTTGAATCTTATCTACAGCTGCTTCGCTTGAAGAGATTAAAGGATTAATATTAATATCAATATATACCTCATCATTTGTTTGTATTGCTCCTGCGGGAATATTTATTATAATGTCTCTAGATTTCCCATCGAGCATTACCTGTTTAACCTGTTTTCCTCCTGTATTTGGATTGATTATTTTTTCATTTAATTCCGCTGTTGTGACTTGAGTAAATGCTGCGTTCATAGTTAAGATATTGTCTCCATTATATCCCCATACTTTAATCGAATATGCGGTGTTTGGGATTAGTCCTGTTAAACGGTATTCGTTTATCGTAGATTCATATGTATTTAAGACTGTATCATTACTTGAAACTTCAATTTTATATTTTGAGCACCCATTGCCCTGCCATTCAATATCTGCTGTATGCGCTGAATAAGCTTTAATTTGTAAATCAGTCGGATCATTTGCCAGTGTGTATACGCTCATTAAAGCCGTTGTGGATGTTCCTGCAACATTGTAGCCCTCAAAATACCTTTCGTATGTAGTATTAGGGCTAAGGTTGTCTTCGATATAATAAACGAAATGATATTCTTTGATTTGATCATCTTTATCAACCACCCCATAATCAAACGAAATAATATTTGTGTCATCTGCTATAAGATTGCCTTCACGATCAAAAATATTGTATTCGTCCTTCATTTCAGGATCCAGCCATCTCCATAGAATACTCCCGGTTGATACGGCTATACTGTCAAAGGTTCCATCCGTAGTATGCATTGTGCCATTCCTGTATGCAGAAAATCCCTGATTTTCTTGATCTCCGTTTAATGTCACATATGTATGCTTATTTGGAATAAAGCAATAATCGGAATTATAAGGCTGGACTATATATGAATATGAATAAGCTACAGGCCCCAATTCATAATATCCCTGCTCATTCGTTACTGTTTCCATACAGCTTAATGGATTTGGATCCCCTAGGTTCTCATAGATTAACGCTGATACAAGCACTCCTTCTATTGGGACATCTTCTTCATTCTTTATACAGCCGCTGATTACATAGAGTTTTGGCGCTCCAATAAAATCCTGCGTCTGATCGCTATTTAATTCGCTGAAATAAACGCTTGGATAGTTAAATGCAGAAACATGTTCGTACACAGGCGTTATTGTATAATCGCCTTTGATTAGATTTGTAAATTCATAATACCCCTCGCTGTTTGTAATACATAAAGCGTCAGCTGATCCTGACAGGGTTACAGTCGCTCCTTGTATAATATAATCAAGACTATCCTTTAAATGTCCGTTTATTGAATATGTTTTTTCTGCGCCAATAAAATCTTGGCCTATACACATTACATGATGCGGCTTTGTTATTTTATATCGCGGCATCTTCACAAGACCATCCACAGTTTCTTCCATCCAATAATCTTTTGCTTCCCAATCTATTTCAGAAGGAGTGAATTCTATAACATAGTTTCCTGATGATATTACAATAGAATTAAAAAATTGTGCCCAGACAGGCATTCCGCCGGTCTGCTGATCGTATAATTTTATCTGAATGTCTCTGGTTCCTATTACAGGATAGCCATACTCACTCAGCCATCCAACGCACCGCACACTGTCTGCGCCAATTGGCTCTTCATTAAATAAGGAATATCCTCTTACGTCAGGCGAGAAATTGTAGTCTTCGTTTTCAATGTAAAAAGAAACTGCTCCGCTTTCAGTATTTAATAATTCATAATAACCGTCTTCATCATATTCAAAAATGCTTGGATACTTAGTAAACATACCTGATACTTTTATGGTTGATCCTGTTATCGCATAATTCGAAGCATCCTTAATATGCCCGAAAAAACTTACTGTAGGCCTTGCTCCAATAAAATCTTGATTCGTTTGATCAGCGCTTAAGCCGATATATGTTTTACTGCTTATTTCAAATCTATAATTATCTCGTTTAACCTCTATAATATAATCTCCCTGCGCTAATCCTTTGAATTCATAATATCCGTTACTCGCAGTTAAATAGGCTTCTGTTACCCCGCCGGACAATGTAACCGTAGAATTTTCAATACCCTCGCCATCTGCATTCTTAACATATCCGCTTAATCTTACTTTTGACATGTCTCTAAACTTTTGAACTCTATTGCTTACACTATCTAATACATATGCACTGTCTATATTATCTACCCCAACTTTTGTAATATAATCAAACTCGCTTTCTCCTGTGCCGCTAGTCCCCCATTTTGTAAGAAAATTACCATTTTTATCAAATACTTGGACCCTATCATTATTGCTATCTGCCACATATATTTTATCCGCACTATCAATTGAAAGGCCTTTAGCATAATTTATATCCCCATCCTCACTTCCATAGTCTCCCCATTCTTTGATAAATACTCCTATTGAATTGTATTTTTTTATTATGCAATTTTGTAAGAGATAAAGATTCCCTTCGCTATCTGCATCAATACATGATACAGGATTGGATGTAGCAGTTCCCCCTGTATTCCAAAACTCCGATAATAAATCCCCGTCTAAATTAAAACTTTGGATTTTTCCATTATTATAATCAGCAACATATATAAGTCCCGCATTATTTATTGTTATTGAATACCCGCTGCTGCTCCATTTTCCGAGAAAATCGCCATCTGAATTAAACTTTTGAACTCTATAATTTTTAGTATCAACCACATACACATTTCCTGTATTGTCTATTGCTATTCCAACAGGAAAATCAAACTCTCCGTCTCCCGCCCCGCAAGAACCCCATTTTTTTATAAATGTTCCATTGCTACTAAATTTTTGTATTCTATTATTATTACTGTCTGCTACATATATATACTCATCGCTGTCAATTGCTATTCCTCTAGGATTATTGAACTCTCCCTCTTCGATGCCAGAATTCCCCCATGTAGTTTCAAATTCGTATGTTTCTGCATGCAATTGGGAATAGAATATTATGCTTAATAACACGCTCAATATCAGCATTACTTTATTTATTAATCTTGTTTGTATTTTCATAACCATCTCCCGGGAATAATTATTTTATACTCCTTTATCTAAACGTATTATGCGAAATAATTTTGATTTTTTACGCTTGTATTGATTAGACAGATGCTAATATAAAATGTTCCTGTTTATGTTTGCGAATTTACGAATTTAGGGACGTTGTTCAAATTGTTCAATTTTCTTGTTGTAATTGCGTAAAATATTTATATAATATTTTTATGCCTAGACAACCTAGAATAGATCATCCTGGAATGTTGTATCATGTAATAGGCAGAGGTTTAGAACAAAAGAAAATCTTTGCGAACAACACTCTAAAACAAGAATTCTATAAACGCTTTTCTAATATATTATCTAAGAGTAGTATACAATGTTATGCTTGGTGCATAATGGACAATCACTTTCATTTTTTAATCCAAACAGGCACTACAAAATTATCACATTTTATGAGTAGATTATTGACAGGATATGCTATCTACTATAATAAAAAACACAAGCGCAGAGGCCATTTATTTGAGAATAGATATAAATCGATACTCTGTGAAAAAGATAAGTATTTGTTTTCTCTAGTTAGATATATTCATTTAAACCCTGTAAAAGCTAAGATTATTTCGTATGAAACATTGAAAGACTATTTATGGACAGGACACCATGAATTTTTCACAACACAAAAGGGAATTGTTAATAAAGATGATTTATTAGAGCATTTTGGAGATAGTAGAAAAAAAGCATTAAAACAATACAAACAATATATTTTAGACGGGCTTAATCTGGAAGAGAATTTTGACAAAATCACCAAAAATTTAGAGAATAATCAAGAAAATGTGTTATTTGACAATCGCATATTAGGAAGAGCTGACTTTGTTCAAAGTATAGTTAATAAAATAGAAAATAATGAAAACATAGCGCTAAGAAAAATGACATTACAGGATTTGGAAAATTGTATTAAGAATTACTATAATATAGATAAAAAAATGCTGTTTAAAAATATGGATAGAAAATTAAAAGATTATCGTACTCTTTATATCTATCTTGGAAATACTTATCTCGGGAAATCGCTAACAGATATAGGGCTAAGTATTAACTTAAATAGATCCTCTGTTAGTATGATAATGACTAGATGTCTAAATGATGATAAAATTTTAAAGATGGCGGATAAAGTGATAAAAGCTATTTTTTGAACAATTTGAACAACGTCCCTAATTATTCCCA
>JBDRED010000020.1:0-45100 GCA_043820025.1 Elusimicrobiota bacterium
GATACTTTAATTGTTTTGGGCACTTTTTAGCAACACTTTTTAACCTTTATGCCCATCCTGAACTTGTTTCAGGATCTTTGTGAGAGGAATATGTCGCGAATGATAAAGGAAGTGCCGTGGGAATGAAAAAATATTTATTTATATTGTGTATTCTACTTAGTTCGTGTATTTTTGGAACAAGGCCAAAACCGTCCCCGAGCGATAATATCGTAAATACTCCAAATCAAAATACTGTAATCTTGCCGCAGGAAGATATATCCGGGAAAATATGCGTAAGGAAAAATGGAAGCGGACAGTGGCAGTTATTTGTTTACGGGAATCCGATGATAATTAAAGGCGTAACCTATGCTCCGACTAAGGTTGGGCTTAGTCCTGATTCCATGCCCGGCGTTCAGAACGAATGGTTTTCTAATGATGACAATAATAATCAAAAGTCAGACTCAGCGTATGATTCGTGGGTTGATTTGAATAATAATAATTTAAAGGATGCGGAAGAAGACGCTATAGGCGATTTTAAATTAATGAAAGATATGGGAGTGAACGCGATACGTTTGTATTACACAAAGGCTCCTTATGATTCATCTGAATGCGACAAAAATATTTTGCGCGAATTGTATAATAATTATGGTATACGGGTGATAATGGGAAACTTTTTAGGCGCGTATACAATTGGCGCTGATATTGCATGGCCCGGGCCGACGGATTATACAAATGCCTGGCAAAAAGATAAAATAAAAAAATATGTCCGGGATATGGTAGAGGATCATAAGAATGAGCCTTACATACTGATGTGGGTGCTGGGTAATGAGAATGAAAGTCCCTGGGCAGCTACAAATGCGGCAATGAATATGGAGCCTTATACGAAGTTTGTCGGCGAGGTTGCGGATATGATACATGAGATAGATCCTGTTCATCCTGTGGCAGTATGCGCGTGGGACAATCCTGAGCAGTATGTGTATTACAAGATGTTTGCAGGCGATGTTGATATATTCGGAGTCAATTCATACAGAGGAAGCAGTGGATTTGGAAATCTTTGGCAGGGATTTAAAAGCCTGATAGATAAGCCAATGATTATAACTGAATATGGCTGTGACGCGTATGTTAAGGACATAGGAGAGAATCAGATTAGCCAGGAAAATTATCATAGAGCCTGCTGGAACGATATTTTATTTAACTGCGCGGGTTATGGAGGACAGGGGAACTCTATAGGCGGAATAATTTTTGAATGGGCTGACGAGTGGTGGAAAAAACAGGGCGGCTATTCGGCTCTTTATCATGATACAGCAGGGCCGTGGCAGGGGCCGTTTCCCGACGGGTGGGCGCATGAAGAATGGTTTGGCATAACTGCTCAAAATAACTCAGATAATGGCGCTCAAAATACAATCAGTCCTTTTCAGAGAAATTTAAGAAGTGTATATAACGCGTATAAAAATGAGCTTTGGCAGGATTCATTTATTCCTTCAGCTCCGTTAAATAAGATGTCTTCAATGTCTTCTTCAAAGTGGCAGGCTATAACGAATAAAGAGCCTCTTTATAAAATCAAAGAATAAGGTCTTACATAAAATACTTCAGAAGGTGTTTAAGGCGAAGGGTAAATCCAATTTAATAATAAAATTAATTCTCAGGAATACTTCATGATTTTTAGAACATCTAAAATTAATAATATTGTAGTTCTATGTCTATTTTTTGCTCAAAGCTGCTCAGTCTATTGTTGCGCAAAACATGATGGAGTATATAGTCTGGCTGCCGGCTCATATTTTAAAGAAGGTAATTTAAGTGTAAGGGATTTAAGGTTATTTAATAGAATCCTTGTTAGTAAAAATATTTCTAGTTCGGATAGAAATAAATTCTTTGATTCAATTGTAGAAGTTGATCCTGGAATTAAGGAGATTGTAGATAAGTCAGGACTAAATGATCAGATTGATCTTTTACAAGAAATAAGTGAAGAGGAGATACATTCTATATTGAGCGGGCTGCGTAATAAATACAATGATCTTAAAAAAGAATTTGTGCGAACAGTGATTGAATGTTCTGGTTCGGAAGATTTGATGTTTGGAATAGCGTATAATACGGATAAGAAAAAAATAGAAAATGTTTTGGAAGAGATTAGGATCCAACAGAGTCTGGTTTATGAATCAATAATGGATATACTTATTTTAAATAAATATGGCTTTGATAATTACATCAGTATATTGGATTCCGAACTGCACAAAGTTGATTATGAGAATTCAGATATTGCGGATTATGATAAAAAAGGTTTAATGGTTTATATGTTTGCGACTAATTCGCCCACTCATCATGAAGAAATTATAAAAGAATTGATTAAGTTTGGAAGATTGCCGGTATGTAATGACAAGCGGAGAAAGACAATTATAGGCTTGCTTAAAGAAATAATGAATTCAAATAAAGCTAAATTTAGGGTACAAAAAAAGGTTGTGGAAGGAGTAGGAAAACTTTCTCAATATGTTGGTGCTGATGATCTGAAGGAGATTGATTCAATTATAAGTTTTCTTATTGATATTATTATTACGAATCAGGATAATATTGTGAGAGGGGTTGCTCTTGGCGCTGCGGCAAAGGTTGCGTCAAGAAACATAGGCTGGGAGAAACGCGAAGAAATATTAAAAGTTATCATAGCAAGCTTTAAAGAAAACATTGACGCTACTAGAAAAGGCGCAGTTTCAGCGCTTATTGAGATAGCAAGTAATATAGGAAAAGATAGAGAAAGATATTTAAGGTTTTTATCCGGATATATGTGTCACGGGAATTATTATATAAGACAATGGAGTGTAAATACTATAGGAAAAATTGGAATAGAAGAAGCAGGGATAGAATTAAAAAATGAGATTATTGAGGCTTTCATAGAAGGGCTAAAAGATGAAAAGCTGATTGTAGCGCAATATTCGAGAGAAGCGCTTGTTGAGATATGGGATGATGTTCAAAAAATACAAAAAAATAAAATTAAGGAATATGCGCTCAAGAAATCGCGGTCAATAATAGATTCTGACGTGTTCGGATATAATGAAATTGATAAAGGTAATGAGTTAATATATTTATTGAGCGCGCTTGAACAGGATAATATTATTACAAAGACTGTAAAGGAGAGAATAGAGAGAGATTTTAGTAAAAGAGAGGATAATTACTATGCTTCTGATGATGATGAATTAGTCCGGCGTGATGCGGAACAAGGCATAGATGATTTGGATGAGGATGAAACGCCGTATTACTTGGCGCATGATATTGTGTTGAGATTGGCGAGCGCTGAAAAAATTAAAAGAAATATTGAGAAGCTTTTCAATATTTTAAAAAATGGTTCGGAGAAAATGCGGATAGAAGCCGGAAGGGAATTGATAACTATTAGTTTAGGTGAAAAGGTGTCTAAAGAATTAAAATTCGAAATCGAAACTGAACTTTGTAATGCTATGCAAAATGATAAGTCAGAATGGGTTAGGTGTTATATAACCTCTAGTATTACTATCTTGAATTTAACTCCCAAGGTTCTGGCATCTCTAATAGATAGATTGAATAATGATAGAGCGCCAAGGGTGCGTTTGGCTGCAGAGGAAAATACAAGAGAATCATTTAGAGTATTATTGGATTTAATGAACAGATATTATAATGATAAAGATGAACAGGCTGTAAAAATATTGGATTTTATAGAAATATTTTCGAATCTTAGAGAGCATAAATACTCTTTTGAAGTGCTTGACCAAGCGCTGGATCTCTTAGCGCAAATATATGCGCATGAAGAAAATGAGAATAATAAGAGCAAGATTAAACTGGTTTTATATAAAATTAATATGCAGGTTATGGATATTGAGGTGGTAAACAGAATAAAAACCATTACTCCTGTTTTTGATGGATCTCAGATACGTATTGAAGATGAATATTACAGAACATTAAATGAGGCATTGTATCTGCAAGATGCGGGAAATAGCGGTCAGGCGTTATGTTTATTTAACAGCCTTATTGATAAGGATGCAAAGGTTATGAAAGCATTGTTTTATAGGGGCAGGCTGTTATATGATTCCGGCAACTATGCAGAAGCAAAAAAAGATTTTGATAGGGCGGTAGAATTAAGCCCTCAATACTCAAAGGCGTTTTTTTATAGAGCTCTTTGTTATGAGAAGTTAGGGAAGAATGATCTTGCAATCGACGATTATACTGAGATAATAAGAGTTGTGAATCCAATGTTTTTGCCGGCTTTGGAAAGACGTAGAAGGCTGTATTATGAAGAAGAAAGAGATTATAAATTTGCGCGAAGAGACTTGGAACATATACGCGAGATCATGCCAAGATATCAGGATACTTATAAAAGGTTTTGCAGATTGGAGCATATGGATAAGACAGAGGGTTTTCATCCGCGCGCTGGAGAAATTGACGAGGTATACCAATATATAAGCCAGGCAGATTATGAGGATTCTTTAGAAATTACAAGCCACTATTCTAAAGTAGAAAATATGTTATATCATATATTTGGAAAAAATAATGTGACAAGGCATGCGAAAGAATGGGGATACGAAGAACGAAAGGAAGAAATATTGGAAAGTAACTACCCGCATGTGAAAAGAAAATTTCTGCTCGATTTTTTTGAGAATATCATAAGACAGCAGATTCAAGAGGAATATCACAGGTATTATAGATTTTTTAATAACAAAAAATATAGTCTGCAGAATATAGATGAGCAGATATCGGAAAGCGAAGCGCATAAGATATTTGGATTTAGAGATGATGCTGTCGAAGAATATAAATCACGATTATCGAAAAGAGGGATAAAGCAATATACAATGCATGATTTCTTAGTGAGATATCTCGGAACTGATGATTTACTAGGCGGATATGCTCTCGGAATATCAGACGATCCTGTGCATACCTATGATACCTTTAGCGGAATGCTTGGCCTTAATGGCTGGACGGCTGCTTATGGGCATTTGCGTTTAACCGGGTATCAGGATAAGCATACAGATAAGTTTTTAAACAGACTTGTTTCAAGTAAGAAACCTATAGTATTTTTTGTGCCAAAAAAACTGAAAAGCAGCGCGCAAAATGGCGATGATGTTACGCGAAATGAGATGGAATGGTTTGCTGATAAGGTAAATAATTCCAGCTTGGACTTTTCTAATTTAATCTTTGTTTATGATTCATATGAAATAATACCTGCATATCTTCAACAAAACGAAGCAATTCTTTCGCATTTAATAGACTGGATACTCCCTGAAGGCAAGGATATTGAAAAATTAAAAAAGAAAATAAATGAACTTTCATTTGAAGCCGATGAGTCAACAAAGGAAGGTGAGTTTCTATTTGGCGTATTAGAAAAAGTTGAAGTAGCAGGATTTATTCTTGATGATACGAGAGCTCCGGAAGATTTTAAAAGAATGATGAAGGACGATTTTGTTGAAAAAAATGTTTTGCCTTGTTTTAGGGGAGAGCTTTCTGAGATGGATGTTCTTGAATATGTGTATGAAAATATTTGTGATGAATTTAGCGATGAAAAGTATGTTTCAGAGGCTCATTTAAACTTGGTTTTATTAGACGTAGTAAAGTACTTACTGCTAGAAGAAAAGTTTTTTATGGAAAAAGTGAATCATGATTTATTGAGAAAAATTGTTTGTAAGATTGAGAAAGGAATTAAATCACTTGGAAATATAAAAGGGATAAAGGAAGAGTTTAAGAAGGATTACACAGAGAATATTCTAAAAATGAAGGATTATTTGATGAGCGCGCTGTATATTGAGAGCGCGGATATTTTCGAGAGTATTTTATCAGAGTTTAAGGTATCATTGGTTAAGCAGGTAAGCCATCTTAGAGATAAGATGGTAAAAGATATTGAGTTTTTAGGAGAGGTGGTAATGCCATTTTGTAGAACAGGGATTTTAAAAAATGTTTTTGATGATAAGGATGATGTTGAAATTAAAGGCGGCGAATTATTAAAGCTTAGAAGTGTTATGCAGGCTGTCTAATAATAAATGGGAATGCGGAAATACATGTGACATCCCCGTTAAATATAGCCAAACTGAGTAGAGATAATATTCTCAGGAACGCTTGAAATCCCCGCCGAGGATATTCTGCGCTTGATGAAAATTCTCGCTCGTCCCGCCTAAAGGCGGGACACCATGGCCGCTCGAATTTTCAACATCCTGCGAATATTATCTCTACTCATTTACAGGGGGTGTCACATGTGTTGACTAATCCCTCTGTCTAATAATATAAATGTGTTCAAACAGAACTGATTTTTATATAATTAATTTATTGAAAGAATGTTCCTGGATTTCGGAAACTTTTGTGAGGTAATTTATGAAGAATTTTGTGCCAAAAAGTTATACTTTTTTTCTGAAAGTATTTTTAGTTAATATTTTTATGTTTGCTTTGATGAGGCTGTTGTTTTTAGTTAGATATATCTCTAATTTTGCGAATGCGCATACAGGCGAGATATTGAAAGCGTTTATTATTGGCAGCCGCATAGATATAGTTATTATTTGTTATATCCTTGCGCCGTTTGTGTTAGCGGGTGTGCTTCCTTTTATAGGCGTTGAGAGTTCAAGGCCGGCAAAAAAAATATATTTAGCGTTAATATCTATGATATTTGGCTTTGTGTATTTATTGCACGTTATAAATCTTGGATTTTACAGCGAATTTAATTCGCATTTAAATTTTACAGCGATCGAGTATCTTAATTCATCCGGCCTTATTTTTGCCACAATTTGGAACCAATACCATGTAGTGTATTATTTGATTACGTTTCTTATTTTAATTATGGTTTACGCTTTCCTAATAAAAAAATTAATAATAATTGCAAAGACTCAAAAATACAGAGTAATTCCTAATATAATTCTATTTCCGATTATTGCCGGCTTGTTTGTTGTGGGTATGCGCGGAGGAGTGGCAGGAAGCATTATGGATTGGGGCGTCGCGTTTTTCAGCGAAAATAATGTGGTTAATCATACGGCGCTCAATCCGGTTTACAATCTTTTTAAAGATGTTTATTATACGAACCATAATAACTACAAAAAAATGGTATCATATTTTGATAATACAAGTGACGCGATAAGCCTTGCTCAAAAAATCGTAATGTCGGAAAATGATAATTTATTAGATAAGGAGTATCCTTTATACAGGCTTACCAAGAACACCGGAGTCGAGAAAAAATATAATGTGGTTGTTCTTCTTCTTGAAGAATTTTCAGCTGAGCTTGTCGGATGTTTCGGTAATGAGCTTGGCCTTACTCCAAATTTTGATAAACTTGCAAAGTCCGGAATGCTGTTTACTAATTTTTATTCTAACGGCCAAAGAACAAATAAAGCGGTATCCGGCGTATTCTGTTCATATATTCCGCTTGCCGGCGATTCTATTATGGTAAGGACCAAAGGCCAGCAGTATATTCCCTCAATCGCTTCAATATTAAATAAAAAAGGTTATGAGAGCGAGTTTGTTTACGGCGGAGAAACCATGTTCGATAATATGCGGGGTTTTCTTTACTCTAAAGGTATAGATAGGGTAATTGATCAGGTTGATTTTCCTGAGAATGACGCTACGAGCGAATGGGGAGTGCTTGATGAATACATGTTTGACAGAATAATTAATGAGATGGATGATATATCAAGCAGGAATAAGCCGTTCTTTATTTATTCGCTCACTGTTACAAATCATCCGCCATATTCTCTGCCAAAGGAAAAAGCTGATGAGGCAGGCGCGCAGGAAGGATGGGATAACAGGTATAAAACATTTAAGTACGTTGATTATGCGCTTGGGATTTTTTTTGAGAAGGTGAAGGGGAAAAAATATTTTGATAATACAATATTTATTATTCTCGGAGATCATTCTAAAAAAACGCATAATGAATTTAATTTTGATTATAGAGCGTCATTCGTTCCATGCCTTATTTATTCTCCGGAGAATATTACTCCCAAAGTTGTTAATAAAATATGCGGCCAGATTGATATAGCGCCTACAATTTTTAATCTATTAAATATGGATATTGCGCACAGCTTTTGCGGGAAGAGCATGCTTTTGCCTAAATCTGACAGCGATTTTGCGTTAATGGTAGCCGGCACTAGTTATGGATATATATACAAGGACTATTATTTTACAGGCAGATTTGGAGAGAGGCCTCAGCTTTTTAGGTATAATGACTTTAGCTGTAAGGATTATTGCTCTGAAAATCCTGAAATTGCCTTAGAATGCGAGAGGAATATTTATAGTTTAGAGCAGTCGGCATACGATCTTTTTGAAAACATGCGTATTGCAAAAGAATAAATAGTGAAACATAGGCCTTGAGTAACTTAGCTGTGCTAAAAAAAATCTTGCGATGCAAATAAAGTACTTTAATAATATAATTAACCACATAAGGAAAAAAGTTGAGAATTAAGCTGTGTTTGGTTTAAGCCATACATATTATCCTGATTCCGGTCGTATAAAAATGCCTTTATTTTCAATCAAAAACCCTAAAAAAGACTAAAATATACTGAAATATAAAAAAGACTTAACTATTTTAAAAAGTAATATATAATAAGTCATATGAATAGAATCCAAACAGAAAAAATTATCAATGATCTAAATGAAAAGCTGGTTTTCATTGTTGGGCCTCGTCAAGTAGGCAAAACTTGGTTAGCTAAAGAAATAGGAAAAAAATTTAGTAAAACTGTGTATTTGAACTATGACAGATTTGAAGATAGAGAGATTATTCAAAAAGAAGAATGGCCCGGAGACACAGAGCTTCTTATTATTGACGAGCTTCATAAAATGCGTGATTGGAAAAGATTTATAAAATGAGTTTTTGATACAAAACCTGCGAATATGAAAATATTTGTTATAGGCAGCGCAAGGCTTGACGCTTATAGGCAGGTTGGTGATTCGCTTGCAGGAAGATTTTTAACACACCATTTGATGCCATTTTCTTTAAAAGAACTTCAAGGCGCTAAATATGAGGCGGATGCTAAGAGATTAATCGAGAGAGGAGGGTTCCCTGAACCATTCTTGAAAGAGGATGATAACGACGCTAAGAGATGGAGAAATCAGTATATTGACGGGTTAATCAGATATGATATTTTGGACTTTGAGAGAATTCATGATTTCAAAGCAATACAGCTTGTTTTTCAATTATTGAGGCATAAAGTGGGGTCTCCAATATCTTATAAGACAATATCTGAAGATGTTGGCATTTCTCCTGTAACAGCAAAGAAGTATATTTCAATTCTTGAAGCTCTCTATATCATATTTTCAGTAACTCCACATTCACAGAATATAGCAAGGTCGCTATTAAAAGAACCCAAAATTTATTTTTTTGATACAGGCTTAGTAAGCGGAGATAATGGTAAAAAGTTCGAAAATATGACGGCGCATTGTATATTAAAAAATATATACGCATTAACTGACTATGAAGGCGATAGATGGGAATTGAAATACTTAAGAACGAAAGAGGGAAAAGAGGTGGGTTTTTGCGTGACAAAAAACAATATCATACAAGAACTGATAGAAACCAAGTATAGCGATGGAAATTTAAGCAATAATTTGCGGTTTTTTTGTAATAAGTATAATTTAAAAGGCAAACAGGTAGTATTTGATTTAAAAAGAGAAAGGGAGCTTGAGAATATTAAGATTATTGATGCAAAGCATTATTTAGAATCATTGTATATGTAAAATAATGTTTAGCGGGTTGGTTGACTTTATTTAAGAGAGTTTAGAAATGCGGTTATACCTTCTTTGTAAGTGTTGCCGGACACGAGAAATCTGTCGTTATGACTACCGGAAAAGACTTATGGGTATGTAAGGATAGAGGTCTCTGCCCATTGGGAAAAATATAAGATTTTTTTGGTTTAGCGTAAGGCGCAGTAATAGTATGACATACAGGCTGACAATAATAAATAATGTGAGGAATAAGATTCTAAACATCTTAGAAAAAGTTTAGCTAAAAACGAGATAAAAGGCAATGAGTAACTTCGCTGTTGACTAGCAACCGATTTTATTATACAATTAACCGCATATCATAATAATCATAAAAAATCTAATCTAATAAAATTAGGTTCAAAAAATTTAAAGGAGGATTATATTATGAAAAAACTTTTAAGCGTATTGTTTTCGTTAATGTTAATTGTTTCTGCTATCAGCTTTATGGGTTGTAAGAAAAAGGCTGCGGAAGTTATGGTTGAAGAAGATGTGATGATGGAAACAGAAGGGCAGGGCGATGTTGTTGAAGGTGAAGCAATGATGGAAGAAACTGAAATGCCTGCAGAAAAAGCTGTAAAATAAGCTGAGTGAGTGTGAAGAGCTTAATAAACAGATATGAAAGTAAATTAAAAGAGCAAGGGTTGTGTGATAATGATATTTTGATTGCAGATGCCGATAACGCGGGGTTTGTAACAAATAAATCACATGATCGTTGCTCTTCTCTTTTTAAAGTATTAGAGAAAATAAATGGCAAGACCATTATTTTTTCCGGCGCGCGCGACCCGTATCGTTCTATAATAAATTATATTTCTAAAAATGCCGATCGTATATGCGCTGAAGATTCAGAAACCAGATTACTCCTCTCAGATATACCTATAATAGACAAGTTTAGCGTGGACGCTGTTGTTAATTCGCTGGGAAATAGAAAATGTGCGATCGTGCGCGGAGAAGGTTTGCTGGTTTGCGGGAAAGAGGGCGTTAAAGAAGCGTTTTTAGTTTTTAGTTCTGTTTGTTTCGCCTGTTATGTAAAGTTTTTCGTTGATTACTATTATTCCGCAAAAGAAAATAAATTAAATGACGAACAGAAAAAAATATTTAACAACGCAGTTAAGGAATACGATAAGTTTGGAGAGGAAAATAAAAATTTATCAATAAAGAATGCGGGGCCTTTTAAAAACGAGGCTAAGATTTTGGATGCGATGGCAGAGGCCGGCAGGCTGACAATCGAATCAAGGCTTGTGAACTCATTTTTTGGAAATATTTCCGTAAGAAGTGATGATGGACTGTATATAACTGAAACAGGAAGCGCGTTAGATGATTTAGACGGGCATATAGTTAAATGTTCATTAGAGGATACTCCATGCGCAAAGGCATCGAGCGAACTGCCGGCTCATAGGGAGATATATAGAAAAACAAAATATAATTCAATCCTCCACGGCCACCCGAGGTTTGCAGTAATAATGTCTATGATATGCGATGATTTAGACTGTAAGTTTAGAGGAGAATGCTACATTAAATGTCCGAAAGAGAGATTCATTAATGATATTCCGATTGTTCCGGGAGAGGTAGGCGGCGGCAGGTATGGGCTTAGTAATACTGTGCCAAACGCGATCAATGATAAAAGGGGTGTGATCGTTTATGGCCATGGCATATTCACAACAGGCGAAAATAAGGATTTTAATAAACCTTTTCAGAACCTTTTAGATATAGAAAGAATGTGTTTTAAAACATATATTCTGCAAGTAAAGTAAATTCAGGAACCAATATCTCATAAATAACTTAAATAATATTTAAGAACGTTTAATTAATTTTCTTAATTCGGATAAACTTCCGGTGTTTAAAACATCTTTTGCTTCGAGCCAGCCGCGGCGAGCCTGGTTTATTCCATATTTGATAAGTTCAAATCCGTCTATACTGTGCGAATCTGTATTGATCGAAATTTTAACGCCTGCCTCTTTTGCCATTTTGCAGTGTATATCATCTAAATCGAGTCTCTGCGGATGGGAGTTTAACTCGATAAAACATTTTCTTTCTTTTGCGGCTTGTATTATTTTTTCAATATTTACATTATATGGAGGCCGTTCATTTATCAGCCTGCCTGTCGGATGGCCTAAAATATTAAAGTATTGATTATCCATTGCTTTAATAATTCGCGCAGTCTGTTTTTCTTCTGAAAGATTAAAATTATAATGGATAGAACATATCCTAAGATCCAGTCTTTTTAAAATATCGTCAGAAATATCCAGCATTCCGTTTTCAAGTATATCAACCTCTATTCCTTTTAATATTGTTATGCCTTTTATTTTATCGTTTATACTGTCTATTTCGTCTAATTGTTTTAATATTGTTTTTTCGTCCATGCCGTGAGCAACTGTAACCTTTTTTGAGTGGTCTGTCATTGCAATGTATTCGTAACCCAGTTTCTTTGCAGACTTTGCCATTTCTTCAATAGTATTACGTCCATCCGTATATCCGGAGTGCATATGCAGATCGCCGCGCAAGTCGCTGAGTGTAATTAGTTTTGGGAGCGCGTTGTTGGCCGCTGCTTCAAGCTCGCCTCTGTTTTCTCTGAGCTCAGGTTCTATATAAGGGAGATTAAACACCTTAAAAATTTCGTTTTCTGTTTTGCCTGCTATTTTTTTAGCGCCTTTAAATACTCCGTATTCGCTGACCTTTAGTCCCTGCTGTAATGCCAGCTGTCTTATAGATATATTATGCTCCTTTGATCCTGTAAAATAGTGCAGGGCTGAGCCATAAGAATCCTTTGGGACAACGCGAAGGTCAACCTGTAGTCCGCTGTTGAGTATTATTGTTGATTTTGTTTCGCCTTTGGCTGTGATTTTGGCTATGTTATTGTATTTTGTAAAGTGATCTATAACTACGGAGGGAGCGGTAGATGTTACAAGTATATCTAAGTCGCGTATGGTCTGTTTTTTTCTGCGATAGCTCCCGGCAATCGTTATATTGGCCAAGTCCTTTTTCTTTTTTAAATATTTTATTAAAGCGTCCGCTTCATCCTCTGCATGGAACAACAGGAGCTTCCCTTTGTTTTCATTTAGTCTTATAAGCCCGTCTAAGATATTCTGCTGTGTCTTTTCTCCAAATCCCGGAAGGTTTTTTATTATATTTCTTTTCAACGCTTCTTCCAGGTCTTTAAGACTGTGAATACCCAGTTCATGATACAGAGTTTTAATTCTGTGAGGGCCTAATGATTGAATCCGCATTAAATTATCTACGTCAATATCTAATTCCTTTTGAAGAGCGTTTAACAATGACAGCTGGCCGGTAGTCACAATTTCATGTATTTTTTCGCTAAGGTCGTGGCCTATGCCGGGCAGTTCTGTTATATCTTTGCCATCTTTTAACATGTCGGAAATATTATGGGTTAAGGATTCAATAGTGCGGCAGGCATTTCTATATGCTCGTATTCTGAAAGGATTTTCGCCTTTTATATCCAGCAGGTCAGCTGTTTTATTTAGAATTTCGCATATTTCATCATTTGTAATTGACATATTGTTTCTCCAAAATAATATAAAGAAAGTATATCTCAAAAATACTCTAATTGCAAACATCGTGTTTCTATAATATAATAAAGGCTAATCTTTATTAGGAGAAAAAAAATGATCATAAAAATTGCGCTTATTGCTTCGATTATTCTGCCATTGTGGAATATTCCGCTTGTCTATAGAATATATAAGAGGAAGTCAGCGGATGATATCAGTATGTTTTGGGTTATTGGAGTATGGGTGTGTTTGGTTTTTATGTTTCCGTCAGGATTGGTGTCAACTGATATAGTCTGGAAAACATTCAATATAGCTAATCTTTCCTTGTTCTCGTGCGTTACCGCTGTTACGTTGTATTATAGATTCCGCAAAAAAATAATCACGAAAAAATGAATAGATTATTGATCGGTTTTTCGATAAATTCTTACATCGCCTAGAGATGTTTCATAAGTGCCAAATAAATGTTTGAATAATAGCCGTTCAGGAAATAAGTGATTAATAGGGAATTCCTTTATTAATTTATAAGGCATCTGTCCTAAAATAACAGACTGGATGATTGAACGGAATATTTCAGAGCCATGATAAATCTCATTGGTATTAGCCGGTATTTGGAATGGAGTGGTAAAATATTTCCAATATCTGGCATAAAATGATTCATGCAAAACTAAAAGGTCATATTTTAATATATCGTCTTGCGCGTTTAAATTGCCGCCTAATTCATTAAGCTTATCGCCGGCCGGCATTCTTTTAATTTTCGAATAGTTGCTGTCATACAAAATCTTTGTAATGTTTTCTTCAGAAACATATTTATGCAAAAATTTATTTGCAGAATACCTATTGTCATATAAAAAATATTTTTGCGAGAGAAGCATGAGCATGGCTGTATAAGTCAATGTGAGTCCAATAAGTATTTTTTTACAATTAAAATTATCGGCGATTGTATAAATGCCGTAAGCTGACATAATAGCAATGTATGGCACAAAAACTAATGCTCTGCGGACAAATGTGGCGCTGCCTAGCGACAATATAAAGAATGCGGAGCCTAAATAGATAAGAAAAAATACATGTTTTATATCGAAGAATCGTTTTCCTTTTATTTTATAAAACCATCCTGTAAAAAATCCCGTAATCACAAATACGCCGGTGCCTGATAGTAAAGCGAAGAAATACAGAAGAGGATTCCATTTTACGTTTTGCCTATTTAACACGACGTAAAAATTATCCTTTGACAGCATTGCTTTTGACCTTAAAAAATCTGTTAAGTTATAATCGCTTGCAACGCTTATTAAGAACGAGCCGCATATTATAAAAAACATGATAATCCATAAAAATGCGTATTCTTTGATATTTTTTTTATTGGCTGATACAAAAAATGCAAAAACAAAAAGAACGATTGAAGAAAGGTCAAATCTCGTTGACATAGTTAAGGCAATAGCAAAAGGAAATCCTAAAATCAGCCATTTTTGCGGCGAGATATTCCATAAATCATTTATTGGCTTGGAAGAAAGGTAATCGCGCAGGAGCATGGCGAAAAATATAGCCAGGTACGCATAAAACACATAAATAGTATCCGGAGTCGAATAGTGGCTGTATGTAACAGCTAAATCGCATACTGAAATAATAGCGCAGGCTAAAAGAGCAATGTTTTTGTTTTTAAAGATGTAAGCTGCCATAAAATAAACCAATACTATAAGCAGTAATCCATAAAAAACTGACAGTAATCTTCCTATCAAAAATAAATACTCTGAACTAAGCCGTGTTAATTTTATGATTGGGTAACCGATCAGGGCGATTTGAGAGCCAAAGGCGCGGGCATTCCATTGAGTGTTTATTTTTTCTTTCGGAATGATATTAGAATCAAATTTTGATATTAAGTTGCGGGCAATACTTACATGCTGCCATTCATCAAATTCAAAACCGTCATAAGTAGCTATGCCCCAAAATATTCCCATGATTCGGACTATGCCTGCGAAAATAAGAATATAAATTAATTTTTTTGGCATAAATAATTTTCCTTAATGGATATGTATTTTAATTAATGTTCTCGATACTTTTAACTCTTTTTAAAATTATTGTCAATAAAAACCAGGGGCAAAGTATGAACATAAATAATTTTGCGGACATTTGTTTTTTTTGTATAATCAAAATATTCAGAATAAATGCTGATTAAGGGGGAGATAATGACTAAAGCAGATAAAAAATACGCTGTGATTACAGGCGGCTCATCAGGGCTTGGTTTTGCTTTCTCAAAGGAATTGGCAAAAGATGGATATGTTCCTATTCTTATTGCCAGAAGGAAGAATAAACTTGATGAAGCTGTTGCGGATATTAAAAGACTTGGCTATGAGGCCTATTCATTTGAGTGTGATATTGCATCTGAAGAGAATTTAACAAGAGTTTGCAAAATAATAAAAGATGAATTTGGAGCGATAAATTTATTGCTGCTAAATGCAGGGGTAGTTAATGTTGGTTTGCTCGCGGATTATAATGATTTCTCAAAAATGAATGAGGATATTCGGATTGATTTATGGGGCACGATTCTTGCGGCCAGGATATTTTTACCTCTTCTTAAACCTAAGTCTAAGATAATAATGATTTCTTCTGCGTTTGGATTAATAGGCGGCGCCGGGTATACAACATATTGCGCAGCAAAGGCGGGGGTTATTAATTTTGCCGAAGCGCTGAGAAGAGAACTGCTCTGCAAAGATATTTCAGTACATGTGGCGTGTCCTGCTGATATAGATACGCCTCAGTACGAGTATGAAACAAAAAATAGTCCGGACTGGATGTTAGGCGCATCAGCAGGCAGAAAAAGTCTTCTTGCTCCTGAAAAGGCGGCTCGAAGAATACTAAAGAAATGTAAAGGGAAACGGTTCTTAATTATTATTAATAGTGAAATTGCATTATTGCTCTTCTTGCATAGAATTCTTCCAAGGAGGGTAGTAGATTTTATTTTAGATGGAAGTCTTCCTCGTCCTAAGATTAATTAATGAAAAATCGGCGCAATAATTAGTATATCCATTATTGGTTTTATAACAAGACCGCGAAAACTGCGTGCGTTAGCGCGCAGCTGAAGCGGGATAATAGTCCAAAAAAAGCAAAGCTTTTTATAAATCGCTTTGTTCATGGTAGTCATCAGGCAGTAATAACGGAACTTCTTCGGCATATCCTATGACATCAATGCTTCGCCACTTTCCTGTTCTGTAACGCAGATAAAATAGAGAACTGAATGCTAAAAATATTGCGACCAATAGAGCCCAGGCAGTTTCTGTGCTGAGGTCAAGTATTTTTAATGATATTAGGAGTACAGGCACGAGTATCCAGTGCAGAGACACAGATACGCTCATTACCCAGAATGTGTCTCCTGCTCCTCGTAAAGCGCCGCTGAATATTATTATTCCCACCTCTACAAGCACATATAATGACGCGAGGCGGATCATGAATACAGCTGTCGGGAAAGCGTCCGCGAACACCTGACTGAAAGATACAGGCTTAAAGATGTTTACAAGATATTCCGGGAATAAGACGAAGAGTATAAAGATTATGGTTGAGTAAATAATTCCTACTTTGACTGCTGACATAACCGAGGTGTGCGCGTAGTCTTGTTTTTTTGCGCCCATGTATCTTCCCACTAAACTTATTAAGCCTATTTCTAGTCCGAGTAATGGAAGAAATGATACCATATCCCAATTAAAAACAATTGTGGCAGCAGCAGCTGTTGCAGGGCTATGCCCCTGAAAAATCATTATTATAATAGTAAACGCCAAAAGATTTAGAAACATCTCCAGCCCTGTCGGATATCCAAAACGCAATAAGAGTTTCATAATGCTTGCGTTAAATTTGAATGAGCGCAAAATATTGTAGGCTTTAAGATTTGATTTTTTAAAATAACTAAACGCCAGAACAAGAAATCCGCAGAATGCTCCAATAATCGTGCCTATAGCAGCGCCGCTCACACCGAGCATTGGGAAGCCAAGCTTTCCGTAGATTAAAATGTAATTAAAAAATATATTAACGATCATAGCTGTGAATGACGCAGTCATTACTATGCGCGTTCTGCCTGTTCCGGAGAAGAAACTGCTAAAAGTGGTTCTCAAAAGTCCAAAAATTGTGCCGTACATAAGAATGCTGAAATATGTTTTTTGCATTTCAAGCTGCGCAGGCTCTATTCCGGTAATTTCAAATAGATGAATGATATTTGGTTTAAAGAATAATATTAAAGGATACGCAATAATTGATATTAATAATCCTTGGGAAATTACTATAGCGCAGTTATTCTTCCTATCAGCGCCAAAGTATTGCGCTACTAAAGCGTTTGAGTATCCAATCAGGCCCATAAAAAATGTCATAGTCATAAAGGCTGTGATACCGCCTGACATTGCGGCGTTCATCTCAGATGTTCCGATTTTTGAGAGGAACATGCGGTCAGTAAATGTCATTATTGTTTCACAAGAGTGTGAAATAACCATTGGCAGGGCAATAGCGGTCATCTCGCGTATACTGCCCGGTTTATGTTTTTGTAACATGAGATTCTCCTGAAAATATCGGGAAATTATTAAGATCTGAGTATAATTCTATTAGATGTAGAAATCAAGTTTAAAATGTTTTCTCGATTGACATCTTATAAAAAATCATGTAGTTTAGGCTTATATTTAGGAACAAATATGATCATTGAGTTTCATTCTCAAACGAAAAAGATTAAAAGCTTTTCTCATATAGTAAAAACTCTCATAAATTACGGACTCTTGACAAAAGGAGTTTTTAGTGTATAGTTATTACTATTAAGGAGTGATAATGTATGAAAAATATTAAAAAGTTTTTCGTTGGTATTCTAATCGTAATCTTACTTCCGGTTTTTTCTTACGCAAAAGGCGACCCTTATTTAGACATGGCAAAAGAATTTTCTGCAATGGCGTCCGAGCTTACTAACCGCAAAATAGCAATTGTTCCATTTAGTTTTATTGATAACAGGCCTGATGTTGACGGCGCAGGTTCTATTTTATCCGAACGTTTAACTAACCGCATTGTAAAATTAAAACAATTTAAACTTGTAGACAGGCAAAACCTGGAAAAGGTTTTGCAGGAACAGAAATTGCAGGCGTCCGGCCTGATTGACAGTGAAACAGCTAAATCGCTCGGAAAAATTTTAGGCGTGGATGCAATCATTACCGGAACTATGATGAATATTTCTCTTAACAGGCTGGAAGTAAATGCGAAATTAATAAAAACAGAAACAGCTGAGATACTAGCTGTTTCATCAATGCTTGTTGAAAAGGATTGGATAACAAAGGCCGGAGAGGAATATGTTGAGCCTGCTCCTGTATATGCAGCTCAGAAAACATACGCAAAACGCAGGCCGCAAAATGCGAATTTTGACGGATTCTTTGATCTGTTTATGATGACAGGCGATAAAGGAACAATGAACTTAACATTTAAAAATTCGGTTTATGGCATAGCTGAAGCAGACCTTCGTCTTGATGTTGATGGCGATCGTTTGTTAGGAACCAGGGTCAGCGAAGTGAATTTTGATTCAGCTGAAACATATTTAGTTGGAAAGGGATTAGGTATAAGGTTTGCAGGGTTTGTGGAATACTTTGGTTTTTCATTTGAAGTTTTTGGTTTTAGCCAGATGCTATCTGAACAGGACACAAAATATTCCTATAATAATGGTAGAGAGAGAAACTTTAGTTTTTATGTTGACGACTATTTAAAGGTAACTACAGTTACTATTGATTTTGGTTTATATTTAAGGCTTTTGAAAAAAGCTGTTCAGCCTTATGTGGGCGCTGCTATTGGATTAAGCGTAAATAAGCTGTATTCGCCATATATTAGTTCGTATGATTCAACGCTGATATGGCAGAATGAGCTGGATGCTTTAGCAGTCGGATTTGCGCTGAGCGTTCCGGTCGGAGTACGGTTGTGCCTTGGCGATTCATTTACCGTATTTGGAGAAATGAGGCAGGTCACAAACACAGTAGCATTTGACAGGAATATAAAAAGCGAAAAGGATAAAATAATTACTAAAAATACATTTATGCTTGTCGGATTAGGCGCTAAATTTTAATAGATCTATATAAATCAAACCTTTATGGAGGGTGTATGAAAATTTTTTTGATTGCGAGTCTTGTTTTACTTAGTTTCGCCGGATGCGCGACAAGTCCTGACAAAGGCACAGTATCAAAAACAGGTGAGATAGAGAGAGAATGGGTGGAAGAAGGAATTACCGGAAGCTATGTTTTTGCGCGCGGTATAGGCGCTGCTGACCAAACTTTAGAGAATAAAACACAGAGAATGGCAACATCAAGAAACGCGGCCATTGTAAACGCGCAGTATAATATGCTTTCCATTATAAAAGGCGTAGAGCTTGAAGGCGGAATAAAGGTTGAAAAAGCGATTGAAACCGATTCAAACCTCCAGACAAACATAAACGCAGCAATAAAGGGAGCGCTGGTTGTACGCAGTGAATGGACTGATGATGACGGATGCGTTATTGTGTTACGATTATCTAAAACCAGACTTAAAGAAATGGGGATAAAAATTAAAGAATGAAAATAAGGGAACTTTTAATTTTCTTACTGTTATGCGCAGGGATTAGTTCCTTTTGTCATGCGAAAAAGGACTCAAAGACAGTAACAGCCGACGGTATGGCGCCTATCATAAATAACGACCCGGAAGGCGCGCGTAAAATGGCAATATCCGACGCGTTAAAAAACGCGCTTGGGCTTGTGGTCGGTGTTTATATCTCGCAAGAAGCCTACAGCTCCAAATCAATGCTGGTGCAGGATAATATTCTTTCCCAAACACAAGGCTATATAGAAAAATACAATGTAATAAAAACATATTCAGAAGGTTCCTTTATGAAAGCCAAAATAAAGGCGACCGTCAGGCGTGAAGACCTGTATCAAAAAATAAAGGAACTTGATCTTGAGCCAAAGAAATTCGGGAATCCAACGGTTGGGTTTGATATTGAAGAATATAAAGACGGGATATCGGCAAATCCTGTTTCAATCGCGGTTCTTGAGCAGAAGTTTTTGGATAAAGGGTTTGTGGTTAAAAAATCAACAAGCGCAGATATTTTAGTCCGAGGTAAGATAGAAACATCGCAAATGGAAGAACAGGCATACGAAGGCTTTGTTTCATATAGGGCTTCTGCGCAGTTGTCAGCTTTTCAGACATTGTCTAATAATATTATTCACTCGTATAAAGAGGTTGTCGGAGGAGTGGATGTGTCAGAGGATAATGCATCAAAAAACGCTATTGTTAATGCCGCTAAAAAAGTTTCCAATAGAATCATAGATGATGTTATCGCATATCTAATAGAGAAATCAACATTACAGCTGACTTTGCATAATATAGGCGATATTAATAAATTAAGCGAAATTATTTTATCAATACGCGCTTTGATAGAGGTGCGCGAATGTAAGCTTGTGACATACGACGGGGATACAGCAGTTCTTGCGCTAAACTTAAAAAATATGGACGCTCATATTATTGCAAAAAGATTGGAAACAACGCTAAAGTATAAAGTTAACAGCGTAGAAACTTACGGTATTGACGCCGGCCTCTAACTATTTCTTATAAACCTTTCTAGCTGTGTATTTATTGTGTAATAGATGGCGCGCCTTTTCTGATAAGGGGCTTCCTAAGTAGTCTTCATATAGTTTTATTACAGACGGGTTTTGATGAGAACAGCGTTTCGCTGACTGTTTGTCATCTGTGTAAAGGCCTTCGCCTCGTTTTATTCTTATTTTATTATTGATGCCATAAGGCTGGCCGCCGCCGCCAACGCATCCGCCCGGGCATGCCATAACTTCAATAAAGTGATACGGCAATTCTTCATTATTTTTTATCGCGTTTTGGAATTTATTAATCACATGCGCGACATTTTCAAGGCCATGCGCTACTGCAATTTTTACTTTTGTTCCTTTTATATCAATCTCGCCTTCTTTAATAGACTCAATGCCTCTGACTGCTGAAATATTCAAATCGCCTAATTCTTCGCCTGTTATTTTAAAATACGCTGTTCTAAGCGCAGCTTCCATTACTCCGCCTGTTGCGCCGAATATTGTTCCTGCGCCTGAATAATCGCCTAACATGCTGTCAGCTTCTTCGTCTTTCAGATCCTTGAAATTTATACCTGCCTGTTTTATCATGCGAATGAGCTCTCTTGTGGTAAGCGAAACGTCTACGTCTTGAAATCCCGATGAAAACATATCCTCTGCGCGTTGAATTTCATATTTTTTAGCTGTGCATGGCATAATGGAAACAACGAACATTTTTGAAGGATCTATATTATTTTTTTCAGCGTAATAAGTTTTAGAAAGAACGCCGACCATTTCATGAGGCGACTTGCATGAAGAAAAATGCGCTATAGCGTCCGGATAAAATTTTTCCATAAAATCTACCCATGCAGGGCAGCAGCTCGTGATTAGAGGCAGAGGATGTTTTTTATTAACAAACCTTTCAATAAACTCAGAAGCCTCTTCCATTATTGTAACGTCAGCGCCGAAGTTTGTGTCAAAAATTCGGTTAAATCCCATCCTTCTTAACGCGGCATATAATTTTTTTGTGACAAGTTCTCCGGTTTTAAATCCAAATGCTTCTCCTATTGCTACTCTTACAGCAGGAGCGATCTGAACAACGCAATATTTTTCTTTATCTAATAACGCTTCCCATGTTTTTTGCGTTTCATCGTATTCGAAAATAGCGCCTGTCGGGCAATGCGCTGAGCACTGGCCGCACCTGACGCATGGAGAGTCAGCAAGCTCAATGTCTCCGGCAGCTGCGATTCTGACATTTATGCCTCTTTGTAAAAAGTTAAGAGCCCAGACAGTTTGTTTATTCTGACAGACCTCTACGCATCTTCCGCATTTTATGCATTTTGCCGGTTCCAATACAATAGTTTTCGTACTGCTGTCTTTGCCTAAGTCTTTATTAATATCATAGAATCGCTGTTCTCTTATTCCAAAGTCAGCGGCTAGAGTTTGTAGTTCGCAGTCATTGTTCCTGCCGCATTTTAAGCAGTCATTCGGATGATCAGAAAGAATTAATTCAATGACAGTTCTTCTTATTTCAACAATTTCAGAGTCTTGGGTTGTGATTTCCATACCATGCTCAATATTAGTACAGCACGCGCGAAGCATTTTCTTAGATCCCTTAACTTTTACAACGCATATGCCGCATGCTGCTGTTGATACTACGTCCTCGTGCTTGCATAGTGTGGGGATTTTTATCTGAACGGTTTTAGCAGCTTCCAAGATCGTTGTGCCTTTTGGAACCTCTATGTTTATATTATCTATTTTTGCTGTGATCATTTCCATAAACTAATCCTTTTTTATCGCTTTAAATTTGCAGGCTTTGAAACATTCGCCGCACTTTATACATTTTTTTTCGTCAATGCTGAATCCGGATTCTCTGTCGCCTAATACAGCTCCGGCAGGGCAGACCTTTTTACATAATCCGCATTTTATACATTTTTTTTGGTTTATCGAGTATGATAATAAGTTAATGCATTTTTTTGCTCTGCATTTTTTGTGTTTAATATGTTCTTCATATTCGTCCATAAAGTAATTCAACGTGGATAAAACAGGATTGCCGGCTGTTTGGCCAAGGCCGCATAATGAGGCCTTTTGCATAGCGCTCGCAATGCTTCTTAGTCTAATAATATCCTGCTCTTCGCCTTTGCCCCGGGAGATTTTTTCTAAAATTAAATATAGCTGATATCCGCCTATTCTGCATGGCGAACATTTTCCGCAGGATTCATCAACAGAAAATTGGAGATAGAATTTCGCAACGTCAACAATGCAGTCATCTTCATCCATTACAATCATACCGCCTGATCCCATCATTGAACCAATGCTTGTCAGGCTCTCATAATCTATCTTTATATCAAGATGTGACTCAGGAATAACTCCGCCTGAAGGCCCGCCTGTCTGCGCTGCTTTAAACTTTTTATCATTGCCAATGCCGCCGCCAAGGGAATAGACTATTTCCCTTAAAGGCGTGCCCATTGGAACTTCAATTAGCCCTGAATTTTTTATCTTTCCTGTTAACGCAAACACCTTTGTTCCTTTTGATGTTTCAGTGCCAATACCTGAAAACCAAGCAGAGCCGCGTGTTAATATTGCCGGGATATTAGCAAGGGTTTCAACATTATTTATAACTGTGGGCTTGCCCCAGAGTCCTTTGACAGCCGGATATGGCGGCCTGGGCTTTGGCATACCTCTTTCTCCCTCAATAGACGCAAGCAGCGCTGTTTCTTCGCCGCAGACAAAAGCTCCTGCGCCAAGCCGTAATTCTATATCGAAATTAAAATCCGATCCTAATATGTTATTGCCTAAGAGCGCGTATTGCGTGGATTTCTCAATTGCTCTTTTTAGCCTTTCAATTGCTAAAGGATATTCCGCTCTAATATATATATAACCTTTATCAGCGCCTACTGTGCGGCCTGCAATGGCCATTGCCTCAAGTATTGAAAATGGATCGCCTTCCAGCGTGCTTCTGTCCATGTACGCGCCCGGGTCGCCTTCATCCGCATTACAGACAATAAATTTCTGGTCAGACTTTGCGTCCTTTGAAAATGCCCATTTAAGGCCGGTTGGGAAGCCTGCGCCGCCGCGGCCTCTTAGGCCTGACTTTTTTAATTCAGTAATAATGTCGTCAGGACTCATTTCGAATAACGCTTTTTCTAAGGCAATATAACCATCATAACAAATGTAATCTTCAATATTTTCAGGGTCAATTACGCCGCAGTTTCTAAGCACTATTCTATTTGATCGTGAATTTAATATATATTTCTTTTCCTCAATAACTCGTTTTTCTATGATATGATTTTTTAATATTTCCTTAGCGTCATTAGCAAAGACCTTTTTGTATACAACATTTTCCATGCCCGGAGTAATAACCTCAACCATTGGCTCAAAACTGCACGCGCCTAAACATCCGGTCTGAATCAAGGAAACATTTTTAAGGTTATTGGCTTTTATTTCATGCTCAAAAACTGACCAGGCTTCCTTTGCTCCGGCCGCAATGCCGCAAGTGCCCATGCCAACCAATATTTTTGTCGCAGTATTAGCATGAGATACTGAATCCGCTTTTGTTTTTTTTCTTAGTTCTGTTAGTTTTTCTCTGTTAAGCTTTTTCACTATAAACCTTCCCTATTGATATTCAGCTAAAATTTCCGGTAATTTTTCTTTTTTAACTTCGCCATATACCTTGCCATTAATAGATATTACAGGGGCAAGGCCGCAGCATCCAATGCATCGGACTGCTTCAATTGAAAATTTACCGTCTTCAGTAACCTCTCCGATATCTATTCCTAAAATATTTTTTAATTCTTCCAATATTCCAAATGCGCCCTTTAAATAACACGCTGTGCCTGTGCAGACAGCGATCTTGTTTCTGCCCGGAGCAGTTAATTTAAAAAAGTGGTAGAATGTTATTACTCCATAAAGTTTTCCGAGAGGAACGTTTAATAAATTAACTAATTTAAATGCAACATTTCTCGGAACATAGCCGTATTCTTCTTGAACCTTATGGAGAATAGCAATTAAGTTCCCGGGCTTATCTTTCCAGTATTTTATAAATTCCATTAATTCTTTTGACAATGTAACCGGCACTTTGAACCCCCTTTGTGAAATGAGTTTACATATTATGATAAAAAGGCATAAAATGTCAAGAAAAAGTTTTATTAAAGTGGAAAATATATATAAAAGTTGACAAATAAAATTAATATGCTATCATTGTTGCATATTAATACAGAAAAGGAGTTTAATATGCTAGATAATAAAAATCTTATATCCAGGCTGTTAAAGTATCGAAACATACTTATTAAGCTGAAAAACATAGGAATGGTAAAGGTTTTTTCTGAAAATTTAAGCGATGCGTCAGGGTTTGCCGGGTCGCAAATAAGAAAGGATTTGTCTACTATTGGTATTGAAGGCAAAAAAAAGGGTGGGTACAATTTACAGGAAATAATGCCAAAATTGGACAATTTTTTAGGTAAAAATGAAGAACAAAAAATAATAATAGTTGGTTGTGGCAGAATAGGACGGGCTATAATTGAATATGAAAATTTTCATAATAATAATATGAAGATAGTCGCCGGATTTGATACTGATGAAGAAAAGCAGTCTACTGTGTCCAATCCGCCTATTTATCCGCTCAGCGAATTGCCGGCGATTGTTAAAAATCATCAGGTCAAGCTCGGAATAATCACGGTTCCTGAAAGCTGCGCTACGGAAGTTTATGAGCAAATGATTAAATCGGGAATTAAGGGAATATTGAACTTTGCGAGGGTGCATCTGCACGAAAGCGAAAATGTTTTTGTTAATACTATGAATATTGAATTTGAAATAGAAAATCTCTCGTATTTTGTAAATGTGGCAAATAAGATGAAAGGGAAAAAAGAGGCAGTTAGGTAGGCTCTTTTTATAGTTAATTTATCTGTTAAATAAAACCTTTCTAAAGGAAATTTTACCGAGCAATTTTAAAGCTTCATTGACTAGTTTTGTGTTTTTAGGATTTTTGTATTGGACCAACGCTCTCTGCATCTTTCTCTCCCTTTCGCCCTTTGCCGTAAAAATATCTTCATTTGTGAATGGATTTTTACCTGTGAAATACATACAGCCGGATACTGTCATTGGCAATGGAGTATAGTCCTGGATTTGCTCAGGCTGGATTTTTACGCTGTGGCAGTATTTTGCCATTGAAAATGCGTCTTCAAGAGTTGAACCCGGATGGGCGCTGATAAAATAATTTACTAAAAATAATTTCTTTCTTAATTTAGCGCATAGTTTATCAAATTTATCCGCGAACCTTCTGTATACGGAAAAATCCGGTTTGTTCATTAATCTTAATACATTTGATGATACATGTTCCGGCGCTACCTTCATTCTGCCGCTGATATGATTCCTGCACAATTCTTCAAAATATTTATCAGCGTAAGAATCAACTAAAAGGTCATAACGAATGCCGCTGCTGACAAATACATGCTTAATTTTATCGAGCTTGTTTACGTTATTGTATAATACGATGCTTTCGTCGTAGCCGAGCTTTAAATTTTCGCATTTTTTTGGAATCAGGCAGTTTTTGTCTTTGCAAACAAGGCCTTTTTCCCAAAGTTTACAGGACGCTTTGTATAGATTCGCAGTCGGGCCGCCTATGTCGCTTATTGTGCCGTGAAAATATGATTGGGATGAGATTAGTTTTGCTTCGTTTAATATTGATTTCGCGCTTCTGCTCTGAATGATTCTGCCCTGATGCAGGCCTATACCGCAAAAATTGCATTCGCCGGGACAGCCTCTGTGCGACACAATTGAAGTCTCAATTACTTTAAAGCCTTTTGCTTCTTCTGTGTCTTTATATGATGGATGGCAGTCTCTTGCAAAGGGCAGGCTGTAAACGCCGTCTATTTCATCTTCGCTAAGAGGCTGAGCCGGAGGGAATTGTATTACATATCTTTCGCCATGTTTCTGAACTATTGTTTTTGAGTTCGAAGGAGAAAGCTCGTTGTAAAATTGTTTGTAAGCTTTGTTAAATTTTTCAGCGCTATTTGCGGTCTCTTCAAATGACGGAATCTCAATAAAATCAGTGAGCGAATCAAGATTATTTTTAATAATAACGGTTCCGTTGATATTTCCAATCGCATTAATACTTTCGCCTGCATTTGCCCTGTCCGCGATTTCTACGATCTGGCGCTCAGCCATACCATAAACTAGAATATCTGCTTTTGCGTCCATAATTATAGAACGCCGGACTGTGTCAGACCAATAGTCATAATGAGCGAGCCTGCGCATGCTTGCCTCCAGCCCGCCTAATACAATGGAAGTTCCTTTGAATGCTTCGCGCACCCTATTTGAGTATATCAACACAGCTCTATCCGGCAGTGAAGGTGTTTTTCCGCCGGGTAAATGTCTGGGGCGTTTATTTGCCGAGTAATTTGCTATCATAGAGTCAACAGCGCCTGAGCTAATTCCAAAAAATAATCTGGGTTTGCCAAGTTTTATGAAGTCTTGGATTGAGTTGTAGTCAGGCTGTGCAATTATTCCTATTTTGTATCTTTTTTGCTCTAAAACTCTGGCTATTACAGCTGTTCCATAGGAGTGGTGGTCAATGTATGGGTCTCCCGTGATTAATATTATATCGCATTCTGCCCATCCGCGGTCAAGCATATCCTTTTTTGTTGTTGGAAAAAATTTAGGTTTCATTATTCATTATAATATAAAAAAATGAGGCAGACCAGCTTTAAAAAGATAGAAAAGATTGGCGGATAATCCTGCCGAAATGTCCAAAAATTCTTGTTTCCACGCTTGTTTCCACGCCTTGACATCCATCTTTTTTGGTGGTTTATTTATAGTAAGAGAGTATTATAAAAAGGAGGAAAAAATGAATAGGAAAGTTACCAAAAGCCGTATAATAGCTATTGGTATTAGCATTCTTGTTCTAGTATTTGGATTAGGGCTGGCTCAAGCTATGGATGAAATGAATGAGAATAAAGATTCATTCGTAGTGGCAATTTCACTGCCGCCTGAACCGGAACCTGATCCGGAACCGGAACCAGACCCGGGTATTGATCCGGAACCTGATCCTGATCCGGATCCGGGTATTGAACCTGATCCTGATCCTGGAATTGAGCCTCCGGCAGATGATAATGATCACAATTTTGACAAGCCAAGAAAGAGAAGAACACACTTTCAGCGCCGTGTCAGAAAACATAAGAAGTATTATCATCACAGCAAAAAGGCTTGATGTTGTTTGCTAATAATATAGTCAATGAAGGGGATAAACAGCTTTATCCCCTTTTTTTTGATAACATTGCATGAACTAATTTCCCAATTTGCAGCAAATTTCTATTTGATAGATCTGCTCTGAATATGTTATACTCTATAATATTATCCGGTTTTGTGATAAACAAAATCAAAACAATTATTTATATAAGATGAGGAGCGGGATACTTGAAAATATTATTAATTTCCCCGGTTATAGATCCAAAAATAAAAACTCCTACCGGACTAATGATACCACAGCTGTCTCTGCATCTATTAGAAGGATTAACTCCTGCGCAGCACGAAGTGAAAATAATTGAAGAAGAAATGGAAGACATTGATTTAAATGAAGAATGCGATTTGGTAGGTATAAGCTGTATGACGGCTAATGCCCCGAGGGCATATTATTTAGCCAAAGAATTTAAAAAAAGGGGCAGGAAGGTAATTTTAGGCGGTGTGCATCCTACTCTTCTTTTTGATGAAGCAATACAGTATGCAGATTCAGTTATCGTCGGAGAAGTTGAAAATGTTTGGGAACAGGCGCTTAAAGATTTCCAAGAAGGCAATCTGCAAAAAAAATATCACCATGACGCTACGCCGCTAGATAGATATATCCCTACTAAATACAAAAAACATAAGGATTCAAATTTCTTTGATTGTATTCCTGTGATGACTACTCGGGGTTGTCCTTATAACTGTGATTTTTGCTGTGTCAGTAACTTATACGGAAGTAAAATCCGCCATGCGCCTATTGAAAATGTTGTGCGCACTATTAAGGAATCCAAAAGGAAATATGTTATTTTCTTAGACGATAATATTATTGGAGACACGCAATATTCTAAATTACTTTTTAAGGCTATAATACCATTGAAGATCAAATGGGCAGGTCAAGCTTCTCTTTCGTTTGTTAATGATATAGAGTTAATGAAACTCGCAGCGAAAAGCGGATGTGTCGCACTTTTTTTTGGCGTAGAGAGTGTGTCTGAAACTCAATTAAAAAAATGCACAAATCTATTAAAGAAATAGGTAAACTTGAAAAGGCTATAAAAAAAGTCAAAGATTCAGGGATTCATTTCCATGCTTCTTTAGTGTTTGGTTTCGATACCGATACAAAAGAAATATTTCCTGAAACACTTAAATTTTTGGAAAAAAATAAAATTGGAACCGCTTCCTTTAATATCCTAACACCGTATCCGGGAACAAAAGTTTATGAACAATTCAAAAATGAGAACAGATTATTAACCAATGATTGGAAATATTATGACCATTCAACTGTTGTATATAGGCCCAAAAACATGACTCCTTATGAGCTTCAGAAAGGATGCATGTGGGTTAAAGAAGAATTTAGCAAAGTGTCTTCAATATTAAAAAGACTGCCCGGAAATTTATCTCATCCTCTTTTGTATTTGTTCATAAACTGGGGAATAAAAATAAATGTCGCAATGGATGCAAAAAAACTGCCTTTGTTAATGTCAGGAATACTCCAAGAGAAATAGAAAATCAGCGACAGCGAATAGTTCCATTACGGTGACACCTAATTTTCATGCCTTAATACCCAATTTTTGTGTAATTTTTGGAAAAATAAGCGGAGCAGTGATGTATTGTATGGCGCGCTTTTAATATTTGCAAGCAAAAAACACAATATATAATGTATTTTCAAGAAAACAAGTCTTCAAATACCTAATTTACGCAATCTGAGGTATATAAAACACATAATTTACATTAAATTACAAATATTTGCTTTACGATTGTATTGATATAATGTATATTAATTTTTAAATACTTAATGTCATATTAATTAAGGAGGAATATTTTATGCCAAATGCTGAAGGCACAATAAACAGTTTAATTGCTTCAACAAATGTTTTATTTTTACTAATAGGCGCTGTTATGATATTAGCTATGCATGCGGGATTCGCATTTTTAGAAGTCGGGTCTGTAAGAAGAAGGAATCAGGTAAATGCGTTAAACAAAATATTGCTTGATTACGCGTTTTCTGCTCTAGCATACTTTTTTATCGGATATCCAATTGCCCGTGGCGTTTCTTTCTTGTGCTCTACGAATAACATAATTGCTAATAGCGGAGTTGAGTCTGTAAGGTTCTTTTTATTATTAGGTTTTGCTGCTTGTGTCCCGGCTATTGTATCCGGAGGAGTGGCAGAACGATCTAAGTTTTGGACAAACTCTATTGCCGGTATTCTATTTGTCAGCCTCTTGTATCCGGTAATTGAAGGAGCAACATGGGGGAAATTTAACACATTTCTTGCAGGAGGTTCCGGCAAATTAGCAATGACTTTTGGAGCGCCTTTCCATGATTTTGCCGGCTCGGCAATAGTGCACGCAACCGGCGGATGGTTAGCTCTTCCGGCAATTTTATTATTAGGAGCTCGAAAAAGAAGATTTGAATCTGAGGGAATCAGAATTAGTAGTATACCTTTTCTTGCTCTCGGAAGCTGGATACTTATAGTGGGGTGGTTTGGATTTAATGTAATGAGCGCCGGTTCAATAGGCGCGATTTCCGGACTTGTTGCAATAAACTCGTTAATGGCATTAGTCGGGGGGGCAATTACCGCATTGTTCATTTCTAAAAATGACGCGGGATTTGTTCATAATGGAGCTTTGGCAGGACTCGTTGCTGTTTGCGCAGGTTCTGATTTGTATCATCCTGTTGCAGCCTTAATCGTAGGCGGCATTGCCGGAGCGATATTTGTAATATTTTTTCAGATAGAAACAGAAAAATTAAAAATCGATGATGTTTTAGGTGTTTGGCCTTTGCACGGTATATGCGGAGCATGGGGCGCAGTCGCCGCAGGGATTTTTGGGCTCGAAGCTCTGGGCGGACGAGGAGGAGTAGCATTTTTCTCTCAATTAATCGTTACTCTTGGGATAATATTATTCGCGTTTGCCGGTAGTTTTGTTGTTTATAAAACTCTTAAAATATTGTTCGGCATTAGACTCACAGATCATGAAGAGATAATAGGTTCTGATCTAGCCATTCACAGCATTGAATCTCAGCCCGAAGAAGCTCTATAATTTAATTAGTATTTGGAGGTAATGATAATGAAATTAATTACAGTAATAATTCAACCCGGCAAATTGGATGCGGTTAAGAAAAAATTATTCGATGCTGATATACATAAAATGACAGTGAGCAAAGTTCGCGGATGCGGGCAGCAGAAAGGATATAATGAAAGTTATCGAGGACAAATACATTCTATTAATCTTCTTGAAAAAATAAAAATTGAGATTGCTGTAAATGATAATTTTGTTAAACCAACAGTTGAAGCTATTATAAAAGCTGCGCAGACAAATACTATTGGCGACGGTAAAATATTTGTTACTACTCTTGACGAGTGTTATAGAATACGAACAAATGAAACAGGTCCGGAGGCAATAGGTTAATAAATAGAGAATTTTAATATAAATGAAAAAAGGCCGGATTCCTTATATAAGAAATTTGGCCATTTTTTTTGTCTCGCGCTCTTCCTACAACCCTTTCATCGCGGAAAGCCTTTATGTATCATTGACTTTTCAGGGATATGTGCTTTAATTGTACTACATTATTTATAAGCGGATATGAAATAAAGCTTATAAGATAAGGGAAATTGTAGTATAATTTTAAATTAAATGTTTATTAATAAGAGGTTATTCTAGAGGTAGTATTATGAATCAAAGAAAAGATATCAGAATACCAAGTGATTTCTCTATCAACGTAAATACGGAAGAGGTTCTCTCGGGGAAGATAATAAACCTAAGCAAAAGAGGCTTATCGTTTGAACTGGATAAAAACCTAAAGCTAAAAAATGATTATTTCATGGATTTGAATTTGTCTTCGCAAAACGCTAAGGTTCAGGTTTATACGAGAATTTTATGGGGAAAACAAGGGGATAATGAAAAACATATTTATGGCGCAGAGATTATTGATATTGATAATGATACGAGGAAAAAATTGGATAGTTATTTAGACCATACTGAAAGTAAACTTTATAGAATCCCTCATTATAGACAATCAGATAAAAATAATCATGATGAGAGCGAATACATTAGAAATTGGTTGAGCGAAAAAACAGGCGCTGATTTTAAACACATTCAGCATTACTCCCTGGAACCGGATAAAATAAAAGCGAATATAGAAAACTTTATAGGTGTGACTCAAATGCCGTTAGGTATTGCAGGGCCTATCAAAATTAATGGCGAACATGCAAGCGGTATTTACTATGTTCCTATGGCAACTACTGAAGGGACATTAATTGCAACTTACCAGAGGGGAATGTATGTAATTATGAAAAGCGGCGGGGCAAATGTGACAGTTCTAAAGAATGGATTGGATATCTCGCCTATATTTAAATTTGAAAATGTTTTTGAAGCCAAAAGCTTTATTGCGTGGATAAAAGATAATTTTGAACCTATAAAAAATGAAGCTGAAAAAACAACAAAACACGGAAAATTATTAGATATAAAAGCTTTTTCTCTTGGTAAGGATGTGATTTTAAATTTTAGGTATGATACAGGAGATGCTATGGGCCTAAATATGGTAAATATAGCGACTGATGTGGCTTGTAATTATATAGCGAACCAAGTGAAAATTAAAGGATTCTATTTAAGATCAAATCTGTCTTCCGATAAAAAAGCCTCATTTTTTAATTTTATAAATAGTTATGGAAAGGAAGTTGTCGCAGAAGTAGTTATTGCAAAAGACAATGTTCGAAAGTATTTGAATACTACTTGTGATAAATTATATGATTTTCATAGATTAGGTTTTATTGGAAGTAGTCAGGCAGGAATGATAGGCGCTAATGCGCACTTTGCTAATGGGCTGGGCGCTATTTATATGGCTTGTGGACAGGATGTGGCTCAGATAGTGAATGCAAGCGGAGGTTTTTTTATTTGCGAGAAAACAGAAGAAGGAGACCTTAGATGTATGGTTAAACTGCCTAGTCTTGTGGTCGGCACTATTGGCGGAGGTACTAAGATCGGGACACATAAAGAATGTTTAGAAATTATGGGTTGTTATGGTGATAATAAAGTGCAGAAGTTTGCTGAGATAATTGCTGCAACAATACTAGGCGGCGAGATAGCTATTCATGCTGCATTAAGTAAGGGGTCATTCATAGCTGCGCATTTACAAAAAAGAGATATTCTGAAGAAGGAGGTTGATGCTTTGTGATATCTTTATTGGTATTTGTATCAACGTGCTATCTAAACGCATTGTGTTCTTTTTTATTAGGTGTATTGGTTTTAATTAAGTCCAAAAAAAGTTACGCTAAAATATTATTTTTCTTCTATCTAAGTATAGTTGTATGGAGTATAGGATTAGGTTCGGAAGTTATATCTCCTAATAAATCTATAGCTTACTTTTGGGTAGTTTTTTTGCTCATAGGCGTGATATTAATACCGCCGACATTCTTACATTTTGTCCTATCATTTACCTTAAAACTTAGAGAAAGATTAAAGGTCCTAGTAGCCGCATATATTATAGCAGGCGTGTTATTATTATTTAACTTCATGGGTTTGTTGGTTAATGATGTGAGGCCGATCTACTATTTTAATTTCTATGTACAACCAAGCATGTATTATATTTTTCTGTTGATATATTTCGGCGTATGTGTGGTGTATTGTTTCTATGAGTTAACGTTGGATTATTTAAAAAGCACTTCGATTAAAAGAAATCAGATTATGTATTTTCTTGTTTCAGCCATGATTGGTTATATAGGAGGATCCGCAACATTTCTGCCAAAATATAATATATATATTCCTTCTTATATTTTAGCATTATATCTTGTGCATCCCTTAGCAATAGCTTATGCAATACTTAGTTATAGATTATTAGGTGTGAGAATTATTGCCGGACGATTAGCATCTCAAATATTTACTATTAGTGTATTTATTGCAGGAATTTTCTTTTTAGGACGTATTATAAAATTATCACAAATTATTTTTGCATTAGTTTCAATTGCGCTATTTTATATCATTCATAAAGCCGTATATTACTTAATACGTAAAGTTTTGCCGCATAAAAACTATGATGAGCTTCTCTCTGAATATACGCAGAATTTAATGTCCTGCGCTTCAATAGAAGATGTGTTTGCATATGTTGTGGATTTTCTGCGCGATAAAGCAGGCCCGCGTCCTAAAAGTGTATTGCTATTTGTTCAGAAAGGGAATAATGGCGAATATCTTTTACAAAATAAAACGGGAATTAATATAGGGTCTGTCCAGCTTAACGAAAAATCAAGCTTAGTAAAGCTTGTGCGAAAAGAGTATATTGAAAATGATGATAATAAAGATATTGCGCCTATACTTATTAAAGATGAATTAGATAAGCTTTTTTCATATGAAAAGATTGCGAAAACAGTAAAGGAATTTGATGATCTTAATTCTCAAATATGTATCCCCCTTATTGTTCGAGCGCAGGGGACGGAAAATAATATTATAGGGTTTATGTTCCTTGGCGAATCAGAAATTTCAGATGTGTATGATGAAAAAGATTATGAGTTCTTTAGAAAGGCTGCAATGCAGACAGCTCAGGCTATCGAGCAGGTCGAAATAAGAGAAATATTACATAGGGAACGAATTAAAAATTTGCAGGATAACTACCAGAAACATCTTATAGACGCTTCGAAGAGAATTACATACATAAGAAATATAGAGGATCTGTGTAAAGAGGTTGTTCATATTATATTACGAAGCGCTAATGCGGTTTATGCGGGTATTTATTTATATAATGCGGAAGAAGAGAAATATATAAAAGGATATGAAAAGGGTAGTATGGTCGGGTTAAACAACATAGATTCAGTAGAAGAAGGAAATGCTTTAGTAAAACTCTTAAGAGATAGAGAACAAGAAATATTTTACACGGATCTAAAAAAATGGGCTGATGAAACAAAATTCACAGATATGAAACAGGCAAAAGAGCTGGTAGAAGAAATGGGCGTTTCTATTGTTCTCCCAATAATTCTCGAGGGATTATTAGGGTTTATTGTAATAGGAGAAAAGCGTTCCCGGCATGCTTATGATAGAAGTGAAATGAATACCTTGCATATGATTAGCAATAATGTGGGTATAGTGATACAAAATATTTATGTCTCACGAAATGTTGTAAGAGATTCTTTAACCGGGCTATATAACAAAGGATATGCTGATAAATCGATCAAGGATAATATTGAGAAAGCAATAATAAACAGCGAAAGCGCATCGCTGCTATTAATAGATATAGACTTCTTCAAAAAATACAATGACACATACGGACATCAGCAGGGAGACGATATATTAAAGCTTTTTAGTCAATATATAAAGGATACGGGAAGGCCTACGGATATTCCCTGCCGTTATGGAGGAGAAGAGTTTGTAATAATACTGCCTGATACAAATATGGATGGAGCTAAGGTCTTTGCAGAGAGGTTAAGGTCAGGTTTAAAGCATCATAAGATACTTAAATCAGTAACAATAAGCATAGGAGCAGGAACCTTCACGGGTAATTTGGATAGCACGGCCAGGGAAAAATTAAACTATAATGTAGAAAAACTAAAAGATATGCTGGTAAAGCGAACGGATGACGCTCTGTATAAAGCAAAAGAAACAGGAAGAGATAAGACATGTGTCAGCGATGAAATGAAACTGGCCTCAAGTATTGGCAAAGGATTAGAGATCCAAAAGGTGCTTCTTATAGAAGACGATGAACAATTATCTAACACAGTTAAGAATTTCTTACAGCTAAAGGGCTATGAGTTAGAGATAAAGAATACGGCTGAGGCAGGGCTGGACTCTGCAAAGAAATTTAGGCCTGATGTAGTTTTATTAGATTTAGCATTACCCGATGTAGACGGAAGCATAGTATTAGACAGGCTTCTTGATATGGGGATAACGTCTCATATAGCGATATTCAGCGCTTCCGGAGACAGAAAGGAAGAGGTAATGAAAAAAGGCGCTAAGAAATTCTTCCTAAAACCAACAGAACTAACAGAGATAGAAGACTGGCTAAAACAGCTGTCATAAGTTATCAATTCTTGACGTAAAAATCAATCTGTGATAACATTTAAACACAAATCAATTTGCGTATATCATTCGATAGGGTGGAGACTTCAGGCTCTGGTAAAAAAGCTCTTTCAGAAATCTTTCGGACAATAATCCTCAAGATGACACAGTAGTGTCACTTTGTAAATTTACAGGAGGCTGACAATGCGAAATTGGATTGCTGCTTGTGCGCTGATCTTGTGCTTTGTTTTAGAGAATAGTTATTATCCGCTGTATTCAATTTCAGTTTTTATCTCGCCATTAACACATTCTCAGGCCTTGGCTCCAACATCTTCTTTCCCTAACCAAGAAGAAATAGACATGGACAGAAAATTGAGAAAAATGAGTAGTGGCCTGGATACAACATTAAAAAATGCTGATATAGATCTTAAGACTAGGAAAAATTTCTTTCAAAGATTTCTCGAATTATACCCGCAAACAAAAAAAAATGTTCAAAAAGCATTGCCTGAATATTTCGATCTAAGTTCTCAATTTAAAGCAATCAATACACAAGCCTCTTCCATAAATGATTTAGAATTAGCAAGAGAAAAGATTTTAGATACAATCAGCAAGTATCCGTCAAAAATCAAAAATGGCGCATTGATGTTCGATATAGACGGCACACTGCTAAACAGCGGAGAAAGTTTTAAAAAGTCTGAATATCAGAAGTTTTTGCGCACTCTCTGCGCATTACTGCAAGAAGGTATACACATCGCAATTATCACAGGAGCTCCGTATGAGGAAACACGAATTATTATTCCCCTAAAAGAATACATTAAAGCTAATAATTTTAGTATGAGCATTATGCAGTCATTATCAGTGTATGACCGCGGCGGAGGACGCAGGGTCTCTTTTGATTATAATGGCGAGAGCCAAAAATTGAAACCAAATAAGGAATTTACTCAAAAAGATATTGAAACATTGAAAGGTTTATTAACTGATCTAGCAAAAAAGAAATTTAATTTATCTGTGCAGGAATTAGACTTATGGAAAAAATATTACGAAGCAACTCAGAACTCTTCTAATAAAGTATCTATTCCATGGGCATACGACGACACAGCCAAATTTGAGCCGCAATGTTCCAATTTAAATATAGATGAAAAATCAATTTCAACTATTCCTCATATATACAATATGGAAAACCTGCAATTAGGTATAGGAAGATTTCCTCCGAACGATATAAAACGATTTGATAAAGGCGCTGCAGCCGAAGGAGAATTAAAAGGAAAATTTACAGATGCAGAAAAAAAACAATTGGTCGAGTCTTCAATAAAAGTTCGTAATTTGATTAAAGACGAGATAAAAAAAGAATTGGATAAAGATTTTCAATGGGAAGGGCTTAGCTCTTTTTCTATTTTTATTTTAGATAAAGGAGAGGCAGTCAAGAATTTTATTGAACTGAACGGTATAGACTCGCAAAAAAACCTTGCGCTATATTTCGGCGATACTTTCAGTGTAAATGGCAATGACCGCTCTGTTGTAAATGTTCCAAACGTAATTTGTTTTAATGTGGGGAAAAAAGAAATAATTCCCAATGCAGTTTTTTACCAGATAGGAGAAGGCGTCCAATATACACATGAATTTGTTTCTGAAATAACCGATGCATTCACAAATGCGTTAGATAGTGAGAATATTTTTGAAGAATATACACATTATCCTGCAGTATTTATGCTTCAAATCACAGATTTTATGTGGGCATGGAATCAAAACAGCGCAGCATTTAAAAACAATATTTCCGGATATTCTTCTCTGAGAAAAGCAGTCTAGCGCATGTATCTGCATTTATGATAATACTCGAAAGATCTTTTCAAAGATAAATAATTTTATTTAATAAGTTTTTTATTCTGCGGCGCGTTTAAATAATTTTGTTTGCTTATAACTTTTCTGCCGCTTCTTTGTTCTAAATCTTTACGTGCTTTGCCTGCTACTTCTCCGCCTTGTTTTGCTATGTTTTTATTTTCATTAAATTCCATTGCATTTTTGTTACGCGCTATTTCTGTTGTTGAGGCTTTACCCGGCATGGAAAATATCAGCTATAAATCATTCATGTGGTCTCTCAAATTTTCTCGTTTCAATCCTTTGTGTTCTTTATATTCTATAGGTGTCATGTCAAATGCCAGCGTTTAAAAGGTTCTGCTTTAGGAGAGGGAATTGATTGGATAAGTCTAAACATTGTTTCTGTATTTGCGCAATCCGTTTCCCTTAATTTTCCATCAGGGGCAATCAATTTTAACTGATAAATAAAAAAGCCTAGTTTAAAAATCTCTTTTTAAAACCAGGCTTTTTTGATGATAATCGAAATATTTTATAGTTCGAATATTTAAAATGGCTCCCCAGGCTGGACTCGAACCAGCAACCCTTCGGTTAACAGCCGAATGCTCTACCATTGAGCTACCAGGGATCAAAGATCAATAATTAAGTCACAAGTATACTATAGAATAATTTATTTTGCAAATATTTCTTTCTATTTCTGTCTTAAGCTTCTGGTTATTCCCAAAATGATTACACTGCATATTATTGCTATCCCTGAAACTAAGCTAACGCCTATCCATGCAAATCCGGATAATTTATCAACATTTTCGAATGCTTTAACAAAAAGCACAATAGGCACTCCTGCGCCTACACAAATCACTGATATATATGCCAGGATTTCTTTCATTATCGACATATTCTGCCTCCTTTGTCAATTATTAAAGAAATTCTATTAGTTTAATGATTTATTGTCAATATTTGAGTAGCTTATTTTTCTTGAATTTTATTAAACATTAAACTATCATTATTGTTTATTAAATACAAGGAGTTTATTTAGTGAATTTTGCTCAATTTTCGATCAATCAAAAAGTGTTAGTAAATTTAATTACTATTATAGCGATTGTCATAGGGGCATATATTGCGTTTCATATGCAGAGAGAGGTTTTCCCCAGGGTACGTGTGGATTACGCATATGTGCAGACTATCTATCCCGGAGCCAGCGCTACTGAGGTAGAGGAGCTGGTAACTGTGCCAATAGAGGACGCTTTAAAGAATGTTGATGGAATAGACACATATAGTTCAGGTTCAATTGAGAATACTTCCTTTATATTTATTGAGCTGGACCCTGACGTAGACAATAAGGATAAAGTGATAAATGATATTGCGCGCGAGGTGGACAAGGTTGATCTGCCTGATGATGTTGAAGATCCGGAAACAAGAGAGCTGACAATAGAGGATCCTCTGATCGAGATTTCATTTACAGGAGATAATGTGCCTGAAGATGATCTTAGAACGTATGCAAAAAACTTTGAAGAGATTTTAAAAAATATTAAAGGTATTGGGACTATTGAAAAGGTTGGCTGGAGAGATAAGGAAATATGGATAGAGGTTGATCCGGAGAATTTGAGTGATTATTATATTTCGCTTTCCCAAGTAATTAGAAGCATACAAAGTCAGCATATTAATCTTCCGGGCGGTAAACTCGAGACCGGTTCTAAAGAATTAATGATTAGGACAATAGGAGAGATCGAGGATCCAAAAGGTTTCGGAGATATTATTGTCAGAACGAATACTGACGGTAATTATCTGCGCGTTAAAGACGTTGCTAAGATTCAAGAAACATTTGAAGAACAAATGCGTGTGTATAAAACGAATGGCAGGGTTTCAATAAATCTCATACCTAAAAAGAAAACAAAAGCAGATTCAATTACTATGGTTGATATTATTAAAGAGGAGGTTGAGAATTACAAACAAATTCTTCCGCCTGCTGTGTCGATCAACCTCTTAAATGATACAGCTTTTTATGTGAAAAGAAGACTTAATGTTCTTATTTCAAATGGCTCAATGGGTTTGGTACTGCTCCTTTTAACTCTACTTTTGTTTCTTAATGTGAGAGTTGCCTTGGTTACTGCGCTGGGTATACCTTTTGCGTTTATGACTGCTTTAATAATGATGTCTTTTTTTAATGTCAGTCTAAATCTTATTACAATGTTTGGCTTAATAATTGTTTTGGGTATGATTGTCGACGATGCTATTGTTATAGCGGAGAATTCATATAGATATATGGAAGAAGGAATGCCTGTCAAAGAAGCGGTGATTAGAGGAACGACAGAGGTTGTGGCGCCTGTTACAGCTACTATTATGACTACAATCGCTGCATTTTTGCCGCTCATGTTTATTAGCGGTATTATGGGAAAGTTTTTAAAGTTTTTCCCAATGGGAATTATTCTTTGCCTTTTAGCTTCGCTTTTTGAGGCTGTTGTTATTCTGCCTTCACACTTAGCCGAATGGGTAAAGCCGCTGAAATCAAAAGAGGATCTTGGCATTAAAGAGGATGATTCCTGCGGAACAGGCCAGGATAATAATTGTTCATTTTTTATGAAGATAATCAGACTGCCCTGGATAATTATCTTAGCTCTTGTTCATTACTTTACATCGCATGAGAGAAAGGGAAGCGAGTCGCTCTGGTATCAGAAATTACTGGCTTCTTATACGAGACTTTTAAAATTCAGCGTGCATAATAGATACAAAATGGCAGGGATGATGGTTGTTATTTTAATAGGCACGATTATTTTTTCAATAAAGGTTATTCCTTTTAAACTGTTTCCTGAGATGATAGAGATATTTTACGTGCGGGTCGAGAAACCTGAGGGAACCTCGCTTGCTGAAACAGGAAAGACAATAGAGGAAGTTGAGAAGGTTATATTGAATTTATCAAAAGATGAGCTTGATAATGTTACTGCAACAGTTGGTTTTTCCGGCGATCTGGGCGGTGGTCCGTTTGATAAGCATGGAACAAAATACGGCCAGTGCGTTATTTATTTGACTCCGGAAAGTAAACGCGATAGGAACGCTGACGCTATAATTGCGGATTTGAGAGAAAAAATATTGGCGCTCAATCTTCCAAAGATTGTTAATCTCGAGTTCGAAAAGGTTCAAAACGGCCCGCCTGTTGGAAAGCCTGTATCAATAGATATTAAAGGGGATGAGTTTGAAACGCTCTTAAAAATCAGTGACGAAGTAAAGGCGTATATGAGCACAATAGACGGTATAAAGGATATTAAGGATGATTACGAACTAGGCAAAGAAGAGATCAGGATTTTTATTAATAAGAAAGAATCGGCGCGTCTCGGCCTTAGCGTTTTTCAGATTGCTTCTACTGTGAGATACGCGTTTGAGGGAGGAGTGGCAGCCACGTTTAGAAAGGGTGAGGAAGATATAGATGTGATTGTTAAACTTCCGGAGGATAAAACTGATAAGATTGAAACGCTCGAGAATTTGACCATACCAAATGATCAAAACAGGCTTATTAAACTTAATCAGGTTGCGTATTTTAAGCGTGAGCAGGGAGTAAGCGGAATCAATCACAAAGATGGCAGAAGGCTCATTAATGTTACTGCTACACTCGATGAGAACAAGATTAAATCGGTTGAGGCTAATAGAAGTATTATTAATAAGTTTAAGGATTTGTCAGAAAGGTATCCCGGCTATACATTTAAAGCCGGCGGCGAATGGGAGGATACTACTGAGTCTATGCAGTCTTTGGCAAAAGCATTTATAATAGCGTTTATGTTGATATATTTGATTCTTGCTACACAGTTTAAATCGTTTATACAGCCTTTAATAATTTTGACATCAGTTCCTTTTGGATTAATCGGAGTTGTTTTTGCATTGTATCTGCATGGACAGCCTATCAGTCTTATGGCGCTTTTTGGAACTGTGGGGCTGACAGGCGTTGTGGTTAATGACGCTCTTATATTAGTTGATTTTATTAATAGAAGAAGAGAAGAGGGTATGCATTTTGTAGACGCTGCTATAGATGCCGGACGGGTGAGACTGAGACCCATACTTCTAACATCAATCACAACAATTATCGCTCTAGTGCCGTTAGTCTATGGCCTGGGGGGAGAAGAGCCGTTTGTTGTGCCGTCTGCAATAGCTATGGCATATGGCCTTCTTGCAGCAACATTTTTAACATTGGTTATTGTTCCGAGTATTTATGCAATAACCGAGGACATTAAAAATTTAACCAGGAAGAAAGGCGAAAAGGAAATATTGAACGGAAACAATAATAATAAGGTATAAGTTAATAAAAAACGTTCAAGTCGGGGTTTATAATGAATAAAGAAATTAATGAACAGGATTTTGCAGAACGTTCCGGATATTTAAGAAAAAATATTTTAGAAATGATAAATGAAGCAGGGTCAGGACATTCAGGCGGTTCATTGTCATGTATTGACATATTGAATGTGTTATATAATTATAAATTGCGCCATGACCCGACAAATCCTCTATGGAATGGCCGCGACAGGTTTATCATGTCAAAGGGACATGCAAGCCCTGCATTATATGCTGTTCTGGCTGACTGCGGTTATTTTTCAAAGGAAGAATTTCATAGTTTTAGAAAAATTAATGGTTTGCTCCAAGGACATGTTTCAAAGGATGTTCCGGGAGTGGAGCTCTCAACAGGGTCTTTGGGACAGGGTCTGTCTGTAGCTGCAGGTATTGCTCTTGCAGGGAAAATGAAGAGGGAAAAGTTCAATGTATATGTGTTATTGGGTGATGGAGAAATTCAGGAAGGCCAGATTTGGGAGTCAGAAATGACAGCGCATCAGTATAATTTAAATAATTTATGCGTTATATTGGATAGCAACGGCTTACAGGAAAACGGCCTTATTGAAGAATTAATGAAAGAAGAACCTATTAGAGATAAGATTAAATCCTTTGGATGGAATTATTTTGATATAAATGGCCATGATTTTGAAGAAATCAAGATAGCGCTCGATGAGTTTGAGAATACAAAAAGCAGGCCCACATTTATAAGAGCAAGAACTATTAAGGGGAAAGGTGTTTCATTTATGGAAAATAATCCTAAGTGGCATGGAAAAGCGCCGTCTAATGAAGAGCTAAAAACAGCGCTGAAGGAGCTGGGATTTTAATATAATCGGAGTGAGCAATGTCAGAAAAAAAAGCTATCCGCGACGGATTTGGGGAAGGATTAGTCGAGCTGGGCAAGGAAAATAACAAGATTGTAGTTCTTTCAGGAGACTTGGAAGACGCTACAAAAGCAATTTTATTTAAAGAAGAATTTCCTGAGCGGTTTTTGCAAATAGGAATTTCTGAACAAGACCTTGTTGGCACAGCAGTTGGTTTTAGTAAAGAAGGCTTTATTCCATTTGCGGTTTCATTTGCTGTGTTTTTAACTAACCGCGCGTATGATCAGATAAGAGTTTCTGTTTGTTATAATGAATCAAATGTTAAGCTGATAGGGTCGCATGCTGGCCTGACTGTTGGGCCTGATGGAGCAACAGCGCAGTGCCTGGAAGATCTGGCAATAATGAGAGTGCTTCCCAATATGACTGTGATTTGCCCTTGCGACGCAGTTGAGGCAAGTAAAGCGGTAAAGGTGATTGCAGAGCATAATGGGCCTGTATATATGAGGTTAGGCAGGCCATCGTCAGCAATAATAACCAAAGATGACACACCATTTGTAATAGGAAAAGCGAATATGCTTTGTGATGGGAATGATGTTACAATAATATCTTGCGGCCTTATATTAAATGAATGTTTGAGCGCAGTTGAAATGCTTAAGGGAAAGGGGATCAATGCAAGGGTAATTAATATGCATACAATTAAACCAATTGATAAAGAGATTATTATTAAATGCGCTGATGAAACCGGAGCTATTGTCACAGTTGAAGAGCATCAGGCGAATGGAGGACTGGGAAGCGCGGTATGCGAAGCGCTAAGCGGCTATAAAGGTGTTCCTGTTGAAATGATTGCTGTGAAAGATAGCTTTGGAGAATCAGGCCAGCCTGATGAATTATTAATAAAATATAAATTAAAAGATGTAGATATTGTTAATGCTGTTTCAACAGTTCTTTTAAAAAAGAAGTAGCGCGGGAATTAGAGATTTTATCTCGCAAATGCCGTAAGTTATATATTACAAATAAAATTATTAAAATAATATTATAAAAAGACTTGACAAAGGTTTCTATTGATGGTATAAATACGCCTTATTCGCTTCTTTTTTTCTATAAAAAATAATATAAAAAAAGTTGTAAAATATATTGACAGGCAGATTAAGTTATGATAGTATCTTCATCTGTCCATTTTTAATTTGATCTTTGAGAAAATAGATTTAGGTGTGGGTATGAATGTCAACATCTATGAGTAATACTTGTATTTTAAGGATACAACTTTCTGTGATAATTTATGGAGAGTTTGATCCTGGCTCAGAATTAACGCTGGTGGCGTGCTTAACACATGCAAGTCGAACGCGATCCATAGTTTTTAAGACTTCGGTCAAGAAAACTATGGTGAGAGTGGCAAACGGGTGAGTAACACGTGGGTAACCTACCTCCGAGTGGGGGATAACTTCGCGAAAGCGTAGCTAATACCGCATAAGACCACGATCTTGATTAGATTGAGGTCAAAGGATTTATTCGCTTGGGGATGGGCCTGCGGCCTATCAGCTAGTTGGTGAGGTAATGGCTCACCAAGGCAACGACGGGTAGCCGACCTGAAAGGGTGATCGGCCACATTGGAACTGAGATACGGTCCAGACTCCTACGGGAGGCAGCAGTGGGGAATCTTGCGCAATGGGGGAAACCCTGACGCAGCAACGCCACGTGAAGGATGAAGGTCTTAGGATTGTAAACTTCTGTCAAGAGGGAAGAAGCTCTGACGGTACCTCTGAAGGAAGCACCGGCTAACTCCGTGCCAGCAGCCGCGGTAATACGGAGGGTGCAAGCGTTATTCGGAATTACTAGGTGTAAAGGGCGTGTAGGTGGTTTGGTAAGTCAAATGTGAAATCTCACAGCTCAACTGTGAGCGTGCATTTGAAACTACCAGACTTGAGTATAGGATGAGAAAACGGAATTCCTGGAGTAGCGGTGAAATGTGTAGATACCAGGAGGAACACCGGTGGCGAAAGCGGTTTTCTGGCCTATTACTGACACTGAGGCGCGAAAGCTAGGGGAGCAAACAGGATTAGATACCCTGGTAGTCCTAGCTGTAAACGATGATCACTGAGTGCGGGGGGTGTAAATTCCTTTCGTGCTGAAGCTAACGCATTAAGTGATCCACCTGGGGAGTACGGCCGCAAGGTTGAAACTCAAAGGAATTGACGGGGACCCGCACAAGCGGTGGAGTATGTGGTTTAATTCGACGCAACGCGAA
>JBDRED010000021.1:0-81396 GCA_043820025.1 Elusimicrobiota bacterium
TTTCTGTTTGACCATGATAATAGCGCCATAAATAAAACAGCCACAGGAAGCCCAAGCACAAATGTGGTTGCAATCATTGCCGCTGTTCCGCCTGCAGCTGCTCCGCCAATACCGATCTTTGCGAGCAGCGCTTTCATTAAACCAACCATCATATTAAACGGCATTACAATATAGTTCCATATAAAGTTCGGCCTGCCGCTCTCGTCATAATAGGTAAACACGTCAGCCTCGCCGTCTCCGTCAGTATCCATACCTTCTGCCCTGCGCACGCCATTATCGTCATAGTAAATAAACGAAAATCTACCTGTTGTCATATCCTCTACGCGCACCTCTGTCAGCTGTGTACTCCCTGCGTCCGGCAGGTTAAGAGTCACAACGCGCACTCTATACTTAAACAACGCGCCATTGCCGTTATCAAGCTGATCAAGCCCGTCTGTATCGCCGGCGCCGCCTGCTATAGGACGCCATCTCTGCTCGCTGTCCTCATAAAGGACATTACCGTCTCTGTCTATTACCTGGCCGTTGGAATTCAAGGCATACATATACAGAGGATTGCCGCTGTCATCAAAATAAAGCCTTACTGTCTTTGTTGAAAGGTATGTTGTTGTATCTGTTATTTCAAAGTCGCGGTAAAGTAAACGGCCCTGCCTGTCATAATAATCAACATAGGTTGTATCAGCCCTGCTGCTGCCAAACATATCCAGGCTGAAATTAACTATTTCCTCAAGCACATGCTGAGGCGCGTTTCTCTCAGTCGTATAATATGCATATTTATGATTAGCCTTGTCTGATTTTGACGCATCATATGTTGATTCCTTCTCATATCCGTCACTGTCAGTTATGGTTATTTTTGTTGCTATATGCAGAGGCAGTCCAAGACTATCATTATATTCATAAACAAATGTGCGTTCCTTACCATGGAACATTGTCTCCTCTCTTACAACACGTCCTTTATTGTCATAGAATGAAGTCTTTTCAACGCTGTCATAAGAATATGCGCCTGCAAAATCGGGGCCCGACCTATGTAAGTACTGCGTGACCTTCACATCAGCCCTTCCGCCGTCAAATGAGCCGTACTCGATTTTTAAATATCTTACATTAGTTCTCTCGCCGGCTATGATTGTATAACTGCCGTCATATACTACTGCGTCCGTAGGCCGGCCTTCATCGTTATAAGCCTCATACTCAACCGTCTTATCAACCGTGCCGTCGAGCTTATAATACTCTATATAATCAACTCTGACATTAACCTTACCGCTCGCAGTTGTGTATCTCTCATAGTAATACTCAATTACAAGATTATCATGGTTCTCATCTGTCTCAAATACGCCTTCAACAATATTATCATCATACACGCTCATCTTGGTCAGATAGCCAGCGTTGTCATACTCGAACGAATACCAGCGGCCGTCTTTAAGCTGAAGCCTTAGCGCGCCATCATCGCTATACCATGCTGTCTCGCTCCTGCCGTAGTTATCCGTAAACACAACCTTTTTAAGTGTTTCCCCCGGAAGAGTAGTTGTATCCTCTGAAATAATAAGCGTTCCTATCCGATTGCCTTCCCACGCTCCATTTACATAATTATATACAACTGCGCTAATCTCAGAATCGCTTGGACTGTAATCATTATATACAATACGCCTTATCGGATTGCCATTCGCGTCGTAATATATCTCATAATTTAATATGATATTATTGTTAGATAATTCATATACAGTAGTGTGGTCTATAACAGCGCCTGTGAAATCTCCATCATCTGCAATATCCAGGTATACGTTTATAGTTTTGCCTGTCGGGTCATTTGTCCAGTCTGTTACAAAAAGCTGTCTTGTCTTAGCGTTCCATACCCTCTTTATCGTCCCGTCAGCATTCATCCATGTCTTTGTCAATAAATTAGTCTTTGCGCTGTCGCTGTAAACGTAAATAATGTTATTTGTGTTATCTATTGTTATATACTGAATAGGATTATTATCCGCGTCATAAAGTATGCCTGCTGTCGGATTATTGTCTGTGTCATAAGCAGTATACCGAAGCTCGCTCGCCACTGTCGTTCCGTCAGCTTTGTAGTAAATAATGTAATCTATTCGTCCGTTGTTGAAAGGATCGAATCTTTGTCTTTCTATTCTCTTGGAATCAGCTGTGCCGTCATGGTTAAAGTCATAGAATACATCCACAAATTCCGGATTTGAAAGGTCAGTAATGTAAATCCTGTTTGTCTTTGCATCCAGCGTTTTAATCACACTGCCGTCAGCATTATACCAGGTTTTTCTTAAAAGATTCGTCTTTGCGCTGTCAGAATATTCCGAAACCGAGTTTTCAGCAGGGTTAATTGTAAGATATGTAATATTGGTTCTGCCATCCGCTACAGGATCCGCAGTATAACCGCCATCGTATGATACGCCGTCAATCGGATTACCATTAGCGTCATAATCAAGATAGCCTACGGTTCTCTTTGGCGTAACGCCGTCTTGTTCATAATATACAACATAATCCATCCTCTGCTGAGCGTCATAGACAATGGTCCTAAGCCTATTGCCGTCAGCTATGCCGTCGCCGTCAGCATCCTCGTAGATATCTACTGTAACCGCGTCAACCCGGATATATAATAAACCGGTTGCCCTGTCGCTTATTCTATTTACAGATTTATCTGTGTTATACCAGATCGTCCTTAAAAGATTTGTCTTTGCGCTGTCGCTGTATTCCTCGACCTTACCCTCTTCTTCGGTAATCGTTAAATATCTGATATTGCCTCTTGATTCTCCCGCAGGATCAGCCGTATACTCGCCGTCATACGCTATGCCGCCTATGCGTTTGCCTGTTCCGTCATATTCATAATTTACGGTTCTTTCTATAAGCCCTGTGTTTATATTGTAATATTCAGTATAGATAACAAGGTTATTATCATCATATATCTCTCTTGAATACAGGTTGCCGTCGCCGCCGGGCTGGCCGGGAGCAATACCTGTGGTGTTATTGATATAAATATAAGCAGTCGCGTTCTCGTCATCGCGGATATAAAGCTCCTTTCTGTCAACGTCCCATTCTTCCTTCACATTACCCAGCCCGTCGTAAATCGACCTTCTTCTCAGCGTAGTTAATCCTGCGTCGGAATACTGTTCAACAGTACTGGACTTTAAAGTAAGGCCGTCCCCTTCATATTCGTTGGTTATCTTCAAATACCTGACATTTGAAAGCGTTTCCAAATTATCAGGATAACCGTTGCCGTCGTTGTCTGCCATATCCACAGGCACATACGGCGCGTCATACGCTATGCCTTTTGTAGGATTATTATTTTCATCCCAATCCAGATACTGGAAAACGCGCACAGCATTGCCGCCTGCGTCAAAATACTCGATATGGTCTATTTGGTTATCGGTGTTGTATGTATATGCGGCATATTTAAACCCATCGCCTTCAACCCCTGTTGTATTATACTTATATACAATAACCTGATTACCGCTAATTACATATAATATATTCTGATTTACCAGCCATTCTCTTTCAAGGTTACCGTCAGCGTCATACCATGCTGTCTTTGTATGGCCTGAATATACATAACTGTCAACATCTGTCCCTGTCCTTGTTGTATACTCCTCTACCCGGCCAAGCGCTGTGTTTATGTTCAAAAATGTAAGTCCGTCTTTTGCTTCCAAGTTGTCGGGGATACCGTTTGCGTTATTATCAGGCCCCGGCGCTGTATACGCTCCGTTATAAGCAATGCCTGCTACCCTGACTCCGCTCGCATTATATTCATAATCAATCGTGCGCATTACTGCTGTGCCGTCCGCATTATAATACTCAACATAATCAACCTGATTATTTGCGTTATATGTTTCTGTAGCGTATAAGTAACCTGTGCTCGTATCGCCTGAAGTGTTGTTAAGATATATATCCGCCCGGTTTCCTGAAACAAGGTATAATATCTTATTCTCTTCGTCCCACATCTTTGTTACATTGCCGTCTGCGTCATACCATGTTGTCTTTGTTCTCGTTGTCTTGACTGCGTCCGTAAACTCCTCTATCATGCTATCCGTTATGTTCCCGTCCACATCATAGTTATTAGTTATTGTAAGGTATCTTAGATTTGTCCTGGCCTCGCCGATAGGATCAGCAGTATACGCGCCGTCATGCGCTATGCCGTTAATCGGATTGTCATTTGCATCATACGCTGTATAATCAACAGTGCGTTTTACAGTTGTCTGGTCTGTATCATAATATTCTACATAGTCAATCTGCGTAGTCCCGGAAATGTATGTATATGTCGCTGTATGCGTTCCGTCGCCGCCCGGCTCAGTTGACTCAATGCCTGTAAGGTTGTTTATATATACGTCTACCTTATTGCCGTTTATTACATAAAGTATATGGTTAACTGCGTCGTACTCGCGCGTTAATCCATCAACGCCATATGTTGATGTTTTAATGTATCCTGTATACACATACGGATCAGCAGGCGTGCCTGCGCCTGTCCTGCCTGTGTATTCGCTTACTATGCCCTGCGCTTCGTCTATATCTAAGTATCTTATGTTTCCTCTAGCCTCTCCAACAGGATCTAATGTGTATGCGCCGTCATAGGAAACACCCGCAAACCTTATGCCATTTGCGTCATACTCATAATCTACTGTGCGCCTTATTGTTACGCCGTCTGCGTTATAGTATTCAACATAATCAATGTGATTATCCGTATCATAAGTTTCCCGCGAGTAAAGCGTTCCTGTGCTTGTGTCGCCTGAAGTGTTGTTAATATACACATCAGCCTGATTGCCTGTTACTATATAAAGCGTTTGTTTCTCTTCGTCCCACATCTTTGTTACATTGCCGTCCGTGTCATACCATGTTGTTCTTACACTCGTTGTCTTGACTGCGTCCGTAAATTCCTCTACAATACTGTCCGTCATGTTCTGCCCTGCGTCATAATGATTGGTTATTGTAAGGTATCTTAGATTTGATCTGCCTTCGCCTATAGGATCAGCAGTATACGCGCCGTAATACGCTATGCCGTCAATCGGATTATCATTTGCATCATACGCTGTATAATCAACTGTGCGTATTACCACTCCGTCCTTGTCATAAAACTGAATATAATCAATCCTGTCATTATCGTCGTAAGTATATCTTGCGTATAAGAAATCATCGGCCTGATTTTCATCGCCTGTTGTGTTGTATTTGTATACATTTACGCCGCCTCCGTCGCGGACATATAATATGCTCTTTGTTACATCCCATGCCTTTACTATTCCTTCCTCGTCATACCATGTTACTCTTATCAGCGTTGTCTTTGCCGGATCCGAATATTCATAAACAACATTATCTACTATCGTAAGATACGTAATAGTTCTTCCGTCGCCCGCAGGGTCAGCTGTGTAAGCGCCGTTGTATGATATTCCTGATACGCGCTTGCCGCTCGCATCATAGTCATAGTCTGTTGTGCTGACTATTGTCACTCCGGCAGGGTCATAATACTCAACATAATCTACCTCGTTATCGCTGTTATATGTTTCTGTAGCGTATAAGTAACCTGTGCTCGTATCGCCTGAAGTGTTGTTAAGATATATATCCGCCTGATTGCCTGTTACTATATAAAGCGTTTGTTTAACTACATCCCAATCTGACTGAACATTGCCATTCGCGTCATATATTGTTCTCCTTATTAAGTTTGTCCTGGCAGAATCGCTATACTCCTCAACAGTGCTTGACAGCACAGTCTCGCCGTCAACATCATAAACGTATGACACGCTTAAATATTTATCTATAACCGGCACAGCTGTATAAGCGCCTTCATAGCTTATGCCCAGTTCAGGATTACCGTTCGCGTCGTATGTCTCGTAATCTACTGTTCTTGCAACTGTTACTCCGTCTGATCCATAGTACTCTATATAATCTATTTGATCCTGGTCATTATACGTGTATGACGCAAAATGAAAATCATTAGGATCAGCCTCGTCTCCTGTGGTGTTGTATTTATACACATCCAGCTTGTCGCCATTCCTTACATACAGAGTATTTGTATTTGGATCCCATGCCTTTGTTAATATTCCGTCAGTATCGTACCATGAAGTTATTATTAGGTTTGTCTTTCCGGCATCGCTGTATTCTTCTACCTTTACCAATGCGCCGTCTTCTGAAAGTGTTAAGTATCTTAAATTAGAAGCGCTTGTGTAATTTGCAGTATACGCGCCGCTGTATGAAACCGCGTTTACGGGATTGCCGTCCGCGTCATAAGTTAAATAATCCAGCGTTTTAGCCGGAGCGCCTGCCTTGTTATGATATGTTATATAATCTATTACTCTATTGCTTCCGTCATAAGTATATACTATTGTCTGGACCAGGTTTGTCCCTACATCAGGCGAACCATTATGATTTGCGTCAATATAGACATATATCTTATTAGGATTACTTGGGCTGACTACATATATCCTTCCGTCGTACCATGTCTTTACAGGAGCTTGAAAATTATTATCATCCTGATACCATGTGATTCTTATTAAATTTGTTTTCGCAGAATTACTGTATTCATCTACCTTTACATCTGTCAGCACATTATCGGCGTATGTATTTATTATGTTGATATATGTAATATTTCCTCTGCTTTCTCCAACCGGGTCAGCGGTATACGCGCCGTCATACGCTATCGCGGTTATTGGATTATCGGATGAATCGTATGTTAAGTAGTCAAGGGTTCTTATTACAGTTATACCGTCTGTATCATAATATTCAATATAGTCAATCCTGCCATCCTCATCATACTCGGTTAAACTTGATAATGTTCCGCTCGTAATTTCGCCTGTTGTGTTATTATTATAAATCGTTACCGCATTTCCTTCCATTACGTATAACACATTATTGACATTATCCCATTCCTTTATTACTACCCTGTCATCATACCAGAGAGTTCTTATGAGTACTGTCTTTGCAGAATTGCTAAACTCCTCAACCTTGTTTCCTGTTATTGTAATGTAACGAATATTCGTTCTGCCTGCGCCCGCAGGATCAGCAGTATACGCGCCGTCGTATGAAATACCGCCGGTGCGCGCGCCAAAAGCGTCATATTCATAATTTACCGAACGCACAATTACAGCGCCTGATTCATCATAATACTCAGCATGCACAAGCCTGCCGTTTGTGTCGTATGTTTCATCAGAATACTTGTATCCGCTCGAGGTATCGCCTGTTGTATTATTTAAATACACCGTAGCTGTATTCCCTGTCCTTATATAAAGGATTTTCTTTTCCGAATCCCACATCTTTATTTCAACGCCGTCAGCATCGTACCATGAAGTTTTAACCAGGTCTGTTCTGCCTGCGTCTGTATACTCATAAACAATATTATTTATTGTGTCTATCGTGAGATATCTTAAATTATCTTTGACCGGATTATTATACGCGCCGTCATAGGAAATACCTAATGTTGGTTTGCCGTCGCTATCATAAGCTGAATACTCTACAGTTCTAACTGCTGCGCCTGCTGAGTTATGATATGTAATATAACTAATTACTACATTGTTTCCATCATATTGATATTGCTCTGTGCGGACTATGTTTGTGCCTGAATCTATCATCCCATTCGCATTTTTATCAATATAAACATAAACTTTGCCCGGAATAGTGGCGCTATTCACATAAAGCTCGCCGCCTGCCCATGACTTCCACAAATTACCGCCGCCGTCATACCATTCTATCTTACTTAAATCCGTCTTAGAAGCGTCATTGTACGCATAAAGAACGCTCTGGGTAAGATTACCGTTTATATCATAACTATTAACTATAGTTATATATTTTATAACGCCTGCCGAAATATCGCCGTCACGAATAACGCCGTCAACCGCGTTGCCGTTTCCATCATACGCTGTGTAATCTAATGTTGTGACTACAGCCCCGTCCTTGTCATAGTACTGAATATAATCAACAACCTTATTACTGCCGTCCATTGTATATACCCAACGCTCAATCTCAAGGCCTGTGTCAGGCGCGCCGTCCGCATTGGAATCGATATATACATGCACAATATTTGAATCAACAGCGTCCGGCCTATATAATTTATGCGATTTGTTGTCTAAGGTCTGATAAACATTGTCATTTGTATCATACCAGTTTGTTTCTGATACTACTATCTCATCGCGCCTTGTAAACGCTACGCGCGTTAAAAGTTTTCCGTCTATTTCCTGCTCTGAAATAGAAATTGTCCCTAATTGGCTTGCCCAAACGCCTATATTATTATGATCGCCGCTATACACAACGCCATTAATCGGGTCGTCGCCGCTATACGCCGTATAATTAACCGTTTTTACAATGCTTGTTCCGTCGGCATTATAATATTCAATATAACTAATCTTAGCGCCTGAATACATAATATTTTGAAGCGCCGTATCTTCAGCGTCTACAATACCATTTTTATTAACATCATTATAAATATGAACAAGATTTGGGTCCAGAGTGTCAACTATATAAAGTCTGCCTGTCTCATCTTCTAAAATTCTATTCACAGTCGCGTCGTCATTGTACCATATGCTCCTTATCTTTATTGTCATGCCCGCATCTTTATAATAATTCTCTACCTTTGTCTCATTAACACCATCGCCGTCAATATCTTCCTCGGATATTTCCATATATACCAGGTTTGTTCTTGATGCGCCCTCAGGGTCTGTGGTAAACGCTCCGTCATAGCTTTTCCCCTCTATTGGATCGCCGCTGATAACTGAATAAGCGGTATAGTCTACAGTTGAAGCTACCGTAACTCCGTCAGTATCATAATATTCGATATAATCAGTAACGTTTATCTTATTACTGCCTACCCATGTTTCTGTAAATACATACTTCGCTGTTAAGGCATCTCCCGTACCATCGCCATTTTCATCATAGTATAAAAACATCTCATTTGGATTGCTTGGATTTGGAACATACAGATTTGTTCCAATCAATGATTTATTAACACTTCCGTCAGCATTGTACCATGTAGTAACTTCGCTTCTTCCGTCTGTGTATGTTTCAACAATCTTTATAAGGCCTGCATCATCGGTAATTTCGATTGTTCCTACGGCATTATCATTATTCCCTGCAATCTCGTCAGCATCGGCAATAACTGAAGAATTATAGATATAGCCGCTGTCAGCATCTGTCCAAACAATTACCTGACTTTCACTTCTATCAAGGTTGTAATAAATTGTCCTTATTCTGCCTTCACCCGGAGTGCCTGTCTCTTTTGTCAAAAGTATCTCGCCTGAAGTATCAGAAACATCAAAAACGCCATCGCCATTGTCTAAATATGTATAAGTCTCGCTTTTATAAACTACACCGTCATCATAATATGTTATGACATGCACCCAGCGTCCGTCAGGAAGCTGTGTCCATGACTCCTCAGTAGTTTCAACTCCTAATGGCTCAGGCCCGCCATCTGCTCCTAATAATACCGGCCCGCCGATTTCCGCAGTCGGCGCGTATAATGCAGTTGAAACATCGTTATATGTCGTCTCCTGTTCATTGGATTTGGCGTCTTCCTCATCCTCAGCCTCTTGTTCTGTCTTTTCAGAGTTTGCATTTGTGTATATATTAGGATTATAGGGAATATATCCGCCGCCACCGGGAATATATCCGCCGCCGCCGGGAATATATCCGCCGCCGCCGGGAATGTATCCGCCGCCGCCGGGAATGTATCCGCCGTCATCATAATGCTCCGCCAGTTCTTTATACGCATAATATGAATCAATAACATTTGCTCTATTATCTTCAAAATCCTGCATTGCATGTATCTGGCCCAATGCGTCGCCATTAAAAAATGAATACGCAGGCGCTTGTAATAAAAGATATCTGCGCATTGCAGGCGTTAATTTGATCTTTCTTCCCGCCTTTTTAGAAGCTATCTCTTCTTTTTTCTGTTTTGTCTCTTCATCGTCGTTTTCATCCGGCAGTTCATTATCTTTCAATGGTTCCGCATACCCAAGCTCAACTGTTTGAAGCAGAGCGTCAGCCCACGCAAGCGGAGTCATCCAATATAATATTCGCGTAAAAGTATGATCGCTTGAATACTTTGTTTCAATATAAGTTTCCCTGGAAATATTAAGAGTCCTCTTGTCTATATCATCCTTCTTTGTATCTTTATCAGGGTCAAACTCGCCATCGCCGTCGTCCTCCCATACATGTATTACTCCATTATCATCAAGCTGATACCAATTCCCGTCCTCGTCTAATTTAGGCTCGCTCCAGCCTTGGCCTGCCAAATCATCGCGGTAAATGACTTCATTGCCATTTTTCTGGAATACATGCCAGTAACCGTCCTCGTCTAAATATGCCCATACATCAGCATGAGTATCCAAGTCTTCCCTTCTTGTATCCTTTTCAGGATCAAACTCTCCGTCACCATCATCATCCCAAACCTCGATCTGTCCGTTATCTTTTTGCCAATACCACTTGCCGTCTTCGCCCAGCTCAGGATCATTCTTGCCAAATTCAGGCGTATCTTCAGTTTCAAGCTCACTGCCATTAAGATACAACTGCCGCATTAATGTGAATGGCAGCTGCATCGGATTTGCCCAGCTCATTATCTTTCCGTATGTGCCCATTACAGATGACCTAAATGTTTGTTCCATTCTTATTGGAATATCCTTGTCAGGATCGAACATTCCATCGCCGTCATCAGCATATATTGTATAACTTCCATCAGCATTTAATACGCGCCACTCGCCTGTGTATGTAACCTCTCCTGCAGGCGTTGTTTCGATGAGCGTATCTTCTTCTATATTAAATACTTCTTCCTCATCTTCTTTAGTATTTCCATAAATAGATATAGTTCCATCGCCGTTATCAACTACCCAGTTTCCGTCGTCATTTAAGTATGGTTCAGCGGGTTCGGGCGCAGGGCCTTCGGGAATGAGTGTGTCCTTTTCCGTATTAAATATTTTATCGCCGTCATCCGTATATACCTTCCATGTGCCGTCTGACTGCAAATCATACCATTGGCCGTCCTTATACATTCTTACAAGCTTATCCTCATCGTCTAAAACACCGTTGTTATTTGTATCTTCATATTCATAAATATTGCCTTCTTCATCTCTAACAGTTAATTCCCCGTTGTCCTGTTCCGGCGTACTTACCTTAGCTTCTATCATACTTGATATATTGCCTGTCATTGCAACTGCGGCAACAGCTACATACATAACAGACGCAGCCTGAACGCCTGCCATCATAGGCTCCTTCCATGCATACGGAATAAGCGTTGAATTCTGAACGCGTTTCATTAAGAACGGAGTTACTATCTTTGTTACAACCTTCATGCTAAGGCCTATTATAATACCCTGCCAGCTGCCCATTGCCATCATTACTATCATTACGCCTTGGAATATAAACTTTGTAAATACCATCCATGAAAGCTTTACTACATTTGCTATCTTGTAATGTTTCTTTAAGAATCTTCCTATTGGCGTAGTTTTTTGACGGGTCTGCTCGTATTTATAAGCATCCATTATTTGGTTCGTTGTTTTACGAATTGCGTTTCTATATGTTGCGTAGAATACAACTCTGTACTCTTCATTAAGAGCTGTTTTCCTGGCCTTATTTCTTTCATCTTTTACCTGATTCGCGAGTGATGATGCTTTTGGGAAAAGTTTTCTATCATCATCCTCTACGATGAATACCCACGCAGCTGTTAGAAAACTTCTTGTTCCTTTCCTTATCCCCCATTGTCTCATCAAATCATCTGCCGGAGGAGTATCTCCGCCCTGCATATGATACTTTCGCATCTGCATAAGGCCGGTTTTCAGTCCGGTTGTATCTAATAATGTGCTTGGCATTATTCCAAGCTGTCTCTTTGTCTTACCAAGGAACACCAATTCATCCAGGTCTTCTCTGTCCTGCTCTATCCTCTGCATTAAATTAAGAGTTAATATAAAGAACTGGTCGAATGTTTTAATACCATAGTTCTCAGCCCATCGTTCCTTCTCGCGCTCATACATCTCGCCTGCGCGCTTTGCCATTAATGCATATCTTGGAGCATTGTCCATAGTAAATGAAGCATTCTCTGCTTTTAGATAATCAGCCATAGACGCATAGTTTATCCGCTCTTTTTTCTCCCCATCCATCAGTTCATAGGCGCCTTTAGCGATAATAGGTGTGACAAGCCTCGAAAATTTATATGTATTTCCGTAAAATATAAAATTTAAAACAGCGGTAATAAAACCGCCTATTTGTGAAATTACCGGTATTCTGAACGGTAAAAACCTTAAGCCGAGTATATTGCCGATATTACGAGCAAAGTATCCGCCGCCATGATACGCGTTTACTAAATTATCTGTATATCTATCCTTTCTCTGTTTTGTAATAGCGCCAACTGCCTTCATAACCTTTTGCGCGCGCTGACGTTTCTCCATCTCATTTAAAACCTTGCCTGTTTTGCTGCTGCCTTTATCAAGAAGCGAACCTATTAGGCTTTCCATTACTTCTGAATACTGTCCGTTAAAGTTTTCATACGAAAGCTGCATGAGCCTTGTAAATAAAGGGTCTGTTGAATCTATAGCAGTCCGTCCGCCAACACCTAATATTCCAAATCCAAAAGCGCTTCTAACAGCATCCGCGTCGCGTTTATCCTGGCTCTTCTGCGATCTGATTTTTTCATACGCTCTCCACCACCATTTTTTTCTGCCAAGCTCGCTATATTCATCTGTTTCTTTCTTAACTATTACTATTCTCGCATTCCTGCCTCTTACAGCCTTTCTTGCTTTTCCGAAAAGGCCCTTATCAGGAACAACCATTACCAAATAATTTCTCTGAAGCACAGGCGACGCGGCCAGGTTTTCAGCCTCTAAACGCGCTTCTCTTTCTGTATAGTTTGTAAATATTCCCCTAGCATCATTTGCGCCTGTAATAGCCATAATATTTTTTGACTTCATTTCAAAGGCAATACGCTCAGCGCTCGATACCACGCCCGTACCTGTTTCAGCTTCAGTTTCTAATTCAGCTTCAATCTCCTTAAACTGCTGAACTCTCTTCATTACATTAACTACCTGCATCTGCTTAATGTACGGGTCTTCCTTTTCCTGATGCGGAAGTATTAAATAATCAAGGCCGCTTTCCTTAAGTTCACGCTCAGCGTCAATATTTTCTATACCTTTTTCAGACTCTCTAAGAATACCCAGCATCGCATTTACATTCCCTGTATCTCCTTCTACTATTCCTATTCTTGTCTGAAGCGATGTCCAAAAACCTTTTAACTCATTCTTTAACTGCTCTGTCTGGCGCCTGAATATTTCTGCGCTTGAAACCGTATTATCTTCAGGAAGCCTCAAAGCTCCTGCAGAAGGCGCATTATCAATCTGGTTTGTAATAAAGTCCTTTATTTGATTTGCAACCTCGCTGTCTTCGCCAAACTTGTCTGCAGCATCCTTTAAAATTCTAATGTATTCTGCGCGCTTTGCTTCATACCAAGCCTGCAGTAACTTTTGTCCAACCTGAGCCTGCTTTGTGATATACTGTAACAGATATAATCTTTCAAAATCTTGGAGAGTATCCCCCTTTTGATATTTTTCAAGCGCTTGCCCTGCAAATTTAAGGCGTTTCGTATTAAATATTTGTAGATAAGCTTTATAATATGGATCATCTTCACTTATTGATCCCGGCCTGTTACCCAGCTTATCAACAAGCACTCTTTCAAGCCTTGATTTATTCATATATACAAAAATTGCGGCGCTTGCGTCATCTGTACGCGCTACGCGTCCGAGTGTCTGGTTAAATGTATCAGATGACATACGGTCCGCGTCAATTATATGCAGGTCAACATTACCTTTTACGTTTACGCCTGTTGACATACGCAGGTTTGCAAATACTATCTTGCCCTGCTCAGCCATATTACTTGCAGTATCGTTTATATCTTCCGGGTTAGTATCTGGGTCTATTTCAACTATATAATCATCCGGGTTAATATTTTTGGCTCTCAGTTTTGCTTCAACTGCCTGCCTGACTGCTGTAATTTCATCAGGGTCTGTGCCAATGATTAACTGAGCTGTAAATGACTTTCTGTCAGTGTGTATATTTTCAGCTGTCCAAGCATTAACTATATTCTGAGCCATAGTATCAAGCCTTGATTCCAGAACCTGTACTGAAACAGCTTTTTTTATACCTGCTTTTTTCTTTCCGTTTTCCTGCTGATCTGCGATTTTTTGTGCATGCTCACCTGCGTTATTAACTCTCTTTTCAGTTAAATACTCCAGGTTTGACATTGCGCCTTCGTCAATAACAACCATGCCTGTGCCTAAGAGAGCCTTTGTCTCATCATCCAGCGTTGCTGATACGCCGAGCACCATACGTCTACCTTTATTACTGCCCAAAAATTCGCTTCTGGTAACTGAGCTTTCTACTTTCTTTGGCAATATAAGATTTGAAAGGTTAATTCCCTGCCCTCTTTTAAATATTTTGCTTAAAATATTTCCTGTGTAATATAAAACATTTAATCTGAAATCAGCAGTTACATCTGACCAAACTACGCTTGACGCTTTCTTAGATGGAAGAATAAAGAACAGTATTTTCTTGGCTAGAACGTATATTGAATTAATAAATCGCACAGGCAATGAAAGAATAAACATACTCCAGGTCAATAAACCCGTAACCGCTCGTACTATAACGCCTCTTTTTACAGCCTGATTACTTTTAATCGCGCAATTAGCTGTTGTCAGCTCGTCGCCTATCTCCTGATCCGGCTGAGCTTTTCCTAAAGCGTCAACAGGCACAATCTTAACCTGCATTCCTTTTACAATATCATTTCTCAGCTTTGCAAAACCTTTTCCGGTTAAAGGAGTATTAAGCATAGGCTGTGAAAAGCTAATATCCCATTTACCTGCCTCATCCTGTTGTATTAGAACAGCTAATTCATTTCTTTCAACTGCTGTTTTATAGTCATCTCCTATAGTATAAACATGCACATCATCCATTCTTACCGGATGATTATCATATTTTGCTCCAACCGTTCTTAAAGCATTAAAAACTATTCCGGCGCTTGATGCCTGATCAGCAGTTACAGCATAATTTTTTGCAGATTGATAATGGAAATAGACTAAAAATGCCTGGTTAAGTTCGCGCGGAGTATAATCCTTGCCAAACATCCTTTTTGTTAAAATCTCTGACAATGCCTCTGTATACATAAACAGGTTTGTGTCCTCATCAACCCAGTATGCGGGAATGCCTCTTGTATTGAAGGCTTGAAGCTGGTCTTGAGTAGCCGCCTTTTTGGCCTTTCCGCTTTTAACCATATTGTCTAAGTTTCTATATAAACCTGCAAGCCTTCTGAAGTTTACGCCTTTTTGAATATCTCCGCTTATAATAAAGCTCATGTTAAATAAATGAAATTCATCGAAATCAATTACGTTCTGAGCCATGAATGCGTCGAATATACCGCTCGGGTCGCCTCTGTAATGGCCTTTATGTCCAAACTGGTCATGCGTGTCTAATACTATAACATCGGGGTTATTATAAGCCTTTGCTAAGTCATTGAATTTGCCCTGTATAAATAATTCACTGCCATTGACCATTGTAAGGCCAAATACTTTAAACTGATCCGGAATAGCAATAATATTCTCATCGCCGGGGTCATTTAAGAACTTTAATAAAGCAGCCTCATTTTCAAGCACTAGTGTGCCTCTATATTTGTTGCCTAAGAGCCACTTCATCATCTGATGCCTTGCGACAAGCATTTCGGTTTTACCCATAGCAGTACCTGCCTGAACAGACTGTCCCAAAGCAAGGTAAACAAGGCCCGCTACCTGCGCAGGCCTAAGCTGAACTCTGTTATTTTTAGTAAACATATAGTCTACAAGAGCAACTGCATTAAAAAGATTTTTGGAAAGCGAGGTTTTCCAAGTTCCATTATCAACAGCTATTTTTACTGCGCTATATGCGCCAGAATCTCTAAATTTATCAACCTTATATGTAACATTTCCCAATTCATCATAAGTAAAATACTTTTCAAGCTCGTCAAGTCCTGCTGTGCTTACATTGTATGTTTTATAGTAAGCGGCTGTTTTATCGTCTAGAGTCAGGTCCTTGATTACCGCCGGAGCTGCTTCCTCTCCCACTACCACTTCTTCCTCTTCAACCAGTGACTCTTCCTCTTCCATTTTCAGCTCGCCTTCTTTATAAACCGTTCTTACAATAGTTCCATTTAATGTTGTATTAACAATAATTTGACCATTTTCCTGTATTACTTCAAAGTTTATTCCCGGCGCTTCCTTAGTTTTTAATTCATTATAAATTTTAAGCATCACTCGGTAGAATTCTGTTACCTTTGTGAAGTCTTCGCCAAAAGCTTTAAATAATTCAGCATTAACCTGCTCAATTATATCTTTGGCTTTTGCAGTATCAAAATCAGCGGCCATTAAATAACTCTGCACCATAAGAGCCTGCGCTGTTTCGCGTCCCGGCAGATACTTGCTTGCAAGGTTCTTTGCGCCGTCAAATGCCATACGCTCTGCCTGGCCAAACACGCGCGATAAATAAAGGCCTCTCGAATCTTCCTCAGTTACAGTTGGCGTTATAATCTCAAATGATACGCCGCGTCCTCTTAAAACCTCTTTTATTCCCTGAGCGTGGTATCCGCCCACAACCATTACCTTTATTTTTGATTTTAGCTTTTTGCCTATTTTTAACGTATTGTTTACAAGTATCTCGTTACGTTTTTCTGCAAGCTGATAGAATGATTCCATATTATCATCAGCCTCTGCTAAAAGCTCTTTGTTCTGGGCAAAGTAATTAACATGCGATAACTTTCCAGTTATCTCTCCTGCCTTTGAGTAGAATGCGTCCTTTGCGCCTTTCCATTCTTCCGCGTCCTGACTGCTGACGCGGTTAGATAAATAATTATCCATAAGGCCCATATAATGATCGCAGTATAAAAGCGTGTTACCATCCGTTCTGCCTCTCATAAACGCCTGTTTCAATGTATAAGTAAGATGCTCTTTTTCCTCTAAGAGCTTTGAGTCGTCAATTGAGCTGGCATACTCAAGATATTTAAAGTATGCGCTGAGCGCAGGATATGTGCTTGTAATATCGAGCTGTTTTGTTTTTATAAAATCCTTTAGGAATAAATAGTAGGCGTCTGTGTCCTTATGCGACCATGTTTCTAAGTTGTCAAACTCTTTCTCAGTAATAACTTCCTTTAAACGGCTCATAATGTATGATGTCTCGGTTAATACTGAGTCTGTGTTAAGGGTCTTTCTTAATGCAGCTGCGCTCAAAAGATTATTTAACTGCGGATATTGTTTTTCAAACGGGACATTGTATTCATCAGCCTTTGATTTTAAAAATTTTAAGTATGATTCCAGCGAAAGTTTGCCGTTTAAGTATCTCTTTTCAGTTTCCTCAAACTCCTTTAATGCGTTTGTATATAAATATCTCTTACCTTTTGTAAGAACATTTTTAACCCTGTCCATAATGCCCAAAAGCATCATTCTGTATTCAAGCGACTTGTAAAGCATACGGAAGTCATGCTTATAGGTTTGCGGATCCTCAATACCTTCAAGCGTAAGCTTACCTGGATTTTCTATTGAATAATATTCAGGGCCGCTTATATCTCCGCTTTCAACAAAATAATTTACAACCCTTTCTTTTACGGTTTTATCAGGTATACTGGCTAAGATTGCGGTGTCAATCTCTCCCCATGAACCTTCAATACCGACAAACTTAGCGTCTTCGCCATATGTCTCTTTAATTACTCGGATTATCTCTTTAATATTTTTCTGCGCCTGGGGGTGACAGTGCAGATCTTTTATACAGATAACCTTTTCATCGCTTTTACCATTAAATGTTTCAACAACCTTTCCATAGCTTGGAGGCATGTATAGCGCGCTGCCAAGAGCCGGCGCCGGCGCTGCTGCCCAGACAAAGTCATGGCATGTCACAGTAATAAATGTGACAAGCACTGCCAGAGCGACTGTGCGCGTTGTAGACGAGAACCTGCTCCTCCCGTCTTCATGCCACCGCATAATTCTATTTAATAAACGTTTGCCTTTCAACTTAAGATAATCCGAGTACTTCATGAGTACCACCCCCTAATAAATTTATAGGGGTCAGGTCTCCACATTCCACATTTTTGTGGAATGTGGAGACCTGACCCCTACTTTCTCTGTTTGATTTATAATAAAAAAACGCGTTAAGATCTTTTTTAAAAGACCCAAACGCGTTTTTACTGCCATCCATATTCGTTATATTTTCAATATCTTCCTTTTCTGACCTCGACTCATCAACACGCTTTAACATACTCCTTATTTTTGTCAAATAATAAAATACGCTAAGCGCCATAAATAAAATATCAGCCTTCCATACGCCAAACAGCGATGAAAAGCCGGATCTATCCCTCCAGATTCCGTCTAGTTTATTATGACCGAAATTTTTATTAAACACTCCATTGCTGATATTCTGTTTGTGCCCGCAAATCTTTTTTAAATACTTGATCAGGTATTCATACATGCTTACAGCAATGATATAGTCGTTTGGTTTAGAAGTATTTTCAAACTCAGTCCCAAAATCATTATTGTGTTTTATCTTTGTTTCGGACGAAGCGATTTTTTGAAATTTGACTGAGCGGAATGTAACAATAGAAACATTGCCTGCGCTGCATATAAGCGCAAATGAAGCGTCAAATACACGCTTAATACGCGGCCTAACTGCTGCTGAACTCAGTACAGACTTAACTGCGTCAGAGTTAATCAGGCTGTTAGTTGGAACTCCCACAGCGCCAACATACGCCTGCGCTGTAACCTGAATACAGAACGCAAAAAGGACTGCTGTGCCCGCAATCTTAGCCCTATTCATATTGGAGATGATATTAGATAGTTTCTTCATTTAAATATAATCCTCCTATGGACTAATATAAAAATACCACAGAAACCATTGAAAACAAAGCGAAGTTATTGTGAATTTTTGTGAATTTTTTGCGAAGATTTTATACACAGATTACACAGATAACGCTCCTGCGTCATCCTGAGTGAAACGAAGGATCTCCGAAAGAGTTACCACTCACGAAGATTTCACCGCCTAAGCTGGACCCCGCAAAATGCGGTGGCTTAGTGCAGCAGCCCTCAGAATGAGAGCTGCCTGTCGCAGACGGACCGGGCTGCAGTCCACACATTTATTTCTCTTATTTCTTCAATATTCTTTTATAGCAAAATATCATAAGCCCTATTATTACGCTCCATGATACAATAAGCATTATCCATCCAAATATAGTCATAAAAATTTCCCCTCTGTCATTCCTGCTTTCGCAGGAATGACAACAGAAACAGGATTCCCGCCGCAGTTTATCCGGCCATAAGCGGGGCAGGAATAACAGAATATCAAAACAATGAATTATAATGACTCTCGAGTCTTTTTTCTCCAGGCGTGGCGTACCAAAAACGCCAATAAAATAAATATTGCCAAAAGCCCAAGCCTGGTTGCAAGAATATATACTCTATTTTCAGGCGCGATATTATGCATCGAGATTGTAGGCAGACCTTCCTGATAAAACCAAACCGCAAGAATAACCAGCAAAAATGTTGGAGTTACATACTTAATAACCGGCTTATACCACCCCGGGATTTTCATGTCAGCGCCTTGATGTATCTCATCCCACGCTTTATCCATACCAAATATCCAAACAAATAAAAAAGCCTCAACTGTGCCGAATAATACCAGGCAGAATGTGCCGCCCCAGAAATCCAGCTCCCCTATCACGCCTTTACTGATAAACAAGATAGGAGCATGGCATAAAATAAAACATATTACGGCAATTATTTTAACAGCCTTTTCCCTGGATACATCAAACTCATCCTCTAAAAACGCTATTGCAGGCTGAAGCAGTGATATTGAAGATGTGATACCTGCCATAAAGAGTAAAAGGAACCATAGGAATGAAAAGAATACGCCCACCGGGATATTATGAAATATTATGGGCATTGTGACAAAACTAAGGTTAAACGTGCCGCTTTGGGCAATACTAACTATTTGTTTCGGCCCAAAAAACATGTATGCGGCCGGAATAACAATACTACTTCCTAAAATCACTTCGGCAAATTCGTTTGTGCTTACAGCAGCTAATCCGTTTAATACTACGTCGTCACTTTTTTTTAGATAACTCGCGTATGTGAGTATAACACCTATTCCAACGCTAAGCGTAAAAAACACCTGCCCTGCGGCCGCGAGCCAAACCTTTGCGCTTTTAAGATACGCAAAGTTTGGATTCCATAAGAAACCCAGCGCGTCTTTAATAGTGTAAGATTCGACAGTTGACGCAGGGGCTTTCAGCGTCAAGACTCTTACTGCCATAATCACGCCCATTAAAAGAAATATTGGAAGAAAGAGCCTGCATATTTTTTCAATTCCATGTTTTATTCCAAAGTATACGACTAAAAAATTAAGAACAAAGGTAATAAAAAAGAACATATACGCAGGCCCAATCCCGCTAAAAAACTGATTTTTTTCCAAGCCCTGGTAACCTGCCAGAAAATTCTGCATAAGCCCGGAATTAAGGGCTGCCGCATATTTTGGCGTTAAACTAAATACGGCGAAGCCCAACAGCCACGACTCAATATAAGTATAATATATTAAAATAATTAAAGGCCCAAAAATACCAATCACACCAAAATATTTAATAAATCTATTCTTCTCCCACATAGTATGAAATATTCCGGGAGCCGTACCATGTTCAATACCTCCGCCATATCTGCCGATTGTCCATTCTATCCACATGAGCGGTATACCAAGAAGTATAAGCGCCACAAAATACGGAATCATGAATGCGCCGCCGCCATTGCTTGCGGCCTGCACAGGAAACCTCAAAAAGTTTCCAAGGCCTATAGCACTGCCTGCAACAGCAAGAATAATACCAAGCCTCGATCCCCAGGAATCGCGAATCTTTATTCTTTTTGGACCAATAATTGGTTGATTTTGATTTTCCATAATTCTCAATTCTATTCTTACTCCGTTTTCCACCAGAAATGATGGCCGCAGTTCGGGCAGGTTACCTCAACCTCGCCTTTTTTTTGGTCTTTTGTCTCCAGCATTATTGTCATATCAATCCAGCTTTTTGCTATAGCGTGAACCTCAACAACAGGGTAGAATGTATCCTGCCGGTCTAAAACCCTGCCTTTAATGGTTACTTTATCGGATGTCCGGAGGGAGTTGATAATATCTGTTAAACTATTATCATTTACGTCATAGACATATTCGATTCCTATTGATGTATACGGCCTAAATTTTCCTGTTTCAGTCTTTGTGTCAAACTTTGTGTAAATTATTACATCCTTCCCTTTATAAAAACCCGGATCAGCAATAATTTTATTAGGATCAGTCACTGAGTAAGAAAAAATGTTTGTAGCAGATAATAGCATTAATAGCGCTAACGTAAGTCTTATTATCTTTTTCATAAATCCCCCAAAATATTTTTTGCGCAATTTTTGCGTTGTAGCCGGGGGTCTTTAGACCCCGGGCTGCATCATAAACACTTTCGCACTTATACTATCTGCGAAAAATCCGCAATTCTCGAAAATGTGTTTGTAAGATGAGTTAACAAAACCAGCCTGTTATTCCTTACAGATTCATCCTTATCCATAATTAAGACATTGTCAAAGAAAGTATCCAGCGCAGGCTTTAACTTCGCTAATAATTGAAGAAAAGAAACATATTTTTTCTTGCCTTGAAGTTTGTCATCAAGAACAACCTGCTGCAGGCTGTTCCATAAATTCTTTTCCTCCTGCATAGCAAATAAATTTTCATCTATTTTTTTGTCCGCAAAATTAAATCCTTTGTCCTTTGCCTGCCTGACAATATTATGCGCGCGTTTATATAGAGCAATGAGCTGTTCAAAATCTTTGTCTTTTCTCATATCGTGAATAGCGCTCAACTTTAAATAATCGTCGTGAACAAGTATACCGGACTCTCTTTCGCTGATTGAACGAACTTCGTCAACGCTAAACTGTTTATCTATCAGCCAATTTTCAAATCTTTTTTTATAAAAATCATTTAATGCGCTTACCGCTTCCTCTATACTTTCTTTTGAAAACTTATTTTCAAAAAGCGCTGAAACATTTTTTGCTAAATCAAAAAATGACAAATCCCATTTTTTATCCAAACATATTTCAAATACTCCATAAAACTGGCGTCTCATGCCATAAGGGTCGTAAGAGCCTTTTGGCCTGTGTCCTGTAAGAAAGGTTGAGACTACATTATCAATCTTATCGGCTATACTGACTATTGCAGACTCGTTTGACCGGGGCAATTTATCTCCCGCAGTTTTTGGCAGATAATTCTCCTCTATCGCGCTCGCTGTTAATTCGTCTTCGCCATTATCTTGAGCATAAACGCGCCCCATAACACCCTGCAATTCCGGAAATTCCTGAACCATTTCAGTTAAAAGATCTGTCTTTGCAAGCAAGGCAATACGGCTGATCCTGCTGTTATCCGCATCAATTTTTAGAATATTTACAAGCATCTCTGATATTTTTTGTATTCTATTTACCTTATCATAAACAGAACCCAGCTGTTCTTGATATACAACTTTTTTTAAATCATCCACTCTATCAATAAGTTTTTTCTTTCTATCCTGCATATAAAAAAACTCCGCGTCCTTAAGCCTCGCGGTAAGAACCTTTTCATAACCCTGACAAACTATTTTTTCATATTTTGTTCTTCCGTTTTTTACGCCGATAAAATGCGGCGTTAATTTTCCATCCTTTGTTTCAAGAGCAAAGAATTTCTGATGATGCTTTAATACAGTGACGATTACTTCTGCGGGAAGCTGCAGAAAACGTTTGTCAAACGAACCTAAAATAGTAAACGGATATTCGGTAAGAGCTGAAACCTCGTCTAGTAAATCCTCATGAATTATAGGAATGCCGTATTTTTTATTAATGCCTTTAAACCCGTTAATAACCATTTCCTTTCTCTTGTTCCGGTCAATAACAACGCTGTTTGCCAGCAATTTTTTATGATAATCATCTCTGTTTTTGACATTAATTTTCTTAGCCCTGAAACCGCTCATACCATATGTTATTTTGCCTGATTTTATTCCGGCGCATTCAAATGACAATGCCTTATTTCCAAACATACCTAAAAGCCATCTGACAGGCCGCGAAAATCTGGCCTTAGACTTATTCCAAACCATTGTTTTTGGAAAGTTAAGCGTTATTATAAACTCGTTAAATATCTTTGGCAGTATTTTTTCAGTTTTCTCGGATTTACCCACGATCTCAGCTGTTATATATTCGCCTTTTGACGTTTCTTTAAATTTTAAATCCTTTACCGCAACGCCGCATTTCTCAGCAAATCCTTTAAGCGCGTTTGTAGGCTTCCCATTTTCGTCATACGCTATTCTTTTCGGCGGGCCAATGATTTCTTCCTTGGACACTCTTTGAGCCTCGTCTACATTAAGAGCTTCAATTACTATTCTGCACGGCGTTATAAAAACATTTATATCGTCATAAGTAATGCTGTTATTATCCATAATATTTTTAAAAAGTGATTTTGCGTTATCTCCGGCAGTCCGCTGAGCTGAAAGAGGAAGCTCCTCAACGCCTATTTCAAATATTAATTCTTTTTTCATATATTCTCCCAAGAATAAGTTTAATGAGTTATTGAGTTCTCTCCTTCTCCTTCCCCTTATTTCCTCTTCATCTCTCTCTCTTCATCTCATCTCTCTTTCTTTCCTCTCTCTTTCTTTCCTCTCCCCTATGGGGAGAGGATTAAGGTGAGGGGGCTTCATCTCTTCTTTTGAAAATAGCCCTCTCAATAACTTGACAAACACCTTCAATATTTTTCAAAATATCCCTATCACTAAAACGTAGAATCTCTATACCCTGATTATTTAATATATTCGTTCTCTTCGTATCATATATTATATTTTTTTCTTCATAGTGCTGACCGCCATCTGCTTCTATTGCTAATTTATATTTTGAAGAATAAAAATCTAATATGTACTTTTGGACCGGAACCTGCCTTTTAAATTTTACTCCTGATAATTGCCTATTTCGCAACACTCTCCAAAGCTTTTTCTCTGTATCTGTCTGCTTTTTTCTTAATGCACGACTTCTCTCGATATTTTTTCGTTTCATAATTCATATTCACCCCCTCACCCTAACCCTCTCCCCACAGGGGAGAGGGAAATAATAAACACTCTTCATCTCTTTCCTCTCTCTTTCTTTCCTCTCCCCTATGGGGAGAGGATTAAGGTGAGGGGGCTTCATCTCTTCTTTTGTAGAGAAAACTCTTTACCTAACATACGCTTCTGCAACCTTTTTTGCCATATTACGAACGCGCGCGATAAAATGTGTGCGCTCAGTTACGCTTATCACTCCTCTTGCCTGAAGCATATTAAACAAGTGCGACGCTTTTAAAACATAATCATACGCAGGGCCTATAAGGTTTTTTTCAATCAGCCTCAATGCTTCTTTTTCAGAAGAATCAAACGATATTCTTAAAAATGCGGTATCAGCCTCTTCAAAATTATATTTTGAGAAATCTTTTTCATCTCTTAAATGAACATCGCCATAAGTAAGCGGATATTTTTTACCATCAATATTCTGCGTTGTCCATAAAATATCAAATACGCTGTCTTTATTCTGCCTATACATCGCTATTCGCTCAAGCCCATATGTAATTTCAACAGTGATTGGATCCAGTTCAATGCCGCCCATCTGCTGAAAATATGTAAACTGCGTGATTTCCATGCCATCCAGCCATACCTCCCAGCCAAGCCCCCAGGCTCCAAGCGTAGGAGATTCCCAATCATCCTCAACAAACCTTACATCATGTTTTTTTAGGTCTATGCCTATACTCTCAAGGCTCTGCAAATACAATGATTGAATATCCTTTGGCGCAGGTTTTATCACAACCTGATATTGATAATAATGCTGAAGCCTGTTTGGATTTTCTCCATATCTTCCGTCAGTAGGCCTGCGCGACGGTTCAACATAAGCCGCTGCCCACGGCGCAGGGCCCAAGCATCGAAAAAATGTGGCAGGATTAAATGTGCCTGCGCCCTTTTCAATGTCATACGGCTGCATTATTGCGCATCCTTTTTTCGCCCAGTATTTTTCTAAACTTAAAATCATATCTTGAAATGTCATAATTCTCCTTTTTATCATATGGGACAGTCCCTATACAGTGACAGTCGCCCGCGCTTAGTTTTTCGATCTTACGCGCTTAAAATATATTTGCTTTTAATTTTTTCTCAATATAATATTCCATAGTTTTTTTTGTTAAACACATTGTGTCATTAAAACATTTTTTTGAGCATTCTGCCAAACACTTTTTTATGCTGTCAAATGATCCGCTTTCAACAATACTATTTACGCAATCAACCGCTTCTCTTCCAATGCTCAGTTCATTCCTGTTTCCCATCCGGCTTAAACAAGAAAAGCATATTATCCCGCCCGCATGCGGCGAAACAAATATTTTTTCCGCGTCATTTGTCAGCTGTTTTTTACATTGGGTGCATTCGTCCAACTCAAATGAATATCCCAATAGATGCAAAAATTTAAACCAAAACCAAATCACTATTTTCTCAGGATCACCGGAATCTGAAATACCTGTCAATGTATCCTTAATTAAATCAAAAAGTCCGCCATCCTCATTGCTCGCATCATGAATCATATTATTAATAATTTCAATTACCATTGACGCAGCCATGAATCTGTCAATATCTTTACGAATATTATATAAAGAATTTTCAAGCTTAGCGCCGGTCAAAATATGATTATGCCCAAACGACGGCCTATAAAGCGTAACTTCGTGAATAGAAAACAGATCCAGATTAGAACCATACTTATGCGATGTTTTATTTATTCCTTTTACAACACACCTTGTTCTGCCTAAACTTTTTGTAAAAAGGTGCACTATTCTATCGCGTTCTTTTACATTGTATGACTTAATAATTATTGCGTTTGTCGATATATATCTTGACATTCCCCTTCCCCCCGCATAAGCTGAACCAAGCCGGCCCCTTTCCCCGCAAGGGAGAGGGAATTTTTTATGATTTATAAATTATTACTTCCTTGATCACTCGTTTCTCTATCTTTTTTACTACAAATGTGACATTGTCTTTGCGCACGCACTCATTTATTCTAGGTATGCGGCCGACTAAAAACATAATGTAGGCGGAAAGCGTACGCACACCGGCAGGAGCGTCATCCTCGAGGCCAAGCTTAAGATTTTTATCCAACACATCAAGCTCTATCTCAGGATCAACTAAAAATCTTCCATTTTCTATAGGTTTAATTGACTCCTCTTCGGAATCGTACTCATCCAATATATCTCCAACTATCTCCTCGATAACATCCTCTATTGTGACAAGCCCTAACACAGCGCCATATTCATCCACAACAATCGCCATATGATGATGGCCCGTCTTAAACTCGCGTAACAGTTCGTGTAATTTTTTTGTTGGCGGAATAAAATAGGCAGGCCGTATAAGATCCTCTAATATTAAAAGATCCTTGTTTTCCCAGGCAAGAAGCAGATCTTTAGAATAAAGCACGCCAATAATATTATCGATATTATCACTATACACCGGCACGCGCGAATGTTTCAGTTTAATAACCTTTTTTACAATTGCCTCAAGTCCGTCTTTGTCATTCACACAATCCATCTTTGCCCGCGCAAGCATTACATCCTCAGCCGTAAGCTCGCCAAAACTAATTAGGCCTTCTAATGCGCTCTTTTCATACTCTTTAATCGTGCCGTCAGACTCGCCTATCTCAAGCATTTCCTGCATATCATGATCCGTAACCTTTGCTTCTTCCGCGTCAATATCAACTCCAAGTATCATAGACGTCCAAAATGTGAATCTGCTTAGTATTTTATTAAACGGCCATACAATTTTTTCAAATATTTTTAGCGGCCGGGCTACCAGCGAAATATACTGCCACGCATGCATGCGCGCAATAATTTTTGGAAGCACCTCCCCAAAAACCAGAACCAGTATTGTCAGCAAAACGCCGCAGATGATTGTAGAATATGATTCCGGCAAATGATATATCTTTGCCACATCATACGAGGCGTTAGTAGTTAAAACAGACATAAACATTGCCATCAAATTGTTTCCTATTAAGAGAGCATTTAACATACGCCAAGGAAATTTATGCCAGAGACTTATAATAAAATTACCGGAATCTGTAAGGTCGCCGGGCTTATGCGCTGTATCATACTGCAAAGACGCAATAGCAGTTTCTCCTCCTGAAAATACGGCGCTAAATCCAAGCGCTATTATTATTAATAATAATTTTGTTACTAATACAAACATTAATGCCCCTGACTATTTATAAATAAAAAAATCAAATATTTTTTACTTCAAATCATATTCATCTAATATCTCGCCTGTAATCTCCTCTAATATATCCTCCATGGTTACCAGCCCTATTGTTTTCCCGCCATCTTTTACTATGAGCATATGCACACGTTTCTTTTTCATAATATCAAACACACTGCTTAGGCTGTCCTGCGGCGAAACAGTTATAGGCTGCCGTAAAAATTTATTTGTATCAAAATCCTTATCATACGGCCATACCGACAATATATCCTTTGCGTACAATATTCCTATAATATTATCCAAACTGCCTTTGTATACTGGCGCTCTCGATCTTCCCAGCGCAATCATTCTCTCCTGTATCCCGGGGGATTTTTCAATATCAATAGACTCAATTGATTCTTTTGGAGTCATTATCTGTCCTATTTTCTTATCCTTCATTTCGAGAAAAGCATGTATCATCTGCTCAAGATCTCCTCGTATTATGCCCTGTTTTCTAGCTCGTATAATAAATTGATGAAGGTCACTGCGCGTAAACTTACTTATCTCCTCATGCCTTTCTCCCTTAAACCTTCGTTCAATCATTGACACTAGATTAATTATTGGACTAATAATTGTAAGAAAGGATAAAAGAGGCCGGTATATTAAATGAATTAACCGTTTTGCGCGCGTCTTGCCGATATTTTTTGGCAGTACTTCGCCAAAAACCAGCAAAAGAATTGACGCTGATACGAATGAGGCTGCGCTTGCGCTTGTTATTGTTAATCCGAATCGCAAAGCGTATCTAATAAAGAAATATGTATAGCCAATACCAAATCCAATATTTACAACATTATTCCCAATAAGTATGCCTGTGATAAACCAAGAAGGATTTTCTACCCACTGCGCCAGCTTTTTATACTTTGCTGTTTTCATTAGCTTTCGTATTTCGAATTTTGACAGGCTTAAAAGCACCATCTCACTGCACGAAAAAAACGCTGATAATAATAAGAAAAAAACAATTAACGAAAAAATATTATCCTCCCCGAAAAATTTCCGTATCTCAGCGGGGACAGTCCCAGCGCCTGACTTTTTCGATCTAATTAATCCCGGTACTGCGAAGTATCTTTTTTTCTTCACGCCTCATTACACGCTTATTTTCAACAGTATCATCTTTATACCCAATAAGATGAAGCAGGCCATGCGCCAACAAAAGTGCGAGTTCTTTTCTTATACCGGTTTTAAACTCCCTGCTCTGTTTTTTTGCAACTTCTGCGCATATAAATATCTCGCCGAATATACACGGCGCTGTCAAATCATATCCCGCATTATCCGTATTTATTGGCACAGAAATAACATCTGTCGGCTGACTCTTAGAAAACAAGATTCTATTAAGCTGAATAATTCTGCTAATAGAAACAAATGAAATGTATAATTCGCGATTTGTAATTTGTTTATTCTCAATCCGCGAATAAACAAATTTTTCTACCAGGCGTGTATAGTAAACTTTATTGATCGCTGTCTGCCTCTGGCGATTATAAATTTTTATCTTCATTTTTAATCGGCTCCGGATATTCCACTCTGTTATGATATATTCCAACTAATGTTTTTACAAAACTATCCGCAATGATATGCAGATCCTTTAGAGTTATATCGCATTCGTCGAGCTGTCCGTCTACAAACTTATTATTAACAATCTTTCCGACTATATCTTGTATTTTTGCATGGCTGAATTCATCGCCGCTTCGCACAGCCGCCTCAGCGCTGTCAGCCAGCATAATAATCCCCGCTTCTTTTGTGTTTGGTTTTGGCCCGGGATATCTGTACTTCTCTTCATTTACTTCTTCCTTACTCTCTTTCATTGCCTTATGATAAAAATATTGTATCAGGCTTGTGCCATGATGCTGTTCGATAATATCTATAATAGCTTTATCAAGTTTATATTTTTTAGCTAAGCTTACTCCATCTTTAACATGCGCGGATAATATTAAACTGCTCAAATTCGGAGAAAGCTCATCATGCCTGCTAATAAGCTCAAGCGGCTGGTTCTCAATAAAATATTCAGACTTTTCAATCTTTCCTATATCATGATAATAAGCGCCTACGCGCACAAGCATTGGATTAGCGCCTATCAATCTCGCGGCCTGCTCGCCCATTGTGCCAACAAGCTGGCTGTGATGATATGTGCCCGGAGCCTCGAGCATCATCCTCTTTAAAAGAGGCTGCGTAAAATCCGCAAGCTCTAAAAGCCTTATATTTGTAGTTATACTAAATAAACTCTCTAAAAATGGCAATACGCCTACAGCAATCATAGACGAAATGATCCCATTGAAGACTCCGCCGATAATATCATTAAATACCTTCTGCGGTAAAAATATCTTGCTCATAAATGCCAAAAATAAAATTGAAATCAAATTCATAAAACTTACATATAATCCGGCTTTAGCAATATCACGCCTATGATAAACCTGAATCGTCCCGACTATAGCGGCAAGCGACGCAAAAAAGACAGTAAAGAAGAGAGCGAAGTTTTTACTATACAGGAAAGTTAAAATAAAAATATTAATCATTGCAACTATAAAAGCCGGTAACGGGCCCAGCAGGATTGTTATAAGCATTGTGCCTGCAGGCAGCGGCGTTATCAGTGGCGGCAGATTATGGTTTTTAACTACGAGAATCAACAATGTTGAAACTAAAAGTATAAGGCCTATTAATGTGATTGAATCATCACAATGAAGAAGCTTAGGAACATATTTTTTTAAAAAATAAATAGCAAAAAACGTGCATAACGTAAGCAGTAATGAAACAGCAATAATAAGCTCATAATTTGACATAAGCTCTAGAATGAGCACTCCAAAGAAAAGCAAATAAATAACTGTCGCAACAAACCATATTGGAATATGTATCTCGCGATGAAATATGCTCACATCCTTACGCACAGCTTTTTTCCGCGCTCTGCCGAGCTTATGCAGAAATAATATAAGCATTTTTCTTATAAAATATTTCACATTGCTATTTATCATAAACACACCTTATTATGCTCACCGCGCCGCTTAAGACTCCCGCGCTATTGCTTAACATGCCTGTTTTGAACGCGGCACTATTTTTTTATATCTATATGTTGTAAAAACAGCCGGATAGCCGCTAAATGTTACTATCTTTTGCATTGACTGTCCTCAACTTTATCCCTAATTCAATAAGCTGTTTCTCATCAACACCTGAAGGCGCATTGGTTAATAAGCACGCTGCTTTTTGCGTTTTGGGAAACGCTATAACATCTCGAATAGATTCCTTCTTTGCAAATATCATAATTAATCTATCGAGCCCTAAAGCAAGCCCTCCGTGAGGAGGCGCCCCATACTCTAAAGCGTCTAACAAAAACCCGAACTTTGTTTTTGCTTCTTCATCAGAAATATTTATCAGTTCAAACACCTTCTTCTGAATATCCTTTTGATGAATACGAATACTGCCGCCGCCAATTTCAACGCCATTTACAACAACGTCATAAGCCCTGGACATTATCTTTGACGGATCTTGATTTAATTCATTAATATCTTTAATATCAGGAGCGGTAAACGGATGATGAATAGCTTCAAAACGTTTTTCATCCTTATTGTATTCGAAAAGCGGGAAGCTATAGACCCAAACAAAGCTATAAACATTCTTTGGAATCATCTCCAGCCTGCGCGCTAAAATAATTCTGAGCTGGCCTAAAACCTTTTGAGCTATCTTTGTTTCGTCGCTCACAATGAGCATTAAATCGCCCTTTTCTAATTCAAGCGCTTTTATAATATTTTCAGTAGTAACTTCATCCATAAATTTAGAAACAGGAGATTCCAACCCTTTATCAGTATACTTTCCCCATACCAGCCCTTTTGCGCCCAGTTCCTTTGCTTTATCTGTAAGCTCATCCAGATCCTTTCTGGAAAATGAACCTGCCTTAGGCGCGCGCAATCCAATAACCTTTCCTCCTGATTCTATTACAGACTTAAACACCTTAAATTCAGTATTTGCAAATACTGAAGATACATCATTTAAAAGCATTTCATAACGCGTGTCAGGCGCATCGCTTCCATACAAACTCATAGCCTTTTCATAAGTCATTCTGGGAAAGGGTGTAGTAATATTTAAACCAAAAACAGCCAATGCTTCCTTTAACATTCCTTCAATAAGCTCATATATATCCTCTTCATGAATGAATGACATCTCAAGATCTATCTGTGTGAATTCGGGCTGTCTATCCGCGCGCAGGTCTTCGTCTCTAAAACATTTTGCTATTTGATAATATCTATCAAAACCCGCAACCATTAAAAGCTGTTTAAATAATTGCGGTGATTGGGGCAAAGCGAAAAAACTGCCGTTAGATACCCTGCTTGGCACCAAGTAATCACGCGCTCCCTCAGGGGTTGATTTTGTTAGTATTGGCGTTTCTATCTCAACAAAACTGCGCTCGCTAAAAAAACTGCGCACCTTTTGAAGAAACTGACTGCGATATCTAAAGACTTTTTGCATTTCCGGATTTCTCAAATCAAGATACCTGTATTTCAATCTGACATCCTCTGCTACTCCCATTGATTCTTCTATATCAAATATACATGGCTTAGCCTGGTTTAAAACCTCTATATTAGTTAAAATTACCTCTATTTTACCTGTAGGCAAATCCTTATTTACAGTTCCCTCGGGCCGCATAGCAACCTTTCCTGTTATATTTAAAACAGTCTCAGGCTTTACATTATGTTTTACTATCTCATCAAGGGTTGAACTTGCGATTTCTTCAGGCCTGTATACAACCTGGACCAATCCTGAATAGTCTCTAAGGTCAAAAAAAAACAACACCGCCATGGTCCCTTCTGCTGTTAACCCAGCCCGCGATCTTGATATCTTTACCGCATAATTTTTCTGTTATTTCTCCGCACACATTTGTTCTATACATTGTTTTTCCTTTCAATTTTTTTAATTGCCGCATACATTAATATATGCATAAATAATAGCCTAATTTATATGCAAAGTCAATATAGACAAGCAGTTATTAGCGTTAAGTTGCGGAATTGTTATTTAACACTTAAAACTTAGCGCTTAACACTATTCTTATTCCTGAACGCCTTTAATAGATGTTCTTAAATAATCAAAGCCGGAAAGAATTGTTACCAGGCCTGTTAAATAATATAAATAAATCAGATATTGTTCAATTGGAATGTATCCTTTTACTAGAATACATAGTACTGTAAGCATCTGCATAAATGTGGTAGATTTCCCAAGCGCGCTTGGACTTACCTTAGTTATGTTAAACACCAAATATAAAAAAAGCCACCCGTGAACTATCAAAATATCACGCATTAAAATTACTATAGTCAGCCACCACGGAATAACGCCTTTTATCGCGTAAATCATAAAAGCGCTTATCAAAAGAAGTTTATCTCCGGCAGGGTCAAGAAATGTGCCAAGCCTTGTCTTGCTTTTTGAAAGGCGCGCTACTAATCCGTCAAGAGCGTCGCTTATCATGCACAAACTAAATATTCCAAGCGGGATATGTTTAACATTATAGACAACGGTTATAATAAAGGCCGGGACAAAGAGTATTCTTGCAAATGATATTTTATTCGGCAAGTTCATAATTTTACCTCTAAACCGCAAAACCACCATGCTCCGGGCATTGGAACTCCAAGTATTTCTTCATAATATTCGCTAAATATATTTTTTCCCTTAACAAAAGCAGTTAAATCGCCAAAGTTTCTTGAAAACCTTACGTCAACATACCCGTATTCTTTGTAATTTACCCTATCGTTATATGTGATTGTGAACGCGCTAAGAACATTATAAATCTTGGGCAGAGTAATATCAAATACTAAATTATTTCTAACATAATTAAGTCTGTACTTTGAGACATAGTCATTTGCGACTGCGGCATATAAATCAATATAAATATAATTTAACTTAGTTTCACAGCTAAGCGCCTTTATGGTAGTATTAAATTCGAAACCTCTAACCCGGGCTAAATGGATATTACCCGCTATCCACTTATTATTTTTTAAGTAATAATCAATTACATCAGTTTCATCTCTGGCAAATATATTAGCCTCCCATATCAGTCCCAAATTATGAACAACGCCTGCCTCATATGTCCATGCTGTTTCGGGTTTTAAATCTAATGTGCCGACATTCGCAGGGCTTAAATAATACCTGTCTGTAAAGCTCGGATAACTATGGCCTCTTGAAACAGACGCGCGCCATTTAAGCTCATCAGTCAGATCTCCGCCAAATCCCATATGCGGCAAAAGAATATTACCGTGCTGATCATTATACTCGTCACGTAGTCCGCACATAACCATTAGACTATTAAACTCTCCTTCATAACCGGCATAGCCTGCTGTGATGGTTTCTTGATATTCCCCGTTTATAGAGCTATCAAGATCATTCTGCGAAGCGCTGACATTCATACGCAGCGCGCCATTGTCAAGATCTCCGGATAGGCCTATATCGCAGCCATAAGCGATTGATTCGGTTTCATTTATATATAATGCCGGATTATCGACAGTTAAAGTAAATTCATCATTATGTTCCTTAAAGAATATTTTAGGTATTAGCGTTGTTTTATTGTTTATGTAATGTTCTGACTGAATTGTTATAAAACTCTGCTGAAGTTTTTCATGAGAAGGATACGCGCCATAAAAACCGTTTGCGCCAAAATCTTTTTGATTATATCCCGCAATAAGGCTGAGTTTTGCGTTATTCAAAGAATGCCTGCTTATAAGCGAAACCCCATTCTCGTCAGACTGTGTTTCCCGTCTATACCCGGATGATTTTATCTTATTAAATGAAATAATATTATCAGTTCCGTTATAAGTAAGCGGTATTGATGCGTTTACTTCATACAGATCATGACTGCCGAACATAATTCCTGCATTGATTTTTTTTTGACTCTCTTTTGTAATAATATTAATAACTCCGGCATACGCTCCGCTCCCATACAGCGATGATGACGGCCCATAAACAACCTCAATTCTTTCAATATCATTTATCTGAACAGGGATATCCAAATTATGATGGCCTGTCTGTTTTTCATTTATGCTTATTCCATCAACCATAATAAGCACATGTTCAAAATAACTGCCTCTAACGCTTATATCCGAACTAATGTTTAGAGCGCCGCGCCTGTTAAAAGTTATAGATGGAATTAAACTAAAAGCTTCATCAATTGTTGTGACTAAGTTTTTCTTTAATTCTTCGCCGGATATTACAAATGTCTTCCGGGTGGCTGCGACCGGAGCTGAATGGAACAGACTGCTTCGCACAGTCATTGTCGCAGAATACACCGAAAAATCTGCAGAATAAACAAAGCGGGATAGAATAATTACTAAAAACATTCCTATCCCAAATTTTCTCATAATTACCTCCAAACACATTTCTCTGTCATTCCTAATAACTTTTTATTAAGCCTATAAACTAACACCCTAATTCTTTTTTATAGTTATTCAAGACCTCTACTACTTCTTCAACCTCAGTTGTAAAATAGCATTTTTTTCTAATATCAGCTGAGCCGGGCAGGCCTTTTGTAAGCCAGCCCACAAATTTTCTAGACTCTAAAAGGCCTTTCGCGCCGCCAAAATATTCTACTAAAGAATGCACGAAATATATAGCGTAATCTAATCTTTCCAAAGCGCTTTTCTCTGTATAAAAACCTTTTGTGTAAAAATCAATTATCTGCTCGAAAATCCAGGGGTTAGAATATGCGGCCCTGCCTATCATAATACCATCGCAGCCTGTTTCATTAAACATTTTTTGAGCGTCATACACAGTAAACACATTGCCATTTCCAATTACCGGAATACTCAGTGAATTTTTTAATTTTCCAATAATTGACCAGTCAAAATGCGGCCCGAATCTTTGTGATTTAGTTCTTGCATGAATCGTAACCATTTTTGCGCCCTCACCCTCCGCAATTTTGCCAACTTCAACAGCGTTTATTGTTCTTTCGTCCCAGCCTGCCCTGATTTTTACAGTAACCGGCGCCTTCACTCTCTGCGCAACCTTATTAACTATTTTTTTTATAAGGCCGGGCTTTTGCATAAGCGCAGCGCCGCTTCCGCCGTTTACCACCTTTGAAGAGGGACATCCCATATTTAAGTCAATAATATCAGCGCCCATTTCCTCAGCTATTGCAGCGGCTTCTTGAAACACCTCAGGATCATTGCCAAAAAGCTGAACGCTTACAGGCCGTTCATTATCGTGAATATCAATCATACTGCGCGTTTTTTCACTCTCATGCGCAAGCGCATAACTTGAAATCATTTCAGTATACACAAGCGCAGAGCCAAACCGCTTAATCGCAAGCCTAAAAGGCTGAATAGATATTCCTGCCAGCGGCGCCAGCATTAAATTATTCTTTATTTGTATATTTCCAATTTTCATTGATTTTAACATTTTCAGCGCCTAAAAAAATACCATGACTAACTGTCATGGTAATATTAAATTGATTATAAAATGCCAGGACCCAGAATTGAACTGGGGACGCAGGGTTTTTCAGACCCTCGCTCTACCAACTGAGCTATCCCGGCATTTATATTTTTCTACTTCTTTTCTTTATTATAGGCTTTTTTTCCTGCTTCAAGAACAGAGGTTAATTTCTCTTTTTCTTCGTTTACTATTTCTTTTCCGTCTTCATAAATCTTACGCGCTTTCATAGCAGTGTTTATTCCTTTTTCCTGCAGCTCATCAACAAGTTTTAAAACTGCGGAACGTGTTTCTTTCCCGGGCCTTGGAGCAAATAAAATTCCAAGAGTCGCGCCGATCATACCGCCTAAAATAAACGCAAGTAACGAACTTTCTGAATTTTCTGCCATAGTTATGCCTCCTTTGAGGTTTTTTTCTTTCTGAATTTCTGGATCGCTCCAAAAACCTTTCCTAACGCGACAAGCACGCTTATTATCTTAATACTGCCTTGAGAAAGAAAATCCATTGCGCCTATAGATTTATCCGCAAGCGATGCGACATTATCAACGGTTGAACCAATTTTTTTTACATGTTCATTTGTTTCATGTAATAATATTTCTAATTCAGAGGAAGCCTTTGCAACTTTTATAAGAGCAATAATTAGATACACAACAGCCGCGCTGATCGCGCAAGTCACAACAATCAGACATACAATAAAGATAGTATTCATTTGCCCCCCCTAGTTTTACTCCAGGATTCATAATACTTCTCATACCACTCTGACGCGGCTTTTTTTAATCCAATATCATGATGTAACTTTTCAGATTCTATCCATTTGTGCTTATAAATATTCTCCATCACCTCTTGCGCTTCCGCTTCATCTAATGCAATACCAATAAGATCTTTTATCTTTTTGGAATACACATGCTTATCCGCAGAAACCACAAGAAACTTGTAAACGTCATTTTTTGCTTCATAACCATCTCCAACTACATCCATTACAGCATAACCCAGTTTACGAAGCCCTTCAAGATCCACAGAAAATTTGTCTTTATGCTTATTTTTATCCATTATCATCTCCCTAAAAAATGTAGCTAACGAGAAGAATCTTACAAAAGATAGTCATCTTTGTCAATATTATAGATCAAATTGTCAACGCAAAATAAAAATGTCCTGTTTTGTGCAAAATAATAATGTCCTATTTCGCTATTGAATTTATAATAGCTTTATAGTCTCTAATTTCTTCTTCTTTTTTTATCTTATTATTCATTTTATTTCCCAAATCATTAGTTTATGAAATTAATTTAAATTTCATCCAAAGAAACACAGTCTAAATTTGATTTAAAGTAATTAACCGCAAGTTTTCCCGTACAATGCAAAGGCGTAAAATATTTAACATTCATTTTTTTTAGTTTATCTATAACATTTAATATTTCTTGCGCCTGCGAACCTTTAAGATGGAATCCGCCAATAACGGCATATATATCGCCGGCAAATTGTTGTTTTGCTTTTTCTATTATTTCCACTATACCGGGATGCGCGCAGCCAGTGATTAAAATTAATCCTTTTTCAGATTTAATACAAAGAGACTGTTCGTATAATATCCCGTCTTTTGACAATTCGCCTAGAGTAAATATGTTTCTTATTATACAGCGCGCTGTGTCTATTTCTTGAAGTATTACGCCATAAGATTTTATTTTTTCTTTTATAGCATTATCAGTATCCAGACATACATAAACTGTAACATTTTTATTAAAAGCCAATATATCCCATAAACCGGACATATGATCCCAATGATCATGCGATATAATGATGTGTTTTATCCGCGAAATATCAACGTTCAGTTTTTTGATATTTTTCAAAAAAACCCGCGGTTTGCCGAATGTATCAAACAACACATCATCGTCTATTAAAAAGGCTAATCCCCAATTTTTTACAAACCTGTCCCATTTCGTAGACCCGCATGCTATAAGTTTTATGTTCACGTCAACTCCAAAAATTAGTTTTAAGCTCTATTCTATTTAAGTAAGTTTTATTAACTTAACGCTTGAACCTTTGCGCTTATAATTCTATTTACTATTTCCAAAAACGCTTTTTTTGACTCTGTATGTTTTTCAAATAACACAAACGGTTTTCCTGTATCGCCTGAATGAACAATTTCTATCTCAAAAGGTATTTTTCCAAGGAAAGGCACGTGCAAATCATGCGCAGCCTTTTCTCCGCCGCCTTCTTTGAAAATAGCTGTTTTTTCTCCGCAATGCGGACATACAAACCCGCTCATATTTTCAATCACTCCTGCAACCGGTATGCCCAGTTTTTTCGCAAACAATACGCTTTTTCGTGAATCAAGTATTGCAACATCCTGAGGAGTAGTCACAATAACAACTCCTGCAGCATTTGGTATGAGCTGGCATACGCTCAATGTCTCATCGCCGGTACCCGGAGGACAATCGATAATCAAATAATCCAATTCTCCCCAATTAACCTCTGTCAAAAATTGTTTTATAACATTTCCTTTAATCGGCCCTCTCCAAATAATAGGATCATCGGGATGCACGCCCATTAAGGCTAAGCTCATTGCTTTTAAATGCGGGGTAACCTCAATAGTATCTATTCCAAACTCAGATTGAACGACGCAATCTTTTTCAATACCGAGCATTTTTGCAATATTCGGTCCATGTATATCAACATCCAAGATACCAACTTTATTATTTTGAAGAGAAAGCGCGTATGCAAGATTAACAGCAACAGATGTTTTTCCAACTCCGCCTTTTCCGCTCATAACAATAAAGACATTCTTTATTTTTGACATTTTAAATTTCAATAGCATTTCTTTATCTTGTGTTTGATCTTGACTGCAACCTGTATTCATAAAATTCTCCTTGTTAAGATTTTAAAAGATAATCCGCAATCTCTCTATTAAATGTATTCACGGAAAACATAGAACAATGCAGATGATTTTCTAGCAGATTTTACAAATAATTTTATCCCAAATATTTCTTATTTCCTGCGAAACCTTCCCGTCTGTATATTCTACAAGAGGCATACACACCACAATTGATTTACTTACAACGCTGTCAAATGATATTAGTCCTAAAATTTCTATGTTATTTTCAGCGCATAATGATTTGACTTTCTCGCAATTCTCCAAATTCAAATCAAATTTGTTTATAACGACCTTTGTAGTAATTTTGAAATGTTTTGCGAGTTCCATTACCCTTTGCATATCGTGAATACCCGAAACAGTCGGTTCAGTGATAATCACAGCCAAATCGATTCCCGCAAGCGATGCCATAACCGGACAGCCAATACCCGGAGGCCCGTCAATAATCACATAATCCGCTTTTTTTGCTTCTGCCAATTTTTTTGCTTCGTCACGAATTTTTGCAACGAGCTTGCCCGAATTTTCCTCTGCAATCCCAAGTTTTGCATGCACAAAATCTCCATACTTGGTTTCTGAAATAAACCATTCGCCCGATATATTATCGCTCATTTTTATTGCGTCAACCGGACATATAATGGAGCAAAAACCACAGCCTTCACAGGAAATAGGGTCTAAATTAAAATTATCGTCAAACGCCTCAAATCTGCAGACAGTCTTGCATTGTCCGCATTTAATACATAAACTCTCATCAATAACCGCTGATTTACCGCCAACAAACTTATTTCGCTCTAGAATTTTTGGTTTCAGTAAAATATATAAGTCTGCGGCGTCTACATCGCAGTCAACCATAATCTTATTCTTTGCCAATACAGCAAAGGAAGCAGTAAGAACTGTCTTACCTGTTCCTCCTTTTCCGCTAATAACCAATATTTGTTTCATTAGATCTTACCTCTGCCGCATACAAAAACGTCTACCTTTGTCATACAAACCTCCTGGAAATTTCATTAAATAATTCTTGGAAATCTTTTTTATATTCCGGCAATGCCTGAAGAATAGAAATACCTTTTGAATATGCATAAGCTATTTTTTTATCAAATGGAATTTTCATTAGAACATCAATATTTTCATTTTTACAATATTTTTCTGTTTTCATATCGCCTATATCTGACCGATTTATCACTACGCCAAATGGTATTTTTAATTTTCTTATAACTTCTACAGCCAGCATTAAATCATTAAGGCCAAACGGCGTAGGCTCTGTGACTAAAACGCAAAAGCCGCTTTCTTTAACTGCCGCAATAACAGGGCATGAAGTCCCGGGAGGCGCGTCTATAATCACTGTCCGGCGAGGATTAATAAATCTCTTAACCTGCTTTATAAGCGCCGGAGACATTATCTCGCCAATTGACAATCTTCCTGATACAAACTTTATTCCATCCCTATTGCCAATTTCTATGCTCCCGATTTTTTTCCCAATTTCTTTTATAGCTTTTTTGGGGCAAATATACGCGCATGCGCCACAGCTATGACAAAGATGCGGAAAGGTTAATACATTGCCTTTTTTATCATTATTTCCCGGTATAACAGCTATCGCATTGTATGCGCATACTGTTCTGCATTTGCCGCAATAATTACATAATGTTTCATCAATATACGGCGCAAGAACTACCGCATCAATCTTCTCGTCAATTATAGGCTTTAAAAATAAATGCGCATTTGGTTCTTCAACATCACAATCAAGAAACCAGGCGTTATTTAAAGCTAATGCGAGATTTACAGCTATTGTTGTTTTACCTGTTCCGCCTTTCCCGCTTGCGATTGATATAATACGGTTATTTATGTCCATGCTATTAACACTTCCTGTTTATCGTCATATCCTTAATTCATTTTTTCAAGTTTGCCTGTTTTGTACTGTTCAATTACATTTTTTATACCGCCGCCATTTGATAAATATATTTCTATGCCGGCTGTCTTGAGAGTATTATATGCATTCTGTCCAACCTTACCTGTTAGTACGGCCTTTACGCCGCTTGAAATAACCGACTGAGCAGATTGTATTCCGGCTCCGCCTGTAAGATTTACATTAGTATTTTCTACTGCCTTAAATTCGTTTGTATCAGTATCAAAAATTATAAAATACGCGCACCGTCCAAATCTCATATCAAGATTTGATTCTAATGTTTTCCCTTCGGATGTAATACATATCTTCATTATGATTCTCCTTTTTTATTGGCATTCGCCATGTTCTTTACATCCTTCTATGCCTTTAAGGCTGTTTTTTAGAAGTAATTCAATGCCGTCTTTTGCAGAGCCGCTATATCCAAATATTTCTATGTTTGCCATTGCAAATTTTTGCTGCGCGCCCATGCCCATACCGCCTGCAATAACATGCGTTATGTTATGTTTTAATATCTCATCAACCGCGACACATCCTCCGCCTCCATGCGCGGCAGTATTTGGAACAACCTTATTATTTTTTATTTTGCCGTCTTCAATATCTACAATTAAAAAATATTTACACTGTCCAAAATGCTGAGATACTTCGCTCAACAATCCTTGTTCATCGTCCAACGTTATTCCTATTCTCATAAATTAGCTCTCCTTTTTTTTTAAAGAATTTATAGTTTGGTTGAGATTATCTAATTCTTGTTTTAGATATTCAGCGCGCGCAGTTAACGAATCTATATTATTATTTTGTTCGTTGTAACTTCGATTTCTAAAACTTCTATTCAATCCTCTGCCACAGCCTCTTCCAAAACAAAACAATTTTTCGGTAAAAGACTGCTTATTCTTTTCATCAACAATGCTCACGCAATTCCCCATTCCTTTTCCTGTCATTCGGCCTAATCCATTTGGGCCCGTTCCATCTAATCTCGGCATAATTTATACCTCCTTTTATAATAATGGAAACCATTTTCAGTTTATAGGCAAAAAATATATTACCTATTCCTGCATTCTGAACAAACTCCGGAAAACTGTATCAAATGATTTTTAATTTCAAACTTATATTTCTTAGATAATCCTTTTTCTGTTTTTGTCAATAGTTCTACTTCTTCGTCGATAAAATCCTTATAATCAATAATCCGTTTGCATTCTGTGCAGACTAAATGATGATGGTGATTTTTTCCATCTGCTGCATCAACTATTTCATACCGCGCTCTTCCATCCCCAAAATCAAATTTTTGCAGCATACCCATATTAGCCAATACATCTAATGTTCTATATACTGTTGTTAATCCTATAGATGAATATTTTTTATGTACTTTTAAATATATTTCTTCAGCGCTTAAATGACCTTTGGTATTAGTCAGAACATCTAAGATTGCTTCTCTTCCTATAGTTATTCTATAACCGCATCCTCGAAATTTGCCGTGCCATTCATCTTTTCTACAAGACATTTTATATCTCCTTAATGAAAACCATTTTCAATAAGATACATTAATAAACTTTTTATGTCAATAGTAATATTGTAGATACTCTTTGGAAGTTTTAAAGGTTTAATGAGTAATTATAGATTGCGCCATATGCACTTACTCTGAAATTATTTTTAATATGCTTTGAAAATCTTCCGGTATTTCAGCCTCAAAATACATTCGTTCATTAGTCAACGGATGAGTAAAGCCTAATTTATACGAATGAAGCATAGGCCTTTTTATGTTACCCTTAAACATCTTTGGGTTTACTCCATAAACCGGATCTCCGAGAATAGGAAGGCCTATATACTTAAGGTGAACTCGTATTTGATGCGTCCTGCCGGTCTTAATTGTCACCTCTAACAAATTTATATCATCTTTAAAACTTTTTACTACCTTGTATTTAGTTATTGCAGGCTTAGCTGATGTGTCAGCTGTAACTGTCATTTTTTTTCTATTCTGCGCATGGCGTCCGATAGACGCATCAATTATTCCTTCGGTAGATTTTAATTTGCCCTTCACAATCGCTAAATATATTTTCTCAATAGTCCTGTTATTAAACTGCCTTGCCAGGCCGCTAAGCGCCTTTTCAGTCTTAGCCACAATCATAATCCCGGACGTATCCTTGTCTAATCTATGCACAAGCCCGGGCCTTATCCATGCCATTGGATCGCGATTGTCCTTTGACGCAGGCAGATCCTTAAAATGATAAACAAGAGCATTAACCAATGTGCCGCCGGTATTGCCGCACGCAGGATGAACAACCATTCCCGCAGGTTTATTTAATACCACTATCTCATCATCTTCAAAGATAATATTTAGAGGAATATTCTGCGGAATAATTTCTGTAAACTGCGTATTTTCAATAAGCGATATTTCAATTTCATCGCCATCTCTTAGATGATAACCGGCATTTGATCCTTTTTTATTTACTAAGACATGTGAATCTTTAATAAGATTTTTAAAATATGTCCGCGAATATTGCGGATAATTTTTTGAGAGAAAAGCGTCTAAACGCCTGCCTTTAAATTCCATTGAAATAATTATTTTTTCATGTTTCATATTATTACTCATCGCCCAAAGCATAGTTATATATTATTACGGCAACCGCTGTTACAAATAATAAAATGCCTATTCCCTGGGTCATACTTAAAACCCCGAGCATACCGCGGTCATCGCCGCGCAAAAATTCTAAAAAGAATCTAAACACCGAGTACATGATAACATAAACGCACAACAGGTACCCGTTAAATTTATTATGCTTACGCAATTTCCACAACATTAAGAAAATTATTATATCGCCCGCTGACTCAAAAATCTGTACCGGATAAAGCGATACGCCTATGGGAGCCAAGCTGCGCGGGTCTTTAAACGTAACTCCGCATATACCATGCGTTTCATGCCCATAACAGCATCCTGCAAAAAAACAGCCGATTCTACCAATGGCCTGGCCAATTATTATTCCGGGCGCAATAGCGTCGCCATAAGCAAATATGCTCTTCACTTTTCTCTGTCGTAAAAATATTACAGAGGCTAAAACAGCTATTATAAGCCCGCCGTAAAAAACTAAGCCGCCCTCCCATATTTTAAATACTGCGGTAATATCGCCGGAATAATATTTAATATTCAGCAAAACATAAAATAATCTTCCGCCAAACACAGCAGATAAAATAATTATCCAAAACAGATCATTAATATTTTTTTCTAAAAGATTTTTTCGCTTTATCTCATTTAGAACAATATACCACGCTGCTAAAAACCCAAGCGCAACAAAAAACCCGTAGCTAAAAACCGGTATACCGAATATTTTAAATAAAACCGGATGCATCATTACTCCTTTCTCTCAGCGCAAGCTGAGCGCTTTGCGGCTCTAAAATTATTATTTGATTCGTTCCGAACGCGCATAATACCAGAAACTTAATACTGCGGCTATTGTTATGCATGAATCAGCTGTATTAAACACCGGCCAAACATGAAAAATCAATAAAATCAACTACATTGCCTCGAAATATTCTGTCAAAAATATTTCCTAAACCGCCGCCGATAAACAAACCTAAAAGCAGAGCGCATGGCAGTTTTGGATTTATTTTTTTACAATATAGTATTAATTTATTGCATGAGATTATTAATCCAAGAATCAGTAATGAAGAAAATACCAAAAAAAACAGATTGAGGCCTCTGCCTAAACCGAACGCTACTCCGGTATTTCTTATATGGGTAAAAGAAACAATATTAGGAATTATTTGTTTAGAAGCGCCAAGCGCGATTGTCTTTAAAACTATAAATTTTGATATTTGATCAAAAGAAAAAACCAAAGAAGAGTATAAAAACACCTTTTTCATCAGCATATTACCAATTTTTTATTATCTCGCTGCAGCGGCTGCAAAGCGAAGGATTTTCCTTATCATTACCCACAGTTGTTGACCAGTTCCAGCAGCGTTCGCATTTCTTTCCTTCAGCCTTAATGACATTAATATTGCAATGAAAACCTTTTAGCTTGTCTGAAAGGATTTCCGAATCTATATTCGCGGCAACATCTTCTTTAACAATAATTTCCACCTGCGAGACTATAAGCGCCATAGCCCACAAAGTTTCATGGCCTTTATCCAGGTAAATGCCTTTATATTCCTTATTTATGGTTAAAACAACGCGCGCTTCGAGTGAATTCCCAATAATTCCGGTCTGTCTTTTTTCCTCGATCTTTTTCAAAACAATCTTTCTAAACTCGAACATTTCATCCCACTTTTGGGCTGATTCTTTACAGCTTTCCCACTGTTTCAGCAAATCATTCTCAAATGAATTGATACCTGTAAAATCCTGCAAAAAAACGCTCTCTTGTTTACTGCCCGGGATACATTCCCATATCTCCTCAGCTGTGAACGATAAAACCGGCGCTATTAATCGAGTCAGCCAAGTAGCAATATAATACAAAGCTGTCTGCGCTGACCTGCGCTCCTTGCTCTTTGGGCTCAGCACATATAATCTGTCCTTCAATATATCAAAATATAATGAACTAAGCTCAATTGTGCAAAAATTATAAAACTTTCTGTACACAATATGAAACTCTCTTTCTTCATACGCTTTTTGAATGGTCTTGGTTAATTCAGCCAGTTTAAATAAAACCCATTTATCAATCTCTAACATATCCTTGTATTCGCAGGCGTGGTTTTCATGGTCATATTCATTAAGATTGCCTAATATATATCTTGCGGTGTTACGAATTTTACGATACGCGTCAACTAATTGTGTGATAATATCATCTGAAACACGAACATCTTCGCGATAATTCTCGCTTGAAACCCAAAGCCTGATTATATCAGCCCCATACTTGTCCATAATTTCCTGAGGAGCTATCACATTACCCTGTGATTTACTCATCTTCTTTCCCTCGCCGTCAACTGTAAATCCATGAGTAAGCACAGTTTTATATGGAGCTCTGTTATATAAAGCAACAGAGGGAATCAGAGAAGTCTGAAACCAGCCTCTATGCTGATCTGAACCCTCTAAATAAAGATCTGCAGGCCATGAAAGGCCCTCTCTCTGCTTGAGAACAGCTTCATGACTGACACCTGAATCAAACCATACATCCAGAATATCTGTTTCTTTGCGAAATTTTTTGCCGCCGCATGAACATGTTATATGCTCCGGAAGAATTTCGCCTGCATTCATATAGAACCATGCATCACTGCCTTTTTGTTCAAAGAGCGAGGCAACAGCTTCTACGCTCTCTTCAGTTAAAAGCTCCTGCCTGCAGTCCTCGCAGTAAAAAACCGGTATCGGCGTTCCCCACAAACGCTGCCTTGAGAGGCACCAATGCGGCCTATTCTCGATCATGCCTGTAATTCTATTATAGCCAAATTCAGGAATCCACTTAACATCTGCGCATGCCTTTTTCAAAGCTTCGCGCAGGCCGTCTTTGTCAATATCAAGAAACCACTGATCCGTTGCCCTAAATACTATAGGCTCCTTGCATCTCCAGCAATGCGGATAAGAATGATTAATATCTTCTGCGCCAATAAGCAGGCTGTTTTTAATTAAATACTCGATAATCAAAGGGTTGCAGCTAAAAACTTCTTTGCCTGCGAAGAGCGCTACATCGTCGGTAAAACATCCCTTATCATCAACAGGCGTTACTATTGGCAGATTATACTTAAGCGCTGTTTTATAATCGTCCTCGCCGTGGCCCGGAGCAATATGCACTATCCCTGTGCCGTCTTCCAGTGTGACAAAATCCGCGCAAACTCCCTGTGAGAACTCGTCTCTGAATGGAGATTTGCAGGTTAGTCCCTCAAGATCTTTGCCCTTTACCTTTTTTAATTCTTTATACGCCTTGATGCCGCATTTCCGGCATACATTATCTTTTAACTCGTCAGCAACAATATATCTCTCGCCTGCTTTAGCGCTCCCTTTACCCGACTCAGTAACCTCAAATATTACATAATCAAACTTCTCATGAAATGCTACAGCCACATTTGCAGGCAGTGTCCAAGGAGTGGTGGTCCATATTATAACGAATAGATTATCTATATCATTTAGTTTAGAATCTTTCACCGGAAACTTAACAAAAACTGAAGGCGATGTGTGATCTGCGTATTCAACCTCAGCCTCAGCCAGCGCTGTTTCGCACTTTCTGCACCAATATACCGGTTTTTTACCTCTATAGACATATCCCTTTTTCGCTAATTCTTTAAACATCCTCACAATTACGGCTTCATATTTCGGATCCATAGTAAGATACGGATTTTCCCAATCTCCCAATATGCCCAATCTTTTAAATTCATCTCTTTGAATCTTAATAAATTTCTGCGCGAATGCCCCTGCCTTTTTTCTAAACTTTAACTGATCAACATGATTTTTGTCTGTATTCATTTCTTTTAAGAGCTGATATTCTATCGGAAGCCCGTGGCAGTCCCATCCGGGAATATATGGAGTAAAAGACCCGTTCATTGATTCGTATTTAATTATGATATCCTTTAAAATTTTATTCAGCGCATGTCCCAGGTGTATGTGCCCGTTCGCGTATGGCGGCCCGTCATGGAGGATATAATGCTTATTGTTTTTATTCTTAGCAAGCATCTTCCCATACAAATCCTGCGCTTCCCAATTCTTTGCCTGCACAGGCTCTCTCTGGGAAAGGTTTGCCTTCATTGAAAATTTTGTCTTTGGTAAATTTACCTTCTTTTGATCTTCCACAACAAAAACTCCTGTTATCTTAACACATCCATCTTTATAGTATTAATTACTTGGTTGTTCGCCGATTTCTGCGTTTGGTTCTTCGCTCTTTGCTTCTTCCATCTTTGCTTGTTTTTTATCTTTGGATTTTTCTTTATCCTTAACTTTTTTTTCCTTTTCCGGCTTAGCTTCTTTTTGTTTTTCATTCTGTTTTTTATCTTCTTTACTCTTATCTCCCTTTTTCTCAAACTTTGACACAGCCTTTTCCATCATCTTAATAACCTTAGGATTACCTTTTATCTTTGCGATTGCCAGAGCGTCATTTCCCTTATTATTCTTAGCTGTAACATACGCCTTTTGCTTTATTATGCTATCAATAAGTTTAACATTATCAGTCCTAATAGCGTACATAAGAGCTGTATTTCCTGTTTTGTCGGCAATATTCACGTCGAGATTCTTCTGTTTTTGGAGTATTGGCGTTATAGCATCGCATCCCTTTGATATTGAATACATAAAAGGAGTGACGCCATTTACATCTTGAAGATTGACATCAATCTTTGCCTTTAGGAGAACATTAACAAGTTGCGCATTCTTTTTTTCAACTGCAAATCTTAAAGCTGAAAATCCATTATCATCCACTGCGTTTATATTAGCGCCATGCTCCAAAAGAAATGATACAACTTCTACACGTTCTTCCCTGCTCGCAATTAAAAGAGCGGTCAAATCATTTTTTGTTTTATTATTAATGTCAAGGCCTCTGGTAAGAAGAAGTCCAAGTCCCGCTTGATCGCCTCTTCTCGCGAACACAAAAAACGCGCCGTAGAGAGCGTTTGTTTCCTCTATATCTCTCTTTGCCTCGTCAATATTTTCCAATCCGCTCAGCATTACGTTTTTTTCTACCGGTGTTACAGGCATAGCTGTCTGCGCAGGCTCAGCCTCAATATTTGAATTTGCAGCATCCGCTGAAGCCAGCATCATTGGCACAGCTGTATATGTAGACATCGCAATAAGAATATTTGACTGTTCTTCATTTGGGGCCTGAACAGCGGAATCCTCTGCGTAAAGATTAGTTAATCCTAAAAAAAGACCTGCGGCTAAAAACATTACAAACATTTTTTTCATAAAATGCCCTCCTTTAATTGTAAAAATTGTTTACGCGGCGAGCGCGTAAATTATTATAATGTTGTATTATACAAATTTATGGAAATATATCAAATTTTAATTCTTTGTAATTAGGTTAATCAAGGAAAGATAGTCGCATATATGGCGGGTTATTAGGAAATTATTACGAATATATTCTTTAGCGCGCCTGCCGAGTTTTTCAGAAAAATCCGGATTGTTTAATAAATACCTAACCCTGTACGCGCAGCCCTCTACAGAATTAACCGTAAATCCGGTTTTTCCATAAATAATCTGTGTTGTTATTCCACCCACAGCGCCGCCTATAACAGGTTTTCCCTTCCACATAGCTTCTGCGACAGTAAGCCCAAATCCTTCTCTTAAAGATTTTTGCAAAATAACGCTCGCAGCGCTTTGAAGAGCGTTAATATCATGATGCGCATTGGGAGAAAGATTTAAAATAAACATATCAGGATCGCCCTCTGCAGCTGCGTTAACATACTCTAAAACCTGCAGGCCTTCAGGATCGTCATCAGCGCTGCCTCCTGCTAAGACTAAACAACAATCATTATACTGCTTCACTAGTTTATACGCTCTGATAACTCCTAACGGGTCTTTAAATTTATCAAACCTGGAAACTTGAAGTATTATTGGTTTATCATTAGGTATCTTATATTTGTCCAGCACAGCTCTTATCTCATCTTTTGTCAGGTCTCTGCTTTTTTCGCTTAATGGATCTATAGACGGATAAATAAGATATTGAGGTATAGCGAGCCTTTGAGAAAAACTCGGCAAAGAAAATATCGCGCTATCATACTTATCAATGTATTGTTTTAAAAAGTGCCAAACCTTTCTCTGCGGCCTTGAAGCGTCTACATGACAGCGCCAAACCCATTTTGAATTTTTCGGTTTAAAATTTACCAATGCAGCCGGCTGAGGATCATGAATAATCGCGACGTCAGCTTTCAAATCAATCTTTTGCGCAGCAATCGTATTTATTCGTTTATATTCTTCATACAATTCATCCGATACATTTACCATCATTCCCTGCAAAGCATTATGAAATGTTTTCGTGCATTTATAAAAAAGCGGAGAACCTTCAATTACCTCCCACCTTGCCTTTATATCCAATTCATTAAAAAGAGGCATCAGCCTATTCAGCATCTCAGCAACGCCTCCGCCTGTGCGCGTTGAGTTTACATGCAGAAAGGTCTTGCCCTTCACGGTATCAGCCAGTTTATAAACTAAATCTAATGTGCCTCTTGGAGCAATATCCCTATAAGCCTCTAATATTGGATGCGTTTCACTCATTTTGACATTTCCTCGTCGCATAAGAGCAATAACTTCGCCCTTAATCCTTCAAGATTATACATATAACAATCTATATTTTCTATCTTTTGCGCCAAATCAGTAAGCTGTAAATTATTTCCAATCCAGGACGCAAAATCACTCACTCCCTTACCGCTCCTAAGACGCGCGTCAAATATATGAAAATATATTACGCTTGCATCAATCGCTTTGATTGTATTTCTAAAATCCTTTAATGTTTTGACACTTATTCCTGTAGGAACATCAACAATACATGACTTCATAAAATAGAAAGGCTGTCCATGCGTCAACGTGGGAATAGATCCAAGTTCAGATAAATGTTCGTCTAAAATCTCTACCAGGATATTTCTAACATCTTCCATACGCATTTTTTGAAGAGGAGTAACTGACGCAAGTTTTTCGCCTAATACACGATCCCTAAGCTGAATAGAAGTCCAGTTTGCAAAATCATTTGGATATGGCCCGCCAATATTATAATCTGAATGTTTAAAATAAAAGGTATGCATGTGATAATAAATAGAATCTAAAGGAACCTCTTCCATAAGCTCCATCAGCTTTAATTCATTATCAGCTCTTCTTCCCAGAAGTTCAGTTATTTGATAACAGCTTTTGAAAACAAAATTTTTCATTACTCATACCCCGCGGCGCGTAAACGCGCTAAGTATTTTATTCTCTCAAATATCCCCGTTCTTATTACTCTAACACATCCTCTAAAAGAGCGCTTGTTTCAACTGCGGGAATTTCTTCAACATCTTTAAGCTTTCTCTGTATGGTTCTTGATTTTTTTGCGGCATCCTCGATTGTATTATGCGCTTCCATTAATTTTTTCTGCGTTTTATCCAATATATCGCCAAATTTGCCGAATTCATTCTTTACAGCTCCCAGAAGATTCCACACCTCGCTCGACCTTCTTTCTATTACCAATGTCCTAAAACCCATCTGCAGGCTGTTTAATAATGCTGACAATGTAGTCGGGCCTGTTACAATTATTCTGCATTCTCTCTGCAGTTTTTCGCAAAGATCGCTTCTCCTAATCACCTCAGCGTATAATCCTTCTGTCGGCAAAAACATAATACCAAAATCCGTTGTGTTTGGCGGATCTAAATATTTTTCCTGGATTGCTTTTGCCTCAAGCTTTATACGCGTTTCTAATTGTTTAATCGCCTGATCAACATCCTCATGATTTCCTCGTTCTTCAGCCTCTTGAAGACGCTGATAATCTTCCTGAGGAAATTTTGCGTCAATAGGCAGCCATACCACATCGTCCGTATTGTTTCTGCCCGGAAGTTTTATGGCAAACTCAACGCGTTCATTGCTCCCTTTCTTGGTTATGACATTACTGCTGTACTGTTCCTGGGTCAGTATCTGTTCTAATAGCGCGCCAAGCTGTATTTCGCCCCATGTGCCTCTTGTCTTAACATTGGTGAGAACCCTTTTCAAATCGCCAACGTTCGACGCCAAACTCTGCATTTCTCCCAGTCCTTTGTACACAGCTTCTAAACGCTCGCTCACAACCTTAAATGAATCTCCCAATCTCTTTTCCAATGTGGCATGCAGTTTTTCATCAACCGTCTCGCGCATCTTTTCTAATTTTTGATTATTATCTTCCTGAAGATTTCTTATACGTTCTTCAAGCATAACTCTCATATTTTCAAATTTCTCTTCATTGAGCCTTGAGATACCGGTCATATGCTTTACAATGGAATCATTAAATAGTTTCAGAGAAGAACCAATTTCCTCTCTCTGCATACGCGCGTTTTTATCCATAGCGTCTCTTGTGTCCCTTAATAATCGTTCCAAATAAGTATATCCGCTATTATCCGCGCCTCTTTTAAATAATTGAACGAGCTGTATCGCAAAAATCCCAAGCGCCAAACAGCTGATAGTAATTAGTAGTGAAAACATATTTGTCATCCTGAATTCTAAACTTTAAAACTTTTTATTATAATAACTCAATGATTTTAATTATATATCATTATGTATCAAGATAGAAGAATAAAAAAAGCCGCTTTAAAATTTTTCAAAGCGGCTTCTAAAAAATCCCTTCATTCATTATTAATTATTTTTTACGAACTCCATCACCTTATTAAGACTCTCTGTAAAAGCATCAAAATGTTCCTGAAAGACCATTACTCTTGTTCTTTCAGACTTTCCTTCAGTTGACCGCTTCTCTGTAATAACCAAATACTTTTGATTATCTTTTGTTTCCTTCACGTCGAAAAAATACAACCTTCTACCAGCTGCCAGCTTCTCGGTAAACAGCTCCTTTTTTTCTTGTACGATCATACTAATCTCCTTATCTCAGAGAAATTAAGCGCCGGTAATTATGTCTATGTATTATTAACAAGTATTACATAATAATGTGAGATATATCAAGCAAAAATTTATTTTTTTTACATTTTTTTATTTTCCATGAAACTATAGTATGAACCGGCGCCAACTATAATATGGTCAATTAAAGAAATGTCTACGGTTTTAAGCGCCTGCTTAACAGCCTCAGTCGCTTTCATATCATCTGCTGAAGGTTCGGTGAGTCCGCTCGGATGGTTATGCGCTATTATCACGCTAACAGCATGGTTTAACAAGGCTCTTTCAACAATATTTCTCGGATATATAACCGACTCATTAACGGTTCCTGTCTGAAGCTGTTCAGATGCGATTACATGATTTTTACTATCCAGGAACAAAACAAAAAACTCCTCGTTTTTTTTGCCTTTCATTATAATCTTAAGGTAATCATAAACATTATTTGGAGATGATAAAATATCAACATCTATTATTCTTTTCTCGAGAAACTTCTCAGCAATGTCTTTGAATAGTTTAAGTAATATTGCGCTGTGTTCAGCTATTCCCGTGACCTTCTGAAGTTCTTTAATATCCGCTGTTAAAACTGAATCAAATGTTTTAAATTTAGAAAGTAATCTCTTGGCAATTGGTTTTGTATCTTTCTGCGGGATAGCGTAAGTGAGCAGAAGTTCAAGCACCTCATAGTCATGCCATCCGGCAATGCCTTTTTTTAAATATTTTTCCTTAATACGCTTTCTATGGCCTATATTTTTATTCATGTTATATTATATATTTATTAGCTCTCAACTGCAAGCCCGTGAGCTCTAAGCGCATCCAGTATTTGATTAATTTTTCTACCTAATTCATTAAGCGCTGCATTCGTATTATCCACACGAGCTCCTGATAAACTTTGCTCGCCAACACTATAGCCGGTATTTGCATCCGTTATCACAGGATGCGTGCTTCCAATTACTTGATATCCATTTATCCCAATATTACCGGCCACATCCAGTAAAAGAGTTGGAGTACTATCGCCAATGCCTACATTACCTGCCGAACTAATATAAAGAGCATTCGTCTTGCCGGAACTTGATAATCTCAAATCGCTTGCGCCCTGGAGCTCATCCAAGTTAAATATACTGCCTTCTGTTCCGTAAAATTTCATATCGCCGTTAACTTCTAATTTTTTGGTTGGATTAGTAATTCCTATACCCACATTACCTGTACCTGCCACATTGAGAGATGTTTGACTGCCATACATACCAAGGCTTAAATAATTTGAAGCTGACCCTGCGCCTACATGGGTATAGCTTAGTTGAGCAGTATTGTTTGTTGAGTCAGCGTTACCCAAATTTATTCTTAACGCATGGCCTGCGCTCATAACCGGATCATATATTTTAGATATAACCGTTGTTACTGAATAATCTTTTTCTAAATCCAACAAAGCGCCGGGCGCTGTTGTCCCTATTCCTACATTGCCTGTTCCCTTAATTGTAAACAATTCATTCCCTGCAGGCGCGTCTAAAAACGAAAATCTTCCGCTATTATTTCCAACATGAAGCCTAAATTGATTGGATTGTATTCCCATGCCATAAAATATACTCCCCCCGTCATATAATGCTAATTTGGTATTTCCAAAACTGTTATTTAAAGATACTAACGCCAGCGGATTTGTTGTGCCTATACCTATGTTTCCTCCCACCCTCTTTATTACAAATGTATCGTTTTGCCAGCCGCTGTCATTTCTTGTTATATAAAAATCACCTGATAAATTTTTTCCAAACGCTACCTTATCAACGCCTGCTTCTTGAAAGGTGAATGTAGTATATCCTGCCGCTCCTGTATCATTAAAAACAATATCCGGTTCATCATTACTTAATGATAAAGGAGCAGTAGGATTCGTTGTGCCAATACCTACATAACCGGAGCCTGTTATTAAAACATTATTTGCCGCATTATTAATATATAACGGCGACTTTGTATTTATAGTCGAAATATATATATCAGAAAAATCTCCTATAGGCGCGTATACTGTCGTGCTTGACGCAATATCTCCTAACACATACAATTTCTCTGAAGGATCGTTTGTTCCCACTCCAATATTCCCGCCTGCTTTAATTACAAGTTTTGGGGTACCTTGATACCAATCTGAAAAATATAAATCAGCTGAAGAACCTGTAACTGTTGATGATGATGGTTGTATATATAATGCTCCGCCAGCTCCAACCATTCTTAATAATGATGTTCCACTTCCAATAATAGTATCTCCTGCCACTTGTAATTTTCCAATCGGAGCAACTGTGCCTATGCCCACATTGCCGTCTGATTTTATCGTCATTTTTGTTGAGCCGTTTGTCCCGAAATATATACTATCAGTCCCTGTTGCATTTAGATGTACATAATTATCTAAAATAGTACTATTTGTGTTTAGGATTATATGTTTATCCGGGGTAGTTAATTGAAGCGCTGATAGGCCGGTTACCGAATAACTTGAATATCCTATTGTAGCTCTGTCTTGAAAAGCAAGATAAGCTGATTCTCCATCAACACTTCCTGTTCTTATTCTTATATAGCCGCCATTACTCACTATAGCATCTAATTTCGCCAATGGATTTGTTGTGCCTATACCCACATTACCGCCGTCTTTAATAAATATTCCATTATTCCCATCATCATACAATTTTAATCCGTCTGCTCCTCTTGCATAAACGCCTGATGATTTCATTATACCTACTACTTCAAATTTTTGCGCCGGAGCTATTGTTCCTATTCCTACATTCGCTATCGAGCCTGAAACTCTATCAATAAATAATGTGCCATCTGTTGCGGGATCTGTTGTAGTGCCGGATATTCCAAGACTCAATCCATAAACCCCCATTCCAATAAAACCTGATTCTGATCCGGTTCTGGTAAACACTATTTTTGGAATATCGCTTGCTCCATTTGATGTTACTATTGATAAGGATTGCGTATCGGTTGCTGCTGAATGACCTATTTGCAATTTTGAACCCGGATTATTTGTGCCTATTCCGACAAATCCGCCATCTTCAATAAATATTCCGTTATTCCCATCATCTACTAAATATAATCCGGATGCGTCTACAGCTGAAACAGTGCTTGTTCTTATTTCATTTGCCTTTATTTCTCCTACCACTTCAATCTCTTCTGCAGGCTGGGTTGTGCCTATTCCCATTCGCCCTGTCCCCACAAAATGGGCAATGCTTTTTCCATATAAACCTATTGTGTAATAATTGCTTGTAGAATTATCACCTACATATGAAAATGTATTTTCTACTGCATTATAGTTTGTTTCTTCTTTTCCAAATTGGAATCTTACAGCATCGGTAACACTCATAACTGAATCAAACATTTTCAAGAGCTTACCACCGTCTATAACATTTTTATATATATACAAAGGCGATGAAGGGATTGACGTCCCCACACCTAGGTATCCTGCAAAATATGCGTCACCATTTGAGCTTATTGTTGATACAACAACCTCGCTCGAATCCTGTATACTTATACCGCTTGATCCGTCATTTGTTTCCAGCTTGATTGTTACGTCTGCAGCTGCATATAGGCATGTTAGAAGAGTCCCGCTGATAAATATATATACAAAAGTATTTCTTAAAATTTGCATATATCACTCCTCCTATGTTCTATTATAATTAAATCATTAATCTGTAAATAAACAAGCGAAGTTTTTGTAAAAAATGTGAATTTTTTGCGAAAGCTGAAATTAGGGAAGAGAAAAGAAACTATGATAATAATAAATAAAAATACCCCGCAGTATGATTTTATTGCGGGGTATTTTATTTTTCTATTACTATGCCTACGCCTTTACAGTAACCTTTTCTCCATCGAGAATAGCCTCTGCTTCTTCTCTATAAGCATTCATCACATATGGAATACCTGAAACAACGCTCGCTTCTTCTGTTAAAGCCATAAGGTCAGCTCTTGATATTGAAGAAATATTAAAGTTTCTGCTTCCGGCCATAAGCTGCTGCAATCCTACTCTGATTTTTTCTGAGAAACTATAAATACCAATAGCTCCTAACGGTATCTTCTTTATCTCATCACTGCCGTATTTATCACGCAGCTCCTCGTAAGAGACAAATATCTCTTCCGGAGTTGTTCCAAATTCAGACACAGTTTTTGGAAGATCATTTGATTTTATCCATGCTTCAATATTTTTGCCTACCATACCCGGAATCATAAGAGCCCTGCCCATACAAACAGCTTTTGTGTATGGAGCGCCCATTGCTAAAACCTTAAATATATGATCTTCGCTCGAGAATCCGCCTGCTATTGCAATATCGGGAATTCTCATTCCTTTCTTTGCTAATTTATCGCAAAATTCCTGAGTTAACGACTGAAGATAAAATGTAGGTATACCCCACTCTTCCATCATCCGCCATGGGCTCATACCTGTTCCGCCCGGCGCTCCGTCAATTGTCAAAAGATCAATCTTTGCTAATGAGCTGTATCTTATTGCCATAGCCAATTCTTTCATTGAATACGCGCCTGTTTTTAATGTAATTCTCTCATATCCTAAATCTCTCAGCCTTTTAACCTCTGCCAAGAATGATTCTTCTGTTACAAAACCAAGCCTTGAATGCCTTTCAAATTCCTTTATTGCTCCTGTTTTATATGCTTCTTGGTTTGCGTGTACAGACGGGTCAGGAGTAACAATATAGCCTCTCTTTTGAAGTTCAATCGCCCTGTCTAAACTCTTAACCTTTATTTCTCCGCCAATACATTTCGCTCCCTGTCCCCACTTAAGCTCAATTGTCTTTAAATCATGTTTCTTTCTTAAATATTCAGCAACGCCTAATCTTGTATCTTCAACATTCATCTGTACCAATATTTCGCCATAACCGTCATGGAGTCTTTTATATGTTTCAATTCTTCTGTCCATTTCAGGGGCTTTAACTACCTTTTTATTAGCATCAAGAACTAACTCCGGATCTATGCCGCAAACATTTTCTCCACAAACAAGAGTTACACCTGAGATAGCCGCGCCTACAGCAAAATGCTCCCAGTTTTTCCTGGCGATTTCAGTTGAACCAAGCGCGCCTGTAAAAATAGGCACCTTCATCTTTACCTTTTTGCTCCAGCCGTATGAAGTTGTTGTATCAACATCCGGGAATTTACATGTATCCGGATTTCCCACAACTCCGGCCGGCAGGCCTTTTGCTCCCTGGGCATAACCCTGGATATTTAGATGCGAATAATCCAGCGGATAATTTTTATCTCCGCCTGCGGTAACATCGCCGAATGGGCCCGGATAAATAACTTCTCTGCCTCTAAATGTTGCTTTAAAAACCTCGCAATTGCCTTTGCATCCATCAATACATCTTGAACAAAGCCCTGAACCGGGAACAACACTTTTTGAACGGTTAAACGTCCTGGTTGCGTCATTAGCATTAGGTGTCTGTAAATTCATGTAAAACTCCCCCTTAATATGAATATATGCCAAAATAACGACAATAAATTCTTCTTTGAATTCAATATGACATCTTTGTCATAAGAAAAGCCGTTAATAGGTTAGATTTTTCAGATTATACATATTTTATAACGTTTGGGAAGTTTTTTTTACGATTTTGCATATTTCAAACTATATTAATATGCAAAACACGTTTATTTCAACCCTTTTGAAGAGTTTTAAGATAATTTATAAATCTTTTTATTTTTTTATGAAATGTATTTTAGGATTGATTCTGCCGCTGTTTTACCCATACCCATTGCTTCTATTACAGTTCCTTCTCCTCCAACAATATCACCGCCTGCATATACGCCGGAAATAGAAGTCTCCATAGTTTCCCTATTAACAATAAGGTCTCCCTTTGCGTCAATCTTTAAATCCTGCGTTTCTCTGGTTAAAATTTTATTTGCTTTTAGGCCAATAGCAATGATTGCAACATCGCAGTCCAGATCAAATTCACTGTTCTTAATAGGCACAGGCCTTGGCCTGCCTGATTTATCTAAATCTCCAAGCGCGCATTTTAATGAACGCATCTTTTTTACATAATTATTTTCATCGCCGATAAAAGATATGGGCTGTACTAACACCTTAAAAATAATTCCTTCTTCCTTTGCATGGCTAAGCTCAAGCCTTCTGGCAGGCATTTCTTCTTCTGTGCGCCGGTAAACTATCGTAACATTTGGTTTTAAACCATTTAATTTTTGAAGCCTTAAAGCAACTCTCGCTGAGTCCATGGCAGTATTGCCGCCGCCGATAACCAGCATGCTTTTTCCAATGTTGATTGGCGTATGGTATTCGGGAAATTTATACGCTGACATTAGATTCACCCTTGTTAAGAATTCATTAGCAGAATAAACATTACATAGATTTTCACCCGGTATTTTCATAAACGCCGGAGTGCCTGCGCCAAGCCCTAAAAACACAGCGCTAAATCCTTTTTTAAAAAGTTCTCTTAATCCGCCGGTTCTTCCAATAATATAGTTTTGCACTATCTCAACGCCTAATTTTTTTAAATAATTTATTTCAAAATCCAAAATTTCCCCGGGAAGCCTAAAAGGAGGAATACCATAACGAAGAACACCGCCCGGAGTATGCAGACTTTCAAAAATAACAACCTTAACGCCTTTTCGCGCCAGTTCGCCTGCAACGCACAATCCTGCAGGGCCGCTGCCAACCACCGCAACCTTTTTGCCATTTGTCTTAGATAGTTTAATATCTATATCCGACTCGTGTTCTTTGCCATAATCGCCGGCAAACCGCTCGAGAAAATGAATATTAATCGCGTTATCTGACGCGAATCTCTCGCCTTTCTTAGTCAAAACACACGCTTTTCTGCACTGAAACTCAGCCGGGCAAACCCTGCCGCAGACAGATGGAAAATTGTTTTTTTCTTTTATAGTTTTATAGGCGTCTAGAAATTTGCGGTTTTTTATCTCTTCAATAAATTGTTTAATATTAATCCCTACAGGACAGCCTTCAATACATACGGGATTTTTACACTGAAGGCATCTTCCGGCCTCCATAACAGCCTGTTCTTCATTATAACCAAGAATCACCTCGTCAAAAGTATCCATCCTTTTTTCAAGAGGCATTTCATTGATTGAAACCTGTTTTGTTTTCATTTTTTATAAAGTTTGCAAATATGTTCTTCTTTAGGCTTATAAACGCCGGTTCTGCTCATTAGTTCCTTCCAATCCACTAAATGAGCGTCAAACTCAGGCCCGTCGACACATGCAAACCTTACCTCCCCTCCAATAGTTACTCTGCAGCAGCCGCACATTCCTGTGCCATCCAAGATTAATGAATTTAAACAAGCAACGGTTTTTATTCCTTTTTCCTTTGTTATTTCCGCAGCCTTTTGCATCATTAAAATCGGGCCGACTGTATACACTAAGTCATATCTATTACTATTTATTTTTTCTTTCATAATATTGGTAGTAAATCCTTTTTCTCCATAGGATCCATCGTCAGTAACAATATAAATTTCATCAGATACATTCCGTAATTCATCTTCTAATATAATTAATGACTTTGTTTTAGAACCAATAACAATACAAACATGATTTCCTTCTTCTTTCATCTTAGAGGCAATAGGCAGAATTTCAGCAATACCCACTCCGCCTGCCACAAGCATTACTCTGCCGTAGTTTTTAATCTTTGACGCATGTCCAAGAGGCCCGACAAGCGCGAACAGCCTGCCGCCTTCATCTAATCTGCCCAAAAGCTTTGTGGAATAGCCTATCTCTTGAAAAATAATTGTGACTAATTCACTCTCAGCTTTAACAACTGTAAATGGCAGCCTCTCTCCTTTCTCATTTACCATAAGCACAATAAACTGGCCCGGCTTAACAGTATCCGCTATTTCAGGCGAAAATATCCGCATTTTGACAATACGAACATCTCCTAAAGACGCAATAATATTTTTATTAACTATTGTATTTTTTTCCACGATATTTCCTTTTATTATTAATATATTATTTACCTGTGAAATTATACACACACAATATGAAATGTCAATAATTATACATTTCGCTCAATCATTATAATACTGATGCTGGTCAATTTTTACAATAACAAAAATAATAATTTAATAATTTTTAATAGTTCTTGACATCGAAATCATAATGGTTAAAATATCAATAATATCTTACCATCTTTGTTAATTCCGATTTTATCAAAATAAATGAGGAGTCCATTATGTCCAATTTTAATCCGAAACTAAGCAAACATGAAAAAAACGGCAAATCAATGTTTGTCTGTGATCAAACCAGGACACAGCTTTTGCCAAGACTTCAAGAAATTCAAATCAAACAAGGATACATTTCAGACAGGGATATGCAGGAACTTGCTGATGAGCTCGGACTTCATCCTGTGGAAGTTTACTCTATTGTAACCTTTTACTCATTTCTTTCAATAAAACCTAAAAGCCGCCACATTATTCGCGTCAGTAACTGCATCTCCTGCAAGATGGCCGGAAGTGAAATCATTTTAAAGGAATTTGAAAATGAATTAGGCATTAAGACCGGCAAAACATCGCAAGATAATATCACACTTGAATTGACAAGCTGTATTGGAATGTGCGACCAAGCGCCTGCTCTTATAGCCGATGATGTTGTGTATAGCAGTGTAACTCGAGAAACCGTAAAAAAAATAGTGCAAAATTTAAGAAAATAAGGAGAACTAAATGGCAAAAAGAAATGGCCCTGTAATATTTAGTGAGATCAAATCAAATTCAGCACTAGAAAAAGCAATCCTGCTTGGCAGTGAAAAAATAATAAGCCTAATAAAAGATTCTAATCTCCGCGGCAGAGGCGGGGCCGGCTTCCCCACAGGCCTTAAATGGCAGTTTGTGGCAGATTCGCAATCCTTAGAAAAATATGTTGTATGCAACGCGGACGAAGGCGAACCCGGAACATTTAAAGACAGAGTGTTATTATCCGAATACCCCGGGCTAATATTCGACGGCATGGTAATCGCAGGACTTGCTATAGGAGCAAATAAAGGATTTCTTTATTTGCGCGGCGAATATAGGTATATGCTTGCTGATTTGGAAAAAGAACTTACAGAAATGAGAAAAGGCGGAGCGCTTGGCAAAGACATTTTAGGCGCTAAAGAATTTAATTTTGATATAGAGATTAAACTTGGATCAGGCGCGTATGTATGCGGAGAAGAAACAGCGCTCATTGAATCAATGGAGGGCTATAGAGGCGAACCTAGAAACAGGCCTCCATTTCCTGTAGATACCGGATACACTTGCTTTCCAACTATTGTAAATAATGTTGAGACATTCGCAACTATTCCCCATATTATTGCAAAAGGCGCAGATTGGTTTAAATCCTTTGGCACAGAAAAATCATCCGGTTCAAAACTTTTAAGCATTTCAGGAGACTGCTCTAATCCCGGAGTATACGAGGTTGTATTTGGCACAACTGTACAAGAAGCGCTCGACATTGCCGGAGCAAACGATACAAAGGCTGTTCAAATCGGAGGAGCATCCGGTATATGTATTGGAAAAAAGGATTTTAATAGAAAAATAGCCTATGAAGATATTCCGACAGGCGGTTCATTTATAATATTTAATAAATCAAGAAACTTAATAGACGCTATTGAAAACTTTTTAGATTTTTTCAAGGAAGAATCCTGCGGCCAATGCACGCCATGCCGCGAAGGCATACCTGTTCTAATTGAGGCAGTATCATTATTAAGAAAAGGCGATTGTTCAGCGGATTATTTAAATGACATTCAGTCATTATGCGAAACAATGCAGTTAGCGTCAAAATGCGGACTGGGACAATCAGCGCCTAACGCATTTTTATCTGTTATAAAGAATTTTCAAGACGAATATGTTCTATCAAAAAAATCTAAAAAGGAGATATCATTCAATGGATAATAAACCATTTGGAGGGCCTGCTTCACGCGCCCCAAGAAGCCAAAGTTTAAGAGATGTCACAAATGATTCAAGAATTAATCTTGAAGGCAAGGAAATGATTGATATTACCATTGATCATCTGAAACATAAAATATTAAAGGGCTCAACAATACTACAGGCAGCAAAAGAGCTTAATATTAAAATCCCCACACTCTGCCAGCACGACGATCTTTGCCTTGCAGGCGTATGCCGCGTATGTGTTGTTGAAGTCAGCGGAGAACGCACTCTTCAATCCGCGTGTTCATATCCTATATTAAAATCAATTGAGGTTAACACTTACTCGCCAAAGGTTAGACGCGCGCGAAAAAATATTCTCCAGCTTCTATTAAGAAACCATTATGGCGAATGCTATTCCTGCAGAAGAAACAATAACTGCGAACTTCAAGAACTTGCGAAGGAATACGGCGTTACAAACTATAAATTCGGACATATAAATAAACCAAGATATGCTCAAGACTCGTCAAGTTATTCAGTTGAAAGAGATATGAATAAATGCGTGCTTTGCAGAAGATGCGTCAGAACTTGTATTGACCTTCAAGAAGTAGGCGTATTAGAAGCAGGCTTTAGAGGATCTGATACAAAAATTGTAACATATTTAGATAAACCTCTTGCTGACGTGATTTGTATAAATTGCGGCCAATGCATAAACCGCTGTCCCACAGGCGCGCTAAAAGCAAAAAGCGCTGTTGACTTAGCGTGGGAAGCAATCGATAATCCTGAAAAACACGTTATCATTCAGACTGCGCCCAGCCCAAGAGCCGCAATAGGCGAAGAGTTCGGGCTTCCTGCCGGAACAAGCGTTACGAAAAAACTAAATACAGCTCTAAAAAGAGTAGGATTTAATAAAGTTTTTGACACAAATTTTACAGCTGATTTAACAATTATGGAAGAAGGCACAGAACTCTTAATAAAACTAAAAAAGGCTCTTGTTGATAAAGATAAAAGCGTAATGCTTCCTCAATTTACTTCCTGCTCTCCGGGATGGGTTAAATATATTGAGCACTTTTATCCTGAAAAACTTGGACATGTTTCAACAGCAAAAAGCCCGCAGCAGATGTTCGGCGCAATAGTAAAAACATGGTACGCTCAAAAAAATAATATAGACCCAAAAAACATTGTAAGCGTTTCTCTTATGCCTTGTTCTGCCAAAAAATTTGAATGCGAACGTCCGGAGATGAACAGCTCGGGCTTCAAAGATGTTGATATAGCTCTTACTACGCGCGAGCTTGCTGATATGATAAAGGAATGCGGCATTGACCTCCCGAATCTACCGGAATCCGCATTTGATGACCCTCTGGGTATCGGATCAGGAGCAGCATTAATTTTTGGAGCAACAGGCGGAGTTATGGAAGCTGCAATTAGAACTGTTTATGAAATAGTTACAGGCGAAGAGGTTCCTTTTAAAAATCTTGATATCATGCCTGTGCGCGGAATGGAAGGAATACGAGAAGCATCCCTCCCAATTCCAAAGGCTGTAGCAGAATGGAAGTTTTTAGAAGGAGCGACTCTTAAGGTCATGGTAGGCCATGGCACGGCTAATGCTAAGGAAATAATGGACATGCTTGTAAGAGGCGAACTTAATGATTATCATTTTGTAGAGATAATGGCCTGCCCCGGCGGATGCTTGGGCGGCGGCGGACAGCCTATACCAACAAGCCCGGAAATAAGACAAGCGCGCGCAAACGCGATATATGCGGAAGACGAAGGCCTGCCGCTTAGAAAGTCTCACGAAAATCCTATAGTAAAGGAAATATATAAAGAATTTTTAACAGACGGGCCATGCGGCCATAAGAGCCATAAATTATTGCATACTTCGTATTTAAAACGCGGCAAATGGATTGGAAAAAAATAGCAGATTGAGCAAGAAAACGCATTCATAATTATAAAAAGATTTAATAGTATTAGATTTTATTAATCGTAATATAGGTTAGAAGTCATAAAAGCTTTGAAATTCCGGGAGGGTTTAATGAAAAAAGATATTCTTTTAATTTTAGTTAACAAAAGAAAGGAAACAGCTGTAAATGTTCAAAAGATTTTGACAGAATGGGGATGCTTAATTAAAACCAGGCTTGGCATACACGATGGAATACTCGACGATTGCTCAAACACAGGCCTGATTATGCTTGAATTAGTCGGTGACCGGGCAAAGATCAATGAACTAACGCATAAGCTTGGACTGCTTGACGGCGTTAACGCAAAACTGGTAGAGCTTGCTCTATAAAGATAAATGGGGTATATTGGCCGCTCGAATTTGCAACGGAATTTTAAAACAATAACTTCTATTAATGTGTCTGAGAATTATTGTTGTTAATCAGCTATATTGATCATCAAATAACACTAATTTTTTAAAGTATCTCCTCTTCCTTGCGCAATATATCGTCCAATTTCAACGCTCATCATACGCATACAACCGCTACACTGACCAGCCTCTTCGTTCACACAACGTTTATTTGGATATATTTCATAATATTCTCTGTATGGACCGGGAGTAAAGTTTGGCATCATTACATTTGCCCCTGCTTTTAATCCGTCAATCCTATAATCTTGTCCCATACTTCCTAGCGCTGTTGTAGCCGGAATATGCGCGTTCTTTGTCATTATTCTGGCTATTGCCATTACCTTCAAAGTTTCTTTAACATCTGCAATTTTAGAATCTTTTAGGCTTGTGAGCGGATGCGGAATAAAAGGGCTGATACTAACCATATCAAAATTTTCATTTCTAAAATAAATCAAGTCATTGGCGATTGACTCATTTGTCTGGTTTGGAAGCCCGACAATATTTCCTGACCCGGTCTGATAACCTAATTCTTTCAGCCGCGCAAGGCAATTTTTTCTATTTTCAAAACTCATCCCGGGATGCAGGCTATCGTACAAATTCTTATCAAGTGTTTCCATTTTCAGCAGGAACCTGTCAGCTCCGCTCTCTTTCCAAAGTTTGTAATCTTCAAAAGTTTTTTCGCCTACTGAAAGTGTAATAGCCAGATTTTTATAAAGAGATCTAATGGTTTTTATTACGTCAGCGAACCATTGCGGGTCAAGTCCATCATACTCTCCTGACTGCAGGACAACTGTGCCTATATTATGTTTTACTATAAGTCCAACTGACTCTAGAATCTCTGCTTTTGTCATACAATAGCGTCTTAGTTTTGTATTTAGACTTGTCAGCCCGCAGTACGCGCAGTTATTGCCGCAAAAATTTGAAAATTCAAGCAAACCTCTTAAATAAATTCCGTCTCCGAGACATTCCTTTCTAATTTTACTCGCTGTATCGAATATTAATTTAATATTATCGTCGGAAGCAGCGGATAATAATTCCACACAGCCATCTTTTGTAATATTGGGCGATGTTAATATGTTATTAATATTATACATACTCATCCCGCTTGCCATTCTTCATTTTGCAAAATATCTCATTTAACATATTTTTATCGTCGCCGGATAAATCTTTAAACCCGGATTCAATAAGTTTTCTACCTTTCTCTTTTACATCAGCCGAAGCAAAATCGTCGAGGTACTCGGTAAGAGTCAATAAAGCGTTCATACTGCACTTGCCTTTGATATTACCGGGTTTCGCAAGGCCCATAAACGCCTCTCCTGTCCTGCCCGAACGGTAACAAGCTGTGCAAAAACTTGGGACACAACCATGATCTATTAATGAAGATATTATTTCATCAAGGCTTCTCTCATCATGCACGCCAAACTGAGCGTTCTTACCCCCATTTTCATTTTTATAGCCTCCGGGAGATGTTTTAGACTCGGCGCTTATTTGAGAGATCCCATAATTAAAAAGTTCATCCCGTAATTTCGCAGTCTCCCTTGTAGAAAGTATCAGCCCGGTATATGGCACCGCTAATCTTAAAATCGCGGCCAGTTTTTTAAATTCAATATCTTGTAATTTATATGGCGGATTTAATGTGTAAGGAGCGCCGTCAGCTGACTCGATTCTCGGAACAGAAATTGTATGAGGCCCTACATTAAACTTATTCTCCAAATGTTCAATATGCGCCATAAGCGCAAGTGTTTCAAATTTCCAGTCATAAAGCCCGTATAATACGCCTATGCCAACATCGTCTATTCCGCATTCAAAAGCGTCATCAATTGCCTGCATTCTTATGTCAGGATCGCTTTTGGGGCCGTTTAAATGCACCCTTTTATAAGTTTCGTCATGATATGTTTCTTGAAACAGCTGATATGTCCCTATTCCCGCTGTTTTTAATATCTTAAACTCTTCTTTGCTTAGCGGCGCTACATTTACATTAACACGCCTAATACTATTATTCTCATATTTAGCTTCATAAATCGCTCGAATTGAATCTATATAAAAATCTATCTTCTTTTTATTTTGCGGCGCAGACTCTCCGGCTACCATGAGTATTCTTTTATGTCCTCTTTTAAGCAGCCAGGCAATCTGTTCTTTTATTTCTTCCTCTGTTAAAGCCTTCCTGACAATTGCCTTATTATCAGCTCTAAAACCACAGTAAAGACAGTTATTACAGCATTGGTTGCTAATGTACATTGGCGCAAAAAGCACTACTCTTTTTCCATATATTTTTTCCTTAACATACGCGGCTGTTTCAAATAATTTATTAACTAAATCCTCATCGGTAATTTTTAAAAGCTGTCCCACTTCTTGCAGTGACAACCTGCCAAGAGATTTAGATTTTTCAAGAATATCCTTGATCTGAAATTTATCAACCTTAGCTCCTTCAAGGATAGAATATATTTTGTTGTTTTCAATATACTTCATAATTATTTTATTCCTTCTTTGATTTGATTTTGCGCGTTAACAAAATAAATTACATTTTCGAGCTCTAACTCTAAATTAACATTATTAACAACCGCTCCTATAGGAACATTCAGATTAATCGGAGCAAAATTAAGAATACCTTTAACCCCTGCTTTAATTATTCTATCAGCAATACTCTGAGCAACTTCATGAGGCACAGCAAGAATCGCCAGTCTTACATCTTCATTTTTTATTATAGCCTCTAATTCCTCCATTGGCTTAATAACCATATTTCCCATTCCGTTATTCTTGCCTGGATTAATATCAAAGGCAGCGGCAATTTCTATACCCTCATTTTCAAACCCGCTGTAATTCATAAGCGCTGTTCCAATATTTCCAACACCTATAACAATCACCTTCTGCACTACATTCTTTCCAAGTATCTTATTTAAATTTTCAATAAGCTCCTCAATAATATATCCACCCTTCTTATTGCCGGTAATACCAAATACTGAAAAATCCTTTCTTACCTGTACAGGAGAAATCCCTAAAGAATCCCCTAAGTTATCAGAATATACCTTCACAAATCCAATATCTTTTAATCTATTTAAAGCATTCTTGTAACCGGATAATCTCATTATTACATTTTTATTATTTGTCATTTTATTGTTCCTTTTTGGTACATATACTTGCAATATACTATCATATTATTTACTCTTGTCAATTTTTATTACGATAGTTTAGCACAATACATCCATAAGAGCCATTATTCTCAACACTAATTCTTAAAGGCAGACTGATATTATTTTTTTCCAATAAATAAAAAAGGCCTATGCAATAAAGCGCAGGCCTTTTAAAATAGCTTTCATTTTTTATTTTTCACGCTCTTCTTCAAAATATTCTGTAAACTCACCGTGTTCTTTGTACCATTCTTTGTATGCGCCAATTGGCAGACCTTCGACTCTATCATACCTTGGATATTGTTTTTCAGTTTCATAGGAAACCTTTCTGCTTTCATCTTGAAAAATGCTTTCTTCGATAGCTCTAACCATATCCTGAGGCGTAAAAAATATTCCGGTATCTAATCTGAGTTTTGTATACAATGTTTCTAATGTTTTAAAATAATATAGCGCTTTAAGTATTGATTTTGGATTGAGCGCGTTTTCTTTATTTAAAACAAAGTCAACCTTTTCATAAAGCTTTGACATATCAAACGGCTTTTTCATATAACAAAAAGCGTGCATAACCTTTCTGACTATTTCCTCAGTTACGTCAACTTTGCCGGATATGATAATAACATTAAACATTTTTCCAAGCTCGGTTAATTGCAAACCGGATTTATCAGGTAAATCAACATCAAGTAATATTATATCAGGCTGTATCTGCTCAGCGCTTTTAACGCCATCCATAGCTGTGTGCGCCATATGCACCTCATAATCATTCTCCTCAAAAAAACCTTTTACAAGTTCGCATAATGTTACTTCATCGTCTATAATTAACATCTTATTTTTTTTCATTTAGACCCTCCTCTTAAATACTGATTACGCTGATGCGCCATAGATTTCTCAAATAACGCAAATCAGTATATACGCCGTACAAATCTTCTTCATTTTTTTATTTGCATCACCTGCCTAAATTTATCATTTTTCCTGTTTATCTTTGTATATTGGGAGATACACAGTGAATGTTGTGCCCTCGCCTTCCTTGCTTGCGACCTCAATATCTCCTCTATTATCCGTCACCATCCTGTGCACAAGAGAAACTCCCATACCTGTGCCCTGAGAACCTTTTGTTGTAAAAAATAAATCAAAAATCTTATTTTTAATATTATCAGGTATGCCATGTCCTGTATCCGATATCTTCATTTCCACAAACCCAAGCCTGCTCATTGAGTCTTGGGCATTTATTGTGATCGTACCGCCGCGATCATTTGCCATTGCCTCAATAGCGTTTATGCAAAGATTCATTATTACCTGCTGTATATCTATAGCTTTGACCAAAACCGGTGATAACCCGGGTTCAATGCTTTTTATTACGTTTATTTTAAAATCGTTAAACTTTTTAGAAGGTATCATATTGAGCCCCTCATTAATTATTTCTAAAAGATTTTCTCTTTGGAAATCCCCGGGCTTTGCAAATCCCATTATACCCTGAATAATATGCGCAATACGAAAAGCCATTTTTTTAATAATTTCGATATTCTTTATTTGCCAATCAGTAAATTCCTGCCTTAATTCAGAACTTAATCCTTCTTTTTCAATTCTATCTAAAAACCTGGGAAACTTTAAAGAACACAAATCAGCAGCTCCAACAACAGTCCCTAAAGGATTATTAATCTGATGCGCAAAACCGGCAGCCATCTCGCCTAAAGTAGATAGTTTTGCTGTTTGAATCAAATGCATTTCATGTTCTTTTATTCTTTCAAAAAACTCAGCATTCTCAATAGCAAGAGAAACCTGATTAATCAAAGTTACAAGCACATTTAAGTCATATTTTGTATAAAGCTCTTTATTTATCTTTGCGCCCAGCGTAATAAAACCCTCTAAACGCTTATTCGAAAATCTAGGCAGTACTATGGAAGCTCCCAATGCTCTGATTTCTTTATACACTTCGTCATAATCTATTTGATATTTATTCAAAACAAATCGATCTAAATCTTCTATAACCAAAGGATTTCTTTCTCTATTTAATAGTTTAATCAAATGATGTTCATCATTAAGCGCCTTTCCGGATTGATAACGCCTCTCTATGCCTCTGGATGCGACTAATTCATATTGCACGCGTTCTTCGTTATATTCAAAAAACCTAACATGGCTTATATTAATTTCTTTTGTGAGAATATCAACCACACTCTCTCTTATAGACTTTATATCTCTTACAAATATCATTTCTTTTGAAGCCTTAAGCAAAGATTCATAATATTGCCGATGTTTTCTTATCAGCCTTTCTTCAGCTTTATTTCTCAAATAGTGATAAATAATCTGACCTATATACGCTAAAACTACGCCAAAAATAAAAAATCCAATCCACCAGCGCTCGCCAAGCAGCTGCGCAAAGTATTTCTCGCCTGAAATAGCAATAAATATCGAAACAGCGAGTATTAATCCATAAACAATAATAAAAATTGTTCCAACTGTTAATACGGTATTAATCTCCATTAAACGATGTTTAACAATAGAATAAAATAATACTATACTGCCAAGTCCGATCAAATATCCTGCCGGCGCAAAAACATTTATGAGCCCAAAAATTGTAGCGAAATATATACCATATCCTATATAAAACAATAAGTAGCCTAAAAACACAAACTTGAATTGATCCCTCCTTATACCTATAGCGGATTTCATGCCATCATAAAGTAAAAAAATACAATAACCGCATCCCAGCGCAATAGATAAAAAGAAAATGTAATAAATTATGCCCGGATCAGATTGAACTAAAGTTGATCCTTTCACATTTACTAATCCTTTGATAAACAGCGAAGTTGGCAAAAAAACCAATAAAATTCCTGTAACAGCATACACTGCTTTTCTTGACCAATTATTCCATATTTCATTTCTCATTGTATATGCAAAATGGATTGATAGCAGAGGTAAAATAATACCAAAAATATAACAAAATCTATGAACATTTAATATAAAATTAGGGAAGTCTGACAGGAGATTGATAAAGAAAGCTCCCAAACACCACATACCAATAGAAAAATTTAAAAAAACAAAAGATTTATTTAATTTCGGCTCAATATTTCTATTAAACACAATAATAGCTAGAAGAAATGTAACTAAAACCGCAAATAAATTCCCTCCTATAATAAGAACCTTTAGCATTATTTGCTCCTATATTTTCTTTACTCTACAGCAAACGCCAAACTTGTCAGTAGAGCAATAAATGAATCAATTACATTTTCTCCTCAGTTATTAATAAGAGAATCTCCGGTATTGTGATTTTTTCTTATTTTTAAGTCTAACAAATTCCACCTTGTTTTTCAATGATTAGTTACATCACTTCTCTCCGGCAACAGGCCTTTTGGGACAAAATATTGCTTCATGATTTTTTATATTAACTCACTGTATATTTTGATTGATCTTATCAATAATCACTTTTTCGGTTTCATCGAGATTCTCAAATACAGATGCTGCGGTTATTGCGTCAACATTCACATCTTTGGCCTTCCATCCCTCATCTCCTGCTGTTGTTATTAAAATTACCTTTTTTTCCTGCTCAGGAAATAAACTTTTTAAAAACTTTTTAACATCGCCATTTATTTTCCACATCTTACATGTATTCATCAAAACTATAGCATCTAAATCATCGGTGTTTACTTCTCGAAGAGCCTTTAAATCTACAATTTTAACTTCATATTTAGGCGAAGGATAAGCGTTTACTATCCGCGCAACAAGCCTGTCTTTGTACTCACTGGCGCCGGCAGCGATAAGAATTTTTTTAGTAACTACTTTTTCCATAACTACAGTTCCAAGATTTTCGATCTCCTGAGAACCAACCCATCCGGTTAAAATGCTCAATGTAATAATTACAGTTAAAATCTTTTTCATATTGCCTCCTTTTTGCCGTTATATTACCTTAAATTCGTAAAATCATGTTTATACGGCCTTTTCACCATGACATTTTGTCGCCTTCGGACAAATCCGCATTCCGCGCCGTTCCCTCAGGCAATTCAAACACATATTTTGCTCTTAAAATGTAGCTTGTAACACGCCAGGGCTTTAGATTATGATAAATTTTAATTACCTTTTTCCTTTTATCTAAAAAAACCACATCTATGGTAAACCCCATAAAAAAACAATGTATTTGTTTAGCGCCTGTAAAAAGCATTCCTGTATCTTGAGGCAGACTTTTTCTTCCGAGAAGCCCTTTCATTTTTTTGTAAAACGAGTCTGCAAAGATAATATTTTTTATTACAATGTTGTTTTTTGTCAGATTAATAATCGGCATTTTATCACCTTATTGCTTAAGAAACTTTTTAACAAATGCGTACGCGTCCTTCTTTGTTTTAATCTTTCCTTCCACCCGCGCTTCAGCTATGGCATTAAGAATTTCGCCAATTAGTTTACTTTGCGGCAAACCAAACTTCGTCATGATTTCATTCCCGTCTATTATAGGCTTCTTATTAATAATTTTCTCTTTTTTATCAAACCAATCAATTATTCTCTCAATAAATTTCTGATAATCCGCGAAATTTTTCGAACCGCATTCATCGAGGCTGATACCGTCTTCGAATGACTTTTTCTGTATTCCTCTGATTGAAGCCAGGCAATCTGCCAATGTAAACAACATCACTCCTTTTGCCGCGTCGCCGGCGCGTTTAAAGAATCTGTAATACGCTTTTTCAGTCACAGTACCGGCCTGCGCAACCATGTTCCCGATATACATGTGATATTTCGCTAAAAGCTGAGCCACTGCCTTATCTTTATTGCTAAACCTCAGCCTTTTCATAATGAAACCTATTTGTTGTCTTGAAATTTCTTCATGCCCGAAAAACCTAACCTTTTCATCTATAATTTTTAATGTATCAGGCTTGCCTAAATCATGAAATAGACAATTTAGTATAAAACATACTCTCATATTCACCGGTTTTACATACTCAAGAAAAAATGACGCGCGGCTTTTCTTAAATATTTTTGTTAAATTATTTATTATAAATTCAAAACAGTATAATACTTCAAGAGAATGCCCCCACAATCCATATTTGTGATAATAATATTCTAAATCTTTTCTTATTTCTGTAATTTCAGGAAAGATAACGTCTAATATTCCAATATCATCCATTTGTTTTATAATTTTAAATGTATTTCCAGCCGCGCATATTTTAACCCACTCATCATGTATTCTTTCTTGAGAAACATTCTTTAATAATTCAACATGCTGAGCAATAACCTTCTTTGTCCCCGCATCAATTTTAAATTTATACTGTGAAGAGAATCTGAACGCTCTGATTATTCGCAAACTATCCTCTTTAAAAGCGCTCTCAGCCATCATTCGAATAATTCCGCCCTTTAAATCCTTTAAACCGCCGGCATAATCAACAACATTTTGGAAATCACACTCTTCGGAAACTTTCCAATAAAGCGCGTTAAAGGTAAAGTCCCTTCTTTTCGCGTCTTCTTTTAAATTTTTTCCATGCATGGTTGTGAAATCAATATAGTAATCGCCTGCCTGCGTTTTATGAACTATTCTGTATGTTTCCTCATCCTCATCAAGAACGACTAATGCGCCGCCATGTTTCTTTTGAAAAAGCTCCGCAGCTTTTTTCGCGTTTTTTGAAACCACACAATCTATATCCAGAGTAACATTACCTAAAATATAATCGCGCAGGAACCCGCCTACCAAATATATCTCTGCCTTTAATTCTTTCTCAATAGCCAATAATGATTTGATATATTTTTTTATTGTTTTTTCATGCATGATAATAATTCCTTTATATCAGCGCGTTGAACGCGATTCGTTATAATTCACCCATAGATTCTTCTTTTGAGAGCTGTTCTTGCTGAGAAAATCTATCAAAATTAGCCCCGCTCATATATTTCAATAGTGTTTTTTTGAACTCTGAAAAAGGAAAACTTGATTTTGAAAAAAGCATCATTTTCCAGCCATCGTGTTCTTTTATAAAGAAACATACAGTCGGTTCAGTTAGAACATTTAGCTTTAACCGCCTATATTCCTTAACCTTTGCCGGAGTATCCTTTTCTTTATTCAATACGCTTTTTAATTCTTTTATCTTATCATTTGGAAAAGTAAAATTTGACCGGCAAATAATTAGCGCATAATTTCCTTGAATTCTCTCCTCTATAACATTGCCGAATATATCACTTACCGCCACAGAAAACACAAGCTCCTTTTCCAAGTCCAATGCCATATTGTCATTTGAAAGGCCTAACTCATTCCAATCTTCTGCATCATCCACTATCGGCTGATCCATCGCCTCTGCGCTATATGCGAGCTTTGCCTCAGTTAATGTCTGCAGTTCTTCAGCTTTTGCTTTTTTTGTTTCAGCGTCAAACTGAAACATCCACATTCTCTCAAGCTCCTTTTCCAAGGTATTACTCTCGTCAAACGCTATACCTGATTCCCCTAAATCAATATCTTCATATAACATATGGTCGGCTGACGATAAGTACTTAGCCGCTTCATAAAATTCCCTTGCCTTAAAGTGTTTACTAAATGAAAAATAACTCCCCTTTAAATTATTTACAGGTTCCGCTCCTGATACTACGCTAAGCGTAAAAAAGCTTATGATTAATAAAAGCAGTCTTTGCTTCATAATGATCTCCTGTTACATGCTATCCTTTGATATTTTATATTTTTTTCCATCTGTTGTAATTACAATATCTCCGTCTTCAGTCGAGTATATTTTAGACCCAAAAGAATAATTCGCGTTTGTAATACCCGCGTCAATTATACCTCTTAAACTTAATGACAATCCGCTGACAATCATTACCTCAGGCTTTACAAAATAAATAAATGGATAACTCCATGAACCACCCAGCCCATGATGCGGATATTTCATAATATTAGATCTTAGTTTTGGGCCGTATTTTGTCAGATCAGCGGCCGCAATACTTGTAATATCAGACCCAAACAGAAAACCAATCTTATCGTACTCAAGCTTAAAAACAAATGAGTCAGTATCCCGGGGATTATCATACTGTTCTAATGGCCCAAGAGTTCGTAATTTTAAAAATGGATCTAAATCAAACACCTTCCCAATAGCTAATCGTTTATACTCTATTTCAGGATGCCTCTTTAAGTATGCTAAAACATCTTTGTATACTATTGTATCACCTTTTCCGATTCCGTCAATAATTTCTCCAACAGGTATATTCATTAAAATATATAACAAACTGCCTATATAGTCATGATTTGGATTAGTTATGATAATTTTATCAAGCGCGTAAATCTCATTCTCTAATAAATATTTCATAACCTCACTTCTATCTCCTCTCACCTGGCCGGGCAGTTCGCGCAGTAATCTGCCGGTATCTATAAGAATATACTTCCCTGTAGGCGTCTTTACAAGGCACGAATCATTATTCCCTAAACTAAAAAACCTTACAGACATAAATTTACTTTCATATGCTTTCGGGTAAAAGAAATCCGTATAAATTTCCGTGTATCTTGAGATAAAGTACTGTAATAAACATAAATTGATAAGCAATAATAAAACAATAAATATCCCTGTCCTACTTACCTTCATTTAACAACTCCCTGCCAAAAACGCGCATTTTATCCTTTTTTATAACAGCCTTAAATCTTGTGTTATTTGCAGTTCCGATTTCATACTCATTATTGCGAACCAGGCCTTTACCAAATAACCCTTTTCTCAAAATCGGAGCATATATAAGCATGGTTGTATCCGCATGAGACACCTTATCCACAAGATTAATTCTGCTCCACCCGGATTTATTTTCCGTATCTTCGCTTCCCGGGTATTCTGTGATATCATCCGCTCCATAATATACAAACGTGTCGTCATTGATAATACGCAAAACCCAGGCAGATTTCTTTTCATCACCCATATCAATTATTCCCAGCATAAAAAGTCCGCCATTTTCTTCCTCGTATATTCGCTCCTCTCCAATTACAGGAAAGTAGTATAACGACGGCGATAATTGTTTCAGCGCTTGATTTAATTCCTGAATTAAAGAATATTTTTTACCTGTGACATTATAATTATTTTCATTCAAAAATTGCATGATATTACTGTAATCATCCCCGGATAAACTATACCTGTTTTGTTCCTGCAAAGCGCTGAACGTAAAGTCAGATTGAATAGTATATAAACCTAAATCGGCAGCAATCATTTTACAAGACAAAGACCGGGCGATATTGCCTATTTCTCTTACAATCCGGAAACTATTCTGCGCATTCCGAATAATAATAATATCCGGCGATTGTAAACCATGTTTTAAGCAGTAATCTATATTACCCCAGCCTCTATTGAGAATTAAATTAAGAGAACTTTCATCTTTATTAATAACATCAAACACTACTATTTTTTTACCTATCGGCGTTTCAACCAATACGCATCTAAAAATATCATTTGATGAAATAGTAAGCGATGTTGATTTACCATTAAAAACAATAAAAACACAGCCAGCCAAGACCACGGCAAGAAATACTATTTTTTTTGGGCTATGCTTAGCCGCATATCCCTTAATTCGGCTAAAATTGCTGCGTATTTTCCCATAATTAGTAACAATATAATATCCTGCCACAACTATTAGAAAATATGCAAACACTACAGTTAATGAATTTTTTATTCTAAAAATAAATTCTCCGGAAAAATTAGTATACGTAAAAAATAAAAACTGCGTAAATATTCTGCTCAATCTACTTGTAAATTCATAATACCAAACCACATACGCGGCGCTATATGAAATCCAATTGATACTCGACAAAAACATAGCTGTAACTATACCGGTAAACCCCAACTGCATAAATATCACTAAAAATGCTAAGATGAAAATCCCTAAAAAAATATCTGAAAGACTGAGAGGGTCTACAAAGAATATTGAGGCCGGTATGAATACGCAAACATACGCAGACAAAATCCATGAAATATATTTTTTAAAAATAAAATTAAAATCTTTAAATTCAAGTCCTTTCCATGGCAATAATTTCTGTAATAAAATTGCCGCGATAAATGTCAGAAATACTAATATAACAAGCGCAGCTCTTAATGAATAATATTGTAATATATAAGGGAATATACCTAAAACGCATAAAAATAAACCCACACAAAAGCTAAACCATATCAGCCACCCTGAAAAAAATCTCTCGAGCAAAGCTTCCATTCGTTTCGTTCCATAAACTGTAGCTAATAACAATAATAATAAATATACAAACCATTTATCAGTAAAAATAAATGGATCAAATATACTCAATATGAAAACTCCCCAGGTCAAAGCATAATAAAGGCTCTTTTCCCAGGAATAGTGAGTCGCTAAGAAAATAAAGCCGGCAAACAACAAGACAGTTCTTATAACTTCGACGGAAAAACCATTTAAAAGCCCATAAAACAATATTAAAGGCAGAGCGATAATGTACGCCAGTCTCCTTTTCCAGCCTAACGAACCGCCAATAATAAGGAAAACAAGCAGTATTGTAATAAGATAGAATTTAGATTTTACAACCAAGTATAAAATTCTGTTTGGCTGATGCTCTCCTCGAAGAAACATCGGAATACTTGATTGTTCATTAAAAAACAGCCAATATAAAAGCCCTGCGCCTTGTTTTGGGATCATCTCTTCAGCGCTTGAAAGCGCCACATCTTTGATCATTCGTAATCCTTGATTAATCCATGATCTCGAATAATATGGAATCTTTTCAATATTATCAATATTATCTGCAATCCAAACAACATTATAAGGAATACCTGTCTGCATCCCATACTTACGCTCTGATTCTCGTAAAAGCCTTATTTTACCTCTAAACGCTAAAAGATCATTTGGATATGAAATGTTTTCAATTTCGCTTACAGGAAGAGCGACTGCGATATAGCCATGATAAAAACGACGAACAAATATTTTATTTGAAGGCGCTGATGCATCTGCTATTGAATATGGTTTAAAAACAATTATAGCCTTATCATCAAAAAGCAATGGCTCTCTCGCAACAGCTCCGGTAACGATAATTGACGTATTCTTTTTTAATAGATCATTAGAAAATGTCGGATTATTAAGACAAAATTTAGAGAAGAAAAGAAAATTTACGCCAAATATAAAAACACTCGCATAAACCAAATATTTCCATAAGGGCCTGAATCTCTTTATGAAAAGAAGCGCAAATAATAAAACACTAACCGCTAAAATAACCAGAAGTAATATTATAGATATTGCCGGCCATGATTGAGTTAATAAAATTATTTGCGCGGTGATTATTCCGGATAAGAAAATTACTATACTTTTTGTGGCAGAACGTACAATAAGTTTTATGCTATTCTCAATCCTATATAAAAGGCCGGCGAAAAGCTTTCTCATAATCTCAGATTACCATATTATCCAAATACTCTTTTATTGATTGCGTAGTCATCTGACTAATGCTGATAAAAACCATTGCAGTTATATAATTGCTCCCTATTTTAACCTGTCTTACAACCTTGCCTTTTATATGTTCAAGAACAGTTCCATTCGGCAGACTGATACTTAAAAAATGGCATGTATTTTCTTTAAACGCCTTTTTTGAATGAAAGGCCAAACCCTTTCCGCTTATATCTATTAAGGAACCGCTTATTTTTTCCTTTGAATTATCCAGCATTAAAGTTACATTACCTGAAACTTTAATTCGCGGTTCGCTTCTACGTTCGTGAAAATTATTTTTGTTATTATCTTGATCAGACATAACAACCTCCCAAAAATAGGCTTTTCCCCATACAGACGGGGATTCAGTTATAATATAAATAACCTATACACTCAGTATATCCGGAATATACTGCTCAGTGCCAATTGCCATAATATGAACTCCCGGAGCATGCTTCTTTAATTCCTTAACTAATTCACCGGCTATCTTAATTCCCTCTTTTAGTTCATCTTTCGACGATTTAAGGCGCTTAAGAATATCCTCTGGAATAGTAATACCCGGAATCTGCGATATGTACTCAGCGAATTTGTATGACTTAAGCAAAAAAACGCCAACAATAATTTTTGAATCCAAAAACAAGACGCTCTTTTTAAAATCCAAATAGGTTTGGATATGAAAAATAGGCTGGGACTGAAAAAACTGCGCTCCGGCTTTTATTTTTTTTTCTAATGTTAATACCGCAAGCTCTGAAGGAGTAGATGAAGGATTTATTGCAGCGCCAAGAAAGAAAGAAGGACTGCCTTTTAGGGCCTTACCCGCTATATCCGCGCCTTGTTCCATATCCTTAATAGTTTTAATCAGTTGAATAGTATCTAAATCATAAACAGGTTTTGCGTCAGGATGATCTCCGGCTGTCGGATAGTCTCCGCTAATAATTAAAATATTTCTAACGCCAAGCGCGTATGCCCCTAAAATATCCGACTGCAGAGCAAGCCTGTTTCTATCGCGGCAAGTTAGTTGATAAACAGGCTCCACACCCTTATCTATTAAAAGTTTTGAAACCGCCAGAGAACTTATACGCATCACAGCTCTCTGACAATCAGTCACATTAACAGCGTCGACATACGGCTTAATAATATCAACCTTTGAAAACATAACAGATAGATCAACTCCCTTAGGCGGAAATATCTCTGCTGTTATTACAAATTCATTATTTTTTATTTTAGTTTCTAATTTTGAAACTGCCATCCCTCACACCTTTATTATATTACTTATTGTTTATTATCCTCTTGCTCTTCGCAAATCCTTTAATAGCCTTATACCCGCCTAATGATTTTTTCTTTTTATATATTCTATACCAAATACAGTCATTCTTCGGATTAACTTCGCATTTTCCATCTACAACTCCGCCGCAAGGAGCATTCTGCATTCCTTTTGGGCATCTTGTCGCAGCGCAATATCCCTCATTATCATTCAGCCTGCACTCTCCGCATGCCTGACAGAACTCCTTTATTTTCCCGATCCTTTCTGTAGAGCCGATGAAAACAGTATTTAACGCTGAAACGACATTGACATCGGTTACCTCATGTATTGTCTGCGCGCCTGAACCGCAGGCGCATACCAATAACTGCATTGAGTTTATATCTTTTATTTTTGAAATAATATCCCTAGATACAATACGCGAGTCGCAGGGTGTGTCAATTACCGCGAATCCCGCAACATCATATCCTCTTTTTTTCAAGGTATCATTTAATTCAGACACCTCTTTTTCTCCGCCTGTCCGGCACTTGGTAGCGCACGCGGCGCAGCCAACTATAAATAATGGCTTACTTTTAACCAGATATTTCTCTATATCTTCTAATTGTTTTTTTTCAGTGATTATCATGCCTTTTTCCTTAATTTTTTATACACGCTAAATGATTATTCCTTCGTGAAACTGCAATTTATATAGTTTAGCATATAAGCCCTGTAAACTCAATAATTCGTCATGACTGCCCTGTTCTACTATTCTGCCTCCATCAATAACCAATACGCGGTCAGCTTTTCTTATTGTAGAAAGTCTATGCGCGACTACAAGCGTCGTCCTATCCTGAACCAAATGATCAAGAGCGTCCTGTACAAGTCTTTCTGATTCAGCGTCGAGCGAAGATGTGGCTTCATCAAGGATAAGAATACTGGGATTTTTTAGAATTGCTCTCGCTATCGCTATTCTCTGTCTTTGGCCGCCTGAAAGACGAACGCCGTGTTCTCCGACATGCGTATCATATCCGTCATGCATAGCTTGAATAAACTCATGCGCATGAGCGGTCTTTGCCGCATTAATAACTTCTTCAAAGGAAGATGCCCTATTTCCAAGAAGTATATTATTTTTCACGCTGTCATCAAACAACATTACATCCTGCGTAACAATACCAATCTGTCTTCTCAAAGAAGCTATTTTTAAATCTTTAATATTAATCTTATCTATAATTATCTGCCCTTCTTCAGCGTCATAAAAACGAGGAATTAAATTAATAATCGTCGTCTTACCGGACCCGGAAGGCCCGACAAGCGCTATCATTTCACCCTTCTTAATATGTAAATTGACATCATATAAAACTCTTGTGTGCGAAGCATAGCCAAATGATACATTTTGGAACGAAATACTTTCCGAAAGAGTCTCCATATTAACCGCGTTTTCAGACTCCACTATAATTGGCTTAGTATCTAAGATACTAAACACCCTCTCAGACGCCGCAATGCCTTGTTGAATTACATTATTTAGGTTAGAAAGACTTTTCACAGGGTTATATAGAGATACAACAGCTCCAATAAACGCAAAAAAATCTCCCTGAGTCATTGGGCCTTTTACTACTTGATACCCGCCAATAACTATAATAGCTGAAATAGCAAATGATCCTATAAATTCCATAATCGGAGATGTCATTGACATAACACGCATAGAACGCATTGTTATAGCAAAAAAGGATTTATTCTCTTTTTCAAAAAATTCATTGCGCTCTTGTTCAAGATTAAAAGCCTTGATTACCTTTATTCCTACAATGCTTTCATGGAGTATTGTGTATAAAAACCCCATCTGTTTTTGACCCTCTTTACTCACATTTCTCAGTTTTCTGCCAAACTTTGTGACAGGGTATGTTGCTATTGGAAAAACAAAAAAAGCGATAAGAGCCAGCTTCCAGTTTAAAAAGAAAGCTAAAGCTGTAAGAGCTATCAGCGTACAGCCATCCCTAATAACATTTGCAGGAACATTTGTTAAAGCATTTTGAATGAGCGTCATATCATTTGTAAGCCTTGACATTATCTTTCCTGTGCTTTGAACGCTATAAAAACTCATAGAAAGCCTGGTCAGATGATTGTAAACCTGGTTTCTGATATCCTTTATAATGCTCTGGCCAATAAAAAACATAAGGTATGATTGTATATACACAAGGATACCTTTCACAAGCGACGCTCCAATAATTACAGCGCCTAAAGGCAGAATTATATTCAGTTTTTTTTCAGCAAATATATTATTCATGACAGGCTTTATAAGCCACATTAGGAATGCGGTAAGGAGCGCTATGCCTATCATAGAAACAAGAGCGCCAAAAAATCTGCTCTTATATGGCTTAATGTATGATAGCATGCGTTTAAGGGTATTCATGGTTTTTTCCTATGGGTTTACATTATTATATTTATACATCTTATAAGAGCCCTAGTCAACCCTTAAGACGTAACTGTCGTAGCAAAGTGATAATGTTAATTTCTGGCAAAGTAGAAATGTTAATTTTCTGATAAACTAAAACCTCCAAATTTAGGAGGTTTAAAAATGCAGGAGAACATTACTATGAGCCAAAAAGAATTATCTAAAGTCGAAA
>JBDRED010000022.1:0-38467 GCA_043820025.1 Elusimicrobiota bacterium
ATTATCAAGTAGGATTATATGGGAAATCTATAGCGTCATTTGTGGGAACAGGCAGGGTTGGTATTGGAGAAACAGCGCCGGAGTCTGCGATGGAAATAACCTCAGCTTCACCTATAATAACATTGCATAATTCAACAAATCAGGATACAAATAACGGGAGAGAATCAAGATTAGAATTTAAAGGTCAGCAATCCGGGGGGGAGGAAACTTCTCTTGCGAGATTATCTGTTTCTCATTCCGGAACTTCAGATGATGAAAAAGGACAAATGGTATTTAGGGTTAATGATGGGAATGACGGGGCTACTCCTTCTGAAAAGATGAGAATAACTGATACGGGAAACGTAGGAATAGCAACTTCTATTCCAATTGGAAGATTACAAGTGTCGGGAGACACTGTGATAGGCGGTGGAACATCATTATTGCGAATGCTTGGAGCCGGGACATCATTATATATTCAGGCATCCACGGCGGCTGTTACGGGTTGTTCAGCTGATATAATTTTCTCAAACTGGTATCAAGGCTATCCAGGAAAACTTGTAATCAAGGCAGGCGGTAATATTGGTGTGGGAACATTAGATCCGGCAGAAAAACTAGAGGTCATAGGCGATATAAAATCAAGCGCAACCGTGCAGGCGCCAATAGGCGACTTTGACACAATATATGTTTCATCAATAGTCGGCAAATCTCCTGTCAACTTCCCGAGCGGCATAGACCTTCAAGATACTACACTGCAAGGACTAGGCGATCTAGATGTTACTTACGGAATAACAGCTGCAACTGCAGTTTATTCCGGAGCAGTGAGCGCTGATAAAATAAATACAGGCTATGGAGATTATGAATTATACGCAATGGACCAAGATCTAGAAACCGGCGATGCAGTAACTTTTGCAACCCTTGACACAGGCCAAGGCGCGCATGAGTTATATGCCATGGACCAGGATGTAGAGTCAGGCGACTCTGTAACATTCTCAGGCTTAACAGCAACATACGGCGTATCAGCGGCAACAGGCGTGTTTAGCGGAGCAGTATCAGCAAACAGAATTAATGTTGCAACTGTTGCGGCAACATCAAACCAGGGATTAAGGCTTCAAGATGATGGCGGGAATTTAGGTTTATTTGTAGAGGATGGCGGCTATGTTGGAATAGGCACAACAAACCCAAGCGAAGCTCTGCATGTAATAGGTGATATATTAGCAAGCGCAACGGTTCAAGCAGTTGTTGGAGATTTTTCAGATATTTATGTTTCAACAATAAATACTAAATCGCCTTTATATATAAATAATGGAGCAAATGATGTGCTTATATCTGGCAGCGGAAATATTGGGATAGGCACTGTAAGCACAATATCAGCATTACATATAGAGAAAGATATTCCGGATGGCGGCGCTGCTTTGGCTCTTTATGATTCTAATATGGGTGTAGGAGATGACTTTTATCTCAAGTTAGGGCAGAGTGATACAGATGGAAATGAGGCAGAAATAGGATTTACTTACGCAGTCAGCGATTATTTTGCAAACAGACTGGATATAGGAGTCAAAGGCGGAGGGAGATTGTCTATCTTGAATAACGGCAATATAGGCATAGGCACTCAGTTGCCTAAAACTTATCTGAATATTAAGAGTCCTACTACTGGAGCAATCGTGGCTATAGAACCTGTAGATTGGTTTACGCAGTATAACTATGCGATGTTAAAATTTGGAGCTGCGGACGAGGCTGAGCATTATATCAAAGCCGAGCTGCTTGGAAGCGGTATGACATTTCATGACTCGGATGGATTTAATTTTAGCGGCGGCAATGTAGGTATAGGGACAACAAATCCAATTTATGATTTAGAAGTTAATGGAGATATTGCGGCTGAAAATTTATATGGGAATCATTCAAATAGCGGATTAACTTTATTTTCAGCTCCAAGTAATGCAGGAGCTTACGCAATATATCGATCATCTGCCGCATCTGCTGACGCAGGGTCAATATTATTTACAATGGGTGATTATAGCGGTAATAGTGATCCCGGTTGTAATATTGAATTTAGATTGGGTGATAATGGTTCAGTAACTGATCTTGCCACACTTACTAGAGAGGGTAATTTAGGCATAGGAATAACAAATCCGCAACATAAGCTTCATGTTAAGAGCTCTTCTACTGTTGACGGAGAATTTTATGGACTGCATATACAGAATCCAAGTTCTATAGATACCGGGCATGATTCAGCAGGAATATTATTTGGCGCTGAAATTAATAATGCGTTTGGTAAGGGCGCGTTGATTTATGAACGCACCGGCACTTTTGGCAAAGGAAGTTTTCATTTTTTACAAAATACCGCAGGCGACACTACAAATCCGGTTCTTAGCAATGCTGTAATGACAATAAAAAATGATGGCAATGTCGGAATAGGAACAACAGATCCAATTAGTCCATTAATGGTTCAAAATAATTTGGCTGCTCTTGGAAGAATAGCAAGATTTTATGATCCAACAATGTCTGCAAATGATTCAGTATATTTGGAACTAGGGACAGCGAATTCAGCAAAAAACACTGCTCAGCTGGGTTTTATCTATGCGGGAAATGGTAGTAACAGCAATAGATTGGATTTAGGATTTAATTCGGTTCAGGCAATGTCAATTCTTGCAGGCGGCAATGTGGGAATAGGAACAACAAATCCGGCGCAAAAACTTGAAGTAGACGGGCAGGTGTATGCGCATAACGCAGTAACAGCGGATATTGATCAGGTTGCCAGTGGTTCATTTGTTGCGATGTCAACACCGGAAGGTAATCCGGGTTTAATGATAGGTTATGGGAATGGATCAGGCGGTGTTAGTCAGCGTTGGGATTTAGAGGTTGATGCTTGGTCTGATTTTGTGATAAAGGATAATACAGATGGACAGACAACTGCTATGGGGATTCAAAATGGATCACAAAATGTATATTTCCCGGTAGCTTATAATTATCAAATTTTGAATACAAATAGAGATCTTTATATACAATATGATGGAGTAATAGGCTATATTTCATCTAGTATTCGTAATAAAGAAAATATTAGGCCGTTGGATATTTATTCGAATAAGATATACGATTTAAGGCCTGTTCTTTTTGACTATAAAGATACGGTTGATGAAAATGGCGAGATAAAAGAGAGTCTAAAGAACCAGTTTGGGTTAATAGCAGAAGAAGTTGAAGAGGTAATGCCTGAAATAGTGAGTTATAATTCTGAAAATGGTCAGATAGAAACAGTAAATTATTCACATCTAACGCCGTTATTATTAAATGAAGTAATAAAGTTAAGGAAAGAAAACGATGACCTAAAAGCCAGAATAGAAACCCTCGAAGAAAAATTATAATTTTCCTATTCAAACACGCAGTACTTGCTACGCACAACGCGCTGTGAATTATGGGAATTCTGCAATACATGTGACACCCCAGTTAAATATTGCCAAACTGAGTAGAGATAATATTCTCAGGAACGCTTAAAATCCCAACCGAGGATATTCAGCGCTTGATGAAAATTCTCGCTCGTCCCGCCTAAAAGCGGGACACCATGGCCGCTCTAATTTTCAACATCCCGCGAATATTATCTCAACTCAGCTTAATAGAATGAATTTAATATTATTTTTTAGTTTAAGTATAATGTTAACAATTTTACAGTGGGGTGCGGCATGTATTGACTAATCCCATCCGGTCTATAATTATTTGTAGAACACGTTTTCCTTTTATGATATAATACAATAATTTATTAAGATATTTTTATAATAAGGAGTTTCTTATGTGTTCAAAGGGAAAAGGCGCCGGGTTACTTACCCTATTAGGGGTCTTAAGCTCGTTTACTTTTTTTTGCGTGATTTTTGCCGCGTTTAACGAACCAAAACCTTCAATAGAGCGGTTAAGAAAAGCGTATTCAGGACTTGGCTATAACGAAGAATAGTTATAAAAATAGAGAGTCCAGAGGTTATTATGAAGAAGGTTTTGTTAATTGATATAGGCAATACCAATATTGTATTCGGATTATGCGATGAAGATAAGGATTTTGAATCCGGATATGAGGTTTTAAGAATACCAACCGTTCTTCCGGGAAAAAAGAAAGAATACAAAAACTACATTTTAGATTTTTTAAATCAACAAAATATATTATCAAAAGATATAAAGTCAGTAGTTATTGCGAGCGTTGTTCCTAACATGGACGCTGTTTTCAAAAATATAATTGATGAATGCTTTGAATGCGGATATTTATTTATTGACGATAAACTCAATCTGGGTATGCGTATAAGATATGAAAAGCCGTCAAATGTAGGAGCTGATAGAATTGTAAACGCTGTAGCCGGACGAGCTCTTTATGGAAAACCGATTTTAGTCGTGGATTTTGGGACAGCAGTTACAGTTGATGTTGTTTCAATGTCCGGCGAGTATGTTGGCGGCGCAATATCCCAGGGGCTTGGCGGAGCTTTGGAGTATCTGGGGTCAAAAACAGCAAAACTGCCAAAGATAGAGATGAAAATACCTAAAGATGTTATAGGAAAAACTACGGAAGAGAGTATGCTCTCAGGTATTTATTACAGTTTTCTAGGCGGAATTAAATATATTATTAGCATGATAAAACAAAAGAACGAATATAAAAACGCTAAGGTTATTGCCACAGGCGGGTATGCGGAACTTTATAAAAATGAAACAGATGTTTTTGATTTTATAGACACAGAATTAACATTAAAAGGCTTGAAGCTGATTTATGATAAGGTCAGGATACAGGATGCAGAATCCGGATCAGCCTGAAGGCCGGGGCTCTAAACCCGCTCCGGCATAAGGCGAAGCGAATGCGCGGGAATGATTACTAACTCTGCAAGAGAGGTAAAATGGCAAAAGGATATTTTATTACGATTGAGGGAATTGACGGCTGCGGTAAGTCTACGCAGGCAAAGCTTCTTGCTGATTACTGCTTATCAAAGGAACAAGAGGTTGTTTTAACCAGGGAGCCGGGCGGCGATAATGTGTCTGAGAAAATCAGAAGGATAATACTTGATCCGGAAAACAAGGTTGACCCATTGGCAGAATTATTTTTGTATGAAGCCAGCCGCGCCCAGCACTATAAAGAGGTTGTTGAGCCGGCTTTAAATATCGGTAAGACTGTGATATCAGAAAGAAGTTTTGATTCGACTGTGGTGTATCAGGGTTATGGCAGGGGAATTGATAAAAAAATTATTAATGAGCTTAATAGTATTGCTATGCGCGGCGCAGTACCGACAATAACTATAGTCTTAGATATTGACCCGGAGGTGAGTTTTAAAAGAATTGATGAGACTGAGTTTAAGGGTATGGACCGTATTGAAAAGGAAGGGCTGGAGTTCCAGAAAAAATTAAGAGCAGGGTATAAGGAATTAGTAAAACAAAATAAAGATAGAATGGTTTTGGTAGAAGTCACAAATAAATCAATTAATGAAGCGCATAAAGATATAATAAAAATTGTTGCGGACAGGTAAACCGGACGCTGCGCGTGGGGATTGAAAATGAGTTTTAACGATATAATCGGGCAGGACAGAGTCTGCGAGTTTTTAAAACAGGCGTATTTTTCTAATAGATTAGCGCACGCATATTTGTTTGTGGGGCCTGAAGGCTCAGGCAAGAAAGAATGCGCTTTGGAGTTTGCGAAATTTGTAAACTGCGCCGCAGAAGAAGGCATAAAAAAAAATCAGGGAGCATGCGATAAATGCAGGAACTGCAGGAAGGTCAATAACGGCCGGCATCCTGAGATCGAGGTTATAACAGCAGACGGCGCGTCAATTACTATTGAGCAGATACGCGATATACAAAAAAGTGTGCAGTATAAGCGAGTTGAGTCAAAATATAGATGCGTGATTATTAATGAGTCGGACAAGATGACAAAGGAGGCTGCAAACGCGTTTCTTAAAACGCTCGAGGAACCGCCTCAAGGAACAATTATTATATTATTAACATCAGGAATATCAGGTCTATTGACTACAATAATTTCACGCTGTCAGCTTGTGCGGTTTCGGATGTTGTCGCAGGAAGAAAAGACTGTGATTGTTATGAAAGGGATTGACGCTTCTGAGGATGATTCAAAAACAGCGCTGTTTTCCGCAGGCGGAAATATAAAACGAGCAAGAGAAATTTTAAATGACGAAGATGATACAATTGAATTATTTAAAAATCTTGAGCTTGCTTATATAAATAAGCGGGGATCTTCGGATGTGTTAGATATGTTTAGCGATCTTGCCAGAGATAAAAAAAGATTTGGAGCATGGATAGATTTTTTAGTGAACAGGCAGGATGAGCGTATCTTAACACAAAAGGATGGTTTTAAAGAGATAGAATTTCTCTTAGATATAAAAACGCAATATAACAGAAATGTTAACTCTCAGATATTGTGGGCTAAGATGATGCTGAGATAAAAAATAGAGAATTGAAGCGCATTTAAGAGAATGAATAATAACAAAGGATTGTAATAGTTACAAATCTTCACAATTTTGATTCGCAGCTAAGGGGGAAAAGATGCCGATATTAATTGGACTGCATATGCGCAGAGCATTAGAATTTGTTTATGGGGATCCGCACAGTATATATGTAGTTCCCGGAGAAAAGGTCGTTCTAGATACTGATAACGGATTGGAATGGGCTACAGTCATTGATAAGGAAAAGATGATAAACAAACCGGACGCGCCTGTTTATAGAATTGTGCGAAAGTTTAATACAGATGATTCCAAAAAACTTGAAGACATAAAGCATAAAGAATGCCAGGCATTAAGGGTGTGTCAGGATAAAATAGAACAACATAAGCTGGATATGAAGCTTACATGCGTTGAGTATATCTTTGAACGATCAAAGCTTTTTGTTTATTACACTGCCGAGGGCAGAATAGATTTTAGGGAGCTTATTAAGGATTTGGGGCATACGCTTAAAACAAAAATTCAGATGGTGCAGATAGGCGTTCGCGATGAGGCAAAGATGCTGGGCGGATACGGCGCGTGCGGGAGAGAGCTTTGCTGCGCGAAATTTTTAAAAGATTTTAAGCCTGTTGTTATTGATATGGCAAAGGAGCAGGGTATTTCGCTTAATCCTTCCAAAATTTCAGGATGCTGCGGAAGGCTTATGTGTTGTTTGAGTTACGAGAACGCATTTTATAAACAGATGATAAAAAAGATGCCAAAGCCCGGAACAAAAATAAACACAAAGGATGGAACAGGCATTGTTAAGAGCGTGAATATATTTAAGGAAGAAATTGAGGTTATATTTGATGACGGTTCTGTAAAGATATATAAGATTGATGAATTGAAAGACAAAAAAAAATGACCCGGGCAAAGCGATCGCTTGGATTCCCATCCAAGCCGGAAATGACAAAAAAAGAGGAGATGATGGATAAAATAATTTATATTACAACGCCGATTTATTATGTTAATGATGTCCCGCATATCGGGCATGCTTACACAACTATAGCAGCCGATGTTTTAGCAAGATATTACCGCGCTCATGGAATGAATGTGCATTTTTTGACAGGCACTGATGAGCATGGCCAAAAGATTGAAGACAGCGCGAAAAAAAAAGGAGTAGATCCAAAGACATTTACTGATGAAATAGCACAAGCATTTAAAGAGTTATGGAATGCGCTGAATATATCTAATAATGATTTTATTAGAACAACTGATGATAAGCATGTAAGAACTGTGCAGGAAATATTTAAGAAGCTCTATGATAAGGAAGATATTTATAAAGGCGAGTATGAAGGATGGTATTGCGTTCACTGCGAAACATACTATCCGGAAACTGATCTTAATGAAGGGAAGGAATGCCCTGACTGCAAGAGGCCTCTTTCTCAGGTAAAGGAGGACGCGTATTTTTTTAATCTCTCAAAATACGAGGATAAGCTCTTAAAGTATTATGAAGATAATCCTGAGTTCATGATGCCTGTCTTTCGCGGAAATGAGATGAAGAACTTTATAAAGAACGGGTTAAAGGACCTGTGCGTTACGCGTAAAAAGGTTAAGTGGGCTATACCTGTGCCATTTGATGAGGAGCATACTGTATATGTTTGGTTTGACGCGCTCATAAATTATATATCAGCTATTAATTTTATTGGCGATAAGAATGCGGAAAAGAAATTTGAAAATTATTGGCCGTGCGATATACATTTTATTGGAAAGGAAATTTTTAAATTTCATACTATTATTTGGCCTGCAATGCTGTTCGCTCTAGGCCTTGAGCCTCCAAAAAAGGTTTTTGGACATGGCTGGTGGACTGTAGAGGGCAATAAGATGTCAAAGTCTGTTGGTAATGTTGTTGACCCGCGCGATGTGATTAAAGAATATAATGGCAATGAAGATGTGTTAAGGTATTTTGTTTTAAGAGAAGTCCCGTTTGGCAGTGACGGAGATTTTTCGCATACCGGGCTGGAACAGAGATATAATTCTGAGCTTGCGAATGATTTGGGGAATCTTTTTTCGCGTGTTTTGAATATGATAGGAAAATATGCGGATGGAATCGTTCCGGATAAGTCAATATCCGGGGGCGCCTTAATAACTAAGGCGCAAGAGAGCGGGGAAAGGTATGAAACTTCTATGGGTAAGGCGGATTTTTATAAAGCGTTAATTTATATCTGGGAGCTGATCAGCGAGGCGAATAAGTATGTCGAGGATAGAGCGCCGTGGAAGCTTGCAAAAAATGAAGTATCAAGAGAAGAATTGAAACAGGTATTATTTGACCTGGCGGCAGTATTAGCGCTTGTCGCCAGATTTCTTTTTCCGTTTATGCCTAAGACAGCTAAAAAAATGTGGAGTCAGCTTGGTTTGCAGTGTTTAGAAAAGGAGATTAATATTGCCGTCAAAGCAGGAGAAAAGCCGATAATAGATTGGAAACAAATTATGAAAAATAGAAAGATTGGAAATATTGAATCATTATTCCCCAGGAAAGAAAAAAATGATAATTGATACGCATGTGCATCTTACGCTGGAAGAGTTTGACTCCGACAGAAATGAAACGATTGATAGAGCATATAAAGCGGATGTTAAGATGTTTATTGAGGTTGGATTTAGCGTAGAAAGGTCATTGAAGGTTTTCGAGTTTGCTAAAAAAACAGAAAATGTTTATTGCAGTCTCGGAATTCATCCGCATGACGCGCTTGAGATAAAGGATATAAAAGGCGTTAATGCTCTTTTAGAAAAATCAAAGGATCCAAAGGTTGTTGCGTGGGGCGAGATAGGGCTGGATTATTTCAGAGACCTTTCTCCAAGAGATGTTCAAAAAGATTGTTTTACTAAACAGCTTGGATTTGCAAATGAGCAGGGTCTGCCGGTTATTATTCACTGCCGCGACGCGCATGCTGATATGAAAAAAATATTATCTGTGAATAAAGGAATAATAATTAAGGGCGTTGTGCATTCATTTTCCGGAAATACAGAGGACGCAAAGTATTATAATGAGCTTGGGCTTAAGATAGGGGTCGGTTGTCCGATAACATATCCAAAGAGCGATACATTGAGGCAGGTAGTTAAGAATATTCCCCTGACTGAGATCTTACTTGAGACAGACGCTCCATATCTGCCGCCGCAGCCGTTCAGAGGCAAAAGAAATGAGTCGGCATACCTTACCTATGTGATAGATGAGATAGTTAAGATAAAAGGAATCTCTAAAGAAGAGGTTGCGGATATTACAACGAATACAGCAAGAAATTTATTTGGAATATAGGGAGAGGCCCTAAAATTTTAAATATTAACTAAACTTTAAAGTCTGCGGAATAGGAGCCTTTACAGGAAATGACATTGTGTGGGAATTATAATGGGGAATAAAATATTAGTTATAGCCGATGATTTGACAGGAGCCGGAGACATTGCTTATTGGGCTCTTGAGAAAAATCTTAAGGTAATAATCGATGTTAATAATATAGAAAATGAATTTCCAAAGAACGCGGATGTTTTAATTAAAAACACGAACACAAGACATAGCGCAGTTGATAAGGCCTATAAAAGCGTTTTCGATATCTGCGTGTGGGCAAGATCCCAAAAAATAAAGTATGTTTATAAAAAAATTGATTCGGCGCTTAGAGGTAATTTTGTCAGAGAAATAGACGCTGTATGCGACGCTTTGAGTATTACGTTTATGCCGCTTGTTGCCGCGTTTCCTGAACAGGGAAGAACAACAAAGAATGGGCATCATTTTATAAACGGAATACTCATTAATAAGAGCGAATTCAGTAAAGATCCAAAAGCGCCTGTTACTGAATCTTATATACCGGGTTTTATAAAACGAGCGTCCGGTAATGCGGATAGAATTACGGTTTATGACGCTGAGACTTCCGGTGATATGCAGAATATTGTAAATAAAATTGATTTAACCCGGAGAAATATGCCGGGCGGTTATTGCTCGGCTTCAGGCGCGTCCAGATTTTTTGGAGAGCTTCTGAAGACTTGGACTATTCCTCACAGAAAAGAGAAAGAGTTTAGTATTGACGGATTTGACTGTATTGTGATAATCTGCGGAAGCGTAAATCCTGCCAGCCGCAGGCAGGCAGAGTTTTTAATAGCGGAAAAGGAATTAGAGATAAAAGAAACTACGCTTGGTTATGATTATTATTCAAAAGAAAATATGTATCTTTGTATAACGCCTGATAATAAGCTTAGAAAGTTTGATCTTTCATTAATTGCCATAAAAACGCAAAATATTTTGAAAAACGTAAAAAAGCCGCTCATTATAGTATGTGGCGGCGATACAGCCCGGGCTGTTTGCGGACAGCTTAAAATAAATATTTTAGAAGGAATACAAGGTATCGCGCCGGGAATAATAACTGCTAAGGATATATCGAGCGCGAAATATATTATTCTTAAACCGGGCGGATTTGGCGAAAAGAATTTATTGGTAAATCTTATTAAGGGCGGATTATAAATGAAAAGGATTGTTTTCCCTGTTTTATTATTTATTCTTGTTTTTGCGGTTATTGTCCACGCGCAGGATGAGGATAAATTAAAGACTATGACGGTTGTTGAAAATGATACAAATAGTTTTCAGCCTGAGGAAGACACTGCAAGCGTTGATTCATTTGATATGGAAACATATCAGTTTGAAATAGATACAATGGATGCTGTTTCACAGGAAACCGATATATATCAGTCTGAAGGAGATACGGTATTCTTAATAAACAGCGGTATTGATATGCAGTATGTGTGGAATGAATACGCATATTTGCCGGCTATTGAAAAAGCGCTGATGAATACAAACAGCCTATTTAATATTTTAAAAAAATATTTTAAAAACAGCCAAATCGCAGCCGCAGTAAGGCCGGAGATATTAGACTATATATTAATGGATAATAAGAATAATCTCTACCATACAATTTTTAATAGCGCTGTAAATGATATGATTGAAGGCCATAAGGAATTTATTCTTTCAAATTTTGTTACATTGCCTGAAGAGTATTCCTGGGATGATTTTCCCGAATATAAAGAGCTGGCTGTAAAGACCGGTTATGGGATCGGTGTGTCGACTAGTATTATTTCATCAATTAATCGTCAGAATATTATAGATATATTGGTATGGTTTAATATTGTATGGCTTGGCGATGAATATATATCTGATAGGTTTATTATTAAACTTAAGAACAAAGGAAAATATTTTACAGAAAAAGAGTTAAGCGCTTTACTTGAGTTTAAGAATGAAAAACTAGAACACGCAAAAAATATTTATAAAGACCTTCCAAAAAACTGGCAAAAGGTGGTTCTGCCATATAACTCGATTTCGATTCCGCTGTTATTGCAGGCAGATATTTCTAAACTATATAGACAGGCAGGTTATATTTTTCCGCGAAAAGAATTTCAATCAAGATATGACGCTGTTCAAAACTGCGCCAGAGCTAATTATATTTTCAAAAAATATTTTTCACAAGAACCCGACGGCATATTAATTACAGCAGGAAGTATAAGCAAGAATGCGTTAGACGCGTTCAAAATAGCGGGGTTTAATTTTATTATTAACAACACGCCTTCTTATAAAGATATGGCCGCAGCGCTTGAACATGGAGAGAATAAAATTTACGTTATTAGCAGTAATATCCGGATTGAGCAATATCGGGGATCATTTCAGGATGTTAACAGAATAATACAAGATGCGCGCGCGCAGAGCGATTTGCTTAAGGGGAAAGGGGTTGTTCCCGTATGGGTTCTGCAGGATGAGTGGAGAGGCATTGAATGGGAAGATAAGGAGAGAATATTGTCTTTCCTTTTTGAAGAGGTTCGCAAAGGAATAAAATTAAAAAGCATACAAGGATTAAAATCTGAGTATATGCTGGACGGCAAAGATTATTCGGCAATGGTATTGGGACTAAGGAAGATAAAAGAAATGGATGTTAGTAATGTTCCATATGTTTTTGATATAGATGTTGAAAGCGCGTATATTGGCGAAGAATGGCAGAATGATTATTGGAATACGCTTGCTGCGCTTTGGGATAGGATGGATGAGTATAAAAACAGCGGATCAGCTGATTATGAAACTGTGCGTATTCTTGAAAAGGCTATAGGGCGGTTAGAAAGCGTAGAATGGTTTAAGAATGTTTTTAGAAACGATATGCGCGCTGATATGCATGTTATACGCGAGGCAGCGTTTAATAGCAGTATTCAGACCATACGCGGACTTTTAACAAAAGAGAATTTATCGCGTATACGGAAAAAATCCGAAGGCGCTCAAAAGCCTATACAGCAAGAATTTTTTGAAGCTAATGAAGATATGAATATTACATATGCGTCTTCAAATATTGGTTTTGATATTATAGAATCATCAGGCGATGATTATGGGCCCGGCACATATATGTATCCGCAAAATAATTCTATGATAAAAGGAGTATTAGATTTAAGAAGGTTTTCAATGCGCAAAAGGGAAAACGAGGTCGAGTTTAACATAATGCTTTCAAATTTGGAAAATCCTTTGAATGCGCCAAATGGTTTTTCTATGCCTGTTGTAGATATTTATATTGACCTTAATGGAAGGAGCGCTTTAGGAAGCGCAAGACTGCTTCCTGGAAGAGGAGCATTTACTGTTCCTGAAAACGCTTGGGAATACTGCGTATCAGTAAATGGATGGAACAGCGCGCTGTATAAGGTTGATATGAATAATAAGATTGTTAGAATTTTAGACGGGTTAAAAGTTAGGGCAAATAAAGAGGCAGGAGTAATATCGGTATTGGTTCCAAAGGATGCTTTAAGGGGAGATCCTTATTTGTGGAGATATATTGTGCTAACCTGCGGCTATGATCCTGATAATGAGGCAGATAATATATTGTATGTGCAAAAGGAAGCAGATGTTCATTATTTCGGAGGAAAGAAAGGCGAGGTGTCTTCAAATATAATTGACGTTATTCTTCCTAAAGGCATGACTCAAAAAGAGGTGTTAGATAAAGATGGGCGCAATGTTGCTGAAATTCCCGCTGTAGCTGTAAATTAAATCACGATGCGTAATGAAAAAAGGAGAAGATATGGCCAAAACAAGGGTTCTTATAGTAGATGACGACAAGGATTTAGTAAAGGTGCTGAGTTACGCGTTTAAAAATAAAAAATACGACGTTAGTAATGCTTATAATGGCGAAGAAGCGCTTGAAAAGGTGTCTGAGTTTATGCCTGACCTTATTATCCTTGATGTTATTATGCCGAGGATGAATGGATTTGACGTTTGCTCTGCGCTTAGAGAAAGCGGATCAACAAGCCTTATACCGATTATCATGCTGACAATAGACGACATGCATGCTGATAAAATAAAAGCTTTAGAAAAAGGCGCTGATGAGTATATAACAAAGCCTTTTGATTTGGATGAACTTATTGCCAGGGCAGAGGGGCTTTTAGCTAGAACGAAAAAGCAGCTTTTAGCGAGTCCTTTAACACTGCTCCCGGGGAGTATAATGGTAGAGGAGGCTATTAGGCGAAAAATATCTAAGCGCGAAAAATTTGCAGCCGCATATCTTGATCTGGATAATTTTAAGATTTACAACGACTGTTATGGTTATGGCGAGGGCGATGTAATCATACGCTTTACTGCCAAAATCATAGTTGATGTAATAAAGAATTTTGGGAATGAACAGGATGTTGTAGGACATATTGGAGGAGACGATTTTATTTTTCTAACATCGCCTGATAAAATTGATAGAATCGGTTCTGAAATAATTAAGCGGTTTGATATGACTATAAAAAATCATTATCATGCGGAAGATTTAAAAAAAGGCCACATACTTGCTATGAACAGGCAGGGCGAAGAAGAAAAGTTTCCAATTATGACAATATCCATTGGCGCGCTGACTAATGAAAATAGGCACATACATCATTATGCGCAGGTTGTTCAAATATTGGCAGAGGTAAAAAAATATGCAAAACAGCATGAAGGCGTCAGCTTCTATTTTAAAGACAGACGAAAAAAATAACAATATCTGCAGGTATTTTGGTATATGCGGCGCATGTTCCTTGCGCGATAAAGCGTATCAAGATCAATTGACTCATAAGAAAAATAATCTAATAACTTTATTTGCCGATAGTTCATTACCGGACGCCAAAGAAATTGATATTACAGCTTCGCCTGATATAGATTACTATAGAAATAAAATGGAATTTACATTTGGAGTTTGGGACGATTCATTAGCTCTTGGCCTGCATGAAAGAAATCGGTATTATCATATAATTGATTTAGAAGAATGTTATATGCAGTCAAAATATACTATGACGGTCGTTGATATTACGCGTAAATGGGCAAACGCGAATAATATAGACGCATATCATAAAAAGAGAAGGACAGGAATATTAAGGCACTTAGTAATTAAAGATACTAAACACAATGAAGGCTTGATGGTTCATCTTATTGCCGCAAAGCAAATAGATGTTACAAAGTTAGTAGAAGAATTAAAATTAAAAGCGCCTCTTAAAAGTTTTTACTTTAGTATTAATAAAGGTTTCTCTGATGTTGCCGCGGCTGAAGAAACAACGCATGTTTACGGTGATAAATTACTGACTGAGAAAATCGCGGATAAGACTCTTTCTGTAGGGATTAATAGTTTTTTTCAGGTTAATCCGAGACAGGTGGCAAATTTGTATAAAAAGTCTAAGGAATGGATAGGAAAAGGCGAAATGTTGATTGATCTTTATTGCGGGGTTGGCGGGTTCGGAATATTCCTCGCAGATAATTTTGAAAAGGTTATTGGTATAGAATTAAATGATGACGCGATAAGGCTGGCTGAATATAACTCAAAGCAAAATAAAATAAAAAATATAGAGTTCATTTCAGGCGATTCGCATAAAATACTGAGCGAAATTTCATTAGTGCAGGATGTTAAGATACTTGTAGACCCGCCTAGATGCGGGATGGATAAAGGCGCAATAAAAAGAATTTTGGATTTTATGCCTGAAACAATTATTTATGTTTCGTGCAACCCTAAATCATTGGTCAGAGATTTAGCAATATTTAAAGAAGCGTATGAGATAGAAAGAATTTGCGCGTTTGACATGTTTCCTCATACTGAGCATGTTGAGGTTATGGTAAAGCTTGCAGGCAGAGGATAATTTTGAGGACATTGCGCTTAGTAATATTATAAAAAAGTATTATGTCACAATAAATAGTAGAAAATTGAATAATTGACAAAATAAGTTAAAGTGATATAGTATAGTATATCACTTTAGATAAAAGTGTATACATTACAATATTAGGAGTTGTAGAAATGTTTGAATTACCGGAAATTAGAAGCATTTTACAGGGGTTTAATCCATGGTGGTCAGGAAAACAAATATCAAACCCGTATTTTAAAAGGCTGGCTTTTCACGGGTGTTTGCAGTTATTGGACACACAGGAATTGAAAAGAGCAATATTGCTTTCAGGCCCGCGAAGAGTAGGTAAAACAACAATTCTTCTTCAGTTAGCAGAAGAATATTTACAAAGAGCTGTTCCTGCGGAAAGTATATTATATTTGAGTTTGGACCATCCTTTTTTAAAGATTATATCATTACCTCAAATTTTAAAATTTTATCATGAAACAATACATCCTGAAAAACAGCCTGCAATATTATTGCTCGATGAAATACAGTATACAAATGATTGGGATCTTGAATTAAAACAACTTATTGACCACCATCCGGAATATAAAATTGTAGTTACGGGTTCAACTGTTGCATTGCACAGAGCCAAGCTTGCCGAGACCGGAGTTGGACGTTGGATGACCGTTCCTGTGCCGACTTTAAACTTTTATGAGTTTGCAAAAATTCTTGGGGAAAAAGATGATGCTGATTTTTCTATTCCAAAACCTAATGAATTGATAAAATATTCTGAAAATGATTTGTTTGCAATAAAACAAAAGCTCAGACATTTGATGCCCTTATTTCAAAGATATTTATTAATGGGAGGATTCCCGGAAACAGCAATACAGAAAGATGTAATGTTGTCTCAGCGTATCCTGCGCGAAGATGTAGTGGAGAGAGTTTTAAAACGTGATATGACTGCGGTGTTTGGAATACGCCGTGTTGCTGAATTAGAGAAATTGTTTATTTATCTTTGTATGCACAGCGGAGAAATCTTTTCAGCCAGGTCGTGCGCAAGCGCGTTAGAACAGAACAGTATGACTATAATTAATCATATAAAATTCCTAGAGCAGTCAAATTTGATTTATAGAGTAGAACAGGAAAAGCTTACAGGTAAAAGTGTTTTGAATGGAAAGCCGAAAATATATATTGTGGATTCTGCGTTGGTAAATGCGATGTTATTAAGGGGAGAAGAAATACTTAATGATTCTAAAAGTATGGGAAGTATCGTTGAGACAACGGTGCTAAGACATTTGTATGCGTATTATTACCGTGATACGCCGCGTATTGGTTATTGGCGCGATTCTTCAACAAATGAAGAGGTTGATATTATTATCAGAAGTCCTGCTTATGTAATACCTGTTGAAATAAAATATCGTAATCAAGCAGGTATACCGGAAAAATGCGGATTAAGAAAATTTTGTTCCGCAGAGAAAATAACATATGGAGTTTGGGTTACTCAGCAGGAAGATGATTTTGATATACGCACATTATCCGAGTCAGAAACAAAAGTGCTTCGCATTCCTGCTCATATTTTTTGTTATCTGTTAGGATTTTCAGAAAGAAAGTTGTGGGGAAAAAAATAAACCGGGGAAGGAAGAGAAAGTATAAATAAGGAGGGGTTTGTGAAGCTTTCTAAGGATATTATTTCAGCTATGGTGGATGTTATAGGCAATATTTCGGAAGGGATCGTTGTGACAAATAAGGAGGGGATAATAGAATATGTTAATCCGGCCTTTGAAAATATAACAGGGCATAAGTCCTATGAATGCGAAGGAGAGAGCATAAATATACTCAAATCCAATAAACAGAGAGAATCATTTTATGAGCATATGTGGAAGACAATCAATAAGAATGAGATTTGGAAAGGAAATATAATTAATAAAAAGAAAGACGGGAGTTATTATTATGAAGAAATGACAATCATTCCGGTAAAAAATTTAAAGAGTAAAACACAAAAGTATGTCGCCATAAAGCATGATATAACAGAAAGGGTAAATTTTGAGAAAACGCTTATTAAGAAAAACAAAGAATTAAAAGAAATTGTAAAAACAAAAAATTGGTTTATCAATCTTATGGCGCACGAGCTTAGGACGCCGTTAACATCTCTTAAAGGGTCATTGTCTTTGATGTTAGGAGGAGCTTTCGGCGAAGTTACGGGCAAATTTTCTGAATACATTAATATTTGTTATAGAAACACCGAAAGATTAATAAGGCTGGTTAATGATTATTTAGATTTTTCAAAAACAGAATCAGATAGTTTGGATATGAATATGCGCTACGCCGAAATACAGGACGCTGTAAATAGAGTAATAAAAGAAATGGAGACAGCGCTTAAAGATAAAAAAATAGAGGTAGAGTATAACATAGCTAATGAGTGCCCTTCGCTGTATTTTGATTATGACAGAATAACTCAGGTTTTATATAATCTTATGTCAAACGCTGCTAAGTTTTCGCCGGAAGGAGCGTTAATTAAAATAGAAACAAAGGAAAATGACGGATATATTGAAACGCGTATTCTGGACGAAGCCAAATCAATATCAAAAGATAGGCGCGAGATTATATTTAATAAATTTGTTCAACTGCAAAATAAAGACGAGAAAGGCGAAGGCAGCGGGCTGGGCCTTGCGATTGCAAAGGCTATTGTGCAGCAGCATAACGGCCGTATATGGGTTGAGCCGCGCGAAGATAAAGGGAATGAGTTTATTTTTAGGCTTCCGATAGAAAAACGTAAAAGAGAGCGTTTATAAATAGCAACAGGAAAACTATGGAAAATATTTTAAATCTTACAAAGGATCTAAACCCGCCCCAACAGGAAGCGGTTGAGGCTATTAACGGGCCGGTGCTGGTTCTTGCAGGCGCAGGCTCAGGCAAAACGCGCGTAATAACATACCGCATAGCAAACATGCTGCAGCATGGTATTCCACCATGGAATATTTTAGCGGTAACCTTTACGAATAAGGCCGCAGGAGAAATGAAAGAACGTGTGCTGAAGCTGGTTGGCCCGCAGGCTGCCGCAGTAACACTTTCAACATTCCATTCTTTTTGCGCCAGAGCGCTCCGCGAAGATGGCGAGAAAATAGGAATCCCAAGAACATTCAGCATATGCGACGACAGCGACCAAAAGTCGGTGATAAAAGCGTGTATTAAGGAGCTTGGCCTTGATGATAAAAAATTTCCACCGCAGCTTTTGCGCAGTGTTATCAGCAAAGCAAAGGATGATTTAATGGATCCGGAGTCCTATAGAATTTACGCGCAGACAAAACGAGATTTTTTTAAAGAGACAGTAAGCGAGGTGTATTCGCTGTATCAGAAAAAGATAGACTCCAGCGGCAATGTTGATTTTGGGGATCTATTACTTAAGACAGTAATGCTTTTGCAGGGGAATGAAGATATTTTAGAAAAATACAGAGAAAGGTTTAAGCGTATTTTAGTAGATGAATATCAGGATACTAATCATGCGCAGTATATGCTTATTAAATTAATCGGAGGACTTCATAGAAATATCTGTGTGGTTGGAGACGACGATCAATCAATATATTCGTGGCGCGGCGCTAATATCCGCAACATTTTAGAGTTTGAGGACGAGTATCCGGAAGCAAAGGTTATTAAGCTTGAGCAAAATTATAGGTCAACAAAGAATATTTTGGATGCTGCGTGGAAGGTTGTGAATAATAATTCTTATAGAAAAGAAAAAATGCTGTGGACAGATAAAGAAGGAGGGCCTCCTATTAGATACTGGCAGTCGTGGAATGAGATAGAGGAAGCAGAAAGCATTGCAAAGGAGATTGAGGGGCTTGTGAGCGGGGGCGCATCTCTAAGAGATACAGCTGTGTTTTATAGGACTAACGCGCAGTCGCGCGTTTTAGAAGATACATTCAGAAGGCATACTATACCCTATGTTATTATAGGATCAGTTAAGTTTTATGAGAGAAAAGAGATCCGGGATATTCTTTCGTATTTAAAATTTTTGGTTAATAAAAAAGACAATATAAGCCTTAAAAGAATTATTAATGTTCCTGTAAGAGGCATAGGAGATGCAAGTATTGAGCTCCTTGAGTCAATGGTTGAGGAAGGCGAAACATTATTTGACCTTATGTTAAAAATAGGTTCTGATATGTTTGAAAAGAGTTTGATCACGACACGGCTCAAAAAATCAATTAATTTATTTTGCAATATTATCGCGCAGTGCGATGCTGCGCGCGAAGAATATTCCGCTAAAGGCATGGCAAGATTTGCGCTCGAGCAGAGCGGATATTTAAACGCTCTTAGAAATGATTTGTCGCTTGACGCAGAGGCAAGGGTAGAGAATGTGATGGAGCTTGTGTCTGCAATCGGCGAGTATGAGGAAGCAACGGGCGATATTACTCTTGAAGGGTTTTTAGAGCATGCGGCTTTAGTCAGCGGCGTGGATTCATTAAAAGAAGATAATGAGTATGTTACGCTTATGACTCTGCATCTTGCTAAAGGATTGGAATTTCCAAATGTGTTTATGTCGGGTATGGAGGAGGGCCTTTTTCCTCATAACAGGTCTGACTGGGACGAGCACGAGCTTGCTGAAGAGCGCAGGCTGTGTTATGTCGGCATGACCCGCGCTATGGAAAGGCTGTATCTTACATGCGCAAGCCAGCGTAAAATGTATGGACAATCGAGATGGAACCTTCCATCAAGGTTTATTAAAGAGGCAGGCCTGGAAGAGAAGATTATTGAAAAACTTGAAGAAAAACAGGCGGTTGAATCAACCTATGAGCCTGTAGATGATTCAAATGAAATGCCGTTTAATATTAATGACCCGGTTGAGCATCCGGATTTTGGGACGGGCGTTATTAGGGATATATTCGGGTCATTAAGCAATATTAAGGTTACTGTAAATTTTGATTCAGGCCAGACAAAAAAATTATTATTAAAATACGCAAAGCTTAGGAAAGTATATTAATCGCAGAATTCAGAAGAATTATGTAAACAGTATATAGCTCGTTAAACTATGGAAATATTAAACTATGTCAGAAATAAATAATGCCGGATTAACTCAAGATCCTGTGGCCAAGACTCTTATTAAGCTTGCCATACCTATGGTCGTGGGGCTTTTAAGCGTTGTTGTGTTTAATATTACAGACACATTTTTTATTGGTAAACTCGGGACAAAGGAACTTGCTGCTCTTAGTTTTACATTTCCGGTAGTTCTTATAATCGCAACTTTTGGAGTCGGCCTAGGGGCAGGAACCTCAGCTGTCATTTCGCGTGAAATAGGCAAAGGCGAGTATAAAAAAGCATCAATACTTTCAATAGACGCGCTTTTTTTAACATTGGCAATAGCATGTATTTTTATTGTTGCCGGGTATTCCACATTTAATTTTGTTTTTAAACTTTTAGGCGCGGATAGCGCTACAATGCCTCTTATTAAACAGTACATGATGGTTTGGTACAGCGCAGTGCCATTTGTATTTTTGCCAATGGTTGGAAATAGTATAATTCGTTCGGGCGGCAATACTAAAATTCCAAGCTTAATAATGCTGATTGCAGCTATATCAAACGCTGTTCTCGATCCGTTTTTAATATTTGGCATAGGCCCTTTTCCACGGCTTGGGATACAAGGCGCGGCAATAGCTACATGCATAGCCAGAGGATTAGCCCTAATTGCTTCATTATGGTACTTGAGATACAAACAAAAATTATTGTATTTCCAAAAACATTCATTCAAAAAAATTCTTGATTCATGGAAGCCGATTCTTTATATAGGACTTCCAACAGCAGGCACCAGTATTATTATTCCAATATCTGTTGGCATTATCACGAGAATGTTGTCATCCTATGGACATGAAGCTGTGGCCGGATTTGGCGTTGGGTCTCGTATTGATTTTTTTGCATTAATTATTGTGTCAGCCCTCGGTGTGGTGCTGGGCCCTTTTATAGGCCAAAATCTTGGAGCGAAAAAAATTGGAAGAATACTTTATGGCGTGCATTTTTCTATATGGTTTTCATTGCTCTGGGGGCTTTTAATGTTTGCTGTAATATTAATTGGCGCTGAGAAGATAGCGTTTGCTTTTAACAGAAACGCTCGCGTTACAACGCAGGCAGTAGCATATTTACGGATAATTCCTATCTCATATGGATTGCAGGGAGTAATTCTTTTAATAGGGTCTGCGCTTAATGTTCTGCATAAACCTATGCATGCGTTAGCAATACGATTAATACATATACTTGTGTTATATATACCGCTCGCGTTTATAGGAAAGCACTATTTTGGAGTGAAAGGTATTTTTTTAGGCGTGGCTGTGTCATATATTATCGGAGGTATTCTTGCATGGAAAGTTGTTTACAGGATGCTTCCAAAGGAGGAACAGGCTTGATAAAAAAAATAATGATTATTTGTCTGACGCTATGCAGTATATCTTTTGCCCAAGACATGTCCCCGGAAAAAAAGATAGGGCAGATGATAATGGTTGGTTTTAGAGGAACTGAGTTTAATGAGTCAAATAGTATGCTGAAGGAACAAATAAGAAACGGAGATATTGGCGGAGTGCTGGCGCTTCCCTATAATATAGAGAATAAAAAACAAATTATTCCTGTTATTAAAGAATTAAATGATATTCAAGCTGAGCGCCCGATATTTATTGCGATTGACCAGGAAGGCGGAAAGGTTGCAAGGTTTGACAAAAAAAAAGGATTTAAGGATTTCCCGTCTGCCGAACAAACATCAAGAAAATTATCATTGAAAAAAGCGCAAAAGATGTATGGGAAAATGGCAAACATTTTAAAAGAGAGCGGAATAAATCTTAATTTCGCGCCGGTTGTTGATTTAAATATTAATCCGGAATCTCCTGCTATAGGGAAATTGGGGCGTAGTTTTTCAGCTGATCCAAAGGTTGTGATTAATTACGCGGATGTTTTTATTAAAGCGCATGCTGATCATGGCGTGTTAACCTGTATAAAACATTATCCGGGCCATGGAAGCGCTAAAGACGATTCGCACAATGGAGTGACTGATGTCACTAATACATGGTCGGCATTAGAGCTTATTCCGTATGAAAGTTTAACTGCCGACGAGCATAAAATAAATATGATTATGACAGCGCATGTGTTTAATGCGTATTTGGATAAAAAATATCCGGCGTCTTTATCAAAAGAAATAGTTCAGACTATGCTGAGGGATAATATCGGATATGACGGAGTAATCATTTCAGATGACCTTCAAATGAAGGCTATAAGCGAGATGTTTTCATTTGAAGATGTTGTTGTGAATGCCGTAAATTCAGGAACAGATATTTTATTGTTTGCCGGTTACTTTGACCCTGACCCGTATGTCGCTGTAAAAGCTAAAGATGTGATAATAAAAGCAATTAATGACGGCAGGATTAAGATGGAACGAATAAACGAGTCATTCAATAGAATAATAAATCTTAAAAAATCGCTAAATAAAGTATCTATGCAATGAAAAACTTAACATCGTATAAACGCATTCTAGACAATCGTAGAATAGAATGATAAAATAAAAATATTAAATTTAAAAAGATTATAATAACTCAATAAACCCATTAATTTTTTTGGAGGAATAAATGGCGCTTACAAAAAAAGATGTTGAACATGTCGCTAAGCTTGCGAGACTTGGCATTAGCGAAAAAGAAAAAGAGATGTTTACCTCTCAAATTGGGGCAATATTAGGCTATATAGATAAGCTTAATAAATTAAATACAGACGGAATAAAACCAACTGCTCAAGTTATTGATTCAGGAAATGCGCTCAGAGAAGACGAGCTTGCAGAGCCAAATGATAACGAAAAATTATTAAGAAACGCGCCTGAAAGAGAGGGATCGTTCTTTAAGGTAAAAAAGGTGATAGAATAATCGGACAGGAATAAGGGGAGACAATATGGAAATATCAAAACTTAAAGGCGTTGAGATAAGGGATGCGATAATAAATAAAAAAATATCTGCGCAAGAAGTGTTAGCCGGGGTTTATAAAAACATTGAACAAAAGGATAAGAAGATTAACGCCTTTATTTCGCTTAATAAGGAAACTGCTATTAAAAAAGCTGAAGAGATTGATAAAAAGATTGCGACCGGCGCTAAGCTTGGCAAACTATGCGGTATCCCAATAGCCGTAAAGGATAATATGTGCATTGACGGAGGCAGGACAACGTGCGCTTCAAAAATATTAGAAAATTTTATTGCTCCATACAGCGCGACAGTAGTAGAAAAAATAGTTAATGAGGATGCGATAATAATAGGAAAAACAAATATGGACGAGTTTGCAATGGGGTCGTCAACAGAAACATCATATTTTGGCCCTACAAAAAATCCGGTTGATCTTGAGAGAATACCGGGCGGTTCTTCAGGCGGGAGCGCTGCTGCGGTAGCGGCAGGGTTTGTGACAATGGCTCTTGGTTCAGATACAGGCGGTTCTATCAGGCAGCCTGCGAGTTTGTGCGGAGTTTATGGGCTTAAGCCTACATACGGCCGTGTTTCGAGATATGGATTAATTGCATTCGCGTCGTCATTAGACCAGATCGGGCCTTTTGCCGGAAACTCGGAAGATGCGGCATTATTATTAGAGGCAATATCAGGCAAAGATAAAAAAGATTCGACTTCTGTAGATATTGGAGTTCCGGAATATTCAAAATTATTAAGCGCGGATCTTTCATCTTTAAGAGTAGGACTCCCAAAGGAGTATTTTGCTGAAGGATTGAATGACGAGGTAAGAATGGCGATAATGAATTCTGTAAAGTTTCTAGAAGAAAATGGCGCAAAGATAAAGGAAATAAGCCTCCCGCATACAGACTATGCTGTAGCTGCCTACTACATCATAGCGCCCAGCGAAGCGAGCAGTAACCTTGCGCGTTATGACGGCGTTAAATACGGATTTAGGGCGGGCAATATTAAAGATCTTCTGGAAGAATATCTTTTTACTCGAGAACAAGGCTTTGGCGCAGAAGTAAAACGAAGGATTATGCTTGGAACATACACGCTGTCAAGCGGATACTATGACGCGTACTATTTAAAAGCGCAGAAGGTTAGGACTCTTCTTAGGAAAGACTATGAAGATGCGTGGAAGGAAGTTGATGTGATTATAACTCCCACAGCTCCGACAACGGCTTTTAAGCTGGGAGAAAAAACGAGCGATCCGCTTGCAATGTATTTGTCTGATATTTACACAATTTCAGTTAATCTCGCAGGCATTCCCGCTATATCAACGCCTTGCGGCAGAGACTCAAAAGGATTGCCTATAGGCCTGCAGATAATAGCTCCCCACTTTAAAGAGGAATTGTTATTAGCAGTAACAAAAAAATTAGAAGGGAAGAGGTAATAATTTGTGAAATACGAAGCAGTTATTGGATTAGAGGTGCATGCTCAGCTCAGCACAAACACAAAAATATTTTGCGGATGCAGCACAAAGTTTGGAATGCCTCCTAACTCAAATGTATGTCCTGTTTGTACCGGGATGCCGGGAGTACTGCCTGTCTTAAATAAAATGGTGGTTGAAAACAGTATTAGAGCGGCGCTTGCGTTTGAATGCGGTATTTCTCCTGTTTCCGTGTTTGCGCGAAAACAATATTTTTATCCGGATCTTCCCAAAAATTTTCAGATCTCGCAATACGAACTTCCGTTAGCTGAACATGGTAAAATTACGCTGGAGAATGGCAAAAATATCGGAATAACCAGAATACATTTAGAAGAGGATGCGGGGAAATTGCTTCACAATATCGGTTCTCGAGAAATAGACGGGAGTCTGGTAGATTACAATAGGACCGGAGTTCCGTTGATTGAGATAGTTTCTGAGCCTGATATAAGGACTCCGGATGATGCTTACGAATACTTGACAATAATTAAAAGTGTGCTTCAATATATAGAGGTATCTGACTGTAATATGGACGAAGGCTCTCTGCGCTGTGACGCGAATGTTTCAATAAGGCCTTTGGGCCGTGAGAAGTTTGGTACAAAGGTGGAAATGAAGAATATGAATTCATTTAAGGGTGTGCAAAAAGCGCTTGCTTATGAGATAGAACGCCAGAGAGAAGTATTAGATAAGGGCGGGACAATTATTCAGGAAACAAGGCTTTGGGATGATAAAAAGGAAATAACTGTCACAATGCGCACAAAGGAAGAAGCGCATGACTATCGTTACTTTCCCGAACCTGATCTTCTTCCTCTAAAAATCGATAAAATATGGATAGATAATGTAAGAAAGAATCTTCCTGAACTGCCAAAAGAACGTAAGGCGCGGTTTATAGAAGAATATACTCTTTCAGGCTATGATGCGGGTGTTCTGACAAAGGATAAAAAATTAGCGGATTATTTTGAAACTGCGTTAAAGGACAGCAGTTTAGGAGCTAAAAACGCGAAGAGTCTGGCAAACTGGGTAATGGGAGAACTTTTAGGCAGGCTGAATTTAGAGTCGCATTCTATTTCCGAATCTCCGGTTAAAGCTCCGGATTTAGCTAAGCTTGTTATTCTGATTCAGAATAACACTATCTCAGGCAAGATTGCCAAGATGGTCTTTGACGATATGTATAAGACCGGAAAAACGCCGGATATGATTATTAAAGAAAAGAATCTGGTGCAGATAACTGACGAGAGCGCAATAGCGTTAGTTGTCGACGAGGTTATAGCAGAGAATGTTAGTGTTGTAGAGGAATTTAAAAAAGGTAAGGGGCAGGCTATAGGGTTTCTTGTCGGACAGGTAATGAAAAAATCCAAAGGCAAGGCAAATCCTCAAATGGCAAATGAGCTTCTTAAGGAGAAATTGAAATAGGTGTCGTTATACTTAATGTCATACTGAACTTGCCTGCCCCGGCATAGGCTGTGGTTTCAGTGTGACAAAATATATGTTTAGCGGCTATCCCAATACGAGGATAGTTACTAAATCCTTTAGGAGTTTTTATGAAACGAACAGCGGTTTATCCGGGAAGTTTTGATCCGATAACATTCGGTCATTTAGATATAATAAAACGCGCATGCGTTATGTTTGAAAGAGTTATTGTTGCGATTGTTCATAATCCCAACAAATCAACTCTTTTTAGTTTAAACGAGCGGTTAGATATGATTAGGAACGTAATAGGCGAAAATCCGCAAGTTCAGGTTGGATCATTTGAAGGCCTTTTGGTTGATTTTTTAATGCAGAATAACACAGGAGTTGTTGTTAGAGGCCTGCGCGCTGTTTCAGATATGGAGTATGAGTTTCAAATGGCGCACGCTAATAGAGAGCTTTTAAAGGATATAGAGACTATTTTCCTTATGCCGTCTGAAGAGTACACATATTTGAGTTCCAGCATTGTTAAAGAAATCGCAAGGCTTGGAGGAGACACAAAAAAGTTTGCGCCGGAAAGCGTTGGCGCTTTATTAAAGAAAAAGTTTAAGAAATAATATTTTAAGAGGAGAGTTCGTTTATGGAGCCATTGGAGTATATAAAAAAAAAGGCGAGAAATAAATCAAAGGTTATTGTGTATCCTGAGGGAGAAGATAAGAGAATAATACAGGCTGCGAGCATGTGCATAGAATCAGGCGTCTTAAAAGGAGCTGTGCTTCTGGGTGACACTGCTAAGATTACCGCAAGCGCTAAGGAGCTGGGAGTAAGCCTTAAAGGATGCGAGATACTAAATCCAAAGACAAGCGATAAAATTGATAAGTTTGCTGAAATATTATTTGAGCTTAGAAAACATAAAGGAATATCCATTGACGATGCGCGTCAGAATGTTACGCAAAATCTGTATTTTGCGGGATTGATTGTGCGCACAGGAGAGGCTGATGGGTTTGTAGGCGGGTCGGTCAATACTACGGGCGCTACAGTAAGAGCTGTTTTACAGACTCTTGGGTTAGCTGACGGGGTTTCTACGTTGTGTAGTTTTTTTATAATGGATGTGCCGAATTGTAATTATGGTGAAAACGGGCTTTTTCTTTATGCTGACTGCGGCGTTATTCCGGATCCGTCGCCGCGACAGCTCGCGAATATTACATATCTGACAGCAAAAGCGTTTAAGGATTTATTTGACCATGACGCGCGATGCGCGCTTTTATCTTATTCGACTAAAGGCAGCGCTGAAGGCGATTCAGTAACTAAGGTAAGAAAGGCGTTAGAAATTATAAATGAAAAATATCCGCATGTAATTGCGGATGGCGAGATGCAGGTTGACGCCGCGCTTGTTAGCGATGTGGCGAAAATTAAAATGGGCGCAAGTCCTGTGGCAGGCTGCGCGAATGTGCTGATCTTTCCTGATCTTGCGAGCGGAAATATCGCGTATAAATTAACAGAGCGCCTCGCAAAAGCAAAGGCTGTTGGCCCAATATTAGCAGGCACAGCGTATCCGGCAAATGATCTCTCGCGCGGATGCAGTGTTGAAGATGTGATTAATGTGACTGCAGTCACATTATTGCAGAGTTGATAGATTTTATTAAGCGGCGCGCTATGATGCAGGGGTGGTTATGAGTAAAAAGATGCCTTATAAGATTGTGCGAAGGTTAGGCGAGCTTCTTTTAGAAGAAAGCATTATTACTTCAGAGCAGTTGGATAAAGCGCTGGTTATTCAGAAGGAAAGAGGCGGGAAATTAGGCGAAATATTAATTGAACAAGGAATAATAACAGAAGAGATTCTATTGCCGTTTTTAGGACGGCAGTGCGATGTCGGGTATGTAAACTTAGACGAGTATAAAGATATTGATCCGGATATTGTAAATATTGTGCCTGAATCGGTTATCAGGAGACAGTTAATCCTTCCTATAGGCAAGATAAATAAATCGCTCACAGTCGCTGTATGCGATCCGCTGAATGTCTTCACAAAGGACGATTTAAAACTGTTAACAGGATATGAAATAAATATGGTGATAGCGTCAGAAAAAAAGATTCGAGAAGCTATTGAATCTTTTTACGTTGTTCAAAAAACAATGGATTCTGTATTAAGGGATATGGTCAATGAAAAAAGCCTTGATCTAGAGATTGTTGAGCAGAAAGATGACAGCGAGGACACAAAGGATTTAGAGCTTTCTTCTGACGATGCGCCGGTTGTCAATATTGTAAATGTTATACTAGAGACCGCGATTACCTCAGGCGCGTCAGATGTGCATATAGAGCCATTTGAGCATACAGTGCGCGTGAGGTTTCGAATAGACGGGGTTTTGCATATGCAGCCCAATCTTCCCAAATCAATCTTCAAAGCGGTTGTTTCGCGTTTAAAGGTAATGGCGTCATTAAATATTTCAGTAAAGAGGCTTCCTCAAGACGGGCAGATAAAGGTAAAAATAGCAGAAAGGAATGTTGAGCTGAGAATTTCTACAATACCGGCGCAGTTTGGCGAAAAGGTTGTGTTAAGAGTGTTGGACCCCAAACAGTTGTGCGTTGATTTATCCAAGCTTGGTATTAATCATGATATGCTCGAGATCTTTAAAAAAAATATCAAAAAACCGCATGGAATGATACTTATTACAGGGCCTACAGGCAGCGGGAAGACTACCACATTATATTCCGCGATAAAAGCGTTGAATTATCCTGACAAGAATATTTTAACAATTGAAGATCCCATTGAATTTAACATGAAAGGCATTAATCAAGTGCAGGTTAAGCAGGAGATAGGGTTAGGTTTTGCGCAAGGCTTGCGCGCGTTTTTTCGTCAAGATCCGGATATTATAATGGTCGGTGAGATAAGGGATAGGGAGACTGTGGAAATAGGAGTAAGCGCTGCGCTTACAGGACATCTGGTTTTTTCTACAATACACACAAATGACGCAGTAGGAACTATCACACGATTACGAAATATGGGCGTTGAATCCTTTTTGATCGCTTCATCGCTTTTAATGATTGTCGCTCAAAGGCTTGTGCGCAGGATTTGTCCGCATTGCAAGGAAGATTACGAGGTGCCTGTAAGCATGCTTAAGGATTATTTAATAGAACCGCAGAGCGTTAATAATAAAAAGAGCGTTAAATTATATAGAGGCAGGGGATGCGATGAATGCGCAAATACAGGTTACAACGGCAGAATAGGATGTTTTGAAATACTGAGTCTTAACGACGAAATACGAAAGCTGATATTGCAGGACGCTGATGCTGATACAATACGAAAGCTCGCGGAAAAATCCGGTATGGAAACACTGCGAAATTCCGCAGTTAAAAAGGCGCTGGAAGGTTTGACCACTATAGAAGAGGTTATGAGAATAACTATGGAAGAATAATACAGAATACGCGCTATGAAAACCGGGGGGAAGAAATGCCGGAGTTTAGTTATAAGGTTCGCACAAGCGGCGGAAAAATATTAGAAGGCGTTTTAGAAGCGCCGACGCAAAAGGTTATAATCGATAAGATAAAATCGCAGAATCTTATTATACTCGAGTTAAAAGAGAGCGCCCTGGGGCCTGTGCAGAAGATAATAGAATTAATATCTTCATTTTCGAGACGCGCTACTCACAAGGATATAGTTCTTTTTAGCAGGCAGTTGTCAACATTGGTTAATGCAGGAGTTCCTATAGTAAAAGGGTTTAGCATACTGAGTGAACAGATCGAAAATAAAAAATTTAGAGATGTAGTGCGCAGTATAAAGGATGATGTTGAGGCAGGCCAGTCAATCTCCGACTCTATGGATAAGTTTAGAGACGTGTTCACTGAGCTTTATATTAGTATGATAAGGGCCGGAGAAGTTGGCGGTATATTAGATATAATTCTTGAGCGTCTCGCGAATTATCTCGAGTCAGCGCAGTCATTAAAGGGTAAGGTAAAAGGCGCTCTGGTGTATCCTGCTATTGTTTCTTTCGTAGCTATTTCAGCTACCATATTTCTTTTAACCGTAGTAATTCCTTCTTTTCAAGAGATGTTTTTAAGTATGGGCGGCGAACTGCCGGCGCCAACCAAGATATTATTGGGAATAAGCGCCTTTTTAAAAAGTTATATAATACTAATATTAGGAATCGGAGCGGGAATTTTCTTTGGATTTAAATATTACTATAAAACTCCTGAAGGAAAGGCAAATATTGATAAAAGGCTTCTTAAACTGCCTATGGTCGGCATGACAATTAAAAAGGTTGCTGTTGCTAAATTTTCCAGGACTTTAGGCACGCTTATAAAGAGCGGAGTGCCGATTTTACAAGCATTGGAAACTGTGGCAAAAACTTCAGGCAATAAAGTAATTGAGTCGATAATATTACTTGCCCGAGAAAATATTAAAGAGGGAGAACGGCTATCAGATCCTCTTAAAAAGAGCGGTGTGTTTCCGCCAATGGTTATTGCAATGATTTCTATTGGAGAAGAGACAGGGAATTTAGATACAATGCTTATAAAGGTGGCGGATTTTTATGACGACGAAGTCAATGCCGCAATCGAAGCTCTCATGGCGCTTATTGAGCCGATCATAATAGCTGTAATGGGAGTTGTTATAGGCGCTATTGTAATATGCATGTTCCTGCCAATGTTCGAGATGAGTCAGCTTGCCGGCGGTTAAAAGATCAAATTTTGTATTGTTTGATAAAGTAGTTTTACGTCAATTGGTTTTAATATAAAACCATTAAAACCGTGCTTTAGCATAATTTCGCTTTCGCTTTTCATTGCCCTGGCTGTTATTGCGATTATTGGCGTTTTTTTCCCAAATTCAAGCTCTCGTATTTTAGTATATGCTTCAAAGCCATCCATTTCCGGCATCATTATATCCATTAGAACAATATTAGGTTTATGTTTAATAAACATTTCAACAGCCGCTATCCCATTTTCCGCAAAGATTAACTCATATTTTTTTTCAAACATCATTTTAAAAAGTTCTCTGCCCACGGGTTCGTCTTCGGCGATTAGTATTTTATATTGTTTTGTATTTTTAATATTTTGAGTTTGGCTCAAGAGGCTGACTAGTTTTTTAAAAAGTTTTGGAATGTTTTCGGAAAATATTTTACCCATAAAATTATTATATGAAAGAAGGCCTAATACTGCAAGGTTATTTTTATGTAAAAAATTGCATATTTTTCGATATTGTGTTATAATCACACTTCATTATTTAAAATTTAAACAATTCGCAGTACGCATTAGGCACTACGAGGACAGGAGGAATTATGGGAAAGAAAAGTAAGAAGTATGTATATTTTTTTGGAAATGGCAAAGCTGAAGGAAATGGGTCAATGAAAAACGAGCTTGGCGGCAAAGGCGCCGGGCTTGCCGAGATGACAGATTCAGGCGTTCCTGTTCCCCCGGGTTTTACTATTACTACAAATGTTTGCAATTATTATTATGATCATAATAAAAAACTTCCTGCTGAGTTAAATGGCCAAATGAAGTTAGCGATTGATAAGCTTGAAAAGGCAATGAACAAGAAGTTTGGAGATAAAAAAGATCCTTTATTGGTTTCTGTCAGAAGCGGTTCAAGAATTTCTATGCCCGGTATGATGGACACAATTTTGAATCTTGGACTGAATGATGACACAGTTGAAGGCCTTGCCGAGCTTTCGGGAAATGCAAGATTTGCTTATGATTCATACAGAAGGTTTCTAATGATGTTTTCAGACGTTGTGCTGGGTATTGAAAAAGAGATTTTCGAACATGAATTTTCAAAATTAAAAGATAAAAGAGGCGTAAAGCTGGACACGGATATTGGAGCCGAAGACTTAAAGGCGTTATGCGATGTATATAAAAATATTGTTAAGATTCATTCAAAGAAAGATTTTCCACAGGATGCTCTGCAGCAGTTAGTTATGGCAAGAGACGCTGTGTTTAATTCTTGGAATAATCCGAGAGCTATTACTTATCGTAAACTTAACAGAATTCCGGATGATTTAGGCACAGCTGTTAATGTTCAGTCAATGGTATTTGGAAATCTTGGGGACGACAGCGCTACAGGCGTTGGTTTTACCAGGAATCCGTCGACAGGCGTTAAGGAATTTTATGGAGAATATTTAACAAATGCGCAGGGCGAAGACGTGGTTGCCGGTGTGCGCACGCCGAAACCTATTACAGCGCTCGCAAAGGAAATGCCAAAAGCGTTTAAACAGCTTAAACAAATTACAGATCGTTTAGAAAAGCATTATAGAGATATTCAAGATTTTGAATTTACAATTGAAAAAGGCAGTCTGTTTATGCTTCAGACCCGTTCAGGAAAACGAACCGCTCCTGCGGCAATAAAAATCGCGGTTGATATGGTAAAAGAAAAACTTATAACTAAAGAAGAAGCGTTAATGCGCGTTGCTCCAAAAACTCTTGATCAGCTTCTTCATCCTATACTTGACCCTTCTGCAAAAATAAATATTATTACAAAAGGCCTGCCGGCTTCGCCGGGCGCGGCTACGGGACAAGCGGTATTTACAGCTGATGAAGCGGTAAAACAAGCGGCAAACGGCCCGGTCATTTTAGTTAGGCAGGAAACAAGCCCGGACGATATTCACGGAATGGATGCTGCGGCAGGAATTCTTACAAGCAGAGGCGGAATGACTTCTCATGCGGCTGTTGTTGCTCGCGGAATGGGGAAATGCTGTGTTGCGGGATGCGAAGAATCTAAGGTTGATGTGGATAAAAAAGAATTTAGAGTTGGAAACATAGTTGTAAACGAGGGAGACTGGATTACTCTTAATGGAAGCACAGGAGCGGTTATTCTCGGAAAGGTTCCAACAATCCAGGCAAAGCTTTCAGGCGATTTTGGCGTGTTTATGAAATGGGCGGACGAGAAAAGAACTTTAAAGGTTCGCGCTAATGCAGATATTCCCAGAGACGCGCGAGTAGCTTGCGAATTCGGAGCGGAAGGTATTGGATTATGCAGAACTGAACATATGTTTTTTGCCGAGGACAGAATTCCAATTGTTCAAGAAATGATACTTGCTGTAACAGAAGACGATAGGCGCAAAGCTCTTGCAAAGCTTCTTCCAATGCAGAGAGAAGATTTTTATGGATTATTTAAAGAAATGAAAGGATACGCGGTTACAATCAGATTAATTGATCCGCCGCTTCATGAATTCTTGCCAAAGAGAGAAGAGCTCATGGTAGAAGTCGCAGTATTAAAATGCAAAGGGCAGAATGCTGACGCAAAAGAAAAGTTGTTGTCCAGAGTAGAAGATCTGCATGAGTTTAATCCAATGTTAGGGCACAGAGGATGCAGGCTTGGCGTTACATATCCTGAGATAACTGAAATGCAGGCACAAGCAATTATCGAAGGAGCTGTTAAGCTTGCGAAGTCAGAGAAGAAGAGTGTGATTCCTGAAATAATGGTGCCGCTTGTCGGGAATGTGAATGAGTTTAAGAATCAGAAAAATATTATAGACCGAGTTGCTCAAGAAACAATGAAAAGACTTGGAAAAAAGATTCAATACAAAGTTGGAACAATGATTGAAGTTCCGCGCGCTGCTCTTACTGCTAATGATATTGCCGAACACGCGGAGTTTTTCTCATTTGGAACAAATGATCTTACGCAAATGACTTATGGGTTTAGCCGCGATGACGCAGGCAAGTTCATTCAGTTTTATATGGATGCAAAAATAATGGCTGAAGATCCATTCCAAACTCTTGATCAAGCCGGCGTTGGCCAGCTTGTGAAAATGGGAGTAGAAAAAGGCAGATCAGTTCGCAAAGATTTAAAAGTCGGTATTTGCGGAGAACATGGCGGAGACCCGGAATCAGTCGGGTTCTGCCACAGAACAGCCCTTGATTATGTCAGCTGTTCTCCATACAGAGTGCCGATTGCTCGTCTTGCCGCAGCGCAGGCCGCAATATTAGATAAGACAAAAGCAAAGACTGCTAAAAAAAAGAAAAAATAGCGCAAATATAGAACCAAAAATAAGCGATAAGAAGCCCCGCGTTTACGCGGGGCTTCTTTATTATATTTTTCTTTTTATTCGTTTATAAATATTATATAATCACTTTTATTACTTATTAAACTGTATTCCCGCAGTAATTTATACCGCCTTTGGGCTGGACGGGGAGACGACGCAGAAGCGTCGCTTATTTTCGGAGGTTTTATGTCAGGGCATAATAAATGGGCAAGTATTAAACACAAAAAAGCGGCTGTAGACGCTAAACGCGGAAAGGCGTTTACTAAAATTATAAGGGAAATATCTATGGCTGCAAAGATAGGCGGCGGAGTTTTAGAGAACAACGCGCGCTTAAGGAATGCTGTTGACGACGCGCGCAGCGCGAATATGCCTCAGGATAATATAAAGAAAGCAATACAGCGCGGCACAGGAGAACTTCCGGGCGTTAATTATGAGGAGCTTATATACGAAGGTTACGGCCCGGGCGGAGTAGCTGTGATTGTTGAGGTTACTACAGACAATAAAAATCGTTCGGCTTCTGATGTAAGGCGTATTTTTTCAAAGAATGCAGGAAACATGGGCGAGGCCGGCTGTGTCGGCTGGATGTTTAGCCAAAAAGGTTTGATTGATATTGATAAATCATCGGCGAAGGAAGAGGATGTAATGAATGTATCCATAGAGGCAGGAGCAGAGGATATTAAATCTGAAGATAAGTCTGTATTTCAGGTGATAACGAGCGCAGGAGACTTAGAGACTGTTAAAAAGGCGTTAGATAACGCTTCTATAAAATATAATTCTGCGGAGATTACAATGATTCCGCAAACTTATATAAAACTTGAGGGCAAACAAGCTGAACAGATGCTGCGGCTGATGGATGAGCTTGATGAAAATGACGACGTGAAGAATGTTTACGCGAATTTTGATATATCGGATGATTTTATGGAAAAACTGGAAGGGTAAAAATATCAAACGTATTCGCTTGTGTAAATAGAGGGAATAATGATTGTTCTTGGAATAGACCCCGGCACAGCAACAACAGGCTGGGGTATTATAAAATGCGAAAAAGGCTTTGATCCAAAACCAATCGCGTATGGATATATTTCTACCGGCGCTGAACATCCGTTTCCTCGAAGACTGAATAGAATCCACGATGAATTAACTAAAATTATTACAGAATTTAAGCCCAGTGATATTGCTATAGAAGAGCTGTTTTTTGCTAAAAATGTTAAGACAGCGATTAAGGTAGGCCATGCCAGAGGAGTAATGCTTTTAACTGCTGAAAAAGCGGGCGTAGCTGTGTATGAATATACTCCTTTGCAGATAAAGCAGGCAATAGTAGGATATGGACGAGCCGAGAAAAATCAAGTACAGTATATGGTAACTAAGCTGTTAAATCTAAAGAAAACGCCAAAGCCTGATGATACAGCGGATGCGTTGGCAGTTGCGTTGTGTCATAATAATATGCAAAAGTGGAATAAACGAAGACAAGGGATGAATGAAAAATAGTAAGCGCGAAATCCGGTATTAAAATAAAAATGGAGGTTTTAGTATGGCAGAAATAAGGGCATTTAAAGGAATAAGATACAGTGAGAGTTATCCAATAGGAAAGGTTGTGGCTCCGCCGTATGATATTATTGACCCAAAGGAACAAAATGAATTATATAAAAGACATTCTTTTAATATCGTTCGTCTTATTTTGGGAAAAATAAATGAGTCAGATACAAATAAAGATAATAGATATACCAGGGCTGCAAAGGATTATAAAGAATGGAAAAAAAATAATGTGCTTAAACGCGATACAAAAGACAGCATATATATTTACACACAGGATTTTATGGTTAATGGCAGGAAGTATTCCAGAACAGGCCTTATTTCCCTTCTTAAACTCTCTCCGTTTTTTGAAGGAACGGTTTATCCTCATGAACGGACATTATCAAAACCAAAGGCAGACAGATTAAAGCTGATGAAAGCGTGCGATGTAAATTTCAGCCAGGTTTTTGGTATGTATGATGACAAAAGGTGTAATATTGGAGATATAATAAAAAACATAACAAAAAGAAAGCCCAATATTGACTTTGTAGACCGGAATAAAGAGCGAAACAGAATATGGATTGCGGATAATCCAAAAGAAACAGGCCAAATAGTTAAAAAAATGGCTAATAAAAAAATATTTATCGCTGACGGACATCACAGATATGAAACAGGTATTGCGTATCAGAAAGAAATGAAAAAGAAAAAAAAAGAAAGGCACGTATGATTATATAATGGCCTTTTTATGCAGTATGCACGATAAGGGCTTAGCGGTATTTCCTACGCACAGGCTTGTTGACGTAAAAAAATTGGATATGAAAATATTTTTATCTCATCTTGAAGAATTTTTTAAGATCGAAAAGATTGCGCAAAAAACGCTTGATAACAGGCTTGCAAAGGAATATAAGAAGAATAATATCGCGTTTGGATTATATGACGGAAAAATATTTTATTTATTAATTCTTAAGAATAAAGCAAAGCTTGCAGAGCTGGTTAAAGGGTCTAAAGGTTACAGAGAGCTTGACGTTGCTGTGTTGGAAAAATTAATTTTTGAACGAATATTGAAATTTACACAAAAGGATATTAGTCTTCAAAAACATATTAAGTATGTTAAAAAATTTGACCAAGCGATTTCCTTGGTTAAAAACGGAAGTTTCACAATGTCATTTATTATGAACCCGTGCAGAGTTGAGCAGATAAAAGATGTGGCGCTTGCCGGCGAGGTAATGCCTCAGAAATCCACATATTTTTATCCAAAGCTTTTGACAGGTTTGGTAATAAATGAATTAGGCGATTAATATATCTCTCGATTCTTTTAGAGGTTTATATGAACATAATAGACATAGGCATAATAATTATATTATTGGTTATTGGCTGTATAGGCTATTTGTTTGGCCTGATAAATATGGTTTTTATTGTTTCTGCTATGGTTTTAGGCAATATTGCGGCGTCGAAATTTTATTTGCTTGCCGCAGGGTATCTTCCTCAAAAGCCCTGGACAGTATTTGTTTCATACTCATTATGTTTTTTTATTACAGCGTCGATAATATTGATTATCAGCAGGGTTCTTATTAAGTTAATAGATAAATTAATGCTCAGGATTTTTGATAGGATTCTAGGCGCTATGATATTAATATTTTTGGGTTTCTTTGTTATAGGAGTTGCGCATGCTTTAATGCCTGGGGCGTTAAGCCGGTATTCAAAAAAAATAAACTCAAAAGAGTCTCCTGTATTAAATTTTATTATTAATATAGATAAAAAAATATACGGTCATCAGCTTGATAAAGCAAAGAAAAAAGTGCAAATAACGATTCAAGAAACCTCAAAGACAGTTAAAAGCTCTGTGTCAGACCGTATCCCGGATTTCAATCAGGTGAATAAATAACTTCTAACCTATTCTCAAACGGCCCTGAGAATATTATCTCTACTCAGCTTAAAGCAGAGAAAAACATTAAATTCCTTACAGAAATATATCCATTTTTTAGTGGTGTCACATGTATTGCCTAATCAGACAACCTTTACATTTGACACTATCCTTTATATAAGGTAAAATATCAAAATAATTTAGAATATTAAGGCGGCAAAAAAAACTATTTATACAGGAGAAAAGGATTGAAAAATATAGCAATTATAGGCGCATCAGGGTACACAGGCCGTGAGCTTGTGCGTATACTTTTAAACCATCCTGAGGTTAAAATCACGCATGTGACATCTGAATCAAATAAGGGAAAGGCATTTAGTGAGTTTTATCCTGAGTTTCGTGATATGACTGACATTATTTTTGAATCATTTGACGCGGATAAGATAGCTAAAGACACAGACCTTGCGTTCTTAGGCCTTCCTCACGGCGCATCCTTAAAGATAGGGCCTGTATTATATAAAAAAGGAATTAAGGTAGTTGACCTATCCGGAGACTTTAGGTTAAAGGATGTTAAAGAATATGAGAAGTGGTACAAGATAGAACATACGGAAACAGATACGTTAAAGGAAGCTGTATACGGACTGCCTGAGCTTTTTAGGGATAAGATTAAAAAAGCAAAGTTTATAGCAAATCCGGGCTGTTACGCAACATCTATGATCCTGGCCATATATCCTCTTTTGAAGGAAGGAATAATAAACCCAAAAAATATTGTTGTTGACGCAAAGTCGGGCGTGTCAGGCGCAGGCAAAAAGCTGGCATTAACTTATCTTTATAATGAAGCTAATGAAAACTTTATG
>JBDRED010000023.1:0-26419 GCA_043820025.1 Elusimicrobiota bacterium
AGACATTTACCGCATTATTTAAATATCCTCTATCGTCATAATTAATGCTTAAAGCCGCTGTCTTTGCCTCGCCTAATTGTATCGTATTCGAACCCATTATTGAGATTGGATTTACTCCAAGGCCTATCTGTTCTACGAAATTATCTAATGAAATATCATCGTCTGTTTTCCATGTATGAGTTACTGTTTCATTGTTTCTTGTAACATCAATATTTAATCCAAGAAATTTATTATTATCTTGAAAAATGGAAGAGACTTTGAAGAGTGTTACCCCCTCTCTCCCCTCAGGGGAGAAGGGATTTTGTGAGAGGCCTCTTTCTACAGAAGACACAACAGCGTCGAAAGAAACTATTCTGTCATTATTCCATTTTACGTTTAGATAGTTTATTGTGTTCTTTGTTCCCTGCGGGTCTGTTGTGTCTATTGTAAATGATTTAGGAAGAAACTTTGGCGGGCCTATTCCGCTCTTTACAGCGTCAAGGCTTTGCCTATACATATATTTACTTGAATCATTTGAACATCTTTCCCAAGTCTTCACAAGGTCTTGATATCTACCCACATCTTGACTCTGAATATATGATATATCGCTCATTCTCTGCGTGAATACATTTCCCACTATATCAATAGTATCAAGCCTCATACTGCTCGGCAGATTATTGTTGTATTGAATATCAGACGCCTTATATTGCACGTTCCAATTCATATTGGATAAGGCCATATCAAAGCCTGTGATATTGTCATTTGAGATACTTACATTTGTGAATGTCTTTGGCTCGTATATTTGACTAATTGTAGAGAAGCCTTCCCAAGTTAGATTGTTATCTATCTTAAATCCGCTGTAGTCTGACAGGTTTATATTTGGAGCAACATACGAATCAAGAGTCTGTGTCAGATTGCCGTTCTTTGCCCACATATCAAGCTTACCGGAATAAAGAGAGGAAGATAAAAAATCAGTCCGCGCAGTAATAGCGAATAATCCCACGCTAAAATCATGCGTAAAGTTTAGGTTTAGTTTAAAGTCAGGCTGTTTGTTATAGTTATTGTATGAGGTTTTGTAATCTGAATTGTATTTATTATTTGCTAAGTAATCCCATGAATACGCATTTAAAATTGACGCAGTAATGAAAAGGCAGAATACGAGAATTAATCCTGTTAGTTTTGTTTGATTTTTTTTGTTTCGTAAGACTTGCATGTAATAATCCCGGGCGCTTTTTTATCTTTTCACAACCCCTTATGAGATTATCACCCCCTGTTTTTGTTAGTATCGAAAAGATGATTTATATTACCAGATTCATCTGTTAATCGTCAAGATTTTTTTACCTAATCCCCATTAGGTAAATTTTTTCTTCTCTTATTGCGAGGCAATCTCATCTTTAATGTGTCATCCCGGACTCGCCTGCCCCGCAAAATGCGGGCAATGGGTTAGGCAGTGGTTTTCAGAATCTCTAAAAATTTACATCCATCGTCTCACTTCGCGTTCTCCCCTCTATCAAGAGGAGAGAACCAAAGAATAAGGAAATGAAGATGTGGACGGGCCTAAAAATCCCGTCCGGCAAATAACATAAACTGATCGTTATTTTATTCTTAATTCGTAGTCGTTAATATTTATCTTATAATCAAACTGAATATCAATTTTTTTATTTACCTGATCCTCTAATTTTTTTATCTTTTCCTTTGTTAAAAATTGTTTAAAAGCAGGATGCAGAAGCAAAAACACAGCTTTGCCATCAATCTTTTCCGATAATTTCACAAGCTCGCGTTTTATTGCCAAGAATATTGTGTCTTGTGAATAAACTCTGCCGCTGCCATCGCAATAAGGACACTTATCAGAAAGATAGCTGACAATGCTCTCTCTTTTGCGCTGACGCGTCATCTCAATAAGGCCCATTGCCGTGACAGGCAGTATTTTAATCTTTGCCTTATCATAAAGAGTCGCTTTTTTTAATTCATCCAGCACCTGCTGTCTATGCAGTTTTTTATACATATCAATAAAGTCAATTACAATAATTCCGCCTATGTTGCGAAGCCTTAACTGCAGAGCAACCTCTTTAACTGCTTCAATATTGGTTTTTAATACGGTCTGTTCCAGATTTTCAGCCTTAGCCCTGCCTGAGTTAACATCTATAGCGCATAATGATTCTGCTTCCTGTATGATTATATATCCGCCTGAAGGCAGGTATATCTTTTGTTTCATAATATTTTCCAGCACCTTATCAATGCCATACGCCTTTAAAATCGGCAGTTTGGATTTATAATACACTACCTTGTCAGCGTAATCAGGTGAAATCATCGAGATAAACGACTTGGCCGCATCATACTCGCCCTTTGCGTCTATTACAAATGTATCCACATCGCTTGTAAGCTTGTCTCTGATAATTTTAAAAACAACTCCCAAATCTTTATGAACAAGCGAATATAACTGCGCTTTCTTTTTTTGTTTCTGTATTTTTGCCCAAATACTTACAAGATATTCTACTTCCCTTTTTAAGACCGCCTTTTCAACTCCCTCAGCCTCAGTCCTAACTATAAAACCTCCGGTTATTCCATTAACCAATCCTCTCATAATCTCTTTTAACCTTTCTCTCTCTTCGCTTTTTTGTATATTTTTTGAAATACCCAAATGATCTTCAAATGGCATATACACAAGCAGTCTGCCGGGCAAAGACACATTCATACTACAGCGCGCTCCTTTAGTGCTTATCGGCGCTTTAGTAATTTGAACCGGAATACTGTCTCCTTTTTTTAACTTTGGAGTAACATGTTTCTGAGCCTGTTTCCTATCATACTTATCATTCTCCACAATCTCGCTAAACGGCATATATGCCGCCTTATCCATCCCAACCTCGACAAACACAGCCTCAAGGCTCGGAACAACCCTTGAAACCTTTCCAATATAAACATTCCCGACTATCGACGACTCATCTTCGCGCTCAATAATCAGCTCCGCAACCTCTCCGTCTTCGAGAAGAGCAATCTTTATCTCTTCCTCTTCATAGTTTACCACTATGTCTTTCTTGATTTTCTTAATCTCTTCATTCATTTTCTATTACTCCCAAAAAATAAATCTATACTGATATAAAAATATAATTCTTAATCAGTTATTCTTATATTATTAATTATATATTTCAAATTTTTCATTCAATCTTTTTTCTCACGACATCATATCCCTTAAGTTCTTCAAATGGAATATTAAATATTATACCGGCCAATCTCAATATATTAAAGTTTCTTTTTGACACATCAACTTTAATTTCCAGCGCATTATCATTAATATTAATATACTCAATTATTTCCTTTAAGTCTACCTCTTGCCTGGTCTTTGGATACAACTCATAAGTAATAACTCGTTCTTCACTATTAAATTTCGCTATTTTTTCTATATCCCAATTGACAGAATCCGGACAGGTTATTGTAAATGTCATAAATTTTATAGTTTTATGCAAAGCGCTTGTTCCCTCTTTAATTCTCTTAACTTCCTTTATAAGAAATCCGTACGGAAACGCCTTTCTCAGTTTTGATTGCATTTGTGACTGCGATTTAGGCTTCTCAAGCCAAAAATCAAACAGCTCATTCTCGCCGCTAAATCCAACCTGCAAAGGAGGAGCAAAGCTCACGCAGGGCAAAGGATGAAACCCCTGAGAATATGCCAAGGGCAGTCCGGACCTAATGAGCGATCTTCTTATCATGTCTACCAGCTCCAGATGAGAGACAAACCTTACATGATCTGACTTCGCGTACCTCACTCTAAAGGCATACTTAACGTTCCGGTTATTCTTCTTAATTGCAGGGGCTATATATTTAGTCCGCTCCTGAACACAAATTGAGACTGCGCTATTTTGTGATTTTACGGGTTCAGTTTCCAATATTTTCTTTAAAACGGATGCTGAGACGCCAAAATCAAGATGAGACCAGGGCAGTTTATCATTAAATGAAAAATCCCTGCTCACCCATTCATTTAAGTTTATTCCGCTTTCTTTTGCCGCGTTCTGCCAAATCTCAAAATTAAAACATTCCTGCCATTGGTCAAAGCCTGCGCCCATAACCCACGCGCTCTCAATAATTTTAGCTGTTTTTCTGCCGCCGCGCGCTAAAAGCCCCTCAACCACGCTCTGTTCAATCATGCTATACTTGACCTTTGCTATGCCTTTGAGAGATTTTAATATGAATTGTTTCTTTTCAATTAAACTGCCGGCATCTTCCTGCTTTGCCCACTGAAAAGGCGTGTGAGCTTTTGGCACAAAAGAAGAGATCCCTATATTTAGATTAAGCCCTCTAAACTTTTGCTTTATCCTTTTTACAAGGTCTATCATTTCTTCAATATCATTCCAAGTTTCAGTCGGTAAACCATACATAAAATATAACTTAACAAGCCGCCATCCTCTATTCAACGCTCCATCAAGCGCGTTGAATATATCTTCTTCCCGCAAATCCTTGCCAATATAATCTCTTAATCTTTGGCTCCCTGCCTCAGGCGCAAATGTTAGCCCTGACTTTTTATTCTTGCTGACAAGATCTGCTATTGACAATGAAAACGCGTCACAGCGCAGAGAAGGCAAAGACACTGAAAGACGTTTATTTTTATCCTTCTTAATTATACTGCTTATTATAGATTCTATCTCCGGGTGGTCAACGGCCGAAAGAGACAACAGAGAGACCTTTTCATAACCTGTGTCTCTAATGCCATCTTCGATCAGTTTTAAAATAGTCTTTTTATTTCTATATCGAACAGGCCTGTTTATGTAGCTTGCCTGACAAAACTTACAGCCGCGCCAGCATCCTCTCTGAATTTCAACAGAATACTGATTATGAACCGTGTCTACATAAGGCACCATGATCTTTGAGGGGAAAAATGACTTATTAAGATCCTTAACGATAGAGTGTTTAGGAAACTCCACTTCGGTCAATTTGTTTATTCCAATAAACTTATTGTTCTTGTCATATTCCGGATTAAAAAACAAAGGAACATAAACTCCCTCTATTTTTGACAATTCTTTTAATTTTTCCAATCTTGTTTTTTTCTTATTTTTTCTCAAACATTTTACAATAATGGGAAGAGCGCCCTCGCCATCGCCTAATACAAACGCATCCAGAAAATCTGTCATTGGCTCCGGATTGCAGGCGCATCCTCCGCCGGCAATAACTATCGGATCATTATCAACTCGTTTATTCGAATGTATGGCAATACCGGATAAGGACAACATTTCTAAAACATTTACATAAGAAAGTTCATACGAAAGAGAAAAACCTATTAAATCAAATGTTTCCAGCCCAAGCCTATAATGAAGAGAACTAAGCGGCACATTATTTTCCCTCAGTTTTGTTGAATAATCTTTCATTGGAGCGCAAACCATATCCACTAAACTTTTTTTATCTCTATCTAAAAGGTGGTATAACAATTTAACGCCAATGTTTGAAATCCCAATCTCATACAAATCAGGGAATGCCAGACAGATACGCATATCAAACTTATTAATATCATCGGCCATATCCACATTATATTCGCAGCCAATATACCTGGACGGATGCTGAACAAACGGAAGAATTTTATCAATTTTATCTTTCATATTTTAATACCATCTTTATAAATTTTTATCTTACAGGCACGAATCGTTAAGACTGAAAAGTTTATTATAATTAATTCGAATATCTTTTCATTCCTACATTAAGTATTATTCCAAATGAGATGCATGTCATAATCATCGACGAGCCTCCATAGCTTACAAGAGGAAGAGGAAGTCCTGTGACAGGCATAAGCCCCATAACTACGCCCAAATTCATAACACAATAAAAACTAAACATTACTAAAAACCCGCTGACAATAAAACTGCCAAATCTGTCCCGCGCGCCCTGCGCAATAATATACATCCGCCATAACAGAGCAATAAACAATAAAACTAAGAATACCGCTCCTAAAAATCCCGTCTCTTCGGCAACTACTGAGAATATAAAATCTGTGTGCCGTTCAGGCAAAAAACCAAGCTGGCCTTGAGTGCCGGAAAACAGGCCTTTGCCAATAAGGCCTCCCGAGCCCACAGCAACCTTTGACTGAATAACATTATATCCTGCGCCCAATGGATCAAGCTCAGGGTTTAAGAATGTTACTAATCTTTTACGCTGGTAATCCTTTAAAATATGCATTATTCCAAAACTTGAAATCAGTCCTAAAACAATTATTATATAAGTATACAAAAGCAATTTAAACGGCACTCCAAATCTCCACCTGTTCGCTAACATGTATATGCCCCAGCAAACAATTATAGTGCCAAATATTAAAAGCGCAGGATGATTAAATGCGTGTTCTGCCGGATAACGCATCTTCATATACGTAATATACAGAGGAATACCTATACTTATAATACCGTACAGCGCCAGCCCGGATAAATAAAGCCTTGGCACACCGGCAACATACATCATGCCAAAGACTATTACAATAAAAACTAAAGATGATCCAAAATCCGGCTGAAGCAAAACAAGAACAACCAAAGCGCCTGTCATTATTAACGCTTCTCTGACTACGCTTAACCGCTCTATTACTCTTGACCTCTTATCTAAATATGCGGCAAGCACAATGACAATAGCAATACGCGCTAACTCAGCTGGCTGAAAATGCACAAACCCTAAATCAAACCAGCTTCGCGCGCCGCGCATTGACTTGCCAAACATTAAAACAAGAATTAATAATATCATAGCAATCGCGTAAATAATTATCCCATGCTGATAATATATCTGATAATTTATAAATGAAAAAATCGCCATAAGAACAATACCCAGGACTATAGCGATTAACTGCGTCTCAGCCAAATTATTTATTATTTTCATATTATAAATCGCGCTATACGCAATTAGATATCCATATACCATAATTATGAGAGTTATACCTACCAGTTTCCAGTCTATATGTTTAAGATTTCTTATATTCAATTTTTTCCTCCATTAATTCCCTTTCAATATTACCGCTCAAACAAAGTTATTATTCTAATCTACTTATCAACGCTCCTCCGAATAATATTTCTATTCAGCTTGGGCGCTGTTAATCTAATTCTTAAAATCTGCTTCCTTTCTATATATCTGTATCAATTCTCTAGCCAAAGGAGCTGCAGTAGCTCCGCCATGCCCGCCATTCTCAATAAAAACACAAATAACGATTGTTGGATCCGGCATAGGCGCTGCCGCAACAAACCAGGCATGGTCATCGCCGTGCGGGTTTTCCGCAGTTCCGGTTTTGCCGCCAACTCTGTAATTAGCTATAAACGCGCCCCTGCCTGTGCCTTCACTAACAACCAGCTCCAATGTTTCCTTAAGAAAATTAATAGTGTCTTCTGATATATTAATTTTCTTTAGCGCTATAGGTTTATTTTCAAGTAATATTTTACCCTTTGGAGATATTATCTTTTTCATAATGTATGGTCTATAAAGATTTCCGCCATTAACAACAGCGGCTAACATATTAGCAATCTGTATCGGTGTCACTAAAAGGAATCCCTGTCCAATGCTCATATTTGCAGTATCGCCCGGAAGCCAGCCACGATTCATGCGTTCCCTCTTCCATTCCCTGGTAGGCACTAGCCCTTTTTTTTCTGACGGAAGATCTATTCCTGTATACATATCAAATCCAAATTCTTTTGCATATTTAGAGAGTTTATCAACGCCTGTTGCAATACCTGTATGATAATAAAAAACATCGCAGGAATTTATAAACGCCTTTTTCAGGTCAACTCGTCCATGCCCGCGTTCCTCCCAGCATTTAAAGACTCTATTATCTTTACCTATATGGAGCAGTCCTTTACAAAAATATTCTGTATCTTTATTAACCGCTCTCTCTTCAAGCGCCGCGATAGTTGTTATTATCTTAAAAACAGATCCGGGAGCATATTGGGACTGCAGAGCGCGATTCATCAATGGATATCTTGGGTCATTTAAGACCTGCCTTTTTTCTTCATCCAATGAGTATAAAAATTGAGTCGGATCAAATCCGGGCGAAGAAACCATAGCTAGCACCTCGCCATTCCTTGGATCAATAGCGACTATTGTGCCTGCTTTTTTTGCTAAAACCTCTTCAGCTTTTTTTTGCAAATTATAACTTATCGTAAGATACACGTCATTGCCATACACCGGCATTTGTTCACTAACGATTTTTATTTGGCGTCCTTTTGCATCTACTTCCACCTGCTTACATCCGTCTTTGCCTCTCAAATATATATCATAAACATTTTCCACTCCGCTCTTGCCTATAAGATCGCCCAAATTATACCCCTCACCCCGAAGTAATTTTAATTCATTTGAATCTATTTCACTAAGATAACCCAGAATATGCGCTGACAATGTGCTCAACCTGTACCTTCTCACAGGCTCAGTTACTATCAAAAGACCCGGCATATACGGCAGTCTTTCTTTAAATTCAAACATCATCTGCCTCGGTATATCTCTTGCTAAATAAATATTTTCAAAAGATTTTGATTTAAGCCTATTAATATTTTCATTAATTTTACTTAAATTGATCTGCATGAATTCGCTGGCTTTTTGGACTGTGTCTTTCAGGGTTTGAATATCAAAATTAACCTTTGAAAGAATTGCGGTGTATACCTCGCGGTTATCTACTATAATTTCTCCGCCGCGCGCTAATATTTTTCCTCTTGGAGCTCTATATGTATATGAGTGCAGTCTATTCTCGTCGGATAGCAGAGAAAAATGAGTGCCTTTAATTATTTGCAAATAAAATAATTTACATACGATTAATACAAAAAGAAAGAGTATTCCTATATACAGCCTTTTGATACTGCTTTTGAACAAGGCTTCGTTGAGATGTGTATTTCTATTTTGCCACATTTTTGATATTTATCTTCAGCCATCTATTGCCAATAGTCCTAAACGCCCAAAACACGAGCGGCGTCCAGACAGCGTTAAAAAACGGCTTAATCCAATATAATAATTTAACATTTGATCTTTCAGGATACAAGCTAACGAGCTGAACAATATAAGATATTGCAATATAAATGTACGACATTATAAAAACAATGACTATCTGTTTAGTAACATCTTCTTTATCCATATTGATCGACACATTGCCCACGGTGTATCCTAATATCGTAAACAAAAGCATATTGATGCCAAATATGCCAAACCCTAAAGCGTCAAAAACTAATCCTGAAAAAAAACCAATAGTCTCACCCCAAAGCGGACCGTTCCACCATGCAAAAAATATTACTAAAATCACAAACAACTGCGGCATAACAGCATATACAGGAATAAAATACACCCCAACTGTCTCCAATACTGAAACCGCAATTATTAAAATAATAAACAGTGCCGCTTTTTTAAACATTAATCCTCACTAGTCTTTTGCGCGGCACATACGCCGCGTAAACAAATTATAAAACCCGCGCCTACTTTTTGCTCTCTGCTTTAATAATAAAAACCTCGCGAAGCCTGTTTAGATCAACCGCAACCTTGATAACTATATTCTGAAATTCCTCTTCCGGATTATTTATGACAGATTGTATATTCCCTATATATAATCCAAAAGGAAAAATACCGCCCAACCCTGAGCTAATAACAATTTCGCCTTTATCAACTACCGCATTTGAATTAACAAATTTCATAACAAGAGTTCCGTCATTTTTGCCTTCGACAATTCCATCTAAATTAGCATTAGTTAAGTACCCGGCTACAGACGAATTTGAATCCGTTATTAATAAAACCTTTGAAAATTTCGGCATTACCTCAACTATCTGTCCAACAAGTTTTGGCAGAGGATCTTCTCCGACAATAACTACATCGCCTTTTTCTATATTATACTCCTCGCCTTTATTAATAATAACCACTCTATACCAATCTGAAGTGCTCCTCCCAACAATTCGCGCGGGCATGAGCGACCTATCAGACGTTTTTTGGAATGCGAGCATCTGCCTTAAACGTTCATTCTCAGAAATAATTAAATCATAATTTTCACGAATACTTTTAAGTTCATTGTTTTCAGCTTCCAGTTTCTGATTTCTTTCAAAAAGCGCTACAAATCCCTTAATGTTTTTTGAAACATTTTCGCTATAATTAAAAAATTCGCTGAAATATTTTTGTGATGGGAAAATAATATATCCTACAAAATGCCTAATAGTCTTAACCTGGAATGTAATATCCGCAAGTAGTATTAATATGGAAAGTGCTATTAATACAAAAAAAAGAATATTTGTTTTTTTTCTTCTGGGTTTTTTTGTTTGTCTTGGACGTGACTGCAATAATGTCATCTTAATCCTGAAAGACTTATGTATTTTCTGAGACTAGTATTTGATTCCATCTCCTCTAAATATTTCCCTGCGCCCAAAGCTACACAAGTTAATGGATCTTCCGCAATAGTAACCGGAAGCGCTGTTTCCTGACTCAAAAGTTTATCTAAACCGCGCAATAGCGCTCCGCCCCCTGACAAGATAATACCTTTATCAACAAGATCTGCTGAGAGCTCAGCCGGTGTTTGTTCTAAAGTATCTTTAATTATTTCAATAATCGCTTTCATTGGTTCGCTCAAAGCTTTTCGAACCTCTTCAGAGCTAATGGTGATTGTTTTAGGCAGCCCGGATATCAAATCCCTTCCTTTTACATCAATTGTTTCTTCTTCAGCAAGCGGAAAAACCGATCCAATCTTTATCTTTACATCCTCAGCTGTGCGTTCGCCTACCAATAAACTATACTTCTTTCTAAAATATTGTAATATAGCGTCGTCTAAATCATCTCCTGCTACTCGCAGTGAATTAGCAATAACCATCCCTCCAAGCGAGATAACAGCGAGCTCAGTAGTTCCGCCGCCTATATCAACAATCATACTTCCGGAAGGATCGTTAACTGCTATTGACGCGCCTATTGCGGCAGCCATTGGTTCATCAATTAAATATACCTCTCGCGCGCCGGCCTGCTCGGCAGATTCGCGAACCGCGCGCCTTTCCACCTCTGTAATACCGGACGGCACGCCAATAACTATACGAGGATTTAATAGACTTTTCCTATTGCTAACCTTTTTAATAAAATATCTGATCATGTGTTCTGTAATTTCGAAATCAGCTATAACGCCGTTTCTAAGAGGACGAATTGCCACAATATTAGAGGGAGTTTTACCGACCATACGTTTTGCTTCCATGCCCACAGCTAATACTCTTTTAGTGTTTGTATCGATTGCTACTACGGAAGGTTCTTTAAGAATAATACCTTTGCCCTTAAGATACACCAATGTATTTGATGTGCCTAAATCCATGCCCATATCATTTGAAAAGAAATTAAAGAATTTTTTAAACAAATTAAAACCCCGCAAAAGGGCATTTAAACCCCTAAACTATTAACTTTACTACGCACATAGGAGCGTTATCTGAAATTCTATGACTTAGTTTAATTATCCTTAAATATCCGCCTTTGCGCTCCGCATAACGCGGCACAAGAACATTAAAAATCTTCTGAAAAACTTCTTTATCATTAATATCTTCACGAACTATACGTTTACTCTGCAAATCATTATTTTTAGCAACGCTAATTATTTTTTCAACAAAACTGCGCAGCATCTTTGCCTTTGCTTCTGTAGTTGTTATCTGTTCGTATTTCAATAAACTACAACTCATATTTCTATATAGCGCCTTGCGATGCGAACTTGTTCTTTGCAGTTTTTTACGCCCTGCATGAGTACCTGCCATTATTCCTCCCATTAAAAAATTTCTTTGTAGAAATTTTTTCCCTGTTTCACAACTTACTATTTATAAACTGCTTATATCCATACCTAAACTTAAATTTAATTCAACAAGTTTTTCTTTTATCTCATCTAGAGATTTCTTTCCAAAGTTTTTGTAATTTAAAAGCTCGTCTTCCTGTTTTGTTACTAAATCTTTTATTGTCTTAATTTTAGCATTGCGCAGGCAATTTGAGCTTCTAACAGAAAGTTCTATTATATCAACAGATTGGTTTAATAAATCCTTAACCTGTTTTTTCTGATCTTCTCCTTCGACCTTTGTTTCTTTACCGCTTTCAATTATTAATTCTTCCTCGCCTTCATCAAAATTAATGAAGATATTCATAGAATCCTTTAAAATCTTTGCGGAATACGCCAATGCGTCAGCAGGATTTACGCTTCCGTCCGTCCAAATCTCAATTATTAATTTATCGTAATCCGTAATATTTCCAACACGCGCGTTGCAAACCTCATAATTAACCCTTGTTACCGGAGTAAAGATTGCATCAACAGCAATAGCATTAGCAGGCAAGCTTTCTTTATTCTGCTTTTCTACGGGAAGGTACCCGCGGCCCTTTGACACTGTGAGTTCAATATCAAGCTCGCCATTCCCTTCGAGTGCAGCAATATGTTCATCGCCGTTTAAAACCTCTAAATTCGCGTTAACTTCAATATCTTTGGCTTTAGCTTCGCCGCTTTTCTTTTTTAAGAAAACCGTTTCCGGCCCGTCAGAGAACATCTTAAACCTTACTCTTTTGAGATTTAATATAATTCCCATGGCATCTTCTACAACACCGGGTATAACAGAAAACTCATGCGCTACGCCATTAATTTTAACCGCTGTTACAGCAGCTCCTTCCATTGACGAGAGCAATAAACGTCTTATAGAATTACCTATAGTGTGGCCGTAACCAGGTTCAAATGGCTCAGCAACAAACTTACCATACATCCCTGAAAGCGTCTCTTTCTCTGCTTCCAACTTTTTTGGCATTATCAAGCTTTTAAACTTCATTCTTCCTCCTGATATAATAGGTGAAAATAAAAAATTGCAATCTTATTACAAACAATTACTTAGAATATAATTCTACGATTAACTGTTCATTAATTGGCGCGTCTATATCTTGCCTTAAAGGCAATCTCAATATTTTACCCTCAAGATTCGCTGCGTTAAATTCAAGCCAGCCTGAGAGCGTTTTTTGTTCTTTTTCTTCTTTGCGCAATTTGAAAATTTGCTTTTCCTGACTTTTCTCCCTTACTGTTATTACATCGCCTTCTTTAACTAAATATGAAGGCCTATCTAAAACTCTGCCATTTATCATAAAATGCCTATGCACAATTAACTGCCTAGAAAGAAGCTTCGATGATACAAACCCAAGTTTGTAAACAACATTATCCAATCGCCTTTCAAGAAATATCAGAAGATTTTCGCCGGTAATTCCCTGCTTTTTTTCAGCTTTTTCAAAATATCGTTTAAACTGGTTTTCTAAAAGCCCTGCTTGTCTCTTTGTCTTCTGCTTTTCTCTTAACTGAGTTCCATATTCAGAAAGCTTTTTATTTTTTTTTGTCGGCCCATGCTGGCCCGGCACTATATTTCGTTTTTCCAATGCGCATTTAAATGTAGAACATTTCTTGCCCTTTAAAAATAGCTTTGTTCCTTCTCTACGACATATTCTACAAACTGATCCCAAATATCTAGCCACTAATTTTTCCTCCTTAATTTAAACTCTCAACCCGGAGCTATCTCAATTTTCCTATACCCTTCTTTGTTTTGGCGGTCTGCACCCATTATGAGGAATAGGAGTAACATCCTTAATTAATGTAATTTTTAATCCTGCGGCCTGCAGAGCTCTGACAGCCGTTTCTCTGCCTGCGCCAGGACCTCGAACAGCAACCTCGACGCTTCTAACACCTAAATCTAAAGCTTTTTTAGCGCATGATTCTGCAGCTACCTGAGCAGCGAATGGTGTTCCTTTTCTAGTTCCCTTAAATCCGGAGCCACCGGCAGATGCCCAGCAAAGCGGATTTCCAATTTCATTTGTGATAGTAATAACTGTATTATTAAAAGACGATTGTACATATGCGCGCCCATTTGCAGTTACAGTTGCCTTTAAAGTTTTCTTTGCTCTTCTAGTTGAAGTCTCTCTTGGTTTTGCCACTATCAAATTCCTCCTTTCGGATATTCTCTATATATTATTTCTTAGCTGATATTCCTTTCCGTTTGCCGCGTCTTGTCCTGGCGTTTGTCTTGGTCCTTTGACCGCGAACAGGAAGGTTCCTTCTATGCCGTATTCCGCGATATGAACTGATTTCCATTAAACGCTTAATATTCTGCGTAACGTCTCGTCGAAGATCGCCCTCAACCTTGATATTTTGCGTTATTACAGAAGTAATGCGGCTGACTTCATCCTCTGTTAAATCCTTCACTCTCTTGTCAGGGTCTACCTGCGCTTCATCTAGTATATTATTCGAAGTAACCCTGCCGATACCATAAATGTATGTTAACCCAATCTCTACGCGTTTGTTTTTAGGTAAATCGACTCCAACAATTCTAGCCATTAAAAGACCTCCAAAATCTTATCCTTGTTTCTGTTTATGCCGAGGATTCTCACAAATCACTCTAACAATATTTTTTCTTTTAACAATTTTGCACTTTTTGCAAATTTTTTTAACAGATGCTCTTACTCTCATTACATTACTCCTTACCGCTCTCTATAAATAATTCTTCCTCTTGTTAAATCGTATGGTGAAAGCTCAACTTTCACAGTATCTCCGGGCAATATCTTAATATAGTGCATGCGCATCTTACCGGATATATGCGCTAATATTTTATGTCCGCCTTCTATCTCAACACGAAACATCGCGTTTGGAAGCGCCTCAAGTATCACTCCGTCAACTTCGATTTTTGCCTCTTTAACCAATTTTCACCTCATCCGGCAGTAATTATTTCAGCTTCTTTACCGGTTACTAATATAGTATGTTCAAAATGCGCTGATTTTTTATTGTCATTGGTAATTACTGTCCAATTATTGTTAGTCACATGCACTTTCCATGTGCCTATATTAACCATTGGCTCTATAGCTATTGTCATTCCTGCTGTCAGCTTATAACCTGTTTTTGGCTTTCCAAAATTTGGAATCTGCGGGTCTTCATGCAATGACGAACCTACACCATGACCAACATAATTACGCACAACGCTAAAACCATTTTGCTCAACGTATTCCTGAACAGCATGTCCTATATCGCCGACAAAGCTTCCTTCGCGCGCTGCTGCTATCCCCTTTTCCAACGCAGTTTTCGTAACATTGATAAGTTTTTTATCTATATCGCTGATACTGCCAATTGGAATAGTTCTTGCCATATCTGTATACATACCTTCGTACAATAAACCAATATCTATAGAAAGTATATCGCCATTTTTCAGAACCCTGTGATCCGGTATTCCGTGCACTACTTCATCATTTAAAGACGCGCATATAGCCGCAGGAAAACCGTTATATCCTAAAAAAGCCGCTGACCCGCCGTATTCTTCAATCAGATTTCTTACCTTTTTATCAAGCTCTACAATAACTACGCCTTCGTGTATATCTTTTTCTAATTCATCAAAGATCCCGGCAAGGAGCCTGCCCCCTACCCTCATACTAACAATTTCTCGTTCAGTTTTTATATGTATCATTTATTAAAATTAATTGCCTTTAATAAAGCCTTATATGTATTGTCTATACTTTGCGAGCCATCAATCTCTATTAAATTCCCTTTTTGTTTATAATATTGTAACAGGGGCTCTGTCTGCGCTTTGTATACTTTAATCCTGTTTCTGATTATATCTTCCCTATCATCTGATCTTTTTTCTAAGGATTTACCGCAGTGCTTACAGATATTAGCTTCACTGCCTGTGAGCCCGGCCACATTTGTGTCCTTTCCGCATTTACCGCACTTGCGCCTTCCACAAAGCCTTGAAACTATCTCTTCCTCAGTCAAACTAAAGTAAACAACAAAATCCATCTTCGCTTTAATATTCTTTAAATGTTTTTCAATGAACTCTGCCTGCGCTATAGTGCGCGGATAACCGTCGAGAATATATCCTTCGACAGGCTTAATATTCTTTTCCATAAGATTATCAACCATCTGATCAGGAACTAATTCGCCCTTCTCTATCTTTGCTTTAATTTTTTTTCCCAATTCACTTGCGCTTGCAACTTCAGCTCTTAGTAAATCGCCTGTTGATATATGTTTAAGATTAGCTTCAGCGCTTAATTTTTTTGCCTGCGTGCCCTTTCCTGATCCCGGAGGTCCTAAAAATATTATATTCATCGTATATTAAAATATCTTCCTTTAATTTTTCCCTGATCCATAAAACCATCATAATGCCTCATGATTAAATGCGACTCCATCTGGCCTAAGGTATCTAAAGCGACTCCTACGACAATCAAGAGCGCTGTGCCGCCAAAAAAGAACGGCGCATTGAACCATTTTCTCAAAAATTCAGGAAATACAGCTATAATAGCTACGAATATCGCTCCGCCAAGCGTGATACGCACAAGAATTCTTTCTATATATGCAGCTGTGGCTTCTCCAGGGCGTATTCCGGGAACAAACCCGCCCCATTTTTTCATATTTTCCGCAAGATCTATCGGATTAAAAGTAATCGCTGTATAAAAATAACAAAAGAATATTATTAATCCCGCATATATTAATTCATACATGCCGCTTCCGCTTCCCCACCAGGTTGCTATAGTCTTAGCAACAGACGCTTCAGGAAAAAATTGCGCCATTGTCATTGGAAATGACATAATAGAAATAGCGAATATTACAGCAATAACGCCTGATTGATTAACCTTAAGCGGTAAAAATGTAGTCTGGCCGCCAACACTTCTTCTGCCAACCATTCGCTTAGCGTATTGAACAGGTATTCTTCTCTGCCCTTGTTCAACCATTACCACAAGACCTGTAACAATAACAACAAGCGTAACTATTAGTATCACTCCAAATAAACTAATACCTTCGCTCTTTAAAAGAATAAATATATTTTTAACAGCTGCCGGCAATCTATCAACAATTCCGGCAAAAATAATAAGCGATATTCCATTTCCTATTCCGCGTTCAGTGATCTGCTCGCCGAGCCACATTATAAACACAGTTCCGGTTGTAAGAGTCAGCACAGTTAAAAGTTGAAATTTTATACCCGGGTGCATAACAACAGGCGTTCCATTCGGCGCTTTCATTGCCTGCATCATATAAGTTAGACCAAATGACTGAATGGCTCCTAATACTAATGTGCCATACCTTGATATCTGTGTTAACTTCTTACGTCCGCTTTCTCCTTCTTTTGATAATTTCTCAAAATAAGGAACTATAGTCTGAAGCAGCGACATAATAATAGACGCGTTAATATAAGGCATGATACCCATTGAGAATATCGAAAGCTTTGTCAGCGCTCCGCCAGAAAACATATCTAAAAAACCAAAGAGCGTATTTTTTTGTGTTTCAAAAAAAGCGCGAAGCGCTATTCCATCAATTCCCGGAATAGGAATTGTCGCGCCTACGCGATATACAGCTAAAATTCCTAACGCAAACAATACTCTGCGCTTAAGTTCCGGAATTTTAAAAATATCACTGAAACTCTTTAACATAAAACCCCATTCTATTTCTGTACTATTGCTTTACCGCCGGCCTTTTCAATTTTTTCCTTAGCGCTCTTGGCAAAAGCGTGCGCATTTACAGTTTTGGCTTTTGTGATATCGCCAACGCCTAAGATCTTAATAAGCGATCCTTTTTTTACTATCTTTGACGCGTAAAAATCCTCAATACTAATTTCATCTTTCGCGTCAAACTTATCCGCGATATCTTTAATATTTAAAACTGCGTATTCCTTTTTGAAAGAATAATTTGAAAATCCACGCTTGGGGATCCTGCGCATAAGCGGCATTTGTCCGCCTTCAAACCCGGGTCTTGTGCCTCCTCCGCTTCGTGAATTTTGGCCATTACTTCCTCTTCCGCATGTTTTACCAAGCCCTGTGCCTTGTCCTCTGCCCACTCTTTTTTTTAATTGTCTGGCACCTTTTGCTGGTCTTAAATTACCTAAATTCATTCGCCATTCTCCTTAGTTGAAAACTCTATTCTTTTGAAAATCGCAGCGCCTTAACGCTTTCTTCTGTCTGCAAAGACCTAAGAGCGTCAATTGTCGCATAAACTACATTAAAAGGGTTATTGCTGCGCAGTGATTTAGTCAATATGTCTTTATAACCTGCCGCGTCCAGCACTGCCCTCATGGCTCCGCCGGCTATAACACCTGTTCCGGGCCCTGCAGGCTTAAGCAAAACTCTTCCTGCTCCTAATTTATGTGTAATTTCATGTGGTATAGTCGTTCCTTTCATAGGAACCTTTCTCATATCTTTTCTAGCTTTAGTAGTAGCCTTTTGGATAGCTGATTGAACTTCCTTTGCTTTTCCTGTCCCGCATCCAACACTTCCCTTGCCATCGCCAATAACTACCAAAGCATTAAATCCAAATCGCTTACCGCCTTTAACAACCTTTGCTACTCTATTAACTGCTACCACAGTTTCTTTTAATTCAAGTCCCTTTTCTTCTGCCACGTTTAAATTCCCCCAAATCTTATTTCTTTATTAGAAATTAATTCCTTTTTCTCTTACAGCCTCTGCAAAAGCCTTAACCTTACCATGATAAAAATAACCATTCCTATCAAAGACCACTTGTAAAATACCTTTTTCTTTTGCTATTTGGCCTACTATTTTACCCAGCTCTTTTGCAGCTTCAATATTCTTACCGCTCTTTAAAGTTGTTTTTAATTCTTTCTTCATTGTCGAGCATGATGCCAGCGTCTTCCCATTATCATCATCAATAATCTGCGCTTGTAAAAATTTTAGTGATTTAGATAAAATAAGTCTTGGGCGTTCTAATGTCCCATGAATTTTTTTCTTTATTCTCATTTTTCTAATATCTCTTCGCACATTTTTATCTCTTAACTTTTTCATTGCCCCTTCCTCTTTAGAGTCATATTATTTTTTTGCCGATGCTGCTGCCTTACCTGCTTTTCTTCTTATATGCTCGTCAATATATGCAATACCTGTCGCTTTGTACGGTTCCGGCGGCCTTACTCGACGAATCTGAGACGCTATCTCTCCAACAACAGCCTTATTTATCCCGGTAATTATAAGCTGGTTTGCTTTTCCGTCAACAGCTATATTTATCCCTTCCGGAATTGCAAAATTAACAACATGAGAATAACCAACGGTTAAAACTAAATTTTTACCTGAAACCTGCGCCTTAAAACCAATCCCTTTTATAATCAATTCTTTTTTAAAAGGCGTTTCCATCCCCTTAATAGAATTCGCGATTAAATTTCTTGTCATACCCTGCATTGCCCTTGTTTTCTTCTCTGCATTGTTACAAGTAACCTTAATAATATTATCTCCTTCTTTAGCAACAGAGACAGTGGGATGAATCGCTACTGTCAGCGTGTTATTTCCTTTGGATATTATTACTTTATCCTTAATTTCAACTTTGATATCTTTAGGAATTACAATTTCTTTTCTGCCAACTCTACTCATAATTATTCTCCAAACCTTTTTACCAAATATAACATAAAATTTCGCCGCCAATCTTCATAGATCTTGCTTTCTTGCATGACATTATACCGCTCGATGTTGATACTAGAGCAACACCTATGCCGCCTCTAACCTTTGGCAGTTCATCGCTGCCTCTATAAATTCTCAAACCCGGCTTACTTACTCTTTGAATTGCCGTAATAACCCTGGTCTTATTTGCGCCATATTTCATATATACGCGCAATATACCTTGTTTAGTGTCATCAATGCGTTTGTAGTTAGATATATACCCCTCGTCTTTTAAAAGCTTTAGAACCTCTTCCTTAACTTTTGACGCAGGAACATCTACTTTTTCATGAAATCTGTGATTCGCATTTCTTATACATGTAAGCATATCCGCAATTGGATCTGTCGATGCCATAATAACTCCCCCTACCAACTTGCCTTAGTAACGCCCGGGATTTCTCCTCGATGCGCCAGCTGTCTGAAACAGATACGACAAATGCCAAAATCTCTCAAAAATGCCCTTGGCCTGCCGCATCTCCTACAACGATTATATTTCCTTGTGCTAAACTTCGGTGTTCTCTTTTGTTTATAAATCAAACTTGTCTTTGCCACTCAAATCCTCCATTACTTTTTATCACTAAAAGGCATTCCTAAAAGTGTTAACAGTTCTTTAGCTTCAGTATTATTTGAAGCAGTGGTAACTATTGTAATATTCATACCGCGCGTCTTATCTGAGCTATCTAAATCAATTTCCGGAAATATATATTGTTCATTCATTCCAAAATTATAGTTACCCTGTCCATCAAAAGCGTTAGGCTTTATTCCTTTAAAATCTCTTATTCTCGGAATAGCCACATTTATTAATCTATCAAAAAACTCGTACATTCTAATGCCTCTAAGAGTTACCATACACCCAATCGGCATACCTTCGCGCAGTTTAAAATTAGAAATTGATTTCTTAGCTCGAGTAATTACAGGCCTTTGCCCTGCGATCGCTGCTAATTCAATAGGAGCTATTTCTAAAGCTTTTGCGTTTTCTTTTGCTTCGCCAAGTCCTATGTTAATAACAATCTTCTTTAGTTTTGGAGCCTGCATTTTGCTCTTATATTTAAATTTCTCCATAAGAACAGGAACTACTTCTTTATTATAAAAATCTAAAATTCGCGCCATATTTCTTTACCTTCCTTAATTATACGATCATTTCTCCGCATTTTTTACAGATGCGCACTTTTTTTCCATCAGAAAGCCTCTCAGAATGTATTCTGGATGGCTTACCGCATTTTGTGCAAATAAGCTGAACCTTTGATACATGCATAGGCGCTTCCTTTTCTCTTATTCCGCCTGGATCTGTCTGCGTAGAACGCGTATGACGTTTAATAAAATTAATTTTTGCCACAATTACCTTATCGCTTTTAGGATAACATTTAAGCACTTCTCCTGTCTTACCCTTATCCTTTCCGGATAGAATAATTACCTTATCTTTCTTTTTTATATGAAACATCGTTCATCCCCTTCTTACAAGACCTCAGGCGCCAGAGAAATAATTTTCATGAAATTCTTTTCTCTTAATTCACGCGCTATAGGTCCAAATATACGGGTCCCTTTGGGTTCATTATTATTATCAACCACAACAGCACCATTTTCATCAAACCTAATATATGATCCGTCTTTACGTCTATAAGCTCTTTTTGTCCTAACTATAACAGCCTTAATAACATCTCCCTTTTTAATAGCAGCGCCGGGAGTCGCATCTTTTACTGATGCTACTATAACATCGCCTATGGTTGCATAACGCTTACGCGTGCCGCCAAGTACTTTTATACACATAATTTTTTTTGCGCCTGAATTATCCGCGATATTTAATCTAGTTTGTTGTTGTATCATAGTTTTATCCTTATTTCAAATTTATATTGTTTCGCTCTCAACAATCTTGACCAGCTTCCAGCATTTATTTTTGCTAAGGGGCCTAATGAGACAGATGTCAACTAAATCACCTTTTTTGGATTCATTCTTCTCATCATGAACCATTAATTTAGTACTGCGCGTAATTACTTTTTCATATAACGGATGCCTGAAACGTCTTGATATAAGCACAACTCTGGATTTATTCATCTTATCACTGACTACAGTCCCTCTAAAGATTTTTTGTTTTGGTTTTGCCATACTATTTTTTCTCCGTTTTAGCTTTTTGTATCTCTTTTTCTTTTAAAATAGTCTTAAGGCGCGCAATATCTTTTCTTAATAGCCTCAAGATCATGGAATTCTTTAAAGGATTGGTCTTATGCTCAAACTGTTTAGCAATAAACTCCCTTTCCTTGGCATGAATCTGCTGCGTTAATTCTTCATTTGATAATGCTCTAATTTCTGATGTTTTCATAATTGTAGTATACCACCTATCTTGAAATAAACTTTGTCTTTATTGGTAATTTATGGGATGCCAGTCTCATAGCTTCTTTTGCTAAGTCAACATCAACTCCCTCTATCTCAAAAAGAATACGGCCGGGCTTTACAACAGATACCCAAAATTCCGGGGATCCTTTACCTTTACCCATTCTTGTTTCCGCAGGTTTTTTTGTCACAGGCTTATCAGGAAATATACGTATCCATATTTTTCCGCCGCGTTTTAAAAATCTTGTAAGCGCTATTCTAGCCGCTTCTATTTGACGGCTTTGAACCCATGCCGGTTCAAGAGCCTGCAATCCATATGAACCAAAGTTCAGCTCAGTGCCTCCCTTAGCATTGCCCTTCATTCTTCCTCTTTGCTGTTTTCTATATTTAACCCTCTTGGGCATTAACATCGTCTTTTACCTCGCTTGATTTATTATTATTTTCCTCTCCAATAACTGTTACAGGAGAAATAATATCCGGGAGTTTTTCTCCAAAATATTCCTTTCTAAATATCCATGTTTTTACGCCTATCTGGCCATAAGTTGTATATGCTTCCGCAAAACCATAATCGATATCCGCTCTAAATGTTTGAAGAGGCGTCCTGCCTTCTTTCGCCCATTCTGTTCTTGCTATTTCAGCGCCGCCAAGTCTTCCTGCAACCATTATTTTGATACCTAAAGCGCCTAATTTTAAACTGCGTTCCATTGCCTTTTTCATCGCTCTTCTATAGGATACCTTTTTTTCAAGCTGCATAGCTATGCCTTCTGCGACTAATTGAGCGTCAAGTTCCGGAGTTTTAATCTCGATAATATTAACATATGTCTTACGGCCTGTTATATTCTCCATATTCTTGCGCAGATTCTCAACATCGCTTCCCTTTTTTCCGATAACGATTCCGGGACGCGCAGTGTGAATATTAACTCTGACATACTTTCCGGCGCGTTCTATTCCCACCTTTGAAATGCCTGCGTTTTTATGGTGTTTCTTTATATATGCTCGGATCTTTAAATCCTCTTCTAATAAATCTGCGAAATTCCCTCGAGCAAACCACTTAGAATCCCAATCATTGATATATCCTAAGCGAATACCCTTCGGATGTACTTTTTGCCCCACGAAAGTCCTCCTAAATTAACTAAGCTTCTTTAATATTATTGTTATATGCGCTGTCTTACGTTTATATGTCGTTCCTCTTCCCATAGCCGCAGGCCGCATTCTTGACATAGACGGACCGGGCCCAACATAAGCTTCTTTTATAATAATTGTCTTTGTATCTATGCTTCTGCCAAAATTTGAAACAGCTGAATTTATAGCTTTAATTATTATTGGCACTGCTGTTTTATTTGTAAATTTCAATGTCCTAAGCGCTGCGTCAACCTTCTTGCCTGAAATTAGATCGATTACCTGCCCTGCTTTTCTTGGAGTTACGCGCGCATATCGAACTATACATTTTGTCTCTGTCATTTTTTTCCTCGTTAAAAATTAAATAGTAAAATTATTAGCAATCAACAATGATAAACTATTGATTTATGTTAAACCTTTTGTTTCTTTTTTAAACTCTCCGTGTCCTTTAAAGAAACGGGTAGGAGCAAACTCTCCTAATTTATGTCCAACCATACTTTCTGTTATGAATACTGAAACAAATTTTTTCCCGTTATGCACAGCTATTGTATGGCCTACAAAATCCGGAGAAATCATGGAATTTCTGGCCCATGTCTTTATAACACTTTTGGCGCTATCTTTATTCATATTTTCAAGTTTTTTTAACAGCCTTTCGTCAATATATGGCCCTTTTTTAGTCGATCTTCCCATCTATCTAAAATCCTCCTACGATTTTCTGCGTTTTACAATAAACTTATCAGAATATTTTGGCTTTCGAGTTTTATATCCTTTAGCAGGTTGATTCCAAGGAGACCGAGGCTGATTATTTCCTTTACTCTTTCCTCGTCCTCCGCCATGCGGATGGTCAACAGCGTTCATTGCTGTTCCTCGCACTGTAGGCCGTATTCCCATACGCCTGGACCTGCCTGCTGAACCAATAGTAATATTTTCGTGATCTGTATTTCCCAACTGTCCAATTGTCGCTATACAATGCACAGGAACAAGCCTTACTTCTCCTGACGGCATTTTTACATGCGCGAAAACCTCTTCCTTTGCCAAAAGCTGAGCAACTGCGCCTGCGCTTCTCGCAAGCTGGCCGCCACGGCCTCTCTTAAGCTCAATATTATGTATTAAAGTACCTTCAGGCATTGACTTAAGCGGCATTGCGTTGCCTGTCTTTATTTCAACATTATCACCGCTTATTATTATCTCTCCAACTTGCAAGCCAAGCGGCGACAAAATATATCTTTTTTCTCCATCTACATATTGAATAAGAGCAATATTTGCAGATCTATTTGGATCATACTCAACGCTGACTACCTTGCCGGGAATATTGAACTTATCTCTTTTAAAATCAATTACTCTATATTTACGTTTGTGCCCGCCGCCTTGATGCCTGACTGTAATACTGCCAGAGTTGTTTCTACCGCCGTTTTTCTTTAAAACACGCAAAAGGCTCTTTTCAGGAGTCTTTTTCGTTATCTCTGCAAAATCATTTACTGACATTCCGCGTCTTGATGGTGTTGTTGGCCTATATTTAATTATTCCCATTATTTAAATCCTCATTTCTTTTCTTGCGCTACTTTAATTGTATCGCCTTTTTTTAATTGCACTACAGCTTTTTTCCAATCACTGCACTTTCCTTGATAAGCGCCTACTCTTTTCTTCTTCCCTTTAATATTAAAAGTGTTTACACTTTCAACCTTTACTTTAAAAAACTCTTCAACCGCTCTTTTAACGTCAATCTTATTGCTATTTCTATTTACTTCAAAAATATATTTATTTTCTGTTTCTTTTATATCGCTTGATTTTTCAGTAGTAATCGGCCTAATTAGCACCCTATTATTCTGGTTCATTTTGATTTCTCCAATTTCTGATTCAAGAACTCTAATGAATCCTTATCGCACACAACATTGTCTGCAGATAATAATTCGTATGCATGTAATTTATCAACAAGAGTTACACTCAAAATAGGAATATTTCTTGTTGCGCGATTCATTTCAGTTGTAAAATTTTTAACTACAAGCAGAGTCTTTGTTGCCCAATTCATTTCCTTAAGCCAAGCTGCATAATCTTTTGTCTTTGCTCCAATACCTGCGATTGTATCAATTACAATTAGTTTGTTATTATTGTTTTTATCTACAAGAGCGTGAAGCAAAGCTATCTTCTTTTTCTTTTGCGGCAAATCATATCTATAACTTCTTGGTTTTGGACCAAATGTTATACCGCCATGATACCACAAAGGAGAACGGCTGCTTCCTGCTCTAGCTCTTCCTGTTCCTTTTTGCTTCCATGGTTTTGCGCCGCCGCCAGACACCTCAGCTCTAGTTTTTGTGCTTGATGTCCCTTGTCTTTGATTAGCTAAGTAATTTACAACTACCTCGTGTAACAATGTGCCATTTACCTTGCCGGCAGTCATATATTCAAAGACTGTAATCTTTTCTTTGTCTTTGCCTTTTTTATCTTTTACCTGGAGTTCCAATGTTCTTACCTCTTTTTTAACTTACTTTTTTTTGGCTTCAACTATTTTTCGCTCTTTTTTACTCTTATTGGTTTTTTTAATAAGCAGATTACTGTTCCTTACTCCGGGAACTGACCCCTTAATTAAAATTAATCTTTCTTCTGTATTTACCTGAAATATTTCAAGCTTTTGCACTGTGTGTCTTTCTGCGCCCATATGTCCAGGTAGTTTTTTCCCTTTAAATACTCTTGAAGGATCAGAACTTGCAGCCATACCACCCGGAGCTCTTCTATATTCGCCATGTCCATGGCTGTGTGGCAGTCCATGAAAACCATGCCTTTTGATTACGCCTGCATATCCCTTGCCTTTTGTAATTCCAACAACATCAACATAATCGCCCGGCTTGAATATATCTAATAAAATATCTGCGCCGATTTCGTATTCATCCAGGCTGCCGCTCTCAATTCTAAATTCTTTGAGTTTACGCGCAAGCATACCATTTTTTTTATCTTTAAACGCGCCTGCCCAAACTTTTGTAGCCTCCTTTTTCTCGCCATATCCAACAACAAAAGCATTATATCCATTTTTTTCCTTGGTGCATTTATTTACAATCCAGCAAGATTCTACTTTCACAACCGTAACCGGTACAGAAGCGCCTGTATTATCAAATACTCTAGTCATTCCAATTTTTGTTGCAAGTAATCGATCCATCTTATGTTTCTCTCCTAACACTTTCAAATTAAAGCTTTATTTCGACATCTACACCTGCCGGTAAATCCAGCTTCATAAGGGCATCTACAGTCTGTGATGTTGGACTCAATATATCAACAAGTCTTTTATGAATCCGCATTTCAAACTGCTCTCGTGACTTTTTATCCACATGCGGCGACCTTAGAACCGTGTATCTTCTTGTCCGCGTTGGCAAGAGTATAGGCCCTGCTATAGATGCGCCTGTTCGTTTTGCAGTCATTACAATTTCCTTTAATGACTGATCCAGCATTTTGTGGTCGTACGCTTTTAATCGTATTCTGATTCTTTGTTCATCAACCATTTAATACAACCTCTTTATTCAATAATCTCGCTAATAACGCCCGCTCCAACAGTTCTTCCGCCTTCTCGTATCGCAAACCTCAATTCCTTTTCCATTGCTATCGGTGTTATTAATTCTGCCTCTATCTTTATATTATCTCCGGGCATTAC
>JBDRED010000024.1:0-6205 GCA_043820025.1 Elusimicrobiota bacterium
CTAAAGTCAGGCCTTATTTGAAGATGCGGCAGGGCTCACACAGCGCAGCGCTTTATTTTTTACTGCGCAGTACTTCTAAACCGCTCCTGAAAAAGCAGAGCAAAAACATTAAATTCCTATATTGATTTAATATTTAAGTATAACATTAGGGGTGTCACATGTGTTGACTAATCCTGCTTTTTAGATTTAGTTACTATACAAGATATGATAAATTAATTATTATATTAAATATTATGAGGCCGAAATTTGCTGCCTCAAGTTTTTAGAATAGAGAGAGTTTTATGAATGAAAATAAATTAAGAATAGTTTTTATGGGTACGCCGGACTGCGCGCGCCCCTTTTTAGAATACCTGGCTAAGCAGTATAATGTAACGCTCGTCTGCACAGCGCCTGATAAAAAAAGAGGCCGCAATATGGAGATAGGAGAAAGCGGCGTTAAAAAAACAGCCGCTAAACTGGGACTCAAAATATTCCAGCCTGAAGATCTTAAAAGCGAAGAAACTCTGCGGGTTATCAAAGACGCAGACCCGGACGCGCTCGTAATAATAGCCTATGGATATAAGTTAAACAAAAATATTTTAAGTATTCCTAAGTATGGGAGTATAAACATTCATTTTTCATTACTGCCTGATTATAGAGGCGCATCGCCTGCGGCTTGGGCAATAGTAAACGGAGAAACAAAAACCGGAGTTACGGGATTTATTCTAAATGAAATGATAGACGCCGGCGGTATATTGTGCCAGGAAGAGGTAAATATTGACGATAATGACAGCCGGGAAACCTTAATGGTAAAACTTATTGATAAGGGACTTGTGATTTTACCCAAAACCCTGGAAAAATTGGTTAATGGAGATAAAGGGAAAAAGCAGGGCAAAAAGGATGTTATGTATGCGAGAAAGCTTAAAAAGGAAGACGGCTTAATTGACTGGAGCTTAAGTAATGTCGACTTAAATAATCGTATACGCGCTTTTGCGCCGTGGCCGGGAGCATATACATATTTAAATGGGAGTATTCTAAAATTTTTTGGAGCAAGCTGTGATAAAGGGCAAAAAGGCGAAACTCCGGGCAGGGTTTTAGATATAAATAAAGAAAAAGGCATGCGTGTGCAATGCGGAAAAGGCGCAATTTGGATACAAGAGGCGCAATTCCCGGGTAAAAATCGTATGAGCGCGTATGATCTGTTCCTTGGCAGAAAGTTGAAAATAGGAGATGTGTTTAAAAGTAATTGTCAACACAATACAAACACAATAAAATGAACGTGTGTTCTGTAAAATTTATCAAAAAATAAGGTGTGAAATGTATTATAAAATATTTAGATGGATTGTTTTAAGAACAGGGTTCCCCTGCGCTGAGCTTCTTGGGAAAATATTTCCCGGCAAACGAGATGTATTAGAGAGGTTAATCATTAAGTGGAATAATAAATGCGTGCAGCATTTTAGAATAAAAGATGCTCCGACTGTGCTTGTGCTGATTCCGCATTGCCTGCAGAATGACGATTGCGTGTTTAGAATAACGAGGGATATTGGTAATTGCAAAAAATGCGGAAAGTGCATTATTAAGGATTTGTCGGTTGCGCAGGATAAATTAAAAATACCGATTAAGGTTGCGGCCGGCGGCACGCTTGCGCGTAAAATAGTTATGGAATATCATCCTGATATTATTGTAGCATGCGCGTGCGAGCGCGATTTGTCGAGCGGGATATATGACAGCTACCCTCTTCCGGTTTGGGGTATTTTGAATCTGCGTCCGAATGGCCCGTGCTATAATACAGATGTGGATATTTCTTTGATTGAGTCTGCTGTATTCAGATGGGTAGGAAAAAAATAATTTTTATTAGGAGAGACGATGCATATAAAGAGGAAATTAAAGATAACGGCATGGGTAATAGTTGGAATTATTGTCTCATTTATAGTTTGGAATTTTTTCGTAGGCGTTATTGTTCACATAAAAAAAGAGGTGGTTGTTCCAAATTTAACAAACCATGATTTGATAACGTCATCTAATGTATTAAAAAAACAGAGACTAAAGATCAAAATTGAGGGCGAGCGTTTTGAGAGCAAAATTCTGCCCGGAATAATTATTGACCAATCTCCGCCTGCCGGATCAAAGGTGCGGCAGGGAAAGGTAATACGCGTTGTTATAAGTAAAGGCATAGAACAGGTCAATGTGCCTGAAGTTCTTGGAAAGGAATTAAGGGTGGCTGAGATAGAAATTGAAAACAGCGCGCTTTTTGTCGGGCAGGAAAGTTATGAATATTCATTATATATTGATAAGGATATTGTTATGGATCAAGACCCAAATCCGGGCGAATTAGTTGAAAAAGGATATTTTATTAATCTAATCGTATCAAAAGGCCTGCCTCCGGATGATGTAATACTTATGCCCATGTTTGTCGGGAAAAATATTGATATGGTAAATGAGGAGTGCGGCCGGAAAGGATATAAAGTTAATATAACCGGTCAGGCTTCTGACAGCGAAGGGATTGTCCTGGAACAGTTTCCGAAACCGGACACTGTTTTAAATGGAAATAATATTTTAGTAAATCTGGTCGTATCTGCTCTAGTCGAGGAAAAAATAAATACAGAAACAATAGAGGAGGAAGTAAAATAATGGAGAAAACACTTATCGCGCCGTCAATTCTGTCAGCGGATTTTGCAGATCTTGCCGGCGCTATTAAGATGATGGAAAAAGCAGGAGTAGACAGGATCCATTTAGATGTTATGGATGGGCATTTCGTCCCAAATATTACATTTGGCCCTCAGCTCGTAGCAAGTATCCGCAAGCGGACAAAGTTATTACTGGAAGCGCACCTGATGATAGAATATCCTGAAAAATTTATACAGCAGTTTAAAGATGCCGGAGCTGACAGTATTATTATTCATTACGAGACAGTTGATGATGTTCCATACCTCTTAAAAAAAATTAAATCTTTAGGAATAATGGCAGGGGTATCGATAAATCCAAAAACGCCATGGACGCTTTTAAAAAATATTTTAAAGGATTTGGATATGGTTTTAATAATGACAGTAAATCCCGGTTTTGGCGGGCAGGCTTTTTTAGAAGATGTATTGCCAAAGATTTCCGAGCTTTCTAAATATATACAGGAAAAAAAGTTGTCTTGTTTGATTGAAGTTGATGGCGGAATTAATATCAAGACTGCGGCGAAAGCCGTAAAAGCGGGCGCTAATGTGCTTGTAGCCGGTTCAAGCATATTTCATTCAGACGATCCTGTTAAAACAGCTATTGATTTAAAGGGGTAAAGCCGGCCTGTTAATTAGAAAATTTATCAATTGTAAATATTTGTTATTTTAGTATAATAATTTTTCAAATTATAATCATTTTCGTAAGGGGGATATTAAATTTATGGAAGGTTTTACTATTTTAATTTTAGCTCCGGTAGGATCTATAGCTGCGCTTATGTTCGCGGTTTATTTAGCGGTTTTTGTTTTGAAACAGGACGAAGGCAATGACCGGATGAAAAAAATAGCCGGGGCTGTGAGGCAGGGAGCGCATGCGTACCTTAAAAGACAGTATATAGGAGTAACGCTTTTTTTTGTAGTAGTTTTCTTTATTTTATTATATATGTCATACAAAAATTATCTCGTGATTTTTGTGCCTTTTGCTTTTTTAACAGGCGGATTATTCTCAGGCCTTTCCGGTTTTATCGGAATGAATATTGCTACTCAGGCGTCAAATAGAACTGCAGCCGCTGCAATGAAGAGCTTAAATTCCGGGCTTCGCGTTGCTTTTTCAAGCGGCGCTGTAATGGGCATGACAGTTGTGGGTTTGGGCCTTTTAGATTTAAGTATTTGGTATTATTTTCTTGATTGGTATTATACATCGCATCCTATTTTAATAGGAGCTGATAAGATTACTGCAATTACATCTACAATGCTTTGTTTTGGTATGGGCGCGAGTTCGCAGGATTTATTCGCAAGAGTAGGAGGCGGAATTTTTACAAAGGCCGCTGATGTCGGAGCTGATTTGGTAGGGAAAGTTGAAGCCGGTATACCTGAGGATGATCCTCGCAATCCTGCTGTTATTGCTGATAATGTAGGCGATGTCGCAGGAATGGGCGCTGATCTTTATGAGTCGTATGTTGGTTCTATTGTAGCTACTTCTGCCTTAGGCGTTGCTGCAGGTTTGGGAGTGGCCGGAGTTACAGTGCCATTGGTTATGGCGGCAATAGGAGTATTTTCGTCTATTATCGGAACATTTTTTGTAAAAAGCAAAGAAGAGGCTAGTCAAAAAGTTTTATTAGCGGCGCTAAGAAAAGGTGTGTTTGTAAGTTCGGCCTTAGTCGCTTTAAGTTCCTATTTTCTTATAAAATACACATTAGGTATAGAACATATAGGTGTTTATTGGGCAGTAATTTCCGGTTTATTGGCAGGAGTCTTGATCGGCCTTGTTACAGAATATTACACATCCAGCAGTTTTAGGCCTACGCGGTTTATTGCCGAACAGGCTTTAACAGGCCCTGCAACTGTTTTGATTGGAGGCCTTGCTGTAGGAATGATGTCAACAGCATTGCCTGTTATTATTGTTGGAATAGCAATAATGGCAAGCTTTTATCTCTCAGGCGGAGCTCAAAATTTTAGCGTGGGGCTTTATGGTATAGCTATTTCAGCTGTAGGTATGCTCTCAACGCTGGGAATAACGCTGGCTACAGACGCTTACGGCCCTGTTGCGGATAATGCAGGAGGAAACGCTGAGATGTCTCATCTGCCTCCTGAGGTAAGAAAACGAACAGATGCGCTGGATGCTTTAGGAAATACCACAGCAGCCACAGGAAAAGGTTTTGCAATAGGCTCAGCCGCGTTAACAGCGTTAGCTTTGATCGTTGCTTTTAAAGATCAGGTTGCGATATATGGCAAAGAAATGACATTAACCCTGTTAGACCCAAATGTGCTTGTAGGGTTGTTTATTGGAGCAATGATGCCTTTCTTTTTCTGTTCTATGACTATGAAAGCTGTTGGAAGGGCAGCGGCTAAGATAGTCGTCGAGGTTAGAAGGCAATTTAAAGAGATAGTTGGGATTATGGAAGGCAAAGCGGATCCTGATTATGCGGCATGCGTAACCATAGCAACAGCAGCTGCTCAGAAAGAAATGATTATGCCGTCGCTGGTTGCAATTACGACGCCGATTTTGGTCGGAATATTACTTGGAATCGAAGCTCAAGCAGGATTGTTAACAGGCGCTACTATTTCAGGATTTGTTTTAGCAATAATGATGGCTAACTCAGGCGGAGCTTGGGATAACGCGAAAAAACATATTGAAGAAGGACAGCATGGAGGGAAAGGTTCATTAGCTCATAAAGCCAGCGTTGTCGGCGATACAGTAGGCGACCCTTTTAAAGATACTTCAGGCCCAAGTTTAAATATTCTAATAAAACTTATGTCTATGGTTTCTATTGTTTTTGCGTCATTTGTTATTTCAAACAGCCTGTTTTAGAAAGAATATTATTAGCGTTATTTACAGGCTTACTATAAGTTTTTAGTCTTTTGAAATTAGCGCAGCAGGAATATTTTCTGCCTTGGTCCAGATTTCAGTCCGCCCAATTACCGATACGCCTATAAATCCGCGAACCTTTAATAGATTGTTTTTTGTTAATGTGATCATACATGAGTATGTTTTGCCATTTTCAGGATCATAAATTTTTCCGCCGCGCAATTTGTTGTCGGATTTCATCTCAAAATCCTTTACTATTTCAAGGCCGAGTCTTTTTTGACTGCGTTTTGCAGGGTCAGGATTATTGTTGTCTGTGATATCGGTTCCATCGTCGTTTTTGGGTTCTTTTAACCATACAATTTTACCATTAAATAAATCTGAGCCGCTGTCTTTATATATTTCAACAATAGCCGCATCATCCTTTGTGTACCAGGCGCCTTCAATATTTGCGAGCGCATAGGAACTTATCATAAAGATTAAACCCAATGAAACTAAACACATTTTTTTAAACATTTATTCCCTCCTAATAATTTTTATGATTATAGCCGGGAAATACAGGGTTAGTCAAACAGAATTATTCGTAAAATATATATTCGAAATATGGGAGAAATATGGGAGAAATATGGGAGAAATATCTTGACGAGATGCTTCGGGATTTGATAATATAAATCATCTTTTCGATACTAACAAAAACAGGGGGTGATAATCTCATAAGGCGTTGTGAAAAGATAAATAAGCGCCCGGGATTATTACATGC
>JBDRED010000025.1:0-56621 GCA_043820025.1 Elusimicrobiota bacterium
TATTATGGCAGATGGTGATGCTGTTAGATATGATTTAGGGCAGTCTCAAACAACTTATAATTGCGTAGAAAATAGTTTTGTTATGGTAAGCTCAGGAGCAACTTCTAATTATTATCAAGTAGGATTATTTGGGAAATCTATAGCGTCATTTGTGGGAACAGGACGAGTCGGTATTGGAGAAACAGCGCCGGAGTCTGCGATGGAAATAACCTCAGCTTCACCTATAATAACATTGCATAATTCAACAAATCAGGACACAAATAACGGGAGAGAATCAAGATTAGAATTTAAAGGTCAGCAATCCGGGGGAGAAGAAACTTCTCTTGCGAGATTAGCTGTTTCTCATTCCGGAACTTCAGATGATGAAAAAGGACAAATGGTATTTAGGGTTAATGATGGGAATGACGGGGCTAGTCCTTCTGAAAAGATGAGAATAACTGATACGGGAAACGTAGGAATAGCAACTTCTATTCCAATTGGAAGATTACAAGTGTCGGGAGACACTGTGATAGGCGGTGGAACATCATTATTGCGAATGCTTGGAGCTGGCGGAGCATTATATATACAACCATCATCATCAACAGTTACAGGTTCTTCAGCTGATTTATATTTTTCAAATTGGTATCAAGGCACCCCAAAACTTGTAATTAAAGCAGGCGGGAATATTGGAGTAGGCACATCAGAACCCGGCGAACCATTAAATGTGATAGGAGATATTTCTTCCAGCACTACGATTTATGCGCCTATAGGAGATTTTTCTGATATATATGTTTCGACAATAAATACAAAGTCGCCGTTATATATAAATAATACGGCAAATAATGTTTTAATAACAGGGACAGGTAATATGGGTATAGGGAATACAAATCCAAATGAGAAGTTGGATGTTATAGGAGATATTTCTTCCAGCACTACGATTTATGCGCCTATAGGCGATTTTACTAATGTATATGTGTCAACTATATACTCAAAATCTCCTTTGCAATTCGCGACTAACGGAATAAATAGAATGACATTAAATGACAACGGTTATGTTGGAATAGGGTCAACAAATCCGGCAAGCCCATTAGATGTAATAGTCCCAAATGGCGGCGCGGCTAGGATTCAAACAAGTACACTTGGTAATGAAGAATCAGCATTTCTTAATTTTCAGGGAAGAGGGATTATTGGATACTCAAGTTTTACGGCAATGGGATTATCCGGTCTTGAAATGCGTACTCCGAGCAAACATATATTAATCAATACGAATGATACGATTTTAGATAATTACATATTTATAAATGGAACCAGCAGTGATTATATAAAATTTGGCACGTTTGGAACAGAGAGAGTGATAATTAGTTCCAGCGGTTATCTGGGAATAGGCACAACGAATCCCGGAGCGTTATTATCTTTAAATAACAGTCTGGGAAATACCAAATTAGCATTATTTGATGGGGGAAGCACATTTTATGGCATGGGAATACAATCCAATCAATTTAGGCTTCATGTTGGAAATAATAGCGGAAGATTTTCGTTTTTAGACGCGCCTAGCGGGAATGAATTGCTTACAATTAAGGGAACAGGCAATGTAGGAATAGGTACAACAGAGCCCAGCGTTTTGTTGCATTTAGAAAAAGATTATTCAGTTACAACGGTTATATCAAAGATATATGATCCGGCAATGAGCGCTGGCCATGCTTTAAGAATCAATTTGGGAAATGCGGATTCAACAAATAATTCAGCTCAAATAAGTTATACTCATGTGGGTTTAGGATCAGCATCTAATTATTTAAGCCTTGGTATGTATGGAACTCTAGATACTCTTAATGTAACCGGAAACAGCCGCGTAGGTTTAGGCACAACATCTCCGGCTGAAAGACTCGAGGTAAATGGAAATATTACATTCTCAGGCACTGAAGGAAATATAAAAAAGATAAACGAACTTGAAGGAGCAAATGATTTGAAATTGTCCGGAGATGCGACTAATGATGCAGATATATATATTCATGCAAATGGCAATGTGGGAATAGCTACTACAAATCCTGCGGCAAAACTATACGTTAAGGGAGCAGGCGGCACAAATACAGGAGTTATCGTTGCTTATGAAACTACAGATAATTGGGTGCACGGCGGGCCGTCTGCAAATCCGACTACCGCGCTAAAATTATACAGAGAAGGGCATACAAGCGAATCTTACGCAAATGCAGTTGATTTTAATCTGCTGAGATATGAAGATTCATCCACTAATTCAAGGACCAGGATGGATATTAAATTAGCCAATGTCACTGCTGCTCCTGATACGAATGTTATGACCTTATTATCTAATGGTAATGTGGGAATAGGAACAACAGCTCCAGCTCAAATACTCCAAATAAAGGGGACAACAAATACACCTGTGTTATTAATTGAACCATTATCATGGTCTTCCGGAAATTCCAGCGAGGTAAGGCTTGGTGACACAGCTCATTATCTAAAAGCTACACATTCAGGCGGTATGATAATTTATGATTTAGATAAGATTAATTTAGAAGGATCCAATGTTGGCATAGGAACTGCAAATCCGGCAAAAAAACTTCATGTAAACGGAGATATACAGATAGAAGGCGTGCTTATAAGTCATAATATTGATTCAGGCGACGGCCCTTCTATGGTATGGAAGGATACGGTTCATACTATGGCGAAATACAGTTCTTCCGCTAGATATAAGGAAAATATTGAGGTTTTCAAGGATGATTTTTATAAAATTCTTACTCTTGAGCCTAAGATATATAACAGAAAGAACGATCCATTGAAGAAAAAAGAGATTGGATATATAGCAGAGGAGATGGATGCTGCAGGATTAAACTATCTTGTATTCTACGATGAACAAGGCAGGCCTGATTCAATTAATGATAAGAAAATTGCTGTGTATACCAATGAGATTGTTAAAGACAATATCAAAAAAATTGAAGATCAGAAAGATGAAATTGATATGTTGAAAGATGAAAATAAGGAACTCAGGGCTAGGGTAGAGGAGATTGAGAGTTTGTTAAATAAATAAAATTTATTAAAATCTGCCCGAGGTGAGATTTGAACTCACAAGGCCCAGAGGCCAGCGGTGTTTGAGACCGCCGCGTATACCAATTCCGCCACTCGGGCATAAAAAAGCAATAATCATTTCTTATGAAAATCAATATATCGTATATGCCGGCCAAAGTCAAGAAATATGGAGTTTAAAGTAACCGAATTTTGGGGTCTGTCCCTCAAGTTCGGAAATTATTCTCCTTGTCTTGCTTTCTTGGAATAGATATAATATTTTTGAGGTTGTTATTATGAATAAAAAAATATTTATTTCCTGCGGAGATGTTTCAGGGGATTTACACGCGTCTTATTTGGTGAAAAAACTCTTGAGCAAGCGTTCTGACATTAGTATTTCAGCGATTGGCGGAGACAGCTTAAAATCATGTAATGTGGAATTTCTTAAGGATATAGTTAATGCCGAAGGCTTTGGATTTAGCGGGATAATAAAAAAATATAGATTTTTTAAAAATATTTTAAATAGCATTATAATTCCTTTATTTATAAATAATAAGCCAAATTTAGTGATATTGGTTGATTTTTATGGTTTTAATATTCACGTCGCTAAAACAGCAAAAATGTTTCGCATTCCGGTAGTTTATTACATTAGCCCGCAGGTTTGGGCGTCAAGAAGATGGAGAATAAAGAAGCTTGAGAAGTATGTTGATCATATGATTCTTATATTTCCATTTGAAACAAAAGTCTATAAAGGTTCAAAGATTAAAACAACTTATGTCGGGCATCCGTTTATTGATATATTGGAAAAATACTCAGTTAATAATCAGCCTGAGGAAATTATAGGTATTTTTCCCGGAAGCAGAAAACAAGAGGTGCTAAGGCTTTTGCCTGTTATGTGCAGTATTTTTGAAGATATGGATATAGGAAAGCATAGGCTTGCTGTATTTGCCGCTCCAAATATTGATTTGGAATATATTAAAACAATAATAAAAAAATACAAATTGGAAGATAAAACAGAAATAATCAACGGGTCTGATTACGATAAGAGAAGCAGGCTCAAAATGTGTTTAATTAGTTCCGGAAGCGCTACGGTAGAAACAATGATTATGGGCGTGCCTATGATAATAATGTATAAACTGCCGAGCATATCTTACTTTATTGCTAAGCTTATTGTTAAAGTAAAATATATTGGAATGCCAAATATTTTAGCGAATAAGATGATAGTTCCGGAATTTATTCAAAATATTAATATAGAGTCTGTAAGAGCGCTTTTAAAAATGTGGTTTTTTAGCTATGAACTTAGTAAAATAAAAAATAATCTTTCAAAAACAACACAATTGTTGGGCGAGCAGGGCGTAATTGAAAGAGCTGTTGAAGTTATTGAAAATTATTTATAGAGACAGTAAGTTATAATAATTGATTTTTATAAAGGAATAGAATATAATATAATATGGATAAGATAAATGTTTTGGAAGAAAAAGTAATTAAAGCGGTTAAAGCTATAAAAAAGCTCAAGGAGGAAAATTCAAGGCTGATAGATCAGATGGAAAAGGCTGTTCTGGAAGCAAAAGCTAAAGATTTTGAGAATAAAAAATTACGCTACAATAATAAGGAATACGAAAGGTTAAGAGATATACAAGGAGAATTAAAAAGAAGGTTAAAAAAGCTTTATGAAAAGCTTGTGAAATATCAGGCATAGGTGAGAATAATGGCAGATAAGATGTTAATTAAAATAATGAATAGAGATTATTACATAAACGACAACGGAGACCCATTATACATGAACGCTATTGCCAGATATGTTGAAAATAAAATGAAGGAAGCTGCTGAAAAGGATAATATCGTTGACACCAGCAGGCTGGCTGTGCACGCGGCATTAACGATTACGGGTGAATTATTTAAGTATAAAGATAAAGAAGACGAGCTAAAAGGAATCAATGAGTATAGAGTTGACAAATTATTACAAGAATTGGACGAGGTTTTAACTTAGTCTTAAATAATATTACCCTGCGATGCGCGCGATGTACAGCTTTTGTTTTGCCTATGAGCAACAAAAAGGGAGTTCGGAGTCGCTTCTAGCCTTGGCTTTTAGCGCAGGACACCCACTTATTTTTTTGGTGCTTAACAAGGTTGTATACACGGCATATGCGGGGTTTTTTTATTTATATTCATTGAACCAGGCTCTCAATGGACTAACTCAGGATGCAACTTAACAGAATAAAGGAAATAGAATATGAAAGACTTATTTATTAAGGAAAAAAATAAAAATATAGTCAGGCCGTTAGCGTATAGAATGAGGCCATTAAAGCTTGAAGACTATTTTGGCCAGGAGCATTTAGTTGGAAAGGATAAGATACTCTATAACCTTATACAAAATGACGCGCTGTCCTCAATGATATTTTTTGGGCCGTCCGGAAGCGGGAAGACAGCTCTTGTTAAGATTATTTCTGAAGCGACAAATACTGCTGTAAAAGAAATAAACGCTGTAACGGCCGGCGTAGCTGATCTCAGGAAAACAATTGACTCTGCGAGCGAATATTTGGATATACATGGCAAGGGAATGCTTGTTATGATTGATGAGATTCATCATTTTAACAGAAGCCAGCAGGACGCTCTGCTTCCGGCAATGGAAAATGGCACTGTTATAGTTATTGGCCTTACTACCGAAAATCCTTATTTTTACATAAATAACGCTTTATTATCGCGCGCTACTGTCTGTGAATTTAAGCCTTTATCTGAAGATAATTTAAAAGGAATTATTAAGAATGCCATAAGCAATGAGGAGAACGGATTAGGCGGGTATAATATTGAATATACAGACGAGGTTTTAAGTTTTATTGTAAGATTTGTTAATGGTGACGCGAGGTATGCTCTAAATATTATAGAGAATGTTGCGCAGTCACAGCCCAAAAATTCAAAAATAATAATTAACAAGGAGCATATAGAGGAATGTGTTGGGAAAAGAGTAGTACAGTATGATAAAAACGGCGATCAGCATTATGATGTTATTTCCGCTTTTATAAAAAGTATGAGGGGCAGCGATCCGGACGCTGCATTGTATTGGCTTGCTGTAATGCTAAGAGGCGGCGAAGATCCGAGGTTTATAGCAAGACGAATTGCTATTCTTGCTGCTGAGGATGTTGGCAATGCGGCGCCTATGGCATTGTGTGTTGCGCAGTCTGCCTGGGATCTGGTAGAGCGTGTGGGAATGCCTGAGGCTAGAATAATTCTTGCGCAGGCTGTTACAATGGTAACATCCTGCCCAAAAAGTAATGCCAGTTATTTGGGTATTGACTCTGCGCTGGCTGATGTTGATAATAAGAAGATTGAAGCTGTGCCGAATCATTTAAAGGATGCGAATTTGGATAAGGACGCGCTGGGCCATGGTAAGGGATATAAATATCCGCATGAATATCCTGATCATTTCGTAAAACAAAAATATCGCGGTAATTTCTTTTCCGGAGAATACTATAAACCTACTAATGTAGGCAAGGAAAAGATTTTTAGAGAAAGGCTTAACGCGATTTGGGGAATCTCAGATGAAGAAAAATGAATTAAGAAATAAAATTTTAGAGAAAAGACGGCGTATGGATTCAAGAGAGCTTTCGGTAATTAGCGCGCGCGCAAATGAAGCGCTGAGTAGTTTGGATTTACTGCATGACGCCAGGTCAGTTATGGTATACTCGTCATTTGAAAATGAGGTGGATACTTGGAGTTTTATTGAACAGACAATAAGTTCAAAGGGTTATGTAGTATTACCAAAAATTAAAGGCTGCGCGGGCTTAGCGGCTTACAAAATTACTGATATAAGTCATCTGGTAATGAGCGGATTAGGGATTAAGGAACCGGACGAGTCTGTTTGTGAAACTGTTGAGATTAGTGATTTAGATCTTATTATTGTTCCGGGAGTTGTTTTTGGGAGATGCGGCGGCAGAATAGGAAGAGGGAAAGGGTATTACGATAATTTTTTAAAGGAAGCTGATGGCGTTATTTCTATTGTAGGTTTAGCATTTGATTTTCAAGTGTTTGATAAAGTCCCCCAGCATGAGAATGATGTTCGTATGGATAGAATTGTTACAGAAAAAGAAATTATAATGTGCAAAAAACACAGAAAGGAGAATAGAGAATGAATAGTTTAATAGTCATAGGAGCAGTAGTTGTCGGTATTATACTTGGCTATATTGCCAGAGTATTAGCCGCAAAATCAAGTTTAAGTTCTGCTGAACAGCAGGCGAAAACTATTTTAAGTAATGCTAAGAGAGACGCAGAAGCGCATAAGAAAGAGATGACTCTGGAAGTGAAAGACGAAATGTATAAAAATCGTCAGGAATTTGAAAGAGAAACAAAGGATAGGCGCGCAGAGCTGCAGCAGTATGAGAAAAGATTAGGCCAGAGAGAAGAAGGTATTAATAGTAAACAGGATTTATTGGAAAAGAAGGATAGAGAACTTAAAAATGCGGAAGCGTTACTTTTTAATAAGGATAGGCTGCTTAATGAGGAGATCGAGAATGTTCGTAAAGAGAGAGAGGAACAGAAAAATGTTCTTCAGCGCGTTGCGAATATGAGCCCTGAAGAAGCAAAAAAAATATTAATGAAGAACATGGAAGATGAAGCGCGGCATGAAGCTATGGGGACTTTTAAAAAGATTGAACAGGAACTCAAGGATAACGCTGATAAAAAAGCTAAAGAGATTATTTCGCTCGCGATTCAGCGCTGCGCAGCTGATTATACGGCCGAAATTACAGTTACCGCTGTTACAATACCAAGCGATGAAATGAAAGGAAGGATAATAGGCAGGGAAGGCCGCAATATCCGCGCTTTTGAAGTAGCGACAGGAGTTGACTTAGTTGTTGATGATACGCCTGAAGCGATTACTATAAGCTCATTTGACGGAATAAGGCGCGAGGTTGCGCGCGTTTCTCTTGAGCGTCTTATTGCCGACGGGCGTATCCATCCGGCGCGTATCGAAGAGGTTGTTGAGCGTGTTAAAAAGGAGATGGAAGTATATCTTAAAGATGTTGGAGAGCAGGCGGCGCTTGAGGCCGGAGTATCAGGACTGCCGCAGGAAGTTATTAAATTATTAGGTAGATTAAAATATAGAACCAGTTATGGCCAAAATGTGCTTCAGCACTCGCTTGAGGTAGCGCATTTAGCAAAGGTAATGTCCGAAGAGCTTGGCCTTGACACAGCTTTGTGCGTAAAGGCCGGTTTATTGCATGATATAGGAAAGTCAATGGACCATGATGTTGAGGGAACACATACTCAGATTGGAGCAGACATACTTAAAAAACATAATTTCCATCCTAAGCTGATCAACGCAGTGCTTGCGCATCACGAGGGCGAGGTAAAGCCTGAGACGCCTGAGGCTGTAATTATTGCCGCTGCTGACGCTATATCAGCTGCTCGGCCCGGAGCTCGACGCGAATCATTGGAATTCTATCTTAAACGAATGGATAAGCTTGAGACAATAGCTGACGGGTTTAAGGGCGTTGAGAAGGCTTATGCTATACAGGCCGGTAGAGAAGTGAGAATTATTGTGCGTCCTGACGTTATAAATGATGACGGAGCATTGATTTTGGCAAAGGATATAGCTAAGAAGATTGAGGGAGAGGTAGAGTATCCTGGACAGATAAAGGTTACGGTTATAAGAGAGACACGCGCTACAGGCGTAGCAAAGTAATTGAAGATAGAAGTCAGAATACAGAAGAATTATAATAGGAAATGAAAATGCGGACAGGGTTACAAACCCAGTCCGGCAAAGGTACGGCAAAGAGTTTATTGGGTTTTAACTCATTAACTTTAAGGATGTTATAATGAAAATTATTTTTATTGCGGATATTATTGGAAAACCGGGCAGAGCAGTACTGAGTAAAGAATTGCCTCTATTGATTCATGAAGAATGCCCTGACCTTGTTATTGCAAACGGCGAGAATGCTGCTGCCGGATTTGGCATTACGCCCGATGTCGCAAAGGAACTTTTTGAAAACAAGATAGATGTAATTACTCTTGGCAACCATACATGGGATAAAAAAGAAGTTGCTTCATTGCTTGATGATCCCGGAATCGTGCGTCCTGCAAATTATCCTGAAGGCGTCAAAGGAAAAGGTTATACTATTGTTGAGACAAAGAAAGGCCAAAAGGTTGGGGTGTTAAACTTAATGGGGCGCGTATTCATGAACAGTATTGATTGCCCGTTTAAAAAGGCAGACGCTGTTATTGAAGAAATTAAGAAGGAAACGCAGTATATTATTGTGGATGTTCATGCTGAGGCTACCTCAGAAAAAAACGCGCTTGGCTGGTATTTAGACGGAAGAGTAAGCGCTGTTTTGGGCACGCATACGCATGTGCAAACTTCCGACGATAAAATACTTCCGCGAGGGACCGCTTATATAACGGATGTCGGAATGACCGGTTCGCAGGATTCAGTAATTGGAATAAAAAAAGAAATCATAATAGAAAAATTTCTAAAGCAGGTGCCGATAAAGTATGAAGTAAATGATAAAAAACTTGTTTTAGAGGGTGTAATTGTTAATATTGATGATAAGTCCGGCAAAGCTGTTTCAATAAAAAGATTACGAAAAGGGGATATGTATGGAAATTCAAGATAAGATCATTAATGGAAATGACCTTGCGGAAAATATTAAGAGTATTCTTGGCGATGAAATTTCAAAAATATCCTCGAAGGCAGGACGTGCTCCGGGCCTGGCTGTGATTATTGTTGGAAATAATCCTGCTTCAGAAATCTATGTGCGGTTGAAGAAAAAGGACTGTGATGTTTTAGGAATTTACAGCGAGGTATTCGCGCTTCCGGAAAATACTGCTGAGAAAGATCTCTTAAAATTAATCAGTGATTTAAATATGAATAATAGTATAGACGGTATACTTGTACAGCTTCCATTGCCAAAACATATAAACACAGATAATGTGCTCGATGCTATTGATCCAATGAAAGATGTAGATTGTTTTCACCCATATAACTTAGGGCTTCTATTCGCAGGCAAGCCAAGATTTCTTCCTTGTACTCCTGCCGGAGTAATGGAACTTTTAAAATCAAAAAAAATCAATGTGTCAGGCAAGCATGCTGTTGTGATTGGCAGAAGTAATATTGTAGGAAAACCATGCGCTTTGCTTCTTCTGAGTGAAAATGCCACAGTCACGATCTGCCATTCAAAAACAAAAAATATAGAAGAAATAGTAAAAAAATCCGATATTGTAGTTGCCGCTATTGGAAAGCCCAAATTTATTAACGCTGATATGATTAAGGATGGAGCAGTGGTAATTGATGTGGGAATTAATCGGGTCAATGGAAGTGTCGTTGGAGATGTGGATTTTGATTCTGTGATTTCTAAGGCTTCATATATTACTCCGGTGCCAAAAGGCGTTGGCCCTATGACGCGCGCAATGCTTATGCAGAACGCTGTTAAAGCGTATAAGACTAGAAATAATATATCATAATAAAAAGCGCGTTGAGCGCAGCGCTGACTTAAAGCGAATTAAAAAAACGGATATGATCATAATGCGTTATTATTTGAGGTTTTATGTCTGATATTTCGTCTCCAAAGATATTTACAGTATCTGAAATAAATAATATTATTAAAGATTTTTTAGAAAAGGAATATGGGTCTATCTGGATAGAAGGCGAGCTTTCTAATACAAAGATCTATTCGTCAGGCCATTTATATTTTACTCTTAAAGACAAAGACGCGCAAATTAAAGGCGTAATGTTTGGTTTCCATAATAAAAAGCTTCGTTTTAAACCGGATGATGGATTGCGCGTTCTTATTAAAGGAAAGCTGACATGCTATGTTGTGGGCGGGCAGTATCAGATAATTTGTGAATACATGGAGCCAAAGGGCGTAGGCGCGCTTCAGCTTGCGTTCGAACAATTGAAGAAAAAACTTAAGGACGAAGGTTTGTTTGATGCTGAAAGAAAGCAGGCAATACCAATGCTCCCACAGCGGGTAGGTATTGTCACATCGCCTACAGGCGCTGCCATAAGGGATATATTATCAATTATTAACAGGCGTTATGCTAATCTTGAAATAATAATTTATCCTGTGAGGGTGCAGGGCGAGACAGCAAGGTATGAAATTTCTGAAGCAATAAAATATTTAAATGAATTTCACTCTAATTTGGATGTGCTTCTCGTTGGAAGAGGAGGCGGCTCTATTGAAGATTTATGGGCATTTAATGAAGAGTTGGTTGCCAGAGCAATTGCTGATTCAAGGATACCCGTAATTTCGTGCGTAGGGCATGAGGTTGATTTTGTGATATCGGATTTTGTGGCTGATCTTAGGGCATCGACACCATCAGCCGCTGCTGAGATGCTGGTAAGCACAAAAGAAGAGCTTGAAGAAAAGATAGCGCATTATTTTAAACGTATCACAAAAGATATGTTATATATTTGGCAGCAGGCTGAATCCGAGCTAAATAAGGTTAAATCAAGCAGGATACTTTCAGATCCATACTCGCTGATTACAGAGCTTACTCAAACAAGAGATTATTTGTCCGAAAAACTCCACGATCGAATTAATTTGATAATGAAAGATTGCGAACATAAATTACTAATTCTTAAAGAAAAACTTTATGCTATGTCGCCAAAGGAAATTCTAAAAAAAGGGTATTCAATAGTGGAAAAAATCAAAACAAAGAGAGTTGTAGTTAATAGTGTTGACTTAGAAAAAGATGACGAGATTTTAATACAATTTTATAAAGGCGCCGTAATAGGTAAAGTTAAATGAGTTAATGAGTTACTATAATAAACTCATTAAACTTTTTAAACTTACTTTCAGGGGGTAATATGGTTAAGCAAAAAGATTCAGAAACATTTGAGCAGTCAATAAAGAAATTAGAGGAGATTGTAAATAAACTCGATGCGGGCAATGTAGAACTTGAAAAAGCCGTAGGCCTCTATGAAGAAGGCGCAAAGCTTTCTGAAAATTGTGTTTCGAAGTTAAATGAAGTTAAGAAGAGAATTGATATTCTTGTGAAGAAACATGGAAAATATAGGCTTGAGCCGTTTGATGGAAAAGAAATTTTAGACGAAGAAGAGGAAGATGATGAATAATAAATTAAAAACTTTCTTCAAGACAAAGATATCCGTAATTGACGCGCAGTTGGACAGGTATCTTCCGGGACTTAATACAAAGCCGGCAGCGCTTTCTAAGGCAATACGATATAGCGTATTTAACGGCGGAAAAAGATTAAGGCCGATTCTTGTTTTGTTAGGGAATAATATTACAGGCGGAAAAGAGAAAGACGCTTATCCGTGCGCAGTCGCGGTTGAGTTGGTACACGCGTACTCATTGGTGCATGACGATTTGCCGGCACTTGATAATGACGATTTGCGAAGAGGAAAAGCAACTACGCACAAAAAGTTTGGCGAGGCGGCCGCAATACTTGTCGGCGACGCGCTATTGACTCGCGCTTTTGAAGTAATATCTGATACTAAGGATCCGAAGGTCTTAAAAAAACTATTGAAAATCCTGTCTTCTGCCGCAGGAGTTATTGGTATGGTTGGCGGGCAGTTTGTTGATCTTGAATCCGAAGGAAAAGGAGCAAAGTCTGAAGACGCTAAAAATATTTTAAATTATATACACGCAAATAAAACAGGCGCTCTGATAAGAGCAAGCCTTATTATGGGCGCGCAGTCATCTAATGCAGATACGAAAAGTATTAACGCTCTTGATAATTATGGTAAATATCTTGGACTGATTTTCCAGATAACCGACGACATTTTAGATATAATAGGCAATAAAAAAAAGCTGGGTAAAAGGGGCAGTGACGCTGATAATCAAAAGCTGACATATCCTGCTCTACATGGATTAGAGGAATCAAAAAATATGGTTAAGGTATTACAAAAAAAGGCTGACAAGGCATTAGATATATTCCCAAAAATTAAAGCAGTATTATTAAGAGAACTATTAGACTATGTTGCGAATAGGGAATGTTAAATTTTAACGAAGTCTTTTTTTAATGAATTACGCATTTCCGGATAAAGGTGCGATATTGTATGGAAATGAATTTTAGGTATTTAAAAATATTTTAGGAGGGAATAGATGCTGGAAAGAATTTTTAGAATTAAAGAGCGTGGAAGCGATTTAAAAACTGAAATATTGGCAGGGTTTACCACATTTGCGACTATGGCGTACATTTTATTTGTGAATCCTGAACTGCTTTCAAAGGGCGGCATGAGTTTTGAAGGGGTTGTATTAGCAACTGCTCTTTCAGCAATGATAGCCTGCGTAACTATGGGTATATGGGCAAATCTGCCTTTTGCTCTTGCTGCAGGTATGGGTTACAATGCTTTTTTTGCGTTTACTGTTTGCGGAGTGATGGGTATATCTTGGCAGACCGCGCTTGGCGCAGTTTTAATCGACGGTGTAATATTTTTAATCATAGCGCTTCTTCCTATAAGAGATTCAATATTTAAAGGAATACCAATGACAATTAAGCTCGCTGCCAGCGTTGGTATAGGTATTTTTATTGCTTTTATTGGGCTTGAGCAGTCAAAGGTGATTGTCTCAAATCCGGCTGTATTTGTTGGATTGGGTAATGTAACGTCTCCGGAGGTAATATTAACGATTGCGGGTATTATACTGATAGCTGTTTTAGCAGCGAAGAGAATACATGGAGCGTTCTTAATGGGTATTATAATTATTACAATTACAGGCATGTTTTTTAAGTCTTCCGGGGGCAATGCAATTACGGCAATGCCAAAAGATATTATCGCTTTGCCGTCATTTAAAGAATTTATGGCTATACTTATGCAGATTGATATTAAAGGAGCGCTGGCATGGAGTATGGTGCCTGTGATATTTACATTTACATTCATGGATATATTCGACACAATTGGATCCGTTGCCGGTTTATCGTCTAAGCTGGGTATAATAGATGAAAAAGGAACCTTCCCAAAAGCAGGCAAGGTGTTAATTATAGACGCGATAGGAACAATAGAGGGAGCTTTATGCGGCACAACGACTGTAACAACATATATTGAAAGCGCGTCCGGAATATCTGAGGGCGGTAAGACAGGTTTAACAGCGGTTGTAGTGGGAATATTATTTTTAGCGGGTATTTTCTTTATACCGTTTATTAAAATAGTTCCTCCTCAAGCGACCGGCGCAGTGCTTGTTATTGTCGGGTTTTTGATGATGGAGCCAATATTAAAAATTAATTTTACTGACGTAACTGAAGCTCTTCCTGCGTTCCTTACTATAATTCTTATGCCGCTCACATATAATATTTCGTACGGATTAATCTTTGGTATGATCTCATACACATTGTTAAAGGTGTTAACAGGAAGACGTAAAGAGGTTAGCGTGGTTATGTATATTGTGACCATTGTTGCGGCAATGTATTTTGTTATAGGAAAAGGTATGTAACACGTTATTAGAGGAGGGAAGATTTGAATATAATAATTGAGAGAATCGTAAATGGTTTTATTTTGGATTTAAATAAACTCAACCGGGGTAACATACATTCAGTGTATGTTTACGGCAGCGCTGTTGGCAGGGGATATATTCATAAAAGGTCAGATATTAATGTGCTGGTAATTTTAAAGGATATTAACAGCAGTTTTTTAGAAAATAATTCTAAGCTGGTTAAGAAGTATGCAAAAAAATATAAACTTATTCCTTTGTTTTTGACAGATAGGCATATACAAACATCCCAGGACGTGTTTCCCATGGAATTTACCGAGATAAAGGATGCTTACATACTTCTTCATGGAGACGATATTTTAAAAGATTTAAAAATAGATATGGCAAATATCAGACTGCAATGCGAACAATTAATAAAAGGACAGCTCATTAGAATTTACCAGATACTGCTCGAGATAGGCAGCAACAAAAGGAAAAAACTGAAATTATTAATAAATTCCATAGGTAATATTGCGCCTGCTTTACGGGCTATGTTAAGGATTACAGGCAAGACTCCTCCGTCTATAAAAAAGGATATGTTTGATCAGTTTGCAAAGGAATACAATATTGATGCAGGCGCATTTTTAGAGGTATTGAAAATAAAGGAGTCAAAAGGAAAAGCTGAGGATGTTAATGCGCTTATTACAAATTATATAAAGGCTTTGCAGGATATTGCGGGGGTTGTTGACGGGCTGCAGGTATGATTAAAAAAATACTTTTATCACTATTGCTGAGTTTTGGGATTTTCTCAGGCGCGCTTTATACTGCGCCTAATCCGGATAGCTATATAGTTGATGACGCCGGGTTAATAAACAGCGAGGATAAGATTTTTTTGAATCAATTAATAACGGAGCTAAAAACAAAAAGCGGCGCTGAGGCTGCTGTAGTTACAATAAATTCGCTGGAAGGCAATTCTATTGAGGGTTATACTGTAGATCTTTTTGAAAAATGGGGTATTGGTAAGAAAGGCGAGGATAATGGGATACTTTTGCTTATTGCTCTACAGGAGAGACGTATACGCATTGAGGTTGGTTATGGCCTGGAGGGTGTGATAACTGACGGAACTGCAGGCGAGATTATCAGAGATATTATATCGCCGCTTTTCAGGTCAGGAGAAACTTCTAAAGGTGTGGTTTATGGCGTAATTGCTATTGTGGATAAAATCGCAAAGTATTATAATATAGAACTACAGAGTTTATCCGGCGTTGATGTTCAAAAGGTTGGGGCAGATAATAAAGGGAATAGTATAGGGTCATTTATTTTTATAATACTGTTCTTTTTGTTTTTTGGTTTTAGGATATTTTTTATTCCATTTCTGTTTGGCGGCCGCGGATTTTGGGGTGGCGGCGGAGGAGGTTTCGGAGGGGGAGGATTTGGCGGAGGAGGTTTCGGAGGATTTGGCGGCGGGTCCGGCGGCGGCGGCGGCGCTAGCGGCGGCTGGTAAATAGTAAAATAGAGAAAATATTTTCAAATAAAATTTTCGTAGGAGGAAAAGTATGAAAAAATTAGTTATTATTTTGGCAGCTCTTCTGGTAGTTGGAATAATGTTTATAGGCTGGTATATTAATGGACTTAATAGGATTGTGCGAATGCACGAAACTGTTAAAGAGTCATGGGCAGAGATTGATAATCAATTAAAAAGGCGGTCAGATCTTATTCCAAATCTTGTTAATACCGTAAAAGGTTATGCCGGCCACGAAAAAGAAGTTTTTACTCATATTGCTGACGCAAGAGCGAAATTAGCAGGCGCGCAGACCATTAAACAGAAGATTGACGCGTCTAACCGGCTTGAAAGCGCGTTATCAAGGCTTTTAGTTATAGTTGAAAGGTATCCTGATTTAAAGGCGAATATATCTTTTCAGCGTTTAATGGATGAACTTTCCGGAACCGAGAACAGAATTGCTGTTGCTCGTATGCGTTATAACAGGGAAGTAAAAACTTTTAATGCGCATATACGCGAGGTAATTGGAGGGTTCTTTGCCAGAAGGCGTGGACTGACTGAACCTTTTGAATATTTCGAAATTGCAGAATCTGATAAGGCTGTTCCTGAGGTTAAGTTTTAATAAATTATTTTACTTGCTGAGTTGCGCAAAAACTATTGATATTAGTAGTTTTTTTGATTTCTTGACCCGTATAGTTATTTTTAGTAAAATCAAAAAATCTATTTTTTATGCGCTCGTAGCTCAGCTGGATAGAGTAACTGACTACGAATCAGTAGGTCGGGCGTTCGAATCGCCCCGAGCGCATATTATTGTTGTGTGCTGCGCGTCGTGGGAATAGCGTGATTATGGGAAATGATATGCATGAGTTTTTTATGAGGGAGGCTTTGAAGGAAGCCGAAAAGGCGTATAAAAAGGGAGAAGTCCCTATAGGCGCTGTTCTTGTGAAGGATGGACAAATTATTGCCAGAGCGCATAATGAGTCAATTTTAAAGAATGACCCGACAGCGCATGCTGAAATACAGGCGCTAAGAAAATCCGGAAAGAAACTGAAAAATTATCGTTTGAATGATGCGATTTTGTATGTTACAATTGAGCCATGTCCAATGTGCGCCGGCGCTTTGGTTTGGGCGCGGATAAAAAAAGTAGTTTTTGGCGCTGTTGATAAAAGGGCCGGAAGCTGTGGTACAATCTTTTCAATTGTAGATGATAAAAATCTTAATCATTGTGTAGAAGTAGTCAGCGGAGTTTGCGAGAGCGCATGCAAAGAGCTCATGCGAAAGTTTTTTAAAGAAAGAAGATAATGTTACGTCTTATTGCCGGGTAAAAATACGAACTTTTATTTTGGGGGAAATAATGATAATTCATAAAACAGCTTTAGTTCATCCTGACGCAGTGCTTGCTGACGATGTTGAGATAGGCCCTAATACAATTATTAGCGATAAAGCAAATATAGGGCCCGGTGTAAAAATTGGGGCTAATGTGATTGTTTCGGGCAGTGTTGAAATAGGCGACAAATGCCAAATTTTTACCGGAGCTGTTATTGGCACAGAGCCGCAGGATCTAAAATATAAAGGTGAGGAAACAAGGGTTAGTATTGGAAAAAATACAACAATCAGAGAATATGTCACAATAAATAGGGGAACAACGAGCACCGGCGAAACCAGGGTTGGCGATAATTGTCTTTTAATGGCATATGTGCATGTAGCTCATGACTGTATTGTCGGCAATAATGTTGTGCTCGCAAACTGCGCGACACTTGCCGGCCATGTTGTTGCTGAAGATAAATCAATAGTCGGCGGATTAAGCGCTGTTCATCAGTTTACACGTATAGGCACAATGTCAATAGTAGGCGGCGGATCGAGAGTTTCAAAGGATATTCCTCCGTTTTGTAAGGCTGCAGGCACGCCGATTCGTATGTTTGGTTTAAATACAGTCGGCCTTCAGAGAAGTAATTTCAGCTCTAGTGTCAGAGAACAGCTTAAACGAACTTATAAGACGATGTTTAGATCAAAGATGAATACTACGCAGGCAATCAAGTATCTTGAAAAAAATTCAGATTTATGTGATGAGGTAAAATATTTTATAGCTTTTATTAAGGAATCTGAGAGAGGAATATGTAAGGAGTAGTGACTTGAATAATGAATTATTCGGCCTTATTGCAGGAAATGGCGATTTCCCTCTGGTATTCTTAAAAGAAGCTCATAGGCAAAACATTCCATGCGTTGTCATTGCGTTAAAGGGCGAGGCTGATCCCTCTATTGAATCATTATCATCATCTGTTTTTTGGGTTAATATTGGTCATTTGAATGAGTTAATTGGAATTTTAAAAACAGGTAATGTTACAAAAGCAGTAATGTGCGGCCAGGTTGTGCATACAAGACTTTTTACTGAGGTTAAGCTTGATTGGAGAGCGATTAAGCTTTTAGGATACATAAAAGACAGAAAGACTGATTCAATACTTAGGGCTGTGGCAGATGAGCTTTCAAGCGAAGGTATTGAGCTGATATCATCCATTACACTGCTTGATAAATATGTTCCTAATCAAAAAGGTCCCTTAACAAAAACCAAACCTTCAAAGAGTATTCTTCAAGATATAGAATTTGGAATGGATATAGCGAAAAAATTAGCAGGATTGGATATTGGCCAGACAGTTGTTGTTAAAGAACGAGTTGTTGTAGCAGTTGAATCATTGGAGGGCACTGATAAGTGTATACAGCGCGCTTATGAATTAGCAGGCGCAGGAATTGTGGTTGTAAAGGTTAACAAGCCCAACCAGGATTTGAGATTTGATGTGCCGGTTATTGGAGAGAGGACATTTACAACTCTGAAAAGCGTTAAGGCCGGCGCTATTGCTTTTGAATCAGGGAAGACACTTTTTCTCGACAGCGTCAGGTCTTTAGAGATTGCAGATGAAAGCAAAATAGTAGTTTATGGTATTTAAAAGGAAAATAATATGAAACGTATAGGATTATCTTTGCCAATTATTTCAAATGACGAAAAAAAGGCAGTGCAGAAGGTATTAAACAGCGGGTTTTTAGCGAGCGGCAGTGATGTTGCTGAACTTGAAGAGGCATTTGCTCGTTATATAGGCACTCGTTACGCGATCGCTGTTTCTTCAGGCACTACAGCATTGCACGCAGCGCTTTTAGCGAATGGAATAGGGCATGGAGATAAGGTGATAACAACTCCATTTTCATTTATAGCCACAAGCAACTCAGTCTTATTTTGCGGAGCAAAGCCAATTTTCTGCGATATTGATGAAAATACATTTAATCTTGATCCGGAAAAGGTTGAAGCATGTTTAAAAAAGACGAAAGGCGTTAAAGCAATTATCATTGTTCATTTATACGGATTGTCGTGCGATATAGACAAATTCAGAAGAATTGCTAAAAAATACAATGTTTTATTGATTGAGGATTGCGCGCAGTCAGTTGGCGCGGCTTATAAATCAAAACTTACAGGCTCATTTGGCGATGCGGGATGTTTTAGTTTTTATGCTACAAAAAATATGATGACAGGCGAAGGCGGCATAATAACAACAAATAGTAAAAAGGTAAATGATTTATGCAGAAGCCTGATAAATCACGGCAGAAGCGCAAGGTTTGAGCATAATATTTTAGGGTTTAACTTTAGAATGACAAATATAGCGGCTGCGTTAGGTAATGTTCAACTAAAGAAGATAGATAGTTTTAATAATGCAAGAATTAAAAACGCGGCTGAATACGATAAAATTTTAAGCGCAATTCCTTGGATTATTACGCCGGCTGTTCCAAAAGGATATAAACATGTTTATCATCAATATACGATTAAGGTGCCAAAAAGCAGAAGGGACGGCCTGATTAAATATTTGAATGAAAAGGGGATAGATGCAGCTCCAATTTATCCAATCTGTATACCGGAACAGCCATTGTATATTAAAAAAGGGTATAAGGCTTTAAAAATAGCCCATGGAATGAGTAAAAGCGTGGTCTGTTTACCTGCGCATCCTAAGGTTACATTAAAGGATGTCAGGTATATTTGCGAATGTATTAAAACATTTAAATAAAGAAATTAGACTATTTTGTGTAATTAAAAATTATAAATAATGATTTGGAGAAAGCATGTCAAACATTAGAGCGGCTGTTATAGGCGTTGGTAAACTTGGTTTTCATCACGCTAGAATATATGCAGGCATGAAAGGGGTAGATCTTGTAGGTGTTGTTGATAGTGATGATAAAAAAGGTAAACAAACAGCAATTAAATTTAATACTAATTATTATGCTGATTATAGAGATTTGATTGGTAAGGTAGACGCGGTAAACATAGTAGTCCCAACTTTGCTCCATTATGAAGCCGCATCATTTTTTCTAAAGAACAAGATACATTGTTTAGTGGAAAAACCAATTACAACGGATCTCAAGGAAGCGCAGGAGTTAGCTGATATTGCCGGCGCTAATGGTGTTGTTTTACAGGTCGGGCATATTGAAAGGTTCAACCCTGCTGTTCTTGAAGCTCAAAAATATATTAAAGCCCCAAAGTTTATTGAAGTTAATAGGCTGGGGCCTTATGATCCGCGCGTTTCGCAGGTTGGAGTAGTTCTAGACCTAATGATACATGATTTAGACATACTTCTTTTTTTAACAGGTTCAAAGGTTAAAAGTATTGACGCGGTTGGAACAAAGCTATTTTCAAACTTTGAGGATATTGCGAATGTAAGATTAAAATTTGAAAATAATTGCGTAGCAAATGTGTCAGCAAGCAGGGTTTCTATCAAGAAAACGCGTAAGATTCGCATTTTTCAGGATGATTCATATATCTCATTAAATTATCAGAAGCAGACTTTGGTTATATACAAAAAAAAGAAGGAAAAGGTTGATTCTTTTAAGGATATACAAATGCTAAAGCCAAGAATCAAAAAAAATGAACCGCTTCTTTTGGAAATTGAAGATTTCATAAGATGCGTAAAAGGTCAAATTGCGCCTGTTGTCAGTGGTATACATGCGATGAATGCTTTGGAGCTTGCGCTGGAAATCGGAAAAGAGATTGAATCTAATTATTAAATCATGAAACAATTCAAAATACTTATTTTATTTTATCTAATTTTATTAGCCGGTTGTTCGCCGCTTGAGATGTATAGGCTTGCGGCAGGCAATTCAATAACATATCTTGAAAGGTGCGATAATGTTTATTCGGGAGAGTATAATAGAAAACAAAAAATGTGTTTTAACAGGGTAATTAATCTATTTTTTGATCTGGACATAGATGTTTTTAATAAAAAAAAGTATGAACACATCGGCGCCAGAGGATTTAACAAAAAATACGCGAATAGTATAGACACAACAGATGTTGGAATTTTTTTTGAAGAACTGGACACAGAAAGAACCAGAGTTAAAGTTGTTTCAAATAATTATGACCTTGCGCAATACGCCTTTCAAATAATCAATGAAGAGATGAAAAGAGAATAAGGTTTCGAAAACCGCTGACACTAGAGCTATTCTTATTCCCTAATCTCTACTATTGTGTATTCCGGAACTGTTTCAAATAATTCAATAATATCTTGATTTTTCATGCGAATACAGCCATGCGACGCAGGTTTGCCTATAAGCCCTTCTTCATTGGTTCCGTGAATATAGATGCTGCGATTTTTGCTGTCAATATTTTCGCCCAAATTTTTGTTCTGTTCTAAGCCTGCGAGCCGGAGTATTCTTGTTGTTACAAAATCATCTTTCAAATCAGTGTTGTCTGTAAATATCTCCGCTATTTGACCTGTATTTTCTCTATTAATAAATATCGAGCCGAGAGGAGCATTCGCGCCTATTTTTTTACATATATAATGCAGTCCAAGAGGTGTTCTATTAGAGCCGGCATTACTGCCTGAGCCATACATCGAACTTGATATAGGATAGGATTTTAATAAAGATGAGTTTTTGTATATATAAAGTGTTTGATTTGAAATTTTTACAGACAGTAGATAAGTATCCGGTACATTATTATTATCAACAAATGCGCTAACAAAAAATATTAATAGAAGCATGCCTGTAAAGAAGCGTAATATTCGCATAATACATCCTTTTCTAAAGTTTGACATATATTCTAAATATTTATTGCCTATTCCTCAAGAAAAATAAAATTATTAATAAAAATGCCTGATTATAATAGGCTTTTGGTTGCCTGAAAAAATGTAAAATTGTATAATTATGCTTAAATGACAATAATATATTAATATGCTATAATTATAAAATTTTAATAAAGGAGCGTCAAATTGAGGTTTTTTTTAAAGGTATTTTTAAGCATGGCTTTTATGTTTACCGCAAACAGCTACATATATCCGCTAATTACAGATAATGCAAAGATGGAAGCTGAGTTTATTGAATTTGAAACCGCTAAAGAGGAAGATTTACAGCCTGCCAAGATGCTTTTAAATCTTCCTAGAGAAATATTTTCCGAAACATTTATTAATCCTGCGCTGGAACCGGGTATTAATGAAAGTTTACCTGTCATTTCTATAGATTCAGAGTATTCTAAACTGAACATAAAGTTAATGGAAGATGAAAGCTGGCGCGCAGAATTAGATAGTTTAAAAAAATGGGTGCAAAAGGAAAAGAAGAGATCCTATAGCAAAATGCTCAAAAAAATCGAAGTATACGAAGAATCGTTTAATATGCGTAAAATCAAACTCACCGACTATATTTCAAAAATAAAATATATTATTGATAAAACCCGGCAAAAAATAACAGCGCTCACAATCGATCCTATTGATTATCCAAACCTGACTTTATACTTAGAGAATCGCGCTTTGCAGATTTATCTTAGCAGAGACAAAATAATTAAGGAAAGCATGGATTTTACTAACCGGATAAGGGGCTATGGATCGCCTGAAGAACAGAATCTTTTAAAAGATTTGCTTTGGAAACAAAAATCTGTGCCGTATTATAGCGCCTTAAAATCTATTTTTGAACAAAAGGATTCTAGAATACAAAGGCAATACAAAAATCTTGCGTTATATTTTAGATATTTAGAAAAATCTGAGAAGGTTAACGAGATAGAGCTTTTAGAAGAGACTGCGAGGTATGTTTACAAAATTAAAGATGAAATTGCTGAAACACAGAGAGAAAAGGACATAATTTTTGTTGATAGATATGTAACTACTGTAGATATGTATATGGCAAGTCTAGTAAGCGAAACGCTTTTTGTGGAGTTTCAAGAGAACAGAGATAGGATGTTTGAGATTGTTGACTCATATTATAATGACGCTGATACTGAAAAAATAAAGGAAAGCTTAGGTATTATGGATGCTCTTTACAGGCTGACTCAAAAGAAAAGCGATCTGCTTTTTTATAATATCATCAAAGAAAAAAAACAGCCGCAAAAAAAATAATGCAGGAAAATTATATGCTAAGGAAAATGGTTATAACTGATCTGGATGGAACTCTCATAGGGCCGGACAATAAAATAAGTAGAACGGATCTAGAAACATTAGCGGCATTAAGAGCCGAGGGCATAATCTGCGCAGCTGCGACAGGAAGGTCTTTGCATTATGTTAATAAGGTTGTTACTAATGATATTCCGTTAGATTATTGTATTTTCTCAACCGGCGGAGGAATTATTGATTGGCCAACTAAAGAAATTCTTGTTTCTCACAGATTAAACTCATCAGAGATTTATGAGTCATTTCAAGTTTTATCCGAGTATAAATTGGATTTTATGATACATAATCCTATCCCGGATAATCATTATTTTCACTATTTTAAAAATAGCGTAAACAATAAGGATTTTGATACGCGGGTTCATAGAAACAGCGAGTTTAAAAAAGAATTAGATGCCGGTAATATTCCTAAAAACGCGGCTCAGCTTATTGCGATACATTCTTCGCCGGGTTCTAGAGAGATATATTATGAAATTAAAAAACAACTACCGCGTTTAAATGTTATAATGACAACATCGCCGTTGGATGGATTTTCTATATGGATAGAGATATTTCCTAAAGCGGTTTCAAAGAGCTGCGCTGCTATGTGGCTGGCAAAAAAGTGTAATGTTTCAGAAGATAATATTATGGCTGTTGGCAATGATTATAATGACGAAGATTTGTTAGTTTGGGCTAAAAAAAGTTTTGTTGTGGATAACGCGCCATTAGATTTAAAAGAAAAATTTAATGTAGTCAAAGGCTTTGATGATTCCGGATTTAGTGACGCGGTTAATAAATGGAAAAAGGGACAGTAGTTAATTTTCTAAAATAAATTAAATACTGTCCCTTTTTTTAATTATTGGGCTGATATAGCGTCCACCGGACAGCTGGAAACACAAATTCCGCAGTCAGTGCACTTTTCCGGATCAATAATTCTTTTTCCGTCCTTCTCGCTAATTGCTTCAACAGGGCATTCAGGTTCGCAAACCCCGCAATTTATACATGTATCGTTTATACTGTGTGCCATTGATTGATTCCTCCTCAATAATTTTGAGAGAATTATAGACCGAAACAAAAAAAAAGTCAAGTATATAGAGTTTAAGAATGGGAATACTGCAATACATGCGACACCCGCTGTAAAATATTAAATTCATTCTATTAAGCTGAGTAAAGAAAATATTCGCGGGATGTTGAAAATTCGAGCGGCCATGGTCTCCCGACTTTAGGCGGGGATTTCAAGCGGTCCTGAGAATATTATCTCTACTCAGTTTGGTTATGTTTCCGGAGTTTTTATTCTATATTGACCATTAGTTATAAATTTTGTATTATTTTATAATGATAGAACGTGTTGAGTTAAAAATATCAGGAATGGTACAGGGTGTTTGTTATAGGTATTTTGCTATTGATAAGGCAAAGCCTCTAGGCATTAAAGGGTATGTAAGAAACTCAAGCGACGGCGCAGTATATATTGTAGCTGAAGCGGACACAAAAGTCTTGAAAGACTTTATTAAAATCTTAAAAAAAGGACCGTATCCGGCTCGTGTTGACAATGTCCAAGAGAATTGGCAGTCAGCGCTAAATGAGTTTAGCTCATTTGAGATACGTTATTAAAAAATTATGAAATACTCTCGAGAACATGTTAGTCTCTATTTTCGGCATCTTGAAAAAATTCCAACCATCTCTCCGGATGAGTTTAAAATGCTTTATAAACGGATTAGAAAAGGTGACGAAAAGGCTACGAAAAGATTAGTTGAAGGAAATTTGAGGCTGGTCGTTTCTATTGCAGCTAAGTATCAGTATATGGGACTTTCTTTCCTTGACCTGATTGAAGAAGGCAATATGGGGCTTATGAAAGCGGTTGACCATTACAGGCTTCAGAAAGGTTCAGGATTTAGCACATATGCAACATGGTGGATAAAGCAGTCAATAAGAAGATCTATTGATAACCAGGCAAAAACTATTAGAATACCGAGCTATGCTTTAGAAAACATAAAGAAATGGGTAAAAAACTGCGAGCGCGTGCAGGCAAAACTCGGGCATAATCCAACTATCACTGAAGTCGCGGCTAATATGAATTTGTCGAGCAAAGAAATAAAAAATCTTATTTACGCTACAGAGGTAATGAAAGGTGAAACCTCTCTTGATCAGATGATTACTGACGATGAAAACTTGAGCATGGGGGACGTTGTAGCAGACAAAAATAAAGACGCAAGCCCCGAGCAGGTTTTCATGCTCTTGAAACAAAAAGAAGGGCTTGAAGAGCTGTTGACTATGCTCAATGAAAAGGAAAAAAGAATCATTAGCGAGAGATTTGGTCTTTCAGGCGGAGAGATCATGACGCTTAAGGAACTTGGCGAAGAATTAGGCGTTTCTCGCGAAAGAGTAAGGCAGATTGAGGAAACAGCGATAAATAAGATGAGAATTTTTGCTAAACAAAAGAATATATTATAAATACAGAAAACATAAAACTCTGTCATTGCGAGGCCGGCTGCTGTGTGCAGTGGCAACGAAAATTGCCGCGTATTAAACTTATTTGGAGGAGAAATGGAAGATATTAAAAAAGCGGTAAGGGATGTTCCGGATTTTCCAAAGAAAGGCATTATCTTTAAAGATATTACAACGGTTTTAAAGGATGCGGCGCTTTTTAAAAAGCTTATTGATGTTTTTGTTGAGAAATATAAAAATAAAGATATAAAATATGTGATTGGTATAGAGGCTAGAGGATTTATAATAGGCAGCGCTTTGGCGTATAAGCTTGGCGCAGGGTTTGTTCCTGTTCGTAAGAAGGGGAAGCTTCCTGCTGAAACTATTCAAGCTGAATATGAACTTGAATATGGAACCGATATAATTGAGATGCATAAAGATGCTCTCAAAGAAGGAGATAATGTTTTAGTAATAGATGATCTTTTGGCAACAGGCGGGACGTTAAATGCCGCGTGCTCTTTGGTTGATAAATTAAAGGGAAATATTGTGGCTGTCGCATGCGTTATAGAATTAAGTTTTTTAAATGGCAGAGAAAAGTTGAAAGGCAGAAATATTTTTTCATTAATTCAATATTAACGCATAACACAATTACTAACTACTCATCACGACATGCCCCCGTAGCTCAGCAGGATAGAGCGACGGTTTCCTAAACCGCAGGTCGGACGTTCGAATCGTCTCGGGGGTAATATTATCATAAGAGGTAGAGGAAAAATTAAATGATAGATTTACATACTCATACGTTTTTAAGCGATGGCGTTCTAGGTGTGTCCGAACTTGTGTATAGGGCAAAGCTTGCCGGCTATGACGCTATTGCGATTACTGACCACGCGGATGAATCAAATATTGAGTTTGTGTTAAAGGCTCTAAAAAAGGCTGCGCCAAATTTATCAAAGGCGTACGGCATTGATGTTTATTATGGAGTAGAGCTGACGTATGTGCCTCCTGTTATGATTGGTAAATTAGTTAAAAAAGCGAGAGCGAATGGCGCGCAGTTAGTTGTTGTTCATGGCGAGACCGTTGCAGAGAATGTTCCGCCCGGAACAAATGAATCGGCTATTAAGGCCAAAGTTGATATACTCGCGCATCCGGGTAATATAACCAAAGAATTAGTCGAATATGCGAAAAAGAATGGCGTATGTTTGGAAATAACCACGAGGCGCGGGCATAAAGAAACTAACAAACGCGTATTTGAACTGGCAAAGGCAGTGGGCGCTAAGCTCGTCATGAATAATGACGCGCATGGCCCTGCTGATATATTGAATAAGGATGGAATAAAAAAGGTTTTAATTGATACGGGTATTTCAATTAAGGATTATGAAGAGATGGTAAATAACGCTAAAGAAATATTAAGCAATATTAATAAAAGGAGAAAAAGGTGAGAACACACGAACAGTTTCTTGAAGATTTAATAATATGGGTCAGGGAAAATAAGGACCAGGTTGTGATTATTCTTGCGACATTTATATTTATTATCGCGCTTATTCCAATTTTAATTAACTATAATGCTAAAGCTAAAAAAGAGTCCTGGAATATGTACGCTCAAATGCAGAGTAATTTTTATAAAGGCAATTTTAGCGAGGCTGTTAATCAGAGCGCAAATTTAATTAGTCAGCATGGAAAGACAAATGCAGCTAAATTTGCTTTTCTAACAAAAGCGAATGCGTTATTTTATTTAAGAGAGTATGATCAGGCAATAAGCGCTTATGATGGATTTATTAATAAATATAAAAAGGGCGAGCTTATCCCCATAGCGCTTTACGGAAAAGCTTACGCGCAGGAAATGTCAGGTAAATTTCAGGACGCAATTTTGAGTTACGACACAATTATTAATGATTATTCTGAGTCTTATTTACTGCCGGAATCATATTTTAATAAAGCAAGATGTTTGGAACTTAAAGGCGATAGGCCTTATGCAGTTGAAGCATATCAGATGGTTTCTACTATGTTCCCGCAAACACCCTGGCAAACAATGGCTAAGGCAAGAATAGAGGCATTGAAATGATGAAATGAGAGTCACAATCAGGCTTAGCGTAATAATCTTCCTTATTATTTTATATATAACAACCGCAAATATAATTATAGCGCGCACATACGGCAATAAATCTTTTCTTGATTCCATTAATAATAAACGTATAGAAGTTACCGGCGAAGTAATATCGTTTCCAAGAATAATTTCAGGCAGTAGAATCTCATTTCTGCTCAAAACAAAGACTATTCAGAATGATTATATAAATAAAAAAATTCAAGTTGTAATTTATGAAGACGAGGATAAAAAAATAAATTTTGGGAATTTTATAAGCGTAAGTGGGACATTGAAGAGTATTAGCGTTTCAGATGGGAGATATACGCCTAAAGAAATAAAATATCAATTAAAAGATTATTGCATAGGCAACTACAGCTTTGCCGGCAGGGGCAGTTTCTGGAGAATGTGCGTTCAAAAAACGCGGCAAGGAATAATCAATAAATTTATGAAGACTCATCGAGTTTTGCCTGCTCGTTTTCTTTCAGCTATTTTATTGGGCGAAAAAAATCTTCTAAAAAAAGAAGAGGTAAACGCGCTAAGAAACAGCGGCATGAGCCATATTTTAGCCGTATCAGGACTGCATGTAGGCATTCTTATGGGCGCAATACTTTTATTGTTTGGCTTTAGAAAAAATAGGATTTCATGCAGTGTTATTATAATTGCATGCTGGCTGTATGTTTTTATTTCCGGGTTTTCACCTTCATGTGTCAGGGCGGCTGTGATGCTTAATTTTGCGCTATTAGCGTTTATTTTTGACAGAGAATACAATGCGCTTTATTCGCTTATTTGCGCGGCTTGCATGATGCTTATTTTTAAACCAATCCTTATTTACAGCGTAGGATTTCAATTCTCATTTATCGCAACATTTGGAATAATTTATTATTTTCCGATTATATCCGGGTATTTAAATTTCCTTCCGGGATTTATTAGAAAAAGTTTAGCTGTAACTCTTGGCGCGCAGATAGCGCTATTTCCTTTAATTATTTTATATTTTCATGAATTGCCGATTTTGTCATTTATCAATAATATGATATTGGTTCCATTTGTGGGAATAATGCTTATTGTCGGCATAGCGTCAATAATTATTTCATTTGTCTCAATAAGCATTGCAGTATTGATTGCCGAATTAAATACTTTGATGGTAAAGATATTTCTAAGCGGCGCGTTTTTATCGTCGTCAATATCATGGTGGAGTATTGAGATAGAAAACATATCAATTGCGGTTATTATTATTTATTATTTGTGTTTTCTTGCTCTGCCGTTTATTTCTTTTCCCGGCTTTCAAGCGAAGGAACATTGATAGACGATGTTGATAGAGCAAGGTATTCTAATGTTGTTCCTTTAATTAGATTTAATGTGATTTTTTGCAGTTTTTTCGCGTAATCAGGCAGGGCTTTGTTTTGAGAGTCCTCTTGTTTATTTGATTTATTAAATGAAAATTCACTCGGCTCGGTCCCTTTTAGAAATACTTCAAGATACGCGTTTTCTGTGTCGTCAAACGCGCGTAGTCCGGTTTTAGGATCAATTGGTATAAAGGTAATGTCCTGCGGCACAGGGAAGTCAAGGTCAGGCTTATTTTTTACCGCTTCTATCATAAAATCAGTCCATATTGGGCACGCAATAACACCTCCGGCCATTTTATCTCCAAGGCTTTGATAGTTGTCATAACCTATCCAGACTGACGCAACTAATTGAGGGGTAAAACCAATAAACCATGCGTCTGTAAAATCATTTGTTGTTCCGGTTTTTCCTGCGGCTATTCTTCTGAGCCTTCTTGCATAACCGCCGGTGCCATTCTGAATAACTCCTTTCAGAAGATTTGTCATTATATATGCGGTTTGAGCGGAAATAACCTCTCTTTGAACAGAGAAGTGTTCTTCTAAAAGGGTGTTTTGATTATCAAAGACCTTTATCACTGCATATGGCTCTGTTTTTACGCCTTGGTTCGCTATTGTGCAAAAAGCGTTTGTGATTTCTAAAGGCGTTACAACAAATGATCCAAGCGCCATAGAGAGATAGGGGTCAACCTTACTTTTTATTCCCATTTTTTTTGCGTAATACGCTGCAGTGCTTGGGCCTACCGCTTTTAATAATTGAATTGCGCAAAGATTAATAGAGCCCTCTAAAGCTCGTCTAAGAATAATCTTTCCCAGGTATTCGTTTGTATAATTATTTGGCGTCCATATTTTCATTGGATCGTCAAAGTCTATCATTTCTCTGAAAGCTGTGGGGATTTCATTATAATTGGTGGTGTGCGCTATAAGTTCCCAGTCATTGCCGTTATTATAATAAACGCATGGCAAGTCATCCAGCATATTTACCGCTGTCCATCCGTTATCAATCGCAGCAGTGTAAATAAAAGGTTTAAAAGCGGAACCGGGCTGTCTTTTTGCTTGTGTAACTCTGTTAAACTGGCTTTCTTCAAAATTTCTACCGCCAACCATTGTTCTAATCTGTCCATTTCTAGGGTCTATAGCAATTATCGCGCCCTGCGCTTTATGAAAAAAAGTTGTTTTTTCAAGAAGATCGTCCATCGTCTGAATATCGGCTTTTGTATAAGAGGTGGTGTATTTTTTTAGATTACGTATTATTTCTAAAGATTTTCTTTGGTCAAATTCCGCCAAATGGGTTTCAATCGTTTTTTCTGCGGCTTTTTGCATTGAAAGATCTAGAGTAGTATAAATTTTTAATCCGCCCATATACAGCGTACTTCCATAAGTTTGTTCTAATTGTTGTCTTATATACTCGACAAAATATGATGCAGGTCGTGTTTTATCGAATTTCTCTATGACTCCGAGCGGAGACAAGAGCGCTCCCCGCGCTGTTTTATAATCTATAAAGCCCATTTCAAGCATACGGTTTATAACAAGATTGCGTCTATTTATACAATCATTTGGACGTTTAAGCGGAGAATAATAGGATGGGGCTTTAGGAAGGCCTGCAAGCATCGCGCATTCTTCGAGGTTTAATTTTTCGACCGGTTTATTAAAATATAGCTTTGCGGCCGAAGAAATTCCGTAAGAGCCGTGTCCAAAATAAATTTGGTTAAGATACATTTGCAGTATTTCGTCTTTTGAGTAATTATACTCAAGCTGAAGAGCAAGGAGTATTTCCTTGAATTTTCGTTTAAATGTTTTTTCACGAGTTAAAAATATGCTTTTCGCGAGCTGCTGCGTGATTGTGCTGCCTCCCTGCGCGTATCGTCTTTGAAGGAAGTTAGAAAACGCTGCGCGCATAATGCCCACAGGAGATATGCCCCAATGAGAATAAAACTTATCATCTTCAATAGCCAAAATCGCGGTCTTCATGTAATCAGGAATTTTAGACAGAGGAACCAATGTGCGGCGTTCTATAAAAAATTCATCAATCAATTCGCCGTTTATATCGTACAATTTTGTAACCAGATTAGGCGTATAATCTTCAAGTTTTGATATTGAAGGCAGACCTTTTATCATGCTTGAAATAAATAAATATCCGGTGCTAAACAAAGAAATAACACTAATTAATATAATTAGAAAATTTTTAAAATGTCTGCTCATATTATAGTTCCCTGCATAGAGGCTAATTTGATATTGAAATTATACACTTTGAAAAGTAATTGTAAAGTAAAAATTAGATTTGCGTAGACGCTCGGCAAATTAGCCATATTTCAAAGTAATGGCCGGGGTTTTTATTAAATAGGGGTTGTCCCTTGAAAAAAAGTGTGGATTTATTTTTAAAAAGTGTTATATACTAAAGAAAGTCAGAAGGGTTATAATAACCTTTGAAATTGAAAAGCCTTAAATTTTATTTTAGGAGGTAATTTATGGCAGATGAATTAATTGAGAATGAAAATGCCGGGGTATCCGGAGAGATGGTGTATGCCGGATTTCTTAGAAGAGGGTTTGCAGTTGTTTTAGATGGCGTTGTTATGGCATTCGCCGGCGCTGTAATTATAACGATCATTGGATTTGTGTTTGGCGCGCTTAGCGTAAATATTTTTAATAATATTGGAATAATAATATATATATTTTATTACATTTTTATGATCGGCAAATACGGACAGACATTCGGAAAGAAGTGGCTAAATGTTAAAGTAGTAAATGATGACGGATCTTCGGTAGGTTACGCAAAAGCAGCATTACGTTTAATATGTTCAGCTCTTTCAGGATTTATTTTGTTTATGGGATACATAGTTTATTTCTTTAATCCGCGCAGGAAGACGTTACATGACTACATTTTAAAAACTGTAGTTTTATTTACAAAATAAGGAGAGGTGATTATGCGTAAAATATTATTTTTTGTCGTATTGGTTTTATTTTATTTAACAGGATCGTTGTTTGCGCAAAGAGACCCCGGAGTTTATGGAAGCATGGGAACAGCGGTGCTCACAGACGAACAGGGCAATAGGCGGTTATATAACCAGCTGAGTATTCAGCCTGAGTTCACATTAGGAAAAATCGGTATTGGTTTAAATCTTGTTCTTTATTTTGATGAAGAAGGTAATTTAAGAGAATCAGATTGGAATGATTGGAGCGATATACCTGAGAAAATACTATATATTAAATATGGCGAAAAAAGAGATCCTGTTTATGTTTATATCGGAGGAACATTTGGCATGACTCTTGGCCATGGCATTATTTTTGACGACTATTCTAACATGCTGCAGTACCCGGATGTAAAAAATATAGCATTGGCATTTGATCTTGATTTTGGAATGACAGGATTTGAGACAATTACAACTAATATTAAAAGACTTGAGGTTGTAGGCGGCAGGGCGTATTATAGGCCGCTTTACAATTCCGATATGCCATTACTATCTAAGCTTGCTATTGGCGTTTCCGCAGGTATGGATGTTGATCCGGATAATGATGAAACTACGAAAAATGACAAGGTTGCCGTAGTAGGCGCGGATGTGGATGTTCCTGTAATTGAGACTGACGCATTATCGGTTATTACATACTTTGATATTGCTCAGATGGATCTTGGAAGCGTGTATACAAACGCCGGATCAAAAAATAATGGAATGGGATATGCTCCGGGCGTTATGGGTAAATTTCTCATATTTAATTACCGCGCTGAATACAGGCGATTGCAGAATAACTTTTATTACGGATATTTTGACGTGTTTTACGAGGTAAATAGATCGAGCAAGCCGTGGTCCATTTCCTCGGCTGAAGAGCCATGGAGAGAAGGGCCGTATTTTGAATTAGGGTATAACTTATTAGGTAAAATTGATGTAATGGCTTCTTATGAAGACATTTCTCCTGACACATATCAGGAAAATCCCAAAATTCACGCAGAGTTATCTATTGATAAATCTTTATTCTTGAATAAGATGTTTCTTAACTTCACTTATGACAAGAAAAATGCTGAAACTTGGGATGATGTTATGAGTTTAGAAGGTCCAAACACAATAATGGTAACAGAATTAGGTTATAGTATGGGCGGTAATTTAATGCTTGTTATTACAGAAAAGAAAACCTTTGACGCGTTTGGCAAGTCTTTAAAAACAACTACTATGGAGATGAGGTTTCAGTTTTAAATAATATATTTGCCGAGTATTTATATTCCGGGGACGTGCATTCGTTGTATGTCCCCGGAATTTTTTCAGCTTCATACTCAAATCAAATACGAATTTAAAAGATAATTGAGGGATTTATATGAATTTAAATAATACGGTTTCAGTTATGCGCGATGCTGCAAAGGATGCCGGCGAATATATTTTTAAGCGTGTTGGCAGGATTAAAAGGCTTGATTATAAGGGCGATGTCAAGAATCTTGTTACGGATGTTGATAAAGGCGCTGAAAGGATTATTATTAAGCTGCTCAAAAAAAGTTTTCCTGAATATGGTTTCTTAGCTGAAGAATCCGGATTAACAGAGTCTAAAAGCGATTATAGATGGGTAATTGATCCTTTAGACGGCACCACAAATTTTGCGCACGGTTTTCCTCATTTTTCTGTTTCAATAGCGCTCGAACACAAGGGTAAGATAATAGCCGGAACGGTTTATGACCCTGTAAAGGACGAAATGTTTTACGCGTACAAAGGCGGGGGTGCGTACTTAAATAAAAAAAGAATTACGGTCAGTAAAGAAAAGATGTTCGCAAAAAGTCTTCTTGCTACCGGATTTGCTTATGATATAAGAACGCACGCAAAATACACAGCTGAACTTTTAGTCAATTTATTATTGAATGCGCAAGAATTAAGGCGCGCCGGAAGCGCGGCGTTAGATTTGAGTTACATTGCCTGCGGCAGGTTTGAAGGATATTGGGAGAGAGGTCTTTCGCCATGGGATACTGCGGCAGGATTTATTATTGTCGAAGAAGCGGGCGGAAAGGTAACAAACTTCAATAATCGAAAATATGATCCATACCAGAAACAGATACTCGCGACAAATGGGAAAATTCATAAACAAATGCTAAAAATAATAAATAACAAGAGTCCAAAATCCGGAATTCATAATCTATAAGAAATATATGAAGAAAAATAATAATTTTTATAACTATGAATGCGTTTTCTTGCTCTCGTTGTAATTTTTAACGGAATAATAGGGAGATATTTATCGTGAAAAAAATAATATTTTTTATTTCGGTATTTATGGTTATGAGTATGTGCGCTTTTACAAAACCTGAGAATGTAAAGGAGGCTGATATGGCGGACGTAAAAAAAATAATTCTTGTTATTGCTAATGAGGGTTTTAGAGACGAAGAATATTTAGAGCCTAAAAGGATATTAGAGGGAAAAGGAATTAAGGTTGTGACAGCCGCAAAGTTCAAACAAAACGCGCATGGCAAGCTTGGCGCAGTGGTTAACATAGATGAAGTATTGGATAATATTAAAATGGCAGATTATGACGGTATTTTCTTTATAGGCGGGCCCGGGTGTAAAATCTATTGGAATGATCAGAAGGCGCATGCGCTTTTAAACGAGGCGGTTAATCAAGGCAAGGTAATCGGATCTATTTGCAGCGGCGGAGCAACACTTGCTTATGCAGGCGTTTTAGAGGGCAAAAACGCGAATTCCTTTAAAAGCGAGCAGCATATTTTAAGAGAGCATGGGGCAAATGTTCTGGAAAATCCTGTAGTTGTGGATGGAAAGATTGTGACAGCAAGTGGTCCTGCGGCAGCAAAGGAATTTGGCAAAAAAATATTGAAAATGATAATTATGGAATAAAAAAAGTTTGAGCTGACTGTGTGTTCAAAACAATAAAACGTATCCATAGTTTTTAAAGGATTTGATTGAATAGATAAAATTTAGGGGGGGAATATGATAAAGAAAAAAATTTTAGGAATTTTATTATTAATTTGCGCGCTTGTTGTTAGTAGCGCTATTGCCGGGAAGGTGGATAAAGACGCGGTTACGCAGACATCCGCAATAAACGCTCTATTAGAAGGCGTTTATGACGGAACTGTGAGCTTTAAAATGCTAAAAAAGTTCGGAGATTTGGGCCTAGGCACATTTGAAGCGATTGACGGAGAGATGGTGATGCTTAATGGTATAGTATATCAAGTTAAGGCTGATGGCAATGTTTATAAGTCGGATGTAAATGCTATAACTCCGTTTTCTGTAGTTAAAAAATTTAATGCGGATCTTGTTGTAGATGTTCCGGCAGTTGCGGGTTATGATAAATTAAAACAATTCTTAGACGAGTTTATTGATTCAAATAATATTTTTTATGCGTTTAAAATCCATGGCGAGTTTAAAAATGTTAAGACTAGAAGCGTGCCTCGTCAGTCAAAGCCTTATCCGGTATTAGCCGAGGTAATAAAAGAGCAGACAATATTTGAGTATAAGAATATTAAAGGTTATATTATTGGGTTTTGGTGCCCGAAATATATTAATGGAATAAATGTCCCGGGATATCATCTGCATTTTATATCAGATGATTATACAAAGGGCGGCCATCTCTTGGACTGCGAAGTGGAAAACGCTATAGCATCAATTGATAAGTCATATAGTTTTTATATGATGTTGCCGCAGATTGAATCGTTTGAAAAAACTGATATTTCCGGTGAAAAAGAGAAATCGCTCATGCAAGTTGAAACAATGCCGGCCAAATAAAAGGTCAGTTTAATTTGTTTTTTTGATGAAAACTGATGAAAATTTAATTGACAAGAATCATTCTCAAAATATAAAATATGTTAAATTTAACCTATTGTCTGTGACGACGATCAGGAAGAAGCCGGGTTTATTTGAATGCTTTTTAAAAGGAGGTGTTTTGTATGGCCTGCAAGAAAAAAACAGCAAAAAAAACAGCGCCTAAGAAGAAATGCTGTTCTACAAAAAAAGCGAAATGTAAGTAGACATAAAAAACGAGCGTTTAGGCGCGCGCGCGCTGAATCGAAGTTTGTGGATTGAAATGAATGAACAATTTAGTTTCAAATTAGTACAACTGAGGCTAAAAATCTAAAAATAATTTTAATGGAAGATATGGGGCTATGAAAGAATTTAACGATATTAATGTAGATAGAAAAAGAAAGAAAGAAGGCGTTAATAAAAAAAGGAATAATGATTTTTTTGGAGAAAGGGCGCGGCTTAAAGATATTAAGCTTGCAAAAGAACTTAGAAAAAATAAGAAATACAAAAAAAATATGATAGATTTTGAATAACGCTAAGACTTTCTTTTGAGAGTTATCAGCGCTATTTCAGGCGGAGAGAATAGGCGCATGGGCGGGCCCCATGTGCCTGCGCCTCTATTTGTGTATATGTAACTATTCTTGTATTTATTCAAACCTTGCGGATACTCGAAAATCATCTTAATAATTAAATTTCCCGGAAATATTTGTCCGTTGTGCGTATGTCCGGATAATTGCAGTAAGGCTCCCAAATCAGCGGCTTTTTTAAAATTTGCAGGCCTGTGCGTTAAAAATATAATCGGCCGTGAGCCTGAGCATTTTCCAAATAGTTCATCTATTGTATTTGACATTTTACCAATAAAGCTTGAGTGTTCTTCATCATCAAGCGCGACAATATCAATTAGGTTATGGAATATTAGAACCTCATTTCTTAATAAAGGAATATTGGATTCTTTGAAAAGCTGTTCTATCTTATCAATCCCTGCGTAAAATTCATGGTTTCCGGGCACAGCGTAAACAGGCGCAATTACTGAGAATTCTTTTAATATGTGTATTAAAGGCTTTGCCCGTCCCATGTCAGCGTCAACAAAATCTCCGGTAATCACTATCAGGTCAGGATTTGTATTTTTGCAGAGAGCAATGATTTTTAAGAGTTCTTTTTCTCTAATCATTGTGCCTGCGTGCATATCTGATAGGTGTAGTATTTTTAGTTCATCTGTGTTTAGTGTGGGCGCTTGTATTGTGATGTTGGTAATTGCCGGATGATGCGCTTCGTAAATCGCAAATACACTGAAACATAAAGTTAGTATTAAAAGCAGTACTGTTGAATAAAATATGAAAACAGAATTTTGGGTAATTGAGATTGAGAATATTTTGGAAAATAATAATAAAATATAGAAAATACTGAATATGCTTATGCCAATAGTGGTAAATCCCAGCCATATTGAACCAATATATGTCAAGATAAATGGAATGGTATTAGGCGCGATCCTGTCCAATATTGCGCCTAATGGGTAAGAAACAGCTAAAACCGGCAATAAAACGCGTAGGTAAATTTTGACAGAAGGGATTCCTCTAATGATGAAAAAATACATTAAAAGATTAAATCCAAAATAAGCGGATAAGAAAATCGTTAAAAATGTAAATATGGAAAGTATACGCATTACTATTACTCCTTAGGATTTCTTGAATTAAAAATTTTCAATATTGACTCTTTTATTATAAAAATATAGCATATTGCTTATTGTATATAAATAAAAAAGTGGTTTGTTCAGAATTCAGAATTCAGAAAAATAATAATGTAAAATAAAACTTGGGATTAAAGGGATATTATGAATAAAAAAAAGATTGCGGTTTTTATGGATAGGGATGGCACAATCAATGTTGAGGGCGGGTACATAAATCACGAAGACAGGTATGAACTTCTGCCAAATACCGCAAAAGCAATAAAAAGACTTAATGATAATAAGGTGCTTGCGATTGTATGCACAAACCAGGCAGGTGTTGCAAGGGGTTATTTTAAGGAGAGTCTTGTAAAGATTGTGCACGCAAAGCTGAAAAGTTTATTGTCTGAAAAAGGCGCGCGGGTTGATGATATTTTTTATTGCCCGCATCATCCTAATCTTGGCGGAAAATACCGGAAAAAATGCGATTGCAGAAAGCCCGGGCTGGGAATGATAAAAAAAGCTGAAAAAAAATATAATATTGATGTTAAATCCTCCTATGTTGTCGGCGACAAAATAAGCGATATTGTTTGGGGTCATAGAGCAGGAGCAAAAGGCGTGATGGTTTTGACCGGTTATGGAAGCGGCGAATATAAATATCAGAGAAGGGATTGGAAAGATTTGCCGGATTTTATTGCAAAGGATTTAAATGAAGCTGTAAAATGGATTTTAAATGACATTAAAAAGCGGCCGGTTTCTTAGATGCGCGCCACACAGCGCGGGGATATTATGAAAGTTCTGTTTATAAGTTCATCAATAGGCAATGGCGGCAGGGAAATAGCTGTTGTAAGATTAGCTTCGCTAATGAACGCCGGAGGCCATGATGTTTTTGTCGTAATAAAAAAAGGCACCTGGTTAGAACGGGAGATAGCTTCTTTACATCTGCCTTACGCAGCGTTTTCCATTAGAAAATATTTTGATCCAATTTCTTTAATTAAAATCGGTTTAAAACTCAGGAGCTTTAAACCGCATATGGTTCAGCTTCATTTTATTAGCGATATATGGCATGTTTCGCCGGCTGTAAAGATGTTTTTTAATAAAACTAAGATTATTCTTTTTAGGCATATGCAGTCATCAAATATGAAGGATTGGGCCCGCGCCAAATTATTCAGCGCTGTTTATAAAGTTTGCGCTGTATCAGAATTTATTAAAAAAGATTTTTTATCAAAAACAAATGTTTCTCCTGATAAGGTTGATGTTGTATATCTGGGAGTTGACGTAGAAGATTACGCTAAATATGACAATATAAGAAAGCTAAGGTCTGAATATAAGATTGATGACAATACTGTTTTAGTCGGCTTGGTTGGCAGGATAGACAGAGCAAAAGGCCAGGATAAACTGGTATTGGCTGCAGAAGAAATTTTGAAGTTTAAAAACAATGTTAAATTTGCTATCATTGGTAAATCTGAAATGATAAAGGAATCAGGGGTTGAAAAACCCTATGATCATATTATCAAAAATCTAATTAATGAACACGGCCTTGAAGATTACTTTATTTTCACCGGATTTAGGCGTGATGTTCAGGAAATTTTAAGTTCCTTGGATGTGGCGGTTTGCGCGTCGCAAGAAGAGGCTTATGGGCTTGTTGTTGTTGAGGCTATGGCAGCAGCAAGACCAATAGTTGTTTTTGACAGAGGCGCTCTTCCTGAACTTGTTATTAATAATGAGACAGGTAAGATAGTCCCGTATTCGGTTAAAGGCTTGGCTCGCGGCATAATGGACATAATCAGCGATCCTGTATTGGAACAAAAATACGGTCATAATGCTCGAGAACATGTAAAGATAAGGTTCAATATTAATACTACAATAAAACAAATAGAGGGTTATATTAATGAAGAAAGATTTTAATGGTATTATAGACAGTTTTAAAGGAAAGAAGGTTCTTGTAATAGGAGATCTGGTGTTAGATGAATACTGGCATGGAATAACAGGCCGCGTTTCCCGCGAAGCGCCTGTGCTTATTCTAGACTATGAAGGAAAAACCTGCACATTGGGCGGAGCGGCGAATGCAATAAACAATGCCGCGTCGCTTGGCGCTAACGTAATACCGATCAGTGTTTTGGGTTCTGATCCGGCAGCTGACACAATAATTGATATGTTTAAAAGCAGCGGGATCAACTGCGATGGGATAATAAATGATAAGGATGTAATAACCCCTACAAAGGTTAGAGTTATGGCCGGATGTATGCACACGGCAAGACAGCAGGTGCTTAGAATTGATAAGCAGTTTAAAGATGATTTTTCAGAAAATTTAAAGAAAAGAATAATTGAAACGATTAATAAATATTCAAAATGGGCTGATGTAATAATTGTGTCTGATTACGGTATTGGCGTGATTTCGCCCGTGGTTGTTGAGGCGATAAATGAGCTTGGAGGCAAAGGTATTCCTGTAATTGTGGATAGCAGATATAGTCTGAATAGTTTTAGAAATATCTTAATTGCTACTCCAAATGAGGATGAAGCAGGGGATGCTCTGCAGAAAAATATCAATAATAACAATGCTGAGGAATCAGCGCGCAGTCTTGCGGCTGCTCTTAAATCAAAAGCTATGCTCATTACAATGGGCAGGGAAGGAATGGCTCTTTTCGACGGAAAGGATTATCATAAACTGCCTATTGTCGGGTCTAGTGATATTGTTGATGTTACAGGCGCCGGAGATACTGTTGTAGCTGTGATAAGTTTAGCGTATACTGCCGGAGTGCCATGGCTGGATGCCGCTAAACTCGCTAATGCCGCGGCTTCAATAGTAGTAATGCATAGGGGCTCAGCTGTGGTTTCGCCAATGGAACTAAAAAAAATAATGGCTTAGGAAGATTTATTATGGCAAAGGTTCTAAAGAGGGAAGAATTAATAGAAAAAATAACAGAACTAAAAAAATCCGGCAAACGTGTTGTATTCGCGAATGGTTGTTTTGATATTATTCATGTTGGGCATGTTAGGTATTTACGCGGCGCAAAAAAGGCAGGCGATATATTGGTAGTCGGCATAAATAGCGATAAATCCGTGCGCAAATTAAAGGGCAAAGGAAGGCCTATTTTATCCGGACATGACAGGGCAATGCTTGTATCAGCTATGGAAATGGTTGATTATGTGAGTCTTTTTGACGAATTAACAGCAGAGGAATTGTTAAAAAAAATTAAGCCTCATGTGCACGCAAAAGGTAAAGATTATAAAAAAAGTAATGTTCCTGAAAGGCACTTGATAGGAAAATATATTGAAGAAATTGCGATTGTCGGGGATAAAAAAAATCACTCAACAAGAGACATCTTAAAAGATATAAAAAGGAAAGGATGATTATGAATTTTGTAGATAAATTATATAAAAAGCGCGTAACCTTAGGATTTATTTTTGGATTTATTTTTATTGTTTTCTCTATACCGGACAATTTAAACTTTTTAATTACAGGTATTGCTATTGGAATTTTAGGCGAGATTATTAGGCTTATTTCTTCAGGTTATATAATAAAAACCGATAAACTTGCGACTTATGGGCCGTACGCTTTTGTAAGGCACCCGTTATATTTAGGAAGTTTTATAATGGGATTCGGTCTTTGTTTAAGCATATTTTCTGCCCGCTATTTATTTATCGGCAGTTTTATATCTTTAGCATTTTTGTTATTTTTCTTCGCGGTATATATTCCTGTCTTAAAAAAGGAAGAAGGTGTTTTGATCGAAAAATATGGAGATGAATATTTAGATTATAAGAAACATGTGCCAATGTTAATACCCAGGATATTTCCTTATAAGAGTAAGGAAAAGGGAAAGTTTCAGAAAGAGGTATTTTTAAATAATAGAGAATATAGGGCTATAACAGGATTAGCGGCAATTATCGCCATACTTGTTATTAAATATTTGTTTATTAATTAGCGGTCAAGCGTTTTATAATTGCTTTGTATAACGCGCTGTAAAAAATGCTATAGTATTTTTTCTTGGAGGTTTTTGTGCAAAGGGAAAAATTAATTAAAATAATTAAGAATTTTTCAAAAACTGAGATATTAGTTATTGGCGATATTATGCTCGACAAGTTTATTTGGGGAAAGGTAACCAGGATTTCTCCCGAGGCTCCTGTTCCTGTTGTTGAGATAACAAAGGAAACCCTTATGCCCGGAGGCGCAGGGAATGTTGTAACAAACATAACAACATTAGGCGGGATTTCGCATATTATAGGTATTGTTGGCAATGATTCAGCGGGGAACACTTTTGTGAGTGAGATGGAGAATAATGGCGTAGGAACAAAAGGTATTATTGTTACACAAAACAGGCCGACAATTGTAAAAACTCGTATAATAGCGCATCATCAACAGGTAGTTCGAGTTGATAAAGAGGTTCGGTCGGCAATTGAGCCTGCTGAGATAAAGAAACTGATCACTGCAATAGAGGATTTAACTCCAAAGGTTAAGGCTGTTGTTATTTCTGATTATGGAAAGGGTGTAATTACAAAACCGTTGTTAACTGCCGCAATAAAAATGGCAAAAAAATATAAAAAGCCGATACTTGTTGATCCAAAAATTGAGCACTTTAAAAATTATAAAAATGTAACGTGCATAACCCCGAATACTCTGGAGGCAATGCAGGGAATGCATTGCCTCCATGTTGAATCCCAGAGCGATGTTGAAAAGCTGGGAGATAATATAATGAAACAATTAAATGTGGAATCGCTGATTATTACTCAGGGCGAACATGGGATGACAATATTTGAAAAAAACGGTAAAAAGACGCATATACCTACAATGGCTCGAGAAGTCTATGATGTTACAGGCGCCGGAGATACTGTAATAAGCACTCTGGCAATGTGTTTAGCAAATAAAGGAAATATTCTCGAATCAGCCTATATTGCTAACTATGCCGCAGGAATTGTGGTAGGCAAACTTGGAACAGCTACAGTAACATCTGACGAAATAATAAGTAGTATTAAGGATAAAGTATGAAAGTTTTAGGATGTATTCCCGCAAGGTTTGGCGCAATGAGATTCCCGGGTAAGCCTCTAAAGCTTATTATGGGCAAACCAATGATAGAGTGGGTTTATAAAAGAGCGGCAATCGCAAAAAATGTTGATAGAACAATAGTGCTGACTGATGATGATAGGATATATAATGCAGTGGTTGGTTTTGGAGGCGAGGCTTTAATAACGTCGCCTAACGCGGAGTCCGGAACTGAGAGAATATGTTCAATCATGGATAGCTTTAATGATTATGATATTTTTGTTAATATACAAGGAGATGAACCATTAGTTAATTCTGCAGATATTGATAAGACGGTTGCTCTTTTAAAGAATGATGACAAGGCTGAGGTAGCTACCATTGCTTCGCATTTTAAAGATATTGAAACAATAGATGATCCGAATCTGGTAAAAGCAGTGGTTGGAAATAATGATAGAGTCTTGTATTTTTCCAGGTCGCGTATTCCATTTATTAGAGATCCAAAGGATGCGGTTTCATACAAATATTTAAAACACATAGGGCTGTATGTTTATACAAAGAACGCTTTAAGGAAATTTAGAACTTTTAAAAAGACCACTCTTGAACAGTTGGAAAAACTTGAACAGTTAAGATTTTTAGAGAATGGAATTGGTATTAAACTTACATATACCGAGAATGAGTTCATTGCGGTTGATTGCGCTGAGGATATAAAAAAAGTTGAGAAATATATTAAAAATAATCCGGATATAAAAATCTAGGGTTTGATAAGAAGGAGAATTCACGTGGTAAACTATATATTTGTTACGGGCGGCGTAGTATCGTCGCTGGGAAAGGGAATAACAGCTGCTTCTATTGGAGCTCTGCTTCAGAGTTATGGGTACAAGGTAACGCTTTTAAAATTTGATCCTTATATCAATGTTGATCCCGGCACAATGAGCCCGTATCAGCATGGAGAGGTTTTTGTTACAGATGACGGCGCTGAGACAGATTTAGACCTTGGACATTATGAGCGTTTCTTAGATATAAACCTTTCGCAGAAAAATAATGTTACTACCGGGCGTATATATAATTCAGTAATAACCAAAGAACGCAGAGGAGATTATTTAGGCGGTACTGTGCAGGTAATACCGCATATTACCAATGAGATTAAGGAAGCTGTGAAAAATATTTCTAAAGGATATGATTTTGTTATTGTTGAGGTTGGAGGCACTGTCGGCGATATTGAGAGCCTGCCATTTCTTGAAGCAATAAGACAGTTCAGAAGGGATGCCGGGAGGAATAGGGTTATGTATGTGCATTTGACTCTTGTTCCTTACATTAAGGCTGCTGAAGAGCTTAAAACAAAACCAACACAGCATAGCGTAGGTAAGCTTAGAGAGATAGGAATTGAACCGGATATTATTATTTGCCGTACTGAACGGCATCTTTCAAAAGCATTAAAGGATAAAATAGCTTTATTTTGCAATGTGGAAGAAAAAGCTGTTATTGAGGAAAAGGATGTTGGATCAGTAATTTATCAGGTTCCTTTGGACTTAAAGAAAGAGAAGCTTGATCATTTAATACTTAATTTTTTTAGATTGGATACCGAACACGAGCCGGATATGTCTTCGTGGGAAGAAATATGCACTAAATTTATTAACGCGAGAGATGAGGTGAATATTGCCATTACAGGAAAATATACCGAGCTTAAGGATGCATACAAGAGCATAAGAGAATCATTGGTGCACGCCGGTATATATCATAATCTCAAAGTTAATATTCATTATGTAGATGTCGATTCTGAAAACTTATATGATATTTTATCGCAGATGGACGGAATACTTGTGCCGGGCGGGTTTGGAGAAAGGGGCGTTGAGGGAAAGGTTAACGCTGTGCGTTATGCCAGAGAACACAAGATACCATTATTCGGTATTTGTTTAGGTATGCAGTGCGTGCTTATTGAATATGCGCGTAATGTGCTTGGATTTACAAAAGCAAACAGTACGGAGTTTGATCCTGATACTAAGTTTCCTGTAATACACATTATGGAAGATCAAAAGGTTAAAACCGATAAAGGCGGCACTATGCGTCTTGGAGCGTATGATTGTGATCTTGTAGCCGGGACAAAATCAGCAAAGGCATATAACATTAAAAGAATTTCTGAAAGGCATAGGCATAGGTTTGAATTTAATAATGGCTATAGAAAAGATTTTGAGCAGAGTGGACTGCGTATTGCAGGTATAAATCCGGAAAATAATCTGGTTGAGATAGTTGAGCTTGACGATCATCCGTGGCTTGTGGCTGTGCAATTCCATCCGGAATTTAAATCGCGTGTTAAAAGGCCTCATCCTTTATTTAGAGATTTTATCGAAGCGGCAAAGATGAATAAGAAGTAGAGCGCAGGATACAGTCCCGCCCCTAAAGACGGGGCGTGGAGACAGGTAAAAATACAGGAGTGTCTATGAAAAGTAGTCAATGGGAAATACAACTTGGCAGTATAAAAATATCAAATAATGATCCTTTTATTCTGATTGCAGGGCCGTGTGTTATTGATAATGTTAAAGAAACACTGTATATCGCCGAGACGCTTAAAAAAATAGCGCAAAAACATAAAATTCCATTGATTTTTAAAGCGTCGTATGATAAAGCAAACAGGTCTAACATTAATTCATATAGAGGCCCGGGAATTACCAAGGGACTTGAAATTTTAGATTATGTGAAAAGAAAAACCGGGGTGCATATTTTAACTGATGTGCATAATGTCTCAGATGTTAAAGAAGTTTCAAAGGTGGCTGATGTTGTTCAAGTGCCTGCGTTTTTATCCAGGCAGACGGATATGATAACTGAAACAGCAAAGTTATCAAAAATAATAAATATTAAAAAGGGACAGTTTTTAGCGCCTGAGGATATGTTAAATGTTATCAGGAAGGCTGAAAAATCCGGAAATAAAAATATTATTTTGACTGAGAGAGGATCAAGTTTTGGATATCATAATTTGGTTGTTGATATGCGCGGCATTGAAACCATGAAAAGATTTGGTTATCCGGTAATCTTTGACGCTACGCATAGCGCGCAGCTGCCGGGCGCTTTAAAGGATATGTCAGGCGGCGATAGAGATTATATTATGCCTTTGGCAAGGGCAGCGGCAGCTATTGGGGTAGCGGGTATATTTATGGAAACGCATCCTGATCCAAAAAAATCAAAATCTGACAGCGCTGTGGTTTTTCCGTTAAATAAACTTGATGAAGCGCTTGGGATTCTGAAAAAGTTCGATAAAATAGCAAAGACGCTCTAAAGCGCAGATATTTGCGTTTGCGCGTGACGAACAAAGGAGTATTAATTATGCAGTGCCAAAATTGCGGACAACAGAATAAAGATGACGCTGTTAATTGTAAAAAATGCGGATTAAATCTTCTGGTTTCTCCTGAATGGAAACCTGCTTGGAAATGGCATATTAAGGCTTTGGCAGGGATATATTTATGTTTAATCGTGTTATATGTTCTCCTTAGGTTGTTTTTAGGTTAATAAAAAAATTACGGAGTAATAAATTACGGAGTAAAAAATGAGTTCCAAATTATCAAAAAAAGATATTTATGAGCGCGCTAAAAATATTAAACTTATTGCCACAGATGTAGACGGAGTTCTGACTGAGGGAGAGGTAATTTTTACCGGCGAAGAAAAGGAGATAAAAGTCTGGACTGTACGCGATGGCTTAGGATTCACAATACTTCGGATGCTGGGTGGTATTAAGGTAGCGTGGGTTACAGGCCGCAGTTCAGAGAGCGTTGCTAACCGCGCTAAGGAGCTTAAGATTGATTATTTGGTTCAAGGCACTTTAACAAAAAAACAGGCGATTGATAAAATAATAAAAGAGGCAGGCATCTCATTAAATGAGCTGGCGTATATCGGCGATGATATAGTTGACCTTTCAGCGCTGGAGTCAGCAGGTTTGGCTTTTTGTCCCAACGACGCTGTAGCAGAGGTTCTTGATACAGCGCATCATGTTGTGCCTATTCCGGGCGGGAAAGGCGTTTTTAGATATGTTGTTGAACTCATACTAAAAGCTCAAGGCAGATGGCAGGATGCTTTGCAGTTATTTAGATGATTAATATGAAAAAAAGATTTATTCGTTATTGTATTTACATAGGAGCAAAGTGGTTTTCTTATTTAGTTCTTTTAATACCATACGCGCTTGCTGTTAAATGCGGCGGGATTCTTGGCCGTTTGGTATATTGTTTGCTCCCGTCGGCAAGATATAAGGCAGTTCAAAATCTCAAACCGGCATTTCCGGATAAATCGGATAAAGAAATAAATAAAATTACAAAGGATATGTTTTCTCATTTGGGAAAAAATCTATTTGAATTTCTTTCCTTCCCAAAACTAACAAAACGGAAATTAGAGAAATTAGTAACTGTTACAGGGAGCGAGTATCTTGAAGAAGCCATAAAAAATGGGAGAGGAATTATTTTTTGCACAGGACATATTGGTAATTGGGAAATATTCGCAGCGTATTACGCTATGCTGAATTATCCTGTGAATGTTTTAGCTAAACGTGTTTACGACGACAGATTAAATGATATGCTTTCAGCATACAGAATGTCAAAGGGCGTTAAACCTATTCTCAGATCTGAAGGCACTAAGGATCTAATCCGCGCTTTAAAAAATAATGAGTTCTTAGGCCTGCTTATTGACCAGGATACAAATGTTAAAAACTGTTTTGTTAAATTTTTTAACAGAGATGCTGCAACGCCTGTAGGCGCCGCAGCTTTGGCTTTAAAGTACAATACGCCGGTTCTTGTCGCGTATATACATAGGACATTGAATAATCATCATAAAATAACCGTTCTTCCCGTAACGTTAGATAAAACAGGCGACACGCAAAAGGATATAGAATATAATACGGGAATGCTTACAAAGATGCTGGAAGATGCGATAAGAAAGGAGCCGTCACAATGGGTATGGATACACGAAAGATGGAAAACAAAAAAGCGGTAATACCGTTAATATTACTTTTTGCTATTGTTTTTTTTGGATGCGCAAAAGAGGATAACGAGCAAAAAAGCGTTCCAAACAACGACGCTGCCGAATATATTGAAACATTTACGCTCCAAGAGGTGATTGGAGGCGAAGTTATATGGGAACTTAATTCAGATAGAGCTGATATGTATGAGAACAAGGATAAGGTAAATTTAACAGGTGTTTTTGTGAGTTTCTTTGAAAAAAAAGAAAAGGTTTCAACATTCAAGGCTGATAAAGGGATAGTTGATATGCGCACAAAGAACATGTTTTCTGAAGGAAATGTTATTATGCATTCAATTAAAGATAATGTAATTATAGAAACTAATGAAATGAATTTTGATAATGCAAAAAAACGTTTTTTATCTGACAGCGCTGTGCGTATAATCAGCGATGGCTCTATCACAACAGGCGAGGGGTTTGAAGCAACGCCTGATCTTCAGAAGATTGATATAAAACGCAATGTAAATATTATGATGGAGGAAACAAAATAGTGCGGCGGTTAATCATCATTTTATTATTATTATCCAGTTCGTTTTTGTTTGCTTCCAGCGGCACGTTTTGGAAGGGAAAGGGACAGATTAGCGCGAATGGCGATAGTTTATCTATTTTAAATAAGGGAGAAAAAATCGTTCTCAAAGGAAATGTTAAGATTGAGAAGGACGGAATGAAAATTTACTCAAAAAAAGCAAATATATTCGAAAAAAAAGGGTACTTTGAAGCGTCCGGCAAGGTTAAAATTCAAAGAAAATACGCGCAGGGCGATTATCTTGAAGCCTATGCTGATGAACTACTGTATGATGTTAATAAAGAGATGGGCACACTAAAAGACGTTAAATCATTGGAATACACATTAGCAAAAGATTCAAATGTATTCACGATGAATGGCGACGAGGTTATATTCTTTGAAAAGGAAAAGATTGTCAGAGCTAAGGGCAATGTAACCATGGTAAGGGATTCAATGGAAATAAATGCCGAAGGCAGGTCGCCTCTTATTGTTACTGCGGATGAAGCAGCATTCTACGAAGATAAAAATTATTTTGAAGCGTTTGGAAATGTTCATATAAATAGAGATTACGCAAATGGCGATTATGTGGACGGGTATTCGGATAGTTTTAATTTTAATAATGAATCGCAGATCGGTTATATGAAAAAGGTTTCAAATATTGACTATTTTGTCAAAAAAGATACTATGATAGTAAATATGGTGTCTGATGAACTTGAATTAAATGATAAATTAAAACTCCTGACCGCTATAGGCAATGTTGAGGTTTCAAAGGATAAAGGCGAATTTACAATGGTTGGTTCGCAGGGTGTTTATAACGACGAGGGAGGATATGTTGTGTTTTCAGATACGCCTGTTGTCACACAAATGCACGAAAAGGGCAAGGGTGTGTATAAAGGAGAAAAAATTTATTTCTATCCTGAAACAAATAAGCTGGTTATTGAAAAACAGGTTGAAATAAATTTTTATCCTACAAAAGAAACGATTAAGGAACAGAGCATTGACAATAATATGATGCAGTAGTATACAAAGTGGTATTTAAAAATAAAGGAGTTTACACGGAGCAATAGAGAGGAAATTAATATGAAACTTAGAGTTGATGATTTATATAAAAGTTATAATAAACGATTTGTTGTTAACGGAGTGCATTTAGAGGTTAACCAGGGCGAGATAGTCGGCCTTCTTGGCCCGAATGGCGCGGGTAAAACAACTACATTTTATTCAACTGTGGGGCTTATTACTCCGGATAAAGGCGAGATATATTTAGATGATATTCCGATCTCAAGCATGCCTATGTATAAAAGGGCTCAGCTTGGAATAGGGTATCTTTCCCAGGAGCCTTCAATATTTCGAAAGCTTACAGTAGAAGAAAATGTTATGGCTATTTTAGAATATCTGCCTATAAGTACTGAAGAGAAAAAAATTAAACTGGAGAAACTTCTCAATGACTTAGGCATCGCGTGGCTGCGCGGCAGAAAAGCGTATTCATTATCCGGCGGAGAAAAGAGAAGAGTGGAGATCTGCAGGGCGCTGGTTAATACTCCCAAGTTTATTTTATTGGATGAGCCGTTTGTCGGTATTGATCCGATCGCAGTAGATGATATTCAAAAGATAGTTTTTGATTTAAAGAAACGAGGATTTGGCGTATTAATAACCGACCATAATGTGCGTGAAACACTTGAGGTTATTGATAGAGCTTATATTATGCATGACGGTAAAATTTTATTAGAAGGCACGGCTAATGAGTTAATCAACAGCGAAGAGGCAAAGAAGGTGTATCTGGGCGAGTCCTTCACTATGTAACGCGTATCCAAATTATTATGATCAAATCAATTATTTTCGATTTAGGAAATGTCCTGGTTAATGTAAATGAAGAGATTTTTTACAGTGGGTTAGGATTGAGCCGGGATGTTTACAAAGACAATAATTCCTCTTTAATGAGGGAAGTAACGGCTCAAAAAAAACTTTATGAAACAGCGGTAATAACCGGCAGAGAATTTTACGAGCGTGTAAATAAAATTTCAAATGCCAAACTTACCGAATCCGATTTTCAGGTTTTGTGGAATAGCATTTTTACCATTAAAGACGGTATTTCTGAAATACTTTCCAATTTATCGAAAAACCATGATTTGTTTATGCTTTCAAACACAAACGAACTCCATTTCGCGGCAATAGAAAGAGACTATCCGGATCTGATTAAATTATTTAAAAAGTGTTTCCTCTCATACAAGATTGGTTTTATGAAGCCTGACAGCGAGATATTTAAAAATGTGTTGGAAAATATTCCATATAAAGCTGAAGAATGTATTTATGTTGACGATATAAAAGATTTTACAGATGACGCGAAAAAATTTGGATTTAATGTTATTGCGTTTAAATCAATAGATGAATTAAAGAAAGAATTGAAGAATAAAGGCGCGATATTATGAGAAAATACAGAAACAAAATATTTTTTATTATTGCCGCTTTCATTGTTTTGGCGTCATTTCTATATGCGGCTTCGGCAGGCCGCGTTAAAATGAATCCTGCTGAAATAATATTCGACGACGGAGATTCATTTGGATATCATGGAGTTAATATAAGATTACTTGGAATAGATACTCCGGAAATAATTCATAAAGAGCATGGAATATATGAGAATCAACATTTAGGGCTTGAGGCCGCAGAGTTTACCAGAAAAGCGTTTTCCGAAGCAAAGGATGTATTTTACGAGCCTTTTACTAAAGATAGGTATGGCAGGACGCTGGCGCATGTTATTATTGACGGCGAACTATTAGCAGTAAAGCTTATTGAGGCAGGCCTTGCGTATGAAACAATATCTCAATATGGCGATAATGGTTTTAAGGAGTATGGCGATAAGATACTCAACGCTTGGAATAAAGTTCCAAGGCCGACATTTACAAATCCGTTTTATTGGAGAAAAAAACATCAGAAGAAGAGAGAATAAAAATGAGACAATGGATTAAAATAATTTTAGTATGCGTTTTCTGCGTTAATATTCTGCACGCAAAGCAGGCGCGCGTCACGCATGTTATTGACGGCGACACGATTATAGTGGACGGTTTAGAACACATAAGATTGCTTGGAGTAAATACTCCGGAGGTTCAGAATCCGTACAGAAATGCGGAATACTTTGGCGCACAAGCCTCAAGTTTCACTAAAAGAATGCTAAATAATAAAAATGTTGTATTAGAATACGATGCGGCTGATAAAGCTTCCGGATACAAAGATAAATACGGAAGGACGCTGGCGTATGTGTATATAGCGCCTGACGATTTGTCATGGTGGTTTAAATGGAAATATAAATATAAAAAAATCAGCAAAAAAAATCTATGCGCGAATGAAGAGTTATTAAAGAATGGTTTTGCTTATGCGATGAAATACTTTGATTACAAAGAAAAACCGCTTTATTTAAAGCTGGACGAAGACGCGCGCAATAAAAAACTGGGATTCTGGAAAAAGAAGAGAAAGTAAGAAAAACGAAAAACATGAGTATTGTTTTTAATAGAAGATGCAAAAAAATAAAAAGATATTCTTGACTTTCATTGTAATGATAATGTATATTTTAAAATAATTAAGTGAGATGCAAGCTAAAGTTAGTATGAATAAAATGTATTAATAAAAAATTTAATTGTTTATGAATATTAAAATTCGTTATATAGGAGGGCCGGGTATGTAATATGAACATAAAAAAAATCTTTCAAACCGCATTTCATTTTCTATTAGTCTTTTCATTTTTCTCAATTCTTAATATTTTATACGCAGCTGAATCTTCGGGACCAAATCCGGGTAATCTAAGTCCAACCGGCACATTCGATACAACATTCACAGGTGCATTTACCTATACCTATCCAATAGAGGTAGTTCAAGGCAGACAGGGTATACAGCCTAATTTGGCATTTGTATATAATTCTCAGGCAGGTAATGGATGGCTGGGAGTTGGATGGGACCTAAGTGTAGGCGCTATATTTCGAAGCACTAGATATGGTATCCCAAAATATGATGACACTAGTTCCGGAACAAGTGATATCTTTATATTTAGTATTGCAGGACAGGCTAGTGAACTTGTAAAGGTTGGACAGGGATCAGATTATTGGGAATTTAGATCCCAGGTTGAAGCTGGATTTATGCGATTTCAATATTATTATAATTCGCGTCAATGGATAGTTTTAGATAAAACCGGGAAAAAATATGAATTGAACGGACTTGTTGAGGTTAATGGGAAATATACATATTGGGGATTAACGAAGGTAACAGATACTAATGGTAATTATATGCAAATTCAGTATCCTGCACCTAAGATTACCACATTTTCCGGAGGAGGAGCAGGAGTAATTAACTATTTACCATCAAACATACTGTATACGGGAAAGGATGGGGATGCTCCTAAACAAGAGGTAGTATTCGAATATGAACCTCGTCCAGATATAATAACTAATTATAGGACAGGAGTTGAACAAAAACTTGATGAAAGGTTGAAGAGGATTATAGTTAAAAGTAATGGAGTCCTTATTCGAAAATATGAATGCAATTATATTACAAATATATCGGGGAATTCTCTATTAGAATATGTAAGGGTATATGGAAAAGATGGTATAAGTAGTTTGCCGGAAACAAAATTTAGTTATGATTCAGGTAATACCCTATTCAATAGGGTTTGGAGTACAAACAATTTTGGTACTATAATAACAAATAATTTTACTGCCGCTGATTTTACAGGTGATGGTTTGTGTGATGCAAGTCTAAGTTATTATGCTGATAATAAAACCAAATTTTATCGTGGAATAAATAATGGAAATAATCTAGATTACCAGTATTCCTTTGAAAAAGAAATCAGAATCCAGGATGGGAATACTATAAGGTATTATAAAACAAATGTAAGTAATGGGGATTTTGATGGTGATAATGAAGCAGATTTATGTTTGTTTTATACTGATTATGCCGGATTTGCGCATTTAATTCCTGAAATAGCCATAAATGGATACAATATCCAAAATTGGAGCGGGCTTACATTTAATAGCGATGACAAATTTATGCCGGATTGTTTGCTTGTGGGTGATTATAATGGAGATGGGAAGAGCGATATTTTTGTTAATAGATATCAGGATGGAGGATGGGTGGCAACCAGTAATGGCAGTGGCTTTAATTCTTCAAAGTGGGTAGCAAATGGTGATATGCTCTATTATGGTAATACATGGAAAACCGGCGATTTTAACGGAGATGGCTATAGTGATATTCTATATTATGATGGTTGGAATTATGGCGGCAATATTAAAGTTGGGCTAAGTAATGGAAGTAATGGATTTAATGTTAGTGTGTGGAGTGATATTAATTTTGGCCTGGATGGAAATGATGAAAGGGGTAAATTTCAAATAGGCGATTTTAATGGAGATGGATTAAGTGATATATCTTTTTGGGATTGGGAAAATGGGAAAACTTGGATTGGTTTAAGCACAGGTAAAAGCTTTAATTTTAGTATTTGGAATAATGATTCTTGGCATGGAGAAGCTGTTTCAGATACTTTTTTAGCCGGCGATTTTAACTCTGATGGTTTAACGGATTTGTCTTTTTATAAGGAAGAATCATCAAATTTTTATGTTGGATACAGTAATGGCAGTAGTATTCCTTCTTGGCAGGTTATGGATACATTTAATTATGGGTCAAGGCCAAATAAAGCGCAGCGTCTAGGCGATTTTAATGGGGATGGTTTATTAGATGTTTGTTTCTATGACGGAGGGGAGACCACAGTAAGGGAAAATACAAGTAAGGTAAGCAATCTGGTAAATATTAAAAACATGCTCGGAGGGTCTATAAATATTGGTTATGGAACATATAGGCATAGTAATGTATGGTATTTGCCTTTCCCTGTAAATGTGATTAAGAATATTAATACTTCAGATGGCATGGGTAATAATATTTCACTTACTTATTCATTTATTGATGGCTTGTTTGATAAGGAACCATATAGAAAACGTGAATTTTTAGGATTTAATACAGTTAGAACTGTAGATAGTATTGGGAATATATTAGAAGTCAAATATTTACAAACTCAAAATGCATTAAATGATATAAATATATTTAAAGGTCAAATATATGAAAAAGCATCCTATAATAGTAGTGGAAATCTTTTAACTAAAACAGTAAATACATTCTCTTATAGCCGGCCTTTTTCAGGAGTATATTTTCCACAAATAATAAAAACTGATAATTACTTTTTTGATAAACATACTCAGACAGAGTTTTGCTATGATGATTATGGCAACGTTACTCAAACATATTTTACAGGTGACGTAGATGTTTCGGGTGACGAGAATACAATTCAACTCGAATACGCTCGGAATACTGAAACTAATATGGTTAGTTATCCAAAACATGAAAAAATGTTAGACCATGAAGGAGATATTATAAAAGAGCTTTGGTATTATTATGATAATTCAAATGATTGGAATACGCAGACACCTGTGAAAGGTAATATGTCAAGAACAGAAAAATGGAATAATAATGGTAATAAGCAAATAATAACTATGTCTTATGATCAATATGGCAATATGACAGATACATATGATGCATTGTGGAACGAGACTAATGGTTTAGATGGAAATCACACACATATAGTATATGATGCTATTTTCCATCAGTATATTAGCGCAGCAAGTAATGGGCTTAATCATACAGAGCATTACACTTATAATGAAGCAGGTCAGGTTTTGACATATACTGATGCAAATAATAAAGTCACATCCAGTGAATACGATAATTATAGTAATATTATTAAGATAATTGGACATAAAGATTGTTCCGAGTATCCTACCACAACATATGAGTATTTTATTTATCAGGCTCCTCCTCATAGAATAGTTACAACTCAGCGTGTAAACCATGGAGAAGCAGATATATTAAAAGTTTTTACATTTATTGATGGTTTGGGAAGAACCTGCCAGACGAAGGGGCCTGCATCGAGTAATAAACAGGTAATATCAGATATAGTAAAATACAATCTAAGAGGAGGGGTTGAAAGATCCTATGTGCCATATACTTCAGTTTATTCAGAAGAATATACTGCTCCGGATTATAATAAACCTTCTTCTTTAAATATTTATGACGAATTAGGAAGAATCATACAAATAACTCAGCCTGACGGCACGACTATTAAGAAAATATATTCAAACTGGAATGAAACTATTCTTGACGGAAAAAACGTAGCCAAAGATTATATTAAAGATGTTTATGGGAGAATAAGAGAGGTTCACGAACACAACACCGGAGAGGAATACATTACAAAATATGAGTACAATGCGCTTGGAAACTTAATAAAGCTGATAAATGATAAAGGAGATATTACAACAATTAATTATGACAGTCTCGGCAGGAAGGTCAGTATGCAGGATTCTGTTATGGGCGATTGGCATTACGCATATAATATTAATAATAATTTAGTGGCTCAGACAGATAATAAAAATCAAACTATAGAAATGAATTATGATAGATTAGGTAGAATTATTTTAAAAACATATCCGAATAATTCTAATATAGCATACGAATATGATAATGGAAATAATGGTATTGGCAGGCTTACGCGTGTTACAGACCTATCAGGAACAACGGATTTTAGTTATGATGAATTAGGTAGGAATATTAGTAAAGCGCGTACAATAAATGGTGTTGCAGGCACTAAAACTACGAGTAATGAATATGATGCTTTAGGCAGGCCTACAAAGCTGGTTTATCCTGATAATGATTTTATAAATTATAAATATGAAACAGGAGTGCTGAAATCTATAAAAAATAGCGCGGATACTTTGTCTTACGCAGTATTAACTTATGATGAACAGGCTGTTGGAAAATTGTCAAGTATAGAATACGGAAATGGAATAGTAACTAACTATACATACAAACCAAATAATTTCCTCTTAGGTTCTTTAACAACAAGTAATAATGTGCAATATTATAGCTATGAGTATGATCCAATAGGAAATATTACACAGATAAATGAAAATGGGATCATAAAACAAAGATATACATATGATGATCTTTCAAGATTAACAAGGGCTGAAGGTGATTATGGCGCAAAGGAATACATTTATGATAGTATAGGGAATATTGAAAACACTGCGTCTGCAAATAATAGTTTTGTGGGATGCGATGATTTTGACGGACTTAGTGTAACGGGGGGAGTAAGCAGCTGCAGCGGCAGGTTAAGCGGAGGCATATATTTTAATGGCTGTGGATCATGTGAAATTGAAGGCTCGGATAAGCTGGCACTTAATACATTAGGAATAGAGTTATGGATATTGCCAGAGGCTTCGGATAGCGGATATATTGTGTTAAAAGAAGGTTCTTATGGGATAAGAATAATTGATAATAATATTATGGGTAGTGTTATTATTGATAATATAGAATATAGCGTGACTGCTGAAAATTGTGTGAGGCTTAATGCCTGGCAGTATATTGTAATGACCCATGATGGAAATAATTTAAAAATATTTGTCAATGGTATTGAAAAAGGGAGTGTTCAAGTACAAGGATGCATAGATATTTCAGATAAAAAAGTGATAATAGGCAATTCAGATGGTAAGTATATACATAATTATCAAGGCAGAATAGATGAATTACATATTTCAAATAATGTTATGCCGCCTGCGTTTATATTTAATAATTATAAAGCTATGCC